>NZ_CP032317.1:3000000-3600000 GCF_003574965.1 Hymenobacter oligotrophus | reverse complement strand
ACTTTTTCCGTCGCCAGAAGCGCAACCCGCAGCTAAACCTCGATGCCACCGGCCACGCGTTCAACTCGTTGTCGTTGGCCGAAGAAGGTGTAGACGCCTCCATGACCCGCGAGGAAACCTATAGCCATCTTCGGGAGTTAATACAAGAGCTGCCGGCCGCGCAGAAGGAAGTGCTCATTATGCGTCATTACGGCGACATGAGCTTTCAGGAGATTGCCGATGCAACGGGGGTGAGCATCAATACGGCGCTAGGTCGTATGCGCTACGCGCTCATCAACCTGCGGAAGAAAATGGCCGCGCAACCCGTCTTCTATGATCAAAACCTTTACCCACGAGACCCTGCTCCGGTATGTGTACAACGAATTGCCGGCTAAGGAGACCCAAAGTATAGAGCAAGCCCTGCTGCACGACGCCGACTTGGCCGCGCGTTGCGCCGACCTGCTCCAGGCCCAGCGCCTGCTCGATGCCCTGCAACACGGGCCCTCGGACCGCGCCGTCGATAACATTTTGCAGTATTCGCGCACCTTCATGCGCTCGAGCTAAACCGCCTGTGCCCAGCGCTTCTATGCCCCGGGCCGAGCGGTTTCGCCGTTTTCTGGCCTATTTCACCACCCACTTTCCGGAGCCCGAAACCGAGCTGCACTACCGCAGCCCTTACGAGCTGCTGGTGGCCGTGGTGCTCAGCGCGCAATGCACCGACAAGCGCGTGAACCTGATTACGCCCGCTCTGTTCGAACACTTCCCGACGCCGCAGCACCTCGCTGCTGCCTCGGCCGAGGAGGTGTTTCCGTTTATCCGCAGCGTATCGTACCCCAACAACAAAGCCAAACACTTGGCCGGCCTGGGCAAGATGCTGGTGGAGAAGTTTGGCGGCGAAGTGCCCGACCGGCTCGAGGACCTGCAGCTGCTGCCCGGCGTGGGCCGCAAAACGGCCAACGTGATTGTGTCGGTTATCTACAACCAACCCGCCATGGCGGTTGATACGCACGTGTTTCGGGTGGCGCACCGCCTGGGCTTGGTGCCGCGTACGGCCACTACGCCGCTGGCCGTGGAGAAGGGCTTGGTGAAATACACCCCCCAGGAGCTAATTCCGAAAGCCCATCATTGGCTGATTTTGCACGGCCGCTACGTCTGCGTGGCGCGCAACCCCAAGTGCCTGCAGTGCCCGCTTACCGATTTCTGCAAGTACTTCGCCGATAAGGTGCAGCCCACGCTGGAGCCGATTGTAGCTCCAGTTTAGCCAGCCGCTCGCTCGAGTATCTGCTGAACCTGCGCGGCTAGCTGCTGGCGGTCGAATAACAATCGGGCTACCTCTTGCCCGCGCTGCCCGGCCGCGCTAAGTTCGGCTTTAGCACCTAGGGCGCGGTGCAAATGCTCGGCCAAGGCCCTAGGTTGCTCGGCGGGCACGTACCAACCGCAGCGGTGCTCTTCCACAAATTGTTTGGTCCAGCCCGGATTAGTTACCACCACGGGTGTACCAACCGCAAGGCTGTCGTAGAACTTGGCCGGGGAGTTGGTATCGAGCACCGGCAAGTTGATGAAGGAAACCACCGACACATCGGCGGCGGCTAGCCACGCAAACACTTGGTGCCTAGGCTGCGGCGGCACCAGCCGAATGGCTGCGCAGCGCGCGGCCGCCTCGCGTATCAGCGGCTCGTAATAGCCGTGGCCCATAAACAACCACACCGCATCGGGCTGCATTTGGTGCAGCGCTTCAGCGGCTTGCACCAGTGTGGGTATATCGTTGGCCCGCCCGAACGTACCGGCGTACAGCACCACGGGGCGGCCTTCCAGGCTGTACTGCCGGCGCAAGTTTGCTGCCACGTTGGGCGTAGCTTGGGCGGCTTGGTCGAGGTCGGTGCCGTTCAGGATGGTGCTCACCTTCTCCTCCCCTATCCCTAGGTGCCGCACATAATCCGTCATACCCGGCGAGAGGGTGATGATGTGCCGCGCCTGCTCGTAGAGGCCGCGCTCGGCGGCGTACAGCTGGCGTTGGGCCAAACGGTTCCGCACCGCTCCCATTTCAATAGGGAACGTCGGCCACAAATCCTGCACCTCAAACACCCACGGCACGCGGCGCTGCTGCGCTACTTTGCCAGCTACCCAAGCCGCTGAGAGCGGTGTAGATATTCCCCAAATCACATCGGGCCTAGGTATGCGCCGGCCTTGCCGCCACGCATGGGCCATGTACCGCACAAAGGCCCAGCCGCGCGCCGCCACGCCCATGCGGTTGTGGTACGGTATGTCGGCCGCCAGCATCTCCACCCCCTCGGGCAACCACGGGTACTCGTGCGTTAGGCGCTGCGGCTCCCACGTGTTGGTGGTGATGAGCGTAACGCGGTGCCGCCGGGCAATGTGCGCCAGCAACGAGTAGTGCCGACTGGTAGCTGGGCAATCGGGGTTGGTGTGGTATTGGCTGAAAACGGCGATGTGCATAGGTTTAATGAAGAATGAAAAAGGAAGAATGAGGAGCAAATCGGGCTTGCTGGCCGTTCTGCACTCCTTATTCTTCCATCTTCACCAACCACAAGGTAGTTGTCCAACCGGATACGCCCGCTTTTTTCTCATTCTTCCGTCTTCACTAATCCTTGGGCCTAGGCCGGTAGCGCGACTCGGTGAGGATGCGCTGCGGATCTTTCATGGCCATGAGCTGAGCCAGCGTTACGTTGGGGTGCTCGGCCATGTACTTGCGCACAATTTGCCAGCCTAGCCACAGGCCAATACGGCCGGGGCAGGTTTTGTCGATTTCGGGTACGTTGGGCCGCTCGCCCACGTACTTCTGAATCTGGAAAGGCGAGGTGTTGTAGAGCAGGTTCTTCTCCAGAAAATGCCCCCAGATTCTGGCCTCGTTGAAGTGCACGTTCTGCAAATCTTTGCCGGGAAAACCCACTAGCAAAGAGTCGTCGGTGCAAGGCAGCACCCTTTCGGCGAAGTAGAGTGCCTTGCCGCCCTGTATCATCTCGCCGAGCATGGTGTTGCTCGTTAGCTCCTTCTTGTTGTACTTGCTCGAAACTGCCAGGGCCACGGTGGGCAACACGTACTCGGTGCGGTAGCGGCGCAGGATGTAATTGGGCACGTTGGGCCGGTACACGGCCTTGGGCCCCACGAAGAAGTCGGTGCTGATAACCAGCAGGCTGTCATTGGCAAACACATCCTGGCTGAGGCCGCTCACAAAGGTTTTGGCCTGCGGTACCTTAAAGTCAGGAAAATAGTAGCGCACGTGCTGAAACATGCGCTGCAAATCGCCCTGCCACTGCTCGGTGTTGCGGAAGGTGGTATCGGCTTGCTGCCCGAGCTTTTGCAACCCGGGGTTGGTAGCCAGCCGCACCAACGCCTGCTGCAAAATGGCATCCGATGGGTACTGCCGGCGCTGCAAAAAGTGGCGCGCAAAAAGCGGGTTTCGGTTCAGAAACTGTTGAGCGTCGGCCGGGGTTCGGATCTTGAAAAACTGGGTTTCCAGCCGCTCAAGCTGCACCGGCGCTGCCACGCGGGCAACCTCCGGCGACATCTCACACTTTTCACCTCGGTTGCAAGCAACCGACAACAGCAGCGTGGCGGCCAGCACCGGGGTGCTCAGCCAAAGGCGCAAACGCGGAAAGGGCATGATGGGTAGCAGGGGAACTTTATATTTAAGGCGAAATTAGATAAAACGCCGGGCCCGCGTGCCCGGTTGGCTGTAGCAACGCGTTGCGGCTGTTAAGCGTGTCCTTTCATATGAAAAAAACGATGTTGGCGCTGGCCCTGCTCTTGGGCGGCGTAGCCACCAATGCGTCGGCCCAGATAGAAATCGGGCTGAAAGTCTCTCCCTCCATTACAAGCCTGCGCGTTAGCTCGCCCACCGAGCGCAACTTTCAGAGCGACGGCAGCCGCGCCGGCATCGGCGGCGGCGTGGTTGTCGATTACTTTTTCGGCGAGAATTACGCCTTCAGCACCGGCCTGAACCTCACCTTTAAAGGCGGCAACGTACGCTACCTCACCGAAAACTCGCCCACCGACAACAGCCTCTCTACCCAGAAGCAAAAGATCGGCCTGCAGTACCTCGAGATTCCGGTTACGCTGAAGCTGTTTACGAACGAAATCACCACCGATACCAAACTTTACTTCCAAGTGGGCGGCACGGCCAACGCGCGGGTGGCTTCGCGCATCAACGGCAACAAGTTCTACACCGACCCCTCCACCGGCAACGAAACCAAAGCTTCGAGCCACTTCATCGTGCCCGATGCGGCCTTATTGGGCGGCCTAGGTGTGGAGTACCAGGTGGGCCAAAGCACCAAGGTATTCGCCGGCGTATCGTACCACCGCGGTTTGTTCAACATCGAGCGGTACTTCGACAACACCCGCAAGCTCAAGGACATCACCTTCAAGAACAACGAAGTTGCGCTCGACCTAGGGCTGAAGTTTTAGTTGGTAGCTAGCACTGAACAAATGTAGTTCGCTACTAACCCGCCCGAAACGCCGACGCCCCCACCGTTCCAGGTACAGAACGGTGGGGGCGTCGGCGTTTCGGGCGGGGCATTGCCCGAGTTAATTGATGTTGTGGCACTTACTACTAAGTACTCAATACCAACTACTAATCATCCGTTTCGTCGTCGCGGTCTTGCAGGCTGTTCAGCTCGGCCGCGCGGCTGTGCAGCTCAATGTCCTCGCCGCGTTCGTCCTGAATGCGGTAGTCGGTGAGGCCAAGGCTGGTATCCTTCACCACCTTCACCCATTTGTAGTACTTCAGGTACCACTTCATTTGCTTGCTTACCAACCCTTTGGTATAGTAAGCGTGCAAGAAGGGGTGCACGTACAAAGTGAGGCCGGCGTGGTTCTGGTTCACCAACAACTCATCGATGCTTAGGTCGATTTCGTCGGTAACCAAAATGGAGGCGGTAATCTTGCCGGTGCCGCCGCAGGTGGGGCACACCTCGGTAGTAATAATGTTCTGCTCGGGGCGCACGCGTTGCCGCGTAATCTGCAGCAGGCCAAACTTGGTGATGGGCAGAATGGTGAATTTGGCCCGGTCGCGCGCCATGATTTGCTGCACCGTGTCTTCTACCTTCTTGCGGCTGTCGCCAGAGCGCATGTCGATGAAGTCGACCACGACGATGCCGCCCATATCGCGCAAACGCAGCTGGCGGGCCACTTCCTTGGCAGCCGCCAGGTTCACCATCAACGCGGTGGCTTCCTGGTCGCTCTGCTGGTTGCTTTTGTTGCCCGAGTTTACGTCGATAACGTGCAGCGCCTCGGTGTGCTCGATAACGAGGTAACCACCGCCGGGCACCGTAACGGTTTTGCCGAAGAGGGTTTTGAGCTGTTTTTCAATCTCGAATTGCTCAAAAATCTTCGTCTTGCCCGAGTACAGCTTCAGCAAGTCTACTTTATCGGGAGCAATCTGCTGCAGGTAAGTGCGCAACTCGTCGAATAGCTCCTGCGAGTCAACGTGGATGGCGTCGAACGAGTCGCTGAGCATATCGCGCAGCATCGACGACGTACGGCCCAACTCGCCCAGCACCTTATCGTTGGGCTTGGCGTTGCGCAGGTTTTGGTAGAGCTGCTCCCACATGGCCACCATGTTGGTCATGTCGCGGTCGAGCTCGGCCACGTCGCGGCCTTCGGCTACGGTGCGAATAATCACGCCGAAGCCATCGGGCTTAATGGAGGCAATCAGGCGCTTAAGCCGCTCGCGCTCGGCCCGGCTTACAATCTTCTTCGACACCGAAATGGTGTCGGAGAAAGGCATGAGCACGAGGTAGCGCCCGGCCATGGATAAGTCGGAGGAAAGGCGCGGACCCTTCGTGGAAATCGGCTCCTTTACGATTTGTACCAGCATTTGCTGGCCCTTCTTTACCACGTCGGCCATCTTGCCGACCTTTTCGAGGGCGGCATCGCGCGGGAAGCCCTTGAGGTGCGCTACCGGCGCTTTGCCGGAGTGCACCAGGCGCGTCCACTTGGCCAGCGTCTGGAACTGCTCGCCTAGGTCGCCGTAATGCAGAAAGGCGTCCTTCTGGTACCCGATATCAATAAACGCGGCGTTCAGGCCGGGCATTACTTTCTTGACGGTGCCCAGAAAGATGTCGCCTACCGCGTAGTTGGTGTCGTTGCGGTCGAAGTGATACTCGATCAGCCGCTTGTCCTGAAGCAGGGCAATCCGCTCGCCTTCCTGAGTCGAATTAATGATTAACTCGTTACTCAATGGAGTTCGGGGTTAGCCGGCTGTCCGGGAGGGCTTGCGGTAGCGCTGCCCCGTGCATAAGCCAAGAAGGGAAGCCAGCGCACGAGCACCAGCTTCCCCCTTATCTAGTTCCACGGGGAGAACGTAACCACAAAGCCACGCCCGGGAGTCGGCGGGGTGAAACATAGGGCGCGGTGCCGGCCTACGGCCGTGCGGGCGCCCAGCAAACCCCCGCGGGCTTACTTCTTCTTATGACGGTTTTTGCGCAGGCGCTTCTTCCGCTTGTGGGTGGCGATTTTGTGACGCTTTCTCTTTTTACCGCAGGGCATGAGATTTATGGTTTAAGGTTAAGTGGTTGATTTCGAAAATAGCTTGCGCTATAGTTTCTGGAGTTCTTCGTTTACCGAGGTCAGCAGCCCGGGGTCGTTGCTGAGGCTTTTGACCTTTTGGAAAGTCTGCCGGGCTTGTTCCTTTTTGCCGGATTGTGCCAAGGATACGCCCAAGTAGAACAATCCGTTCACGTTCTTGGGATTTACCTTCGCCAATTCCTCAAACCGCTCCACTGCCTTATCAGGCTGGTTGCTTTGCAATGCCAGAATTCCTAGGTTGTAAAGCGCCTTTTCGTTCTTGGGGTCGGCGGCCAGCACCTCGCGCAGCATCATGATGCCCTGCACGGGGTTTTCGCTGGCCATCAGCGCCATCCCTAGGTTCGTTTTGGCATCAAGGTTCTGGGGGTTCTGCTTCAGCACCTTCTCGTACAGCTCGCGGGCTTTGCCGCCTAGCATTTTGGCGCGCTCCTCGGTAGCCGCAAAGCTGTAGGCTTCGAAGTACTGATCTGCGGCGCGCTTCCAGGCTTGCTCACCGGGCTTGGCTTGGGCTACCTGCTCGTAGTAGTAACCAGCACTGTCGAAGCGTTGTACCGATTGGTACTGCTTGGCCAGATCGGTGGCTACCGTGAGCTTGGCAGCGCCCTGCGCCGTCCGGTAACGAGCCACAAGGGTGTTCAGGCCCTTGCGTTGCTCGGCCGAGGCCATGGTGTGCGGCTGCTGCTGCGCCGTAACGCCCTGGCTGGCCGGCACGGGCCCCGAGGAAGCTTCGGTTTTGGAGCCGTTGGTGTTGGGGCCACCGCCATTGGGGGCGCTGGTGGCCGCAGCATCGCGGGCGGCTTCGCCTTTGCCTTCCTTGGGTTTCACCACACCTTTGGGCAGCAAAAACAACCCTGCTACCACCGCGGCAGCCAGGATGAGAATGAGCAGTTGGGGCGAAAAAGAAGAGCGGCCAGTAGCCATAAGCAGAAGAAAAAGGCGGCCGCCGGGCTGCTGCTTTCGGGGCAGACCAGCTCGGCGGCGCCGGCAAGTTTACAAAGAACCGAGCGGTTTTAAGCCTTAGGCCTGTACCGGCTGCTCTTTTACCTTCTTGCTGTTTTTGATTTTGCTGATGAAGGTCTTCGACGGTTTGAAGCTCGGGATGAAGTGCTCGTCGATGATGATCGAGGTATTTTTCGAAATGTTACGGGCTACTTTCCGGGCCCGCTTCTTGTTTACGAAGCTACCGAAGCCACGCACGTAGATGTTGTTGCCGTTGGCCATCGAATCCTTCACCACTTTGAAGAAAGCCTCAACGGTTGCAGACACGTCGGTTTTCTCAATGCCGGTCTTCTCGGCAATCTCGGCAATTACTTCTGCTTTGGTCACTGTATTAGGAACCTGAAAAGTGAAAAAAAGAATAGGCAAAAAGCTGTTAAAAACCCGTAAGCCCTTGCCCGGTAGGCATTTCGGGCCACAAAGGTAGTCCCGTTTTTTGGTTTTACAAATGCAATTGCCAAATACCGTGAATACAGGCTATTGATGGCAATATATTAATAATCAACACGTTGATCAACACTTCGCCGCATCAAGCTCATCCGTTTTTTGCCGAGGCATTATTGGACTGGTACCCGCGGCACCGCCGCGACTTACCTTGGCGCCATACCCAAGACCCGTATGCTATCTGGCTGTCGGAGATAATCTTACAGCAAACCCGCGTGCAGCAGGGCCTGCCTTATTACGAGCGTTTTTTGGCGGCCTACCCCACCGTGCACGACCTTGCCGCTGCGCCGGAGCAGGAGGTGTTGCGGCTATGGCAAGGCCTGGGGTACTACTCCCGGGCTCGCAACATGCGCATTACGGCCCAGCAAGTAGTAAACGAGTACGCCGGCCAGTTTCCGGGTAGCTACGCCGGGTTGGTAAAGTTGCGCGGAATAGGCCCCTACACGGCAGCCGCCATTGCTTCGTTTGCGTTTGGCGAACGGGTGGCGGTGCTCGATGGCAACGTGTACCGCGTACTGGCGCGGGTGTTTGGCCTCACCACCGACATTGCCCAGCCATCGGCGCGCAAAGAGTTTCAGCACTTGGCCGATCAGCTGATTTCGGTGGAGGAGCCCGCCGACTACAACCAGGCCATTATGGAGTTCGGCGCCATTCAGTGCACGCCTACCAACCCCGACTGCTTGTTTTGCCCGGTGCGCGAGCAGTGCTTTGCTTTTCAGCACGGCATGGTGCAGCAATTACCCGTCAAGAGCAAAGCCAAAGCTGGCCGCACGCGCTATTTCCACTACTTAGTGCTGCGCTACGGCGGGCAAGTGTACCTGCGCAAACGTACGGGCAAGGATATTTGGCACAGCCTTTACGATTTTTACCTGACCGAAACGCCCGAGGCGGCCTTGCCCCCTCAGGCCCTTGTAACTGAACTCGAAGCCCTAGGTGCGCAGGTTGCCACCAACCGCGTGAGCGAGCCGGCAGCGGCATTGCGGCACGCGCTTAGCCACCAGAAGGTGGAGGCCTGTTTCCATGAACTTTGGTTGGACGCGCCGCTTGCTGATGACGTGCTTAAGCAGACTGGCCTAGAGGCCTATGCAGCCGAGCAAATGGACGAATTGCCAAAGCCGGTAATTATCTCCAATTACCTGAACAAAAAGGGCATTCTTCGCAACTAAAGCCATTTGCTCTTTAGCTAATAATTTTAGATATTGTAGTGCAATTAGCACCGGTTGATTGCTCGTTTCAACAAGACAAACAGAAGATTATGTCGAGCGTAAACAAAGTTATCCTGATCGGCCACCTAGGTACCGACCCCGAAGTGCGCCACCTTGAGGGCGGCAGCACGGTAGCACAGTTCCGCTTGGCTACCAACGAGTTCTACAAGGACAAACAAGGCAACCGCGTGGAGCGCACCGAGTGGCACAACGTGGTGGCTTGGCGTGGCCTGGCCGAAACCGTAGAGAAGTACATCAAAAAAGGCCAGCAGGTGTACGTGGAGGGCAAGATCCGCACCCGCCAGTACCAAGACAAAGACCAGCAAACCCGCTACGTAACGGAAATTGTGGCCGACGAAATCACGATGCTGGGCAGCGGCGGCCGCGGCCACAACGAGCAGCCGAGTAATCAAGCCACTGGTTCAGCTAGCAATGCGGCCGAGCCAAACACCTTCCGCCAAGAGCCAGAGCTCAACGAACTGCCGTTCTAAGCTCACTGTTCATTGGCATAAGCCGCCCCAGTCATGCGTTGGCTGGGGCGGTTTGCGTTGATGCATGTGCTTGGCCGGGTCGTTGCCTTAGGTAAGTTTAGCTCTTGGTATCGACTAGCGTCTTGGTATCGACTAGCGGCTGGGTACCTAGGGCGTACTCCGCACTACTTCGCGTAATTTTGGTTTGTCACCTTCTCTCCTGCTGCCTGTGCTCCGCTCCTCCTGCGCGCTGCTAATTGTCGGTTTGCTGCTTTCGGGCTGCAACACTGCCCCCGATTACACGCCCAAGCCCAAAGGCTACAACCGCATCGATTTGCCGCCGCATGCTTACCAGCAGCTGCCGGCTGGCCATCCGTACCGGTTTGAGTATTCGAAGCATGCCCGCATTTTGCGCGATTCATCGTACCTGGCTCAGCCGCACTGGATCAACGTGAACTACCCCACGTTGCGCGCCAACGTACAGATTACCTACACCAACATCCAGAACAACCCCAAGCTCTTTAACAAGATGCTGGAGGATGCGCGCAAGCTCACGGGCAAGCACCAGATCAAAGCCTCGGCCATTGAGGAAAACGTGCTGAAAACGCCCGACGGCAAGCAAGTGACGGTGTTCGAGTTAAGTGGCGAAGTGCCCAGCCAATTTCAGTTCTACACCACCGACTCCACCAAGCATTTCTTCCGGGGGGCGCTGTATTTCCGCACGGCCGTAGCCAACGACTCGCTGGCCCCGGTTATCGACTACGTGAAAGAGGACATCGTACACCTCGTCAATACGCTGCATTATCAATGAACAATGATGAGTGAACAATGAGCAATGGGTTCGGATCACGACCACCCATTGCTCATTGTTCACTCATCATTGATAATTGACTCAATGAGTAATTTCTTCAACACCAAAATTGCCCTGCTCCGCGGTATGGATACGCGGCGGGCCGACGTGCTGGCCAAAGAGCTGAACTTGTTCACGTACGGCGACTTGGTGCAGCATTACCCTTTCCGCTACCTCGACCGCACGCAGTTCTACAACGTGTGCGACCTGCACGACGACCTGCCCATGGTGCAGGTGAAGGCTACCGTGCGCACCAAGGAGCTACTGGGCGAAGGCCGCAAGCAGCGCCTCGTGGCCAAAGCGCAAGATGCAAGCGGCGAGGTAGAGCTGGTGTGGTTTAAGGGCGTGAAGTGGTTTGAGAAGTGGCTGAAAAACCACCAGGAATACATTGTCTTCGGCAAGCCGACGTTGTTCAATGGCAAGCCGCAGATAGCCCACCCCGAGCTCGAGGAAGTGTCGGAAGTGAAGCCCGGGGCCTCGTTTTTGCAACCGGTGTACTCCAGCACCGATAAGCTCCGCAACTTCAACCTCGATACCAAGGGCATAGGCAAGCTGATGGCGCAGCTGCTGAAGCTGGCCGCGCCGCACTTCCACGAAACGCTTTCGGGCGAGCTTATTCAGCGCTACGCGTTGATGCCCAAGGCCGAGGCCATGCAGCAAATTCACTTTCCGCAAAGTGCCGATTTGCTGCAGGCTGCCCGCTTCCGGCTGAAGTTTGAGGAGCTGTTTTACATTCAGCTGAAGCTGCTGCGCCAGAAAACCGAGCGAAAGGTGGAGCTGGCCGGGCAAATCTTCGATAAGGTGCCCACGCTTACGCACTTCTACAAGAACGTGCTGCCCTTCGATCTGACGATGGCGCAGAAGCGGGTAATTCACGATATCTACAAGGATTTCACGGCCGGCAAGCAGATGAACCGCCTACTGCAGGGCGACGTGGGCTCGGGCAAAACCATCGTGGCGTTTATCTCGATGCTGATTGCCGCCGACAACGGTGCGCAGTCGTGCATGATGGCGCCTACCGAAATCCTGGCCGACCAGCACTACGAGGGCCTGAAGAAGTTTGCCGACATGCTCGGCATCAAGATTGGCAAGCTTACAGGCAGCACCCGCACCTCGGAGCGGCGCGTATTGCACGAACAGTTGCGCTCGGGCGAGCTGCACATGCTGGTGGGCACCCACGCCCTGCTCGAAGACGTGGTGCAGTTCCGCAACCTAGGGCTGACGATTATGGACGAGCAGCACCGCTTTGGCGTGGCGCAGCGCTCCAAGCTGTGGCAGAAAAACCCGCACGTAATTCCGCACGTGCTCGTGATGACGGCCACTCCCATACCTCGCACGCTCGCCATGACGCTCTACGGCGACCTGGACGTGTCGGTAATCGACGAGCTGCCCGCCGGCCGCAAGCCCATCGTTACGGTGCACCGCTTCGACTCGAACCGCCTGAAGGTGTTCGAATTTATGCGCCAGCAAATTCGCCTGGGTCGGCAGTGCTACGTGGTGTACCCGCTGATTGAGGAAAGCGAAACCATGGCCGAGTACAAAGACCTGACTGACGGCTACGAAAGCATTACCCGCGCTTTTCCGGAGTACAAGGTGAGCATTGTGCACGGCCGCATGAGCGCCGCCGACAAGGACTACGAAATGCAGCGCTTCCTGCGCAACGAAACCCAGATTATGGTGGCTACCACTGTTATCGAGGTAGGCGTAAACGTGCCCAACGCTTCGGTAATGGTGATTGAATCGGCCGAGCGGTTCGGGCTTTCGCAGCTGCACCAGCTGCGCGGCCGCGTGGGCCGGGGTGCCGATCAGAGCTATTGCATTCTGATGTCGGGCTACAAGCTCAGCAAAGATTCGCGCACGCGCCTCGAAACCATGGTGCGCACGAACAACGGCTTCGAAATTGCCGACATTGACCTGAAGCTGCGCGGCCCCGGCGACCTAATGGGCACGCAACAAAGCGGCGTGCTCGATTTGCTAGTGGCCGACCTGGCTAAGGATGGGAAAATCCTGACGGAATCGCGGGCGGCAGCACAAGAACTGCTCAACGACGACCCCAACCTAGCCAAAGCCGAAAACCAGAACATTCGCCGACACATCGAGTCGTTGCCGGCAACGGCGGTAAACTGGAGCCGCATCAGCTAAAGTAAGCCGCCGCAGTACGGGCATAAAAAAACGGCTACGGGAGCCGTTTTGCGATGTTAGTTCATCGAGACGGTAGTCGCTCGAACGGGGGCGTTGCCGTTCTGCACCTCGGAGTAACTTACCTGCCGGGCAAAAAAGGCGTGCAACGAGTTTACGGGTTGGTAAGTGGGCTGGGGCGCCGCAGCAACCGATGTGCTGGCTTGCTCCTTAACAAGCTTACCTAAAATAACCAGGGCTAGCAGAACTACGAATTGTAAAAAAGATTTCATGTGAGCAATCGACAGGTGGAGGGAGCAGGCCCCTACAAAATTTGGGCCTAAACGTTGGCCAAGCCCGGTTGGCTTGGCTGGCAGGATCCCACTGATAAGCTTAAATGCGTCAATCAGTTTGGCCGACTGATAGTGCGGTATTGGGTCGCAAATTTACGCTTTGTTGGCGGGTAATCCTAGGTGGCTCAAACGTTTAGATGAGCCACGGGTGACAAAAAACGGGTTAAGAAAACGTGAACAACTGATTTCTACCGTTAGGTAGCGGGGGCGTGTACGGAGGCGGCGCGCAGAATGATACCTTTGAGTTGAAAGTTTTTTTAGCCTTGCTTACAAGCCTCTTTAAACCAATTAATTCCGTGCGTTTTTCTTTTCTCCACTTATCGGTTGCGCTCTTGGCGGCTGGCTTGTGCCTGCAAGCGCCCGCGGCCGAAGCGCAGCGCGTGCGCTCCACGCCGTTTGCCTACGTGCCCGAGCACACCGAAGACCCCTACAACCAGCGCGTGCACGTGAAAACCTTGCCCGTAGCCGGTAGCAAAGATTTTATCATCCTGAGCCACCGCTCGGCCTCGGAGTACGCCGTGGAGCGCTACGACGCCGACTTGAAGAAAGTGTGGTCGGCAGCGGTTCCGGTTGCCGCCGGCGAGAGCCTCGAGGCTTTTGCCCGCAACGATCAGCAGGCTTTGGTGGTGTTGCACCACAAGGATGAAACCGGCCAACACCTGCTGGTACAGCCCATCGACTTAAAAACGGGCCAGAAACTGCCGTCTAAAAAGGTAGCCGAAGGCGGCCCGCGCGAACGGCGCCCTGGCATCAGCATCTCGCCCGATGGCACGCAGCTGGTAGCCTTCCGCTACGTAACGCGCGAAGAGCAGATTAAGGCCCTGAACGCCGTGCACTACGACCGCCAGCTGAATAAGCTGAAGGACCGCAGCTACGACTTTGCGGCCCTAGGTTCGTTTTTCTCCCCTACCGTGTATGTGGCCAACGACGGCACGCAGTACGTGGCCCTGATCAGCGATAACAATCAGAAGCTGACGGTACGCCGCTACGCCGATGCCGAGCCCGAGGTAAAAGTGATGTCGGTAGCCGTAGGTGGCACGTTTAGCGGCAAAAAAGTAACGGTGCGCGATACGCAGTGGCGCCTGCTCGATGGCAAAACGCTCTACGGTGCTGCTATTTGTGCCGACTACAATTCGGGCGACTACTACAGCCTGAAGCTGGTGAAGTTCGATTTCGCCAACACCGACATGAAGTTTGCGCCGGAATTTAAGTTTACGCCTGAGTACCTGGCCGCGGTAAACAAAGCCACCGGTGGCTCGGCCAAGCGACTCGACGACGTGTACATTTCGGATGTGCTGCGCACCGACGACCAAAACGTAGTGGTAGTAGCCGAGAAGAAAGCCGAAGAAGGCGAAAACGCGCCGGTACACGCCCGCGAGCTGCACCTGTTCGGCTACAACGAGTTTCAGTCGCCCACATGGCAGAAGATCGTGGCCAAGCACCAGGTAGCCCCGGCCGCGGAGAGCTTTACCGGCATTGGCTACCGCGCCACCACCATCGGCAACGAAGTGAGCATTGTAACGATGGAAAAGCTGCAGAACAAGTCCGACCTGTTCGGGCGCAAAGTAACCGCCGCTACGGGCGTGGTTTCAGCCCCGAAGGCCCTGGGGCTAAACGTAGCCAACGACCAGCAACTGGCCTACGTGAAGGACTTTACCGCTTGGCTCGACGACAAAACCATGGTAGTGGTAACGCGCCCCAACAAAAAATCGGCCGCCCTGCAGCTCAACAAAATTGTGCTGAAGTAGATGCTCGATTTTTACTTGCTGGAAGATGACGCACTTAGGCCCAGTCCGGCTCGGCTGGCCGAACTGCCCAAAGCCGGCCAGTTATCGGCCGACGACTTCACGGACCTGCAAAACCAGCGTATTATCGAGAAACGATTAGACCATTGGCAGGATTTCCGTTGGAGCAATGGCATCGTGAATATGAAGCTGCAATTACTGCTGCACCGGTATCCGCAGCTTACGCCCGCCACTCCGTTGGCCGATACGCCTGAGCAGCGCTTGTTTCTGCTGCTGCTGAACGCCTCGGCAGCCAACACCGGTTTGCTGGCCATTGGCCACGACGACCACAGCACCTAGGGCGCTTGCGCAGCCTTCAACAAAAAACCGCCGCTCCAAGCCGGAGCGGCGGTTTTTCAGTTTTCCCCCATCGGGAAATACCCCTGCCGTTTCCCCGCGGCAGGGATGCTTGTGTGCTGTTTAGTACACGTAGTCGTTGGCCTCGATCAGCGGCGCGGCAATGCGACGGCGGGCCTCCTTGGTGTTGAACAGCTCAGCCTTGGTGAAGCGCTTCAGGCCCAGCGCCAGCAGGCGCTGCTCGTCGCCCTCGGTCATGGCGGCAATGGCGTCTTTGCCCGATTTGTTTACCAGGTCCACGGTGTCGGCCAGGTACACGCGAGCAATGTCGATCTGCGGACCTAGGGCGTCTTCGCCTTTCAGGCTCACTTCCTTCTCCACGCGCAGCAGCGTGCTTTCGGCGGTGTACACCTTAATGGCCATGTCGGCAATGTTCATCAGCACTTCCTGCTCCTTGGCGAGCGAGTTCATATACTTCTGAACGGCCGTGCCAGCTACCATCAGGATGGCCTTTTTCAGGTTCTTGATGGTCTTGTATTCTTTGCTGAACAGGCCGGTTTCTTCTTCGCCGCCAAAGTCCGGAATAGCCATCAGCTCCTGCTGCACAGCCATGGCCGGGCCCATCAGGTCCAACTCGCCTTTCATGGCCTTCTTCAGGATCATGTCGACGGCCAGCATGCGGTTGATTTCGTTGGTGCCCTCGAACAGGCGGTTGATGCGCGAGTCGCGGTAAGCGCGGTCCATGGGGTAGTCGGCCGAGAAGCCGTAACCACCGTAGATCTGCACGCCTTCATCTACCACGTAGTCGAGTACTTCCGAGCCTTCAACTTTCAGAATAGCGCACTCCACGGCAAACTCGCGGGCGGCACCCAGCAGGGCTTCGTTGGCCGATTGGCCCTGGCCTGCCATCTCTTGCTCTTTGCGGTAGATGTCCATGCCCGCACGGTAAATAGCCGACTCCACAGCGTAGATGCGGATGGCCTGCTGGGCAATCTTCTGACGAATTGCGCCGAACTTGGCAATCGGCAGTTTAAACTGCTGACGCTCGTTGGCGTACTTCACGCTCAGGCCCGCTACGCGCTTGGAAGCACCTAGGCAAGCCGCCGCCAGCTTAATGCGGCCGATGTTCAGGATGTTGAAGGCGATGAGGTGGCCTTTGCCAATCTCACCCAAGATGTTCTCCTTCGGCACCACGCAGTCGGACAGGAATACCTGGCGCGTAGACGAGCCTTTGATGCCCATCTTGTGCTCTTCGTTGCCGAAAGTGAGGCCGGGCGTACCGCGCTCCACAATGAAGCCCGTGAACTTGTCGCCATCCACTTGGGCGAAGACGATGAACACGTCGGCAAAGCCGGCGTTGGTAATCCACATCTTCTGGCCGTTCAGCACGTAGCCGCTGCCATCCTCCGTCAGCACGGCCTTGGTTTTAGCACCTAGGGCGTCGGAGCCGGAGCCGGGCTCGGTCAGGCAGTACGCCGCGAACTTGGTGCCGTTGGTGAGGTCCGGAATGTACTTGGCTTTCTGCTCCTCGGTACCAAAGTACAGGATGGGCAGCATGCCAATGCCGGTGTGGGCCGCGAAGGCAACCGGGAACGAGTGGCCACCGCCCACGCCCTCGGTTACAAGCAGCGAGGTATTGAAGTCCATGTCGTAGCCGCCGTACTCCGCCGGAATGCTCACGCCAAACAGGCCCAGCTCGCCAGCCTTGCGCATCAGGTTCTCCATCAGCCCTTCCTCGTGGTTGTCGAGGCGGTCGAGCAGCGGGTGCACTTCGTTTACTACGAAGTCAAGGCAAGTCTGGTACATCATGCGCTGCTCCTCCGAAAAGTCGGCAGGCGTGAATACGGATTGGGCTTCGGTTTCCTTGATGATGAACTCGCCGCCCTTGGTGGTTTGCTGGGTTACTTCCATGGCCGTGGGAATGTTGAGGGGATGTCTGAACTGTTAGGCTTGCCGACTATTTCGAGCCGACAAGGGCCGGCTGGTGCTTGTACCGAAAGGTAGTAAAAAATGTTATGCGTGCCGACTACTTTGGGTAAAGAAAACCCGGAAGGACCGGGCTTTCTGTCTGTTACCTAAAACAAAACCAGCAAATTCGTGCTTCGGTTCTGAAACTCAGCGGCTTTTTAAACTTGAGCTGTAGCGCGGGCTTCAGCCCGCGTTAGCCAGAACTACTGGGTCCCTGCGGTATCGCCCCAACGACTTCGTTCTAGCAAACTCGGACTACAAAGTCCGCGCTACAGTCGTGCTACTTCAGCAGCTCGTAGATGCCGGCTACGCCCTGGCCGCCGCCTACGCAGGCGGTTACCATGCCGTACTTCTTGCCGGTGCGGCGCAGCTCGTCGAACAGCTGAATGCTGAGCTTGGCGCCCGAACAGCCCAGCGGGTGACCTAGGGCAATGGCGCCGCCGTTCACGTTCAGCTTCTCGGGGTTGATGCCTAGCTCGCGCACTACTGCAATCGACTGCGAAGCAAAGGCCTCGTTCAGTTCGAACAGGTCGATGTCGTCGAGCTTCATGCCGGCTTGCTTCAGGGCTTTTGGCACGGCCTTGATGGGGCCCATACCCATGATGCGCGGGTCAACGCCTTCGGCGGCGTAGTTCACCATGCGGGCTACCGGTTCCAGGTTCAGCTCCTTCACCATGCGCTCCGACATCACGATGACGAAAGCAGCACCGTCGGAAGTCTGCGAGGAGTTGCCGGCCGTAACGGTGCCGTTCTGGGCAAACACCGGCCGCAAACGACCTAGGGCTTCTACCGAGGTGTCGGCGCGGGGGCCTTCGTCGGTATCCACCACGTAGGTGCGCTTCTTCTTTTTGCCCGAAGCTTGGTCGAGGTAGGTTTCCTCAACCGTAATCGGCACAATTTGATCCTTGAAGCGGCCTTCCTTGATGGCGCGGATGGCTTTCTGGTGCGAGTTGTAGCTGAACTCGTCCTGCTCCTCGCGCGTGATTTTGTAATCCTGCGCTACGGCTTCGGCCGTGAGGCCCATGCCGAGGTAGTAGTCGGGGTGCTTCTGGGCGAGGCCGTAGTTCGGCACAGTCTTCCAGCCCACGGTGGGCACCAGGCTCATGCTTTCGGTACCGCCCGCAATAATGCAGTCGGCCATGCCGGCCTTGATTTTGCCCACGGCCATGGCAATGGTTTCCACGCCCGAGCCGCAGTAGCGGTTCACGATGAGGCCCGGCACGTTGATGGGCAGGGCCAGCAGCGAAATCAGGCGGCCCATTTGCAAGCCCTGCTCGGCTTCGGGTACGGCGTTGCCCACCAGCACGTCATCGACGCGGGTTGGGTCGAGGGCCGGCACCGAGGCCATCAGGTGCTTGATTACCTCGGCGGCCAGGTCGTCGGGGCGGGTGAAGCGGAAACCACCGCGGGGCGCTTTGCCCACGGCCGTGCGGTAACCAGCTACGATATATGCTTCCATGTTGATTGAGTCTTGAAAGAAGGTAGAGGTTAGGCTAATGCTAGTTCCAGTCCCCCTCCTCAGATGAGGAGGGGCCAGGGGTGGTTGAAAAGCTAGAAATTAGGGGCTAGCTCTAGTAATCGTTGTAATGGTTCAACGGTCAGTCAACCACCCCTAGCCCCTCCTCATCTGAGGAGGGGAACTAGTTCTTAGCTATTAGTTTAGTTGCGCAGCGGTTTGCCGGTGGTGAGGATGCTCTGGATGCGCTCCAAGGTTTTCCGCTCGCCGGTGAGGCTCAGGAAGGCTTCGCGCTCCAGGTCCAGCAGGTATTGCTCGCTTACTTCGGTGTGGGCGCTTAGGTCGCCGCCGCACATCACGTAGGCCAACTTTTCGGCAATCTTCTGGTCGTGAGCCGAGATGTAGCGGCCTTCCTTCATGGCGTGCACGCCTGTTAGGAACATGCCCAGGGCGTTTTTGCCGTGCACCTTGATGTTGGTTTTCTGCGTGGGCATGGTGTAGCCCGCATCGGCCAGATCAATAGCTGCCTGCTTGGCCGCCATGATGGCGCGGTTGCTGTTTACCACCACCTCGTCGCCGCGGCGCATAAAGCCTAGGTCGAAAGCCTCCTGGGCCGACGTGGACACCTTGGCCATGGAGATGGTCACGAAGGTGTTGCGCAGTAGGTTCAGCTCCGGCTCGCCTTCTTCGTACTTGGCGGCCGTGCGCAACACCATTTCCTTGGTGCCACCACCGGCCGGAATCAGGCCTACGCCAAATTCCACCAGGCCCATGTAGGTTTCGGCCGCTGCTACCACCTTATCGGCGTGCAGGTTCAGCTCGCAGCCGCCGCCCAGCGTGAGGCCGTGCGGCACGCCCACTACGGGGATGCTGCTGTAGCGCATCCGCATCATGGCCTGCTGAAACTGGGCAATCATCATGTTAATCTCGTCGTAGTCCTGCTCCAGGGCGTACATGTACACCAGGCCCAGGTTGGCACCCGCCGAGAAGTTAGCGGCATCGTTGCCCACCACAAGGCCGCGGTAGCCCTGCTCGGCCATGTCCACGCCCTTCAGCAAGCCCTGAATCACGTCGGTGCCCAGGGTGTTCATCTTGGAGTGGAACTCCACGTTCAGGATGCCGTCGCCGAGGTCGATTACAGAAGCACCGGAGTTCTTCCACAGTACCTTGCCCGAAGCGCGCAGGTTGTCGAGGATGATGAAGTTCTCGACGCCCGGAATGGCCTTGTAACTTTTCGTTTCGGCATCGTAGTACTGCTTCACGCCCGCGGCGTCCACCTTGTAAAAAGTAGTGTTACCGGCGGCCAGCATTTCCTCTACCCACGGGGCGAGCTGCTTGCCGTTGGTCTTTACCAGCTCCACGCCGGCCTGCACACCTAGGGCATCCCAGGTTTCGAACGGACCCATTTCCCAGCCGAAGCCGGCGCGCAGGGCGTCGTCGATTTTGTACAGCGCGTCGGTGATTTCCGGAATGCGGTTCGACACGTAGGCGAACAGCCCGGCAAACGACTGGCGGTAGAACTCGCCCGCTTTGTCCTTGCCCGCGGCCAGCACCTTAAAGCGGTCGGCCAGCTTTTCGATGGGTTTGGTGGCTTCGAGGGTCGCAAACTTCACCTTGGCGCTGGGCTTGTACTCCAGCGTGCCTAGGTCAAGGGCCTGAATTTCCGACTTGCCGCCTTCGCCTTTTACCTTCTTGTAGAAGCCCTGGCCGGTTTTGTCGCCGAGCCACTTGTTCTCGCCCATTTTCCGCAGAAACTCGGGCAGCTGGAACGCGTCGCGGGCTTCGTCGTTGGGCAGGTTTTGGGCCAGGCCGTTGGCTACGTTAATGAGCGTATCCAAACCCACCACGTCGGAGGTGCGGAAGGTGGCCGACTTGGCGTGGCCGATAACCGGACCGGTCAGCTTATCTACTTCCTCCACCGTCAGGCCGAGCTTCTGCATTACCTGCAGCACGTCCATGATGGCGAATACGCCCACGCGGTTGGCGATAAATGCCGGGGTGTCTTTGGCCAATACGGTGGTTTTGCCCAGGTACAGGTCGCCGTAGTGCATCAGGAAATCCACCACCGACTGGTCCGTGTTCGGCGTCGGGATGATTTCGAGCAGCTTCAGGTAGCGGGGCGGGTTGAAGAAGTGCGTACCGCAGAAGTGCCGCTTGAAATCGTCGGAGCGGCCTTCCGTCATCAAGTGAATCGGAATGCCCGAGGTATTTGAGGTAATAAGCGTGCCGGGCTTGCGGAACTGCTCCACGCGGTCGAACAGGCTCTTCTTGATGTCGAGGCGCTCTACCACTACCTCAATCGTCCAGTCGCAGGTGGCAATTTCCTTGAGGTTGTCGTCGAAGTTGCCGGTTTTGATGCGGCTCACGTCGGCTTTGCGGTACAGCGGCGAGGGGCTGGCCTTCACGGCGGCTTCCAGCGAGCTGTTCACGATGCGGTTGCGCACCAGCGGCGAGTCGAGCGTGAGGCCTTTCTTCTCCTCGTCGGGCGTCAGCTCCTTCGGGGCGATGTCGAGCAGCAGCACTTGCACGCCGATGTTGGCGAAGTGGGCCGCAATGCGCGAGCCCATCACACCGGAGCCCAGTACGGCTACTTTCTTGATGGTACGATTCATTCTTTCAGGGAATGCGTGAATGAGTGAATGGTTGAGCACGGACCGCCGCCACCTAGGCGCCGCGGTTAAGCTTTTTTATCGGTTTTGAGGGGCCTCACCTTAAAGCCCTCGAAAATGCTTTTGCTGTCGATCAGGCCATTGATCTGACCCACCACGCGGAAAAACACCTCCAGCTGATCGGTGGGTACTTTCTCCCGAATCTTCTGGTTGAACTGCCGCACCGTTTGCCGCGACACCTCTTTCTTGCGCAAGCCTTCCTCCGTAAGGAAAATGCGCACCGAGCGTTTGTCCTGCTGATCGGCCTGTTTGTAGATGAGGCCCTTCTCCTCCATCGAGCGCAGAATGCGCGTAAGCGAGCGGGTTTCGAGGCCCAGCAGCGGCGCAATTTTGGTGGCCGGCGTGCCTTGTTCCTGATCGATGTTCAGGAGCACGAAGCCGATGCTTGTGGTGATGTCGTGTTTGGCCGCCTGCACATTGTACATGCGCGAAATGGCGTGCCACGCCACTTTTATATTATAGTCTACGGTTTCCTCGGGTTTCATGTAAGCGGCGGCCGGCATGCACCTGAGCCTGGGTAAACGTACAAATAATTTTGTTATGCAAGCATACTAGTTTGCCATAAAAAAGTTGGGCAGGCCGGCCTCGTTGCCCGAAGCCGGCCTGCCCTAAGGTAGGCGCCGCAGGGCACCTAGGGCAACACAAAATTTGCCCGCACGGCATTGGGGTTAACGTTGGCCACCACGCGCTGAATTTGCCCTGTGGAGGAGTTGCGTGAGTACGGCACAAAGTAGGTGGCCTCGCGGCCAATGCCGCCGCTGGCAGCACCTTTGTTCATGCCGTATGCGGCCACGTACACCCTGTCGCCCGAGGCGAAGCCAAGCTGTTGCAACTCATTGGCGTAAAAAGCTAACCGAAAGCGCCCAGTGCCGGGTGTGGGCGGCGAGGTAACATTTTGGCTCTGGCTGAGTTGCGTCGCCTGCAGATAATTGGCATGGCTGACGTCGGCGGTTTTGCCCACGTACACAATAATGGCGTACTGCGTGGGCGCGGGGTAGAGCTGCGCGTTGTAGCTCACGCTGCACTCGTAGGCGACTACCTCGCCGGGCAGCGAGTTGGGGCTTTTGGCCACGCTCTTCAGGTCGGTGATGCGCGTAGAGCTTTGCTCGCTCAGCAGTACCGGGGCCATGGTACGCGGAGTCAGGTCGTTGATGTTTGCCTCGTAGCGCATGGTGCCCAAGCCGGCACGGCTCAGGCTAAGCACGTGCTGGCCCAATGGCACATTAGTAAGTTGGTAGGCGCCATTGGCATCGGTAACGGTCGATACTGTGGTGCCCTCGAGCCTTACCGCCACGCCTTCTTTGCCCAGCGGCTGTAGCTGCTCGTCTTCGGCTTGCACCATGCCCGAAATCGTGGTAGTTGTGGCCACGGTTGGCGGCGTAGGGTCTTGGCGCTTGCTATTGCCACAGCCCGCCGCCAGCAGTGCGCCGCCTAGCAGCAAAGTCACCGGCGACAAATAAGAGTTAATCATGTAAGTAAGCGATAATGAAAGTGGATTTGGAGGGTTAAAGGTAGCCCGCTTGCGGCCATGAGCAACAACGGCCCGGCTGCCACCTAGGGCAACCGGGCCGTTGTGATACAAACGGGCAGCGTGGGCACTTACCGCACAGCTTCTACTTGATAGAGGCTGTCGATAATGTCCTTGTAGTTGTTGCTAATGATCTTGCGCTTCACCTTCATGGTGGGCGTCAGCTCGCCGCTTTCCACCGTCCATTGCGCGGGCAGCAGCACTTCCTTCTTCACTTGCTCCCACTGCGCAAAGCCTTGGTTGTACTTGCCCACCAGCTCGTGATACATGGCGCACACCTTTTCGTTGCGGATGATGTCTTCGTTTGAGCCGTTGCAGTCCACGTTGTGGCGCTGGCACCATTTCTTCAGTTCGTCGAACGACGGTACCAGCAGCACGGCCGGGAACTTCTGCCCGTCGCCGACGACCATGGCCTGCTCGATGAGGGGGGACTCCTTGAGCTTGTTTTCGATGACCTGCGGGGCCACGTACTTGCCGCCCGAGGTCTTGAACATCTCCTTCTTGCGGTCGGTGATTTTGAGGAAGCGCCCGTTGACGAACTCGCCGATGTCGCCCGTGTGGAACCAGCCCTCCGCGTCAATCACCTCCGCCGTCAAATCCGGCCGGTTGTAGTAGCCCTTCATCACCGAGGCCGACTTGGTCAAGATCTCCCCGTCGGGCGCAATCTTCACTTCGGTGTTATCAACGAGCGGCCCTACGCAGCCAATCTTGTTGTTTTCGGGCTCGAAACCGTTCACGGCAATTACCGGCGAGGTTTCCGTTAGGCCGTAGCCCTCCATCACCCGGATGCCTGCCGCCCAGAACACCCGCGCCAGGCGCGGCTGCAACGCCCCACCCCCCGAAACGATACAGCGGATATTGCCACCTAGGGCCTCCTGCCACTTCGAGAAGATGAGCTTACGCGCCAGTTTCAGCTGGGTGTTGTAGAAGAATCCTTTGTCCTCCTGCGTGTCGAAGTCCAAGCCTAGGTTAAGCGCCCAGAAGAACAGGTTCTTCTTCACGCCGTCCAGCTCGTAGCCTTTGGCCACAATCTTGTCGTACACTTTTTCGAGCAGGCGCGGCACCGTGGTAAAAATGTTGGGCTTTACCTCGCGCAGGTTGTCGGCAATGGTTTCCATGCTCTCGGCGTAGTAAATGCTCACGCCGTTGATCATGTAGAGGTAGGTAACCATCCGCTCGAAAATATGGCAGAGCGGCAAGAAGCTCAGGGCTTTGTCGTCCTTGGTTACCGGCACCGAGGCTTGCGCGTTGCGGCAGTTGCTCAGGATGTTGTCGTGCGAGAGCATTACGCCCTTGGGCTTGCCGGTGGTGCCCGAGGTGTAAATGAGCGTCAGCAGGTCGTCGGGTTGTACGGCGGCTTTCATGCGCTCCAGCTCGGCTTTGTCGCCGCCCTGGCCCATGGCCAGCAGGTCGTCGAAGTGGCGTGCGCCGGGCACCCGATCGAAGGTAAAAATGCAATCGTCGGAAATATCGAGGCCGGCCGTGGCTTGCTTTACTTTATCGTAGAGCTCTTTGTCGGATACCACAACAGCTTTCACACCGGCATCGGCAAAAATATATGCGTAATCCTCCACCGTGATGGTGGGGTACATGGGCACTGTTACGGCACCGAGCTGCGAAATACCGAAGTCCGTCATCAGCCACTCGGGGCGGTTCATCGAGATGATGGCCACTTTGTCGTCTTTCCCCACGCCTAGTTTGCGCAGGCCAAAGCTTACCCGTTCGGCGTTGTCGAGAATCTGTTGGGTGCTGAACGGCTGCCAGTTGCCAGCGCGCTTGGCCGCAAGGCAATCAGCTTTCGGAAAGTTTTGTAGCTGATAAGGCAGAATATCGAAGGTGCGGCGAACGTCCATAAGGAGAAAAGGTCGGGAGGGAATTCTTCCTGAAATAAATACATTTTTTGGCTCAAACGCTATTAACAGGCCTTAATTTGGGTGTTTGCGGCAGGGTTTTTCAGTAGCTTTGACACCGGCGGCCTTGGGCGCGCTGGCGCGGCTGCACTGTTGTTATGAATCTGGCCCTGTTTTTCGACCCGCTCGCCGACGAAGCCCCCGCCTGGGGCAGCACCACGCTGGGCGCACACGCGGCCCGTTTCGTTGATACCTTCCCGGATTGGCGCTCCGCCGACCTTGCCCTAATTGGCCTGAACGAGTGGCGCGGCAGCGCGGCCGGCCAACCCGCCGCCTCGGCGCCCGATGCCGTACGCCAGCGCTTTTACCAGCTGCAACGCGGCACGGGCCCCTGCCGCCTCGTCGACCTAGGCAACTTGCGCAACGGCCTCACGCTCGAGGACACGTACCTACGCTTGCGCGAAATTGTGGCGGCCCTGCTCGAGCACAACACGGTACCCGTATTGCTCGGCGGCTCGCACGACCTAGACATCGGCCAGTTTTTGGCCTACGAAACCCTCGACCGCCCCGTAAGCCTCTCCTGCGTGGACGCCCGCGTGGACATGGCCGAGGAAGCTGGCGCCCACGCCGAAGACACGCACCTGCGCCGCTTGCTGATGCACGAGCCCAACTTTCTGTTCAACTTCGGGCAGTTGGGGCATCAGCAATATTTGGTGCCTACCTCGGTGCTGGCGGCGCTCGAGAAGCTGCACTTCGAAACCCTGCGCCTAGGTGAAATCAGGGCCGATGTGCGGCAGGCCGAGCCGCTGCTGCGCCAAGCCGATTTGGTGAGCTTCGATTTGACGGCGCTGCGCTGGCCGGAGTTTCCGGGGTACTTGCCGGCGTCGCCGTTTGGCCTCACGGCCGAAGAAGCAGCGCAGCTGTGCTGGTACGCCGGCCACAACGACCAGCTCACCAGCATCGGCCTGTACGGCTACCGCCCCGACCACGACTTGCTGGGCCTAGGTGCCGCCACTGCCGCTACCATGCTGTGGTACTTTGTGGAGGGCTACTACCACCGCCGCAACGAAACCGATTTTACGAGCCGCCGCTTTATTCGCTACGCCGTGGGGCTGCCTGGCAACCCGGCCAAGCTGGTGTTTTACAAAGCCAAGCGCACCGAAAAGTGGTGGATGGAGGTCGAAAGCCTAGCCGATAGCTCGGTGCGCCGCATTGTGCCTTGCAGCTACCAAGATTACCTGCGCGCTGCCCAAGGCGACCTGCCCAACCGCTGGATTCTGACGCAGGCGCTGCTTGGGTAATTACCAATCATTAAGCATTAGTTGAACACGCACATTCCTGCTACCGCCGACGGCACGCCTATTTCCGAACTGCCCGAGTACTCGGTGCACCAGCTGGCCCTGCGCAACGGGCAAGACCGCGACGAAATTTGGTTTGCCTACCACGGGCTGATTTACGACGTAACCCGTTCGCGCCTCTGGAGCCGCGGGCACCACTACGAGCACTGGGCCGGGCAAGACTTAACCGCCGAGCTTGACCAAGATGCGCCGCACACCGTAAATGTGCTCGACAAGTTTTACGTAGTAGGACGACTGAAGGCCGCCCCGCCCAAACCCTAGGTGGGCAGGGCGCGCGGCCAAGTGGCAGCCGAAGCTGGCCCATGCGTTCCTTTGCATCCGTTCTCTATCCCACTTTACCCCTCCCACCCGTGAGTACTACCGAAAGCGCCTCGCAGTTCGACCACCTCGAAACGCTGCCTACCGCCCAGCTGCTGGCCAACATTAACCAGCTTGACCAGACAGTGCCCCAAGCGGTTGAAAAGGCCCTACCGCAGATTGAGCAACTGGTGGAAGCCACCGTACGCAGCCTGCAAGCAGGCGGCCGGTTGTTCTACATCGGGGCAGGCACCAGCGGCCGCCTAGGTATTTTGGATGCCTCGGAATGCCCGCCCACGTTTGGCGTGCCGCACGGCTTGGTAGTTGGCCTTATTGCCGGCGGCGACACCGCCATTCGCAAAGCCGTGGAAAACGCCGAGGACGATTCGGAGCAAGCCTGGCGCGACTTGCAGGAGCACAACATCACCAGCAACGACATTGTGGTGGGCATTGCTGCTTCGGGCCGCACGCCCTACGTGATTGGCGGCCTGGAGCGCGCCCGGCAACAGGGCCTTGCCACGGGCTGCGTGGTGTGCAACGCCGGCTCGGCAGTGGCGGCGGCGGCGGAGTTTCCGGTGGAGGTGGTTACCGGCCCCGAGTTTGTAACGGGCAGCACCCGCATGAAGGCCGGCACCGCCCAGAAGCTGGTGCTCAACATGCTCACCACTGCCACCATGATTCGCCTAGGTCGGGTGAAGGGCAACAAGATGGTGGACATGCAGCTGACCAACGCCAAGCTCGTCGACCGCGGCGAGCGGATGCTGATGGACGAGTTGGGCATCGACCAAAGCCACGCCGCCGAGCTGCTGCAGCTGCACGGCTCGGTGCGGGCCGCCTTGGCCGCACACAGCGGGCACTAGGCTACCCTGCGCTTACTTATTGCCGAGCACGCTCCCAGGGGCGTGCTCGGTTGTTTTAAGGCGTTTTCGCAACCAAGCGGAACACTCAGCCGGCCCGGACGTTTCTACCCTAACAACGGGTTTGCCGCTGCCCCCAATACCGCCACTTCTGCCTTATGCATACCATCGAACCCCATTACGCCTGGATGGAGCAATACTCGGCCTCGGAAGACCCTAGGTCGCCGCTGTTCGGGGCCGAAAACAGCCTCGACAACTACGTCAATACCATCTACGGCTACTTCATTCATCCGCAGTGGGATGACATGGAGTCGGACACGCTGTTCCTGAAGATCTTATTCGTCGACTACGAGCAGGGCGTGGCCATCATCGAGTTCATCGGGGAGTGGAACGACGCCATCGAAAACGACATCATGCAGCTGAAGCGGCAAATCATCGACCCGATGGTCCACCAAGGCATTCACCGCTACATCCTTATCGGCGAAAACGTGTTCAACTTCCACGGCTCCGACGATTCGTACTACGAAGAATGGTTTGAGGACGTGGAGGACGGGTGGATTGCCGCCCTCAATTTTCAGGAGCACGTGGCGCGCGAAATGCGCCAGTACAACATCGATTCCTACATCAACTTCGGCGGCCAGCTCGATGAGCTGCCCTGGCGCACCTACCCGCCCAACAAGCTGATGAGCGTGGTCGAAAACCTGTTGCAGCGCCGCCTGGGCGCCTAGCCCTAGGTGCCCTGCGGCCCCAAAACAAACAAGAGCGCCCCGTTGCCGGAGCGCTCTTGTTGTATGTGCCTGCCCGAAGGCAGCGCAAAATTACTGCTGGGTGGTGGTGCCAGCGGCCGGAGCCGTGGTAGCGCCTTCAGCAGCCGGAGCCTCTTCGATGGCTTCAGCCTGAGCTTCGCCAGCTTCGCGGGTCGAGTCAGCAGCTTCTTCCATTTTGTCAGCCGAAGCTTCGGCACCAGCTTCTACGTTTTCAGCGGTTTGCTCAGCAGCTTGCTCGGTTTTGCTTTCGCACGAAGCGAAGGTGAACGAAGCGGCAGCCAGAGCGAGGAACAGAACCTTTTTCATGGTAATGGTAGGTGAAAAGTGGTGGAGTTGAAAATCTTAACCAGTGGAGCTGCCAAGCAACGTCGGCAACTTCTGGTGCTTTATACCTCACCCTTTTACAGGTAACCCGCACCGCTGAAAAAAACTTCGGGCGGGCCCCAAAAAAAGCCCGCCCGGTGCTGCCAAGGCAGATTACTTTTTGCGGTACACGATGCCGATGGGCACGCCCGTAAAGTCGAAATGCTCGCGCAAGCGGTTTTCGAGGTAGCGCGTGTACGACTCCTTCACGTACTGCGGCAAGTTGCAGAAGAACGCAAACACCGGGTTGTGCGTGGGCAGCTGCGTTACGTACTTGATGCGTACCATTTTGCCCTTGGTGGTGGGCGGCGGGTAGGCCTCAATTTCGCGCAGCATTACCTCGTTCAGTTCCGAGGTAGGCACCTTCTTCCGCTTGTTGGCATACACCTCCATCGCGGTTTCGATGGCCTTGTGCACGCGCTGCTTGGTAACAGCGCTGGTGAACACGATGGGCGGGTAGCTGATGGGCTTGATGCGCTCGTAGATCTGATCCTGAAACTCCTTGGCCGTGTTGGTTTCCTTGTTCTCGATCAGGTCCCACTTGTTCACCAAAATCACGATGCCCTTGCGGTTGCGGTCGGCCAGGCCGATGATGTTCACGTCCTGGGCCTCGATGCCACGGGTCGCGTCGAGCATCACAATTACCACGTCCGATTCCTCCATGGCGCGCAGCGACCGGAGGTTGGAGTAGAACTCGATGTCCTCGTCGACGCGGGCCTTGCGGCGCAAACCAGCCGTGTCGATCAGGATGAACTCGTTGCCGAAGGCGTTGTAGCGCGTGTGAATGGCGTCGCGGGTGGTGCCGG
Organism: Hymenobacter oligotrophus; assembly: GCF_003574965.1. Lineage (NCBI taxonomy): Bacteria > Pseudomonadati > Bacteroidota > Cytophagia > Cytophagales > Hymenobacteraceae > Hymenobacter > Hymenobacter oligotrophus. The sequence goes on along the minus strand of NZ_CP032317.1, from coordinate 3,571,039 downwards.
CAATGTCCGTCACGATGCTGCGCTCCTCGCCCAGGAGCACATTCACGAACGACGACTTGCCCACGTTGGGGCGGCCCATTACTGAAATGCGCGGAATGCCCTCGTCGGGGTTCTCCACGCCTTCGTCCTCGAAGTGGCTAACCACGGCATCGAGCAGCTCGCCGGTGCCGCCGCCCGACTGCGAGCTAATGGGAAAGATGTCGCCGGTGCCGATACCTAGGGCGTAGAACTCGCCGGCGGCTTGATAACGCTGCGTCGAATCGGCTTTGTTGGCTACTAAGTAAATGGGTTTTTTGCCTTCGTAGCGGCGCAGCACGTTGGCAAACTCCTCGTCGAGGGGGTGCAGGCCGGTGTCCACGTCCACCATAAACAGCACCACGTCGGCCTCGTCGATGGCCAGCTTCACTTGCTTGCGGATGCCTTCCTCGAACACGTCGTCGGAGCCGACTACGTAGCCGCCCGTGTCAATTACGGTAAAGTACTTGCCTGTCCACTCTCCGTAGCCGTAGTGCCGGTCGCGCGTTACGCCCGACTGGTTGTCCATGATGGCCTTGCGTTCACCGACCAAGCGGTTGAACAGCGTGGACTTGCCCACGTTGGGGCGGCCCACAATTGCAATGGTATTTCTCATTGTGCTAACCCCAGCCGTCGGTCCGACCAATTCCGCCAGTGCCCGGGGTAGTTAAGTTGATTTTTATATGGGTCGGACTCTATTTATCTGTCATCCTGAGCGCAGTGAAGGACCTTGTGCCGCGTGAACGACAAACGTTAGATAGTTGCTATCTGACGTGATAAGGTCCTTTGGCTACGCCTCAGGATGACAAACGAATCTTTTGTTCTCTATTCCGGCTTGTACCCGAAGCGGTTGAGCATCTTAGGGTCGGTGCGCCAGTTTTCGTTGACTTTGACGTGCAGCTCCAGGAACACCTTTTTCTGGAAAAACTTCTCCATTTCCTCGCGGGCCCAGGTGCCCACCTTTTTTAGGGCTGCGCCGCCCTGGCCGATGATGATGCCTTTTTGGGAAGCGCGCTCGGTGTAGATGATGCCCCGCACGCGGATGATCACGTCGTCTTCCTTAAACTCTTCAATCACCACTTCCGTGCTGTAAGGCACTTCTTTTTTGTAGAGCTTGAAGATTTTCTCCCGGATCATTTCCGAAGCAAAAAAGCGCTCGGGCTTGTCGGTTAGCTCGTCTTTGGGGTAAAAGGCTTCGTGCTCGGGCAGGCGGTCGAGGATGTGGTTGAACACCTGCTCGGTGTTGAAGGCGTTGAGGGCCGAAATCGGGACGATTTCGGCGGCGTTGGGCATTTGCTCGCGCCAGTACGCCATTTTGGCCTCCACCTCTTCCTGCGTGGCCTGGTCGATTTTGTTGATCAGCAGCAGCACCGGCACTTCCGAGCGGCGCAGGCGCTCCACCACGGGTTCCTCGTCGTGTTTCTCGTAAATGTCCGTTACGAACAAGATTACGTCGGCGTCCTCAAGCGACGAGTACACAAACGACATCATGGCCGATTGCAACTCGTATTTGGGCTGAATGATGCCGGGCGTATCGGAGTATACCAGCTGAAAGTCGGGGCCGTTGAGGATGCCCAGAATGCGGTGGCGCGTGGTTTGGGCCTTGCTGGTGATGATGCTGAGCCGCTCGCCCACCAGCACGTTCATCAACGTCGATTTGCCCACGTTGGGCTTGCCGATGATGCTCACGAAGCCGGCTCGGTGCGGTTTGGGTTCAGTAGTCACGTTGGTAATGCGTTAAGGGGCACAAAGGTACGGCTTTATGACGGGCCGGCCTGCATGGGCTGAACAATAGCACCTTACGAAGGTTGCTGCCCGCACGGCCAACGCCCCCGTTACTAGTGCTGCCGGGGCCGCCGGCCAAACCGCGGGGTCCTAGGCGAAAGCCGGGCCGATGCCCGGCGGCAACTGCCTATGTGGCGCGGTTTGCAAACTTTGGGCCGCGTACCTTTGTATGCCATTGGTACGCTTTTATTCGGCATGAACCCAACCGCTCCCGCTTCTGCTACCGCCCCCACCAAAAACCCGGCCTCAACCCAAGGCCGCATTGGTGTTCTGCTCGTGAACCTGGGCACGCCCGACTCGCCCAACACCTCCGACGTACGCCGGTACCTCAACGAATTTCTGACCGATGCGCGCGTGATTGACATGCCCGCCGCGATGCGTTACCCGCTGTTTAAGGGCTTGGTGGTGCCGCTGCGCGCGCCCAAATCGGCCAAAATATATCGGCAACTTTGGGATGAGCGCGGCTCGCCGCTGCTTTACCACGGCCTCGACCTGAAAAAGCTGGTGCAGGAAAAACTTGGCAAGGATTACCTGGTGGCTTTTGGCATGCGCTACCAAAACCCCAGCATCGAGTCGGCGCTGGAGGAGCTGCGCGAGGCGGCCGTGGAGCGCATTATTGTGCTGCCGCTGTTTCCGCAGTACGCGGCAGCCAGCACGGGCTCGGTGCAGGAAAAGGTGATGGACATCGTGAGCAGGTGGTGGGTGGTGCCCAGCATCAGCTTCATCAGCACCTTCGCCGATGACCCCGGCTTTATTGCCACGTTTGCCGCGCTGGGCAAGGCCGAGATGGACAAGCACGACTACGACCACGTGGTGTTCAGTTACCACGGCATTCCGGAGCGCCACGTGCTTAAGGGCAGCCACAAAGGCTACTGCAAGCTGGGCTCGTGCTGCAACCACTACAACAAAAACAACCGCTACTGCTACCGCGCCCAGTGCTTTGCTACCTCGCGCCTGCTGGCCGAGGCCCTAGGTCTGCGCGACGACCAGTATACCGTGTGCTTCCAGAGCCGCTTGCAAAGCCGCCTGCGCGACCCGTGGCTGCAACCCTATGCCGACGAGGTGCTGAAGGAAATGCCGGCCAAGGGCTACAAGAATGTGTTAGCCTTCAGCCCCGCTTTCGTGGCCGACTGCTTGGAAACCACCATTGAGGTAGGCGAAGAGTTCAAGGAAATGTTTGAGGAAGCGGGCGGTGGCCACTGGCAACTGGTACCGAGCTGCAATACCCACCCGATTTGGGTAGATGCGGTGGTGGACATGGTAAAGCGCAACTAAGCCCTAGGTGCCGCAAGTTGCTGCCGGGTTGGCATGGGTTGGCTGAGGCCGCCTTTGCCAACCCGGCTGCTTTTTGGCGGGGTTCAGCGGGCGTTGCCCAGCCGCACCGTTAGCCCCAGGTTGGCTACCAGGGGCCACGGCTCGGCAGCTACCCCCGACTGGCCACCGGCCTGCGCCCCGCCCACACGCACCACCAGCCGCCACCGCGCCGATAGCCAGTAGCTCGAGGTGAGCATAACCTGGTGCTGCGTTTGCCACAGCCCGGCGCCGTTGCGCTCCACCGTAAAGGGCGTGGGCGCGCTGGTGCGGGTGGTTTCGAGCAGGCGCAGGTAGTGCACTTGGTTTACTTGCCAGGCCAGCCCTAGGTGCCAGCGCTCGGTGGGCTGCCACACCAATGTAGGCTGTATGTAAGGACGCAGGTATCGGCTCCGGATGTCGGTTTCACGCCCGCCTTCGAACCCCGAGGTGGCTGCGCGGCCACTGCCGTAGCCGGCTCCTGCGTACACCGCCAGCATTACCTCGTTGCCGGGCCACGCGTAGTACCCAAGGCCAACCTCGGCACTCCTAAACCGGGTGTCGCGGCCCGAGGCATAACGCAGCCCGCCCGCGGTTAGCGCCAGGTGGTTGGTAGCTGCCCAAGCCCCTTGCACTTCGGTGCCGTTGAGGCCGGTGCTGCCGCGCAGTTCCGCGGCTCCCTTCGCGCCCAGCACTGGCACATTGGCCGAATGCGGCATCAGGGCCGGGGCGCACCCGCCCAAGCCGCTTACCAGCGCTGCCGTAGCAACCGCAAAACAACTTACACGCACCCACATGCGCCCAGGAGCTACGCGCCAGTGCAATGGTTGCAGGCTACCTGAAATAAAACGGCGCCAATCTTTTACCAAGCAGCAAAATACCTGTCACAAACAGCCCAGTATTTGCTATCGACATTTCGTTTTTGAATAACAATTAACGCTGCAAACGATTGCTGCAGTAGCTAGATGATATTAGTTGAAAAGAATAATTTGGAAATACAAAAATTGCTTACCTACCTTTGCTTCATCAATTCTTCCCAGGATTGTTTTTATACAGAGGCGTGGAGAGAAAGGCTCCGTGAAGCGCCGGCAACCACGGGAAAGTCCCGAACGGTGCCAACCGAAAGGTCAGCGTAGCTAATTCCTGACCATATAAAAACAACGCACGCCGTGAACCTCATCATCACACCCCGCGCTACCGCCGCTGCCCCGCAGCAGGGCCTTTTCGGCTCCAACAGCCTGTGCTGTTGTTGCATGCCGATGCGCCGCGCGTGTTGTTGAGGTTTTCGCACCCTCCCTGCCCGCTTGCTGGAACGCCAACACCTAGGCTCCTACCGCCGGAGCATGCCCTAGGTCCGTTTGGCTTGGCCGCTTGAGCTTCGTTCGCCGCCTATTCCTCCAGCACCCCTCTCTTCTTGTCTTATCAGATCTGCTTTGCCTTGGGCAAACAGGTCGTAGCCCTGCTGCGCATGTCGACGTTAATCGATGCTCAGGTGGCGCAAATTCGTCAGCAATTAATTGGTGCTGATGCGTTGGATACGCTGCGCCTAATTGCAACTGAATTTGCTGGCAAAGCCGCTTTTTCTACCTCTTTCGGATTGGAAGATCAGGTAATTACGCACCTAATTTTTGCCCACGATTTACCCATCGAAGTATTTACGCTCGACACGGGCCGGAATTTTCAGGAAACCTATGCTACCTGGAGCAAAACCGTGCTCAAATACGGCAAGCGCATCCGGGCATATTACCCCGAGCACGGGCAGGTAGCTGCCTTGGTAGAGCGCCAAGGCCCGAACGGGTTCTACGAAAGCGTAGACGCCCGCAAGGCCTGCTGCCACGTGCGCAAAGTGGAGCCGCTGAGCCGCGCGCTGGTTGGTAAAGAGGCTTGGGTTACCGGCATTCGGGCTGAGCAATCGGCCAACCGCACCGGCATGCAGGTGGCCGAATACGACGCCAGCTACCAGCTGCTGAAGGTGAACCCGCTGCTCGACTGGACTTGGGAGCAGACCTGGGCCTTCATCCGCGAGTACAGCATTCCGCACAACCCCCTGCACTTGCAAGGCTTTGTGAGCATTGGCTGCGCGCCGTGCACCCGGGCCGTGAAGCCCGGCGAAGACTTCCGGGCCGGCCGCTGGTGGTGGGAAGATCAGTCGGCGAAGGAGTGCGGCCTGCACGCCACTACGCCTCCTGAGCTGTCAACTGTCAGCCATTAGCAATCAGCTTACGACCTAGGTAGCTAATAGCTGAAAACGAACAGCTAAAAGCTGCCGGCCCACCGCATTCCCCGCACTTCCTAATCCTCCAAAATTCGGCTGCACAGGCCGAACAGGCACCGCCTTGCCTTATGCCAACGCTCCCTCGTTTAGACTACCTCGATCGGCTCGAAGCCGAAGCCATCCATATCCTGCGCGAAGTGGCCGGGCAGTTTCAGCGCCCCGCGCTGCTGTTCTCGGGCGGCAAAGACTCCATCGCGCTGGTGCGCCTCGCTGAGAAGGCTTTCCGGCCTGGCAAGTTTCCGTTCCCGCTGGTGCACATTGATACCGGCCACAACTTCCCAGAAGTACTTGCATTTCGCGACGCGCTGGCCGAGCGCCTAGGTGAGCAGCTGATTGTGCGCCGCGTGGAGGACACCATTCAGCAGCGCGGCCTGCGCGAGCCGGGCGGCAAGTTTCCGAGTCGCAATGCCCTGCAGACGTACACGCTGCTGGATACTATCGAGGAGTTTGGCTTTGATGCCTGCATCGGCGGCGCCCGCCGCGACGAGGAAAAGGCCCGCGCCAAGGAGCGCATCTTCTCGGTGCGCGACGAATTTGGGCAGTGGGACCCGCGCCGCCAGCGCCCTGAGCTCTGGAACATCTACAACGGCCAGATTCAGCCCGGCGAAAACGTGCGCGTGTTCCCCATTTCGAACTGGACGGAGCTGGACGTGTGGAACTACATCCAGCGCGAGAACATCCAGCTGCCCAGCATCTACTTCGCCCACGAGCGCCGCTGCGTGGTGCTGCCCTCGGGCCAACTGCTGGCCGTTACCGAGCACCTCTCGCTCGATGCTTCCGATGAGCTGACTACCCGCCAAGTACGCTTCCGCACCGTGGGCGACGCCACCTGCACCGCCGCCGTGGAAAGCGACGCCAGCACCCTCGAGGCCATCATCGAAGACATTCTGCAGGCAAAAGTGAGCGAACGAGGAGCGACCCGCCTCGACGACCGGATTTCGGAAACTGGCATGGAAGACCGCAAGCGCAACGGCTATTTCTAAATCAGGTGATGAGGTGACAGGTGACACGTAGGCTGCGCGGCCCAAGGGCGCCAATCCGTTTCGTCACCTCACTTGTCACCTGTTGCCTGTCACTTGTCACCTATATCATATGGACCTTCTCCGTTTTATCACTTGCGGCAGCGTCGACGACGGCAAAAGCACCCTGATTGGTCGCTTACTTTACGACAGCGACGCCGTGTCGCTCGACGTGCTGGCTGCGCTGGAAGAGCAAAACCGCACTTCCGCCGCCGGTACCGTCGACCTGGCGCTGCTTACCGATGGCTTGCGCGCCGAGCGCGAACAAGGCATTACCATCGACGTGGCACACAAGTACTTTACTACGCCGCGCCGTAAGTTCATCATCACCGATACGCCCGGCCACGTGCAGTACACCCGCAACATGGTGACGGGCGCTTCGAACGCCGATTTGGCCATTGTGCTGGTAGATGCCCGCCAGGGCGTGGTGGAGCAAACGCGCCGCCACACCATCGTATCAGCCCTGCTCGGCATCCGGCGGTTTGTGCTGGCCGTGAACAAGATTGACCTGGTAGGCTACTCCGAGGCCGTGTTCCGCGACATCGTGGCCGACTACGCGGCCGTGGCGGCGCAGTTGGGCATCAAGCAGCTAGCCAACATCCCCATCAGCGCCCTGCACGGCGACAACGTGGTGCGTGCCTCGGCCAACCTGCCCTGGTACAAAGGCCCAAACCTGCTGGAGTATCTCGAAACGGTATCGGTAGCGCCCGACACCACGCATGAGGCCGCTCGCTTTCAGGTGCAGTACGTCATTCGGCCGCAGAGCGCGGAACTGCCTGACTACCGCGGCTATGCAGGTCGCATTCAAAGCGGGGTGTATCGCCGCGGCCAGCAAGTGGTGGTATTGCCCGCCGGCATCGAGACTACGCTCGAGGCCATTGAAATCAACCAGCAAGCGGTAGAAGTAGCCGTGGCTCCGCAGGGCGTGGTGCTGCGCCTCGCCGACGATGTGGACGTAAGCCGCGGCGACACCATAGTGCCCGCCGACCAAGCTCCCGAGCCGACCCGCGAGCTGGAAGCCACGCTGTGCTGGATGGAAGAACGCCCGCTGCGCGCCGGCCGCAAGCTGCTGGTGCAGCACCACGCCGCCAAAACCAAAGCCGTGGTGCAGTCAATCCTGGGCAAAACCAACATCCAAAGCTTCGCCCAAGAAGATGCCGACGAAGCCAAGTTGAATGACATCGTGCGCGTGCGGCTGAAAACGGCCACGCCGCTCGTCGCCGACGCTTACGGCCAAAACCGCACCACCGGCGCCTTCATTCTGCTCGATGAGCAAACCGGCGCTACCCTAGCCGCGGGCCTCATCGAAACCACCGAACTGGCTTACGCTTAACACCCAAGCCTGACCAATTAGCACGTCATGCTGAGCGAAGTCGAAGCATCTCTACTGATAGTATTCTACTATCTAGAGAAGCGGTAAAGATGCTTCGACAAGCTCAGCATGACGACCCAAACCTCTCTCGCCATGCCTGCTTTTGTTGTTCCACGCCTAACCGTTGTAGGTGCCGGCCCTGGCGACCCAGAGCTGATTACGCTCAAAGGTGCCCGGATTTTGGCTGAGGCCGATGTCGTGCTCTACGACGCCCTCAGCAATGCCGAGCTGCTCTCCCACGCCCGCCCCGATGCCAAGAAAGTGTACGTGGGCAAGCGCAAAGGCCTGCGCGGCTACCTGCAGCAGGAGATAAACGACCTGATTGTGCTTTACGCCCGGGTGCACGGCCACGTGGCGCGGCTGAAGGGCGGCGACCCATTTGTGTTTGGTCGCGGCCGGGAGGAAATGCTGTATGCCCAACGTCACGGGCTGCAAACCGACTACGTACCGGGCATCAGCAGCGCGGTGGCAGCGGCAGGCAGCGTGGGCATTCCAGTAACGCACCGCGGCCTTAGCGAATCGTTTCGGGTGATTACGGCTACCACGACTCGGGGCGAGCTGTCGGATGAAATCTACGAAGCGGCGCGGGCGCCGCGCACCACGGCCGTCATCCTGATGGGTCTGGGTCAGGTGCAGGCCATTGCCGATGTGTTCTGCCGCTTCGGCGGGGCGCACCGCCCGGCCGCGGTCATTCAGGATGGCACGCTGCCCACGGCTCGCATGATTAGCACCACGGTGGCGGAGCTGCCAACCCGCGTGGCGGCGGCAGGTATTGGCGCTCCGGCTGTCATCGTCATTGGCGACGTGGTGAACCTGGCTTCGGCGCCGCAAGCCGCCGACATAGTACCCGAACTAGCCCCGCTGTACGCGGCGGTGGCCTAGGTCTTTCTCTTTTCCACTACCCCAACACCCACCGCCATGCCCACGCCCAGCACCGATCAGCGTTTGCCCATTGGCTTCGATGATACCACGCTTCAGCAACTAGCTGGCAACCTCTCGGAGCAGCAGCTGCTGTGGTTGAGCGGCTACTTCTACGGCCGCTACGCCGCGACCAACGGCGGTTCGCAGCTGGCTCCGGCACCGGCGGCCGCTACCTCAGAGGCTGCGCCCGCGGCCGGTTCGCGCATCACGGTGCTCTACGGCTCGCAAACCGGCAACAGCAAAAAGGTAGCCCTGCAAACGGTGGAAGCCGCCAAGCAGCGCGGCCTCAGCGCCACCGCCCGCGACATGAACGACTACCAGCCGCGCGAGATAAAAGGCGAGCAGGTGCTGCTGGTCGTGGTGAGTACCCAGGGCGAAGGCGAACCGCCGGTAGCCGCCGAGGAGTTGCACCAGTTTCTGGTCAGCGCCCGGGCCCCTAAGCTGCCCGAGCTGCGCTACGCCGTGTTGGCCCTAGGCGACCGGAGCTACCTGCAGTTTTGCCAGACTGGCAAGGAGTTCGACGAGCGGCTGGCGGCCCTAGGTGCCCAGCGCATCGTACCGCGGGTAGACTGCGACGTGGAGTACCAAGCCGAGGCCGCGCAGTGGATTGCCAGCGTGCTGTCGGCCCTAGGTGGCGCCACGGCTCCGGCCGCTGCCAGCGTGAATAACGAAGCGCCGGCTAGTACTGCAGTAGAATATTCGCGGCAGAACCCGTTAGCGGCTTCGGTGCTGGAGAAAATTCAGCTGAACGGCCGTGGCTCCGAGAAGGAGACGTACCACCTGGAGCTGTCGTTGGCCGACTCGGGCCTGCAGTACGAGCCCGGCGATGCGCTATCGGTGGTGCCCACCAACTCGGCGGCCTTGGTGGAAGAAGTGCTGCGCGCTACCCAGCTGGAGGCCGATGCCCCCGTACAGCTAAAGGGCGAAACGCTGCCGCTGGCCACGGCGCTTACCGAGCGGCTGGAGCTAGCTACCCTCTCGCGCGACGTGCTGGAGCGCTACGCCCTGCATCAGCCCCAACCGGCGCTGCACGAGCTGACTACCGCCACCGACCGCCTGCAAACTTACCTCTACGGCCGCGACGCCGCCGATTTGCTGGTCGACTACCCGGTGGAGCTATCGGCCCAGCAGCTGGTGGATACGCTGCGCCCGCTGCCGGCCCGCGCTTACTCTATTTCCTCCAGCCTGCTGGCCCATCCCGACGAGGTGCACCTTACGGTAGGCGCCGTGCGCTACGAGGCCCACGGCCGCCAAAAGCAGGGCGCCTGCTCCTGCTACCTGGCCGACCGCATCGGCATTGGCGACGACGTGCGGGTGTTTGTGGAGCGCAACGAGTACTTCAAGCTGCCCCAAAACCCCAGCACCGATATCATCATGGTGGGTGCGGGCACGGGCGTTGCGCCCTTCCGGGCATTCGTGGAGGAGCGCGCCGAGTTGGAGGCCGATGGCCGCAACTGGCTGGTGTTCGGCAACCCGCATTTCACTACCGATTTTCTGTACCAAACCGAGTGGCAACAGCACCTCAAACGCGGTACCCTGTCCAAGCTCAACGTCGCGTTTTCGCGCGACCAAAAAGAAAAGATCTACGTGCACAACCGACTCCTGGAATACGCCCGCGACGTCTACGACTGGCTTGAAAACGGCGCCCACTTCTACGTGTGCGGCGATAAGCAGCGCTTGGCCGCTACCGTGCACAAAGCGCTGGTGAGCGTGGTGCAGATGGAGGGCGGTGCTACCCTCGAAGAAGCCGAGGCCTACGTGCGCAACCTCAAAAAGCAGCGCCGCTACCTCGAGGACGTGTACTAACCCGGCCTCACGCTTTTGCCCTAGGTGCTGGCAGCCGCCCGCGTAGCCGGCACCTAGGGCCTACCTCTCTCCGCAGCCCAACCCACACCCTATGAAGAAAACTTACGCCTCAGTCTGGCTACCCGCGGCTATACTATTAGCTACCTCCAGCGCGGCCACGGCACAGGACGAAATCATTGCTATAAAAGGCTCGGTGCGCGAAACCGGCACGCAGCAGGCGCTGCCGGGCGTGAGTGTCAGCATCAAAGGCGGCACCACGGGCACGCTCACCGATGCCAACGGGCAGTTTGCGCTTAAGGCCAAACTGAAGTTTCCGTTTACCCTTGTGTTCAACATGCTGGGCTACGAGGCCAAGGAGGTTGAAATAGTGAATGCGGCCACGCCGATTTCAATCGGGCTTGAGTCGAAGGCCCTGCTCACGAACGAAGTGGTGGTATCGGCCTCGCGGGTGGAGGAAAGCCGGCTGAAGTCGCCGGTGGCTATTGAAAAGCTCGACATCCGGGCCATCAAGGAAACGCCGGCACCTAGCTTCTACGATGCCTTGGAGAACGTGAAGGGCGTGCAGATGACGACATCCAGCCTCACGTTCAAAGTGCCGAACACCCGCGGCTTCAACATCCCAAACAACTTCCGCTTTATGCAGCTGGTGGACGGGGTAGACATGCAGGCCGCCACCCTGGGCGTGCCCCTAGGTAACGCCATTGGCCCGACGGAACTGGACGTGGCCTCGGTGGAAATTACGCCCGGCGCAGCCTCGGCGCTGTACGGCATGAATGCTATTAACGGCATGGCCAACCTCACCACCAAGAGCCCCTTCACCTACCAGGGCCTGAGCGTGTACCAGAAGTTGGGCGTGAACCACGTGGACGGCCGCGACTACTCTCCTAGCCTGCTCACCGAATCGGCGGTGCGCTGGGCGCAGGTGCTGGGCGCCCGGCAGCGCTGGGCTTACAAGGTGAACGGCTCCTACATGCAGGGCACGGATTGGCTTTCGGACACCCAAATCGACCAGAACCCGCAGAACCTGAACTCGGCCAACCCGCGCTTTCCGCAGCTGGCCGGGACCAACAACCCCGCCGCCGACCTGTGGAACCGCTACGGCGACGACCGCAGCGCCAATGTGTCGGTGCCGATTACGCTGAACGGCCGCACCGAAACCTTTAACGTGCGCCGCACCGGCTACTACGAGCGTGACCTGATTAACCCCACGGTGCGCAACCTGAAGGTAGACGGCAGCCTGCACTACAAGCTCACCGACAAGCTGGAGGCCAGCTACGGCTACCGCTTCGGGCTGATGGACGGCATTTTTCAGCGCGGCAACAAGATTCAGCTGAAGAACGTGACCGTGCAGAACCACAAACTGGAGCTGCGCGGCCCTTCCTTCTACGCCCGGGCCTATACGCTCATCGAGAACACCGGCGACTCGTACAACCTGAATCCGCTGGCCACCAACCTCGACCTGAACAACGGCTCGAACGCTGTGTGGGGCACGCGCTTTCGCAACGAACTGCAAACCCAGATAAACAACGGCACCGACCTAGCCGCCGCTATGCAGCGCGCCCGCACCGTGGCCGATGCCGGCCGCGCCGAGCCGGGCACCGCTGCCTTCGAGCAGCTGAAGCGCACCATCACAGGCATCAACAACTGGGACATTGCCGTGAACGTGCCGGGCGCACCGGCCACCGGCGGTGCGGCCCTGTGGCAGCGCAGCCGCACCTACCACGCCGATGCGCAGTGGAACGTGGGCCAGCGGGTGCAATGGGTTGATTTGGTTATCGGTGGCGACGCCCGCGTGTATGAGGTAATCCCCGATGGCAACAACTTCGTGGACTTCTCGAAGCCCTTGCAGGAGCGCACCACGCCGGGCGGCAACAACCAGTTCTACCGCAAGTACGGCGCCTTCGGGCAGGCCACCAAACTGCTGCTGCACGATCGGCTGAAGCTAGTGGGCTCCTTGCGCCTCGACTACAACCCGGAGTTTAGCCCTAAGCTAAACCCGCGCGTGGCGGCCGTGTACACCCTAGGTGAGCACCACAACGTGCGCGCCTCGTACCAGAACGGCTGGCGCTTCCCGGCTTTGTTCGAGGCATTTTCGTTTGTGAACAACGGCAACGTGCGGCGCGTGGGCGGCCTGCCCCGCGTAAACCAGGGCCTCGGCTACCTCGAAAACTCCTACACCCTTACCTCGCTCGACAACTTTACGGCCGCCGTGAACAGCGACGTAGCCGCGGGCATGAGCCGCAACGCCGCCGCCCTGAAAAACCGCGACGTGCTGCAGGTAGCTAACCTGCCCACCATGCAGCCAGAGCACATCGATGCCGTGGAGGTGGGCTACAAAAGCGTGCTGCTCGACAACAAGCTGGCCCTCGACCTCGATACTTATTACAACGTGTACAAGGGTTTCCTAGGTCAGGTAGAGGTGGCCGTGCCGAAATCGGGCCCGGTAACGACGGATGCGGCGGTGCTGGACATGCTTACCCGCGCCAACCAAGACCGCTACCGCGTGTACACCAACGCCCGCAACCGCTACCGCAGCTACGGCTCGGCGCTGGGCCTCACGTACAACTTCGTGGGCAAGTACACGCTTTCGGCCAACGCCAACTACAACGCCATTCGGGCCAACACCGAGAAAGACATCTTCATTACGGGCTTCAACACCCCCAAGTGGGTAACCAACGTCACGTTCGGCAACCGCGAGGTGGTGCGCAACGTGGGCTTCAACGTGGTGTGGCGCTGGCAGGATTCCTTCTACTGGGAAAGCCAGCTGGCCAACGGCCAGATCCCGGCCTACCACACCGTGGATGCGCAGGTAAATGCCCGCATTCCAAACCTGAAGGCCACCGTGAAGCTCGGCGGCACCAACATTTTGAACAACCGTTACATCCAGTACGCCGCGGGCCCCACCATTGGCGCGCTGTACTACCTGTCGCTGACGTTCGACGCCACCGTAATTCGCTGATTACAGCTAGAGCTACAGATTAGCACTAGTTCCCCTCCTCAGATGAGGAGGGGCTAGGGGTGGTTGAAGAACTAGAGGCTAGATCTAGTAACTGTTCAACAACAAGTCAACCACCCCTAGCCCCTCCTCATCTGAGGAGGGGAACTAGTGCTAGTCTGTAGCTCTAGTCGAGCCTAACTATTGTCTAGATGAAACGACTACTACTCACCTCCCTTAGCCTGCCGTTGCTCGCGGCACCTAGGGTGCAGGCCCAGAAGCAGTTTGTGCGCGAGCAGCAAACCTGGTTGGGCGTGTTCAACCAAACACGCTTTTCGCAACGCTGGGGCTCCTGGACCGATTTGCAGCTGCGCCTGCACGACCACTTTGTGCAAGCCAAGTTTCAGACGGTGGCGCGCCTGGGGCTGACCTACTGCCTCACCGACGATGTGCGCCTGGCGGCTGGCTACGCTTACGTGCACCACTTCCCCGACGGGGCGCGCACCGTGGGCCAGCCCGAGCACCGGCCCTGGCAGCAGGTGCAGTGGTTTACCAAGTTTCCGAAGGCACGCCTGATGCAGTGGGTGCGGTTGGAGGAGCGTTACCGCCGCCAGTTGCAAAGCAGCTCCGAACTCGGGCCTGATTACGATTTCAACTTCCGGACGCGCTACAACGCGGCGCTGTTTCTGCCGCTTACCCGGCGCGGCTTCGAGCCCGGCGGCCTGCAACTGCTGCTGAACAACGAGCTGATGGTGAACTTCGGCAAGCAGGTGCGCTACAACTACTTCGACCAGAACCGAGCCTTTGCCGGCGTGGTGTACCAACTCAACAAGCACGCCCAGCTGCAGGCCGGCTACATGCACCTGTTTCAGCAGCTGCCCGCGGGCACCACCTACCGCGACCAGCACACCATCAGGGTTTTCTACTTCCACAACTTCGACTTGCGCCCTCACGCGGCACCAGCTCCCGCAGCCCCGGCACCTCAGGCGCTACCTAGCCCGGCTCAACCACCACAATAACCCCATGGCCGATACCCAGCAGCTTTCCGAAGTAGAGCACATAAAGGATGCCAGCAACTACCTGCGCGGCACCTTGCGCCAGAGCGTGCGGAACCCCATTACGGGCGCGCTCTACCCCGACGATACCCACCTGATCAAGTTCCACGGCTCGTACCAGCAAACCGACCGCGACCTAGACAGCGAGCGGAAGCGCCAAAAGCTGGAGCCGCTGTACTCGTTTATGATTCGGGTACGGGTGCCGGGCGGTGTAGCTACCCCCGAGCAGTGGCTGCGCATGGATGAGCTGGCCGACACCTACGCCAACGGTACCCTGAAGCTGACCACGCGCCAAACCTTTCAGCTGCACGGCGTGCTGAAGCGCAACCTGCCCGAAACCATCCAAGGCTTCAACGCGGTACTAATGGACAGCATCGCCGGCTGCGGCGACGTGAACCGCAACGTAATGTGCGGCGTGAACCCCAGCGAATCGCGGCTGCACGCGCAGGTGTACGAGGTAAGCCGGCAAATCAGCGCCCACCTTACGCCGCGCACCACCGCCTACTGGGAGCTGTGGCTGAACGGCGAGCAGCACCTGAGCACGGAGCCGGCGCAGGACGAAGAGCCCATCTACGGCAAAACCTACCTGCCGCGCAAGTTCAAGATTGCCCTGGCGCTGCCACCCTACAACGACACCGACATCTTCGCCAACGACATTGGCCTGATTGGCATTGAAGAGAACGGCGAGCTGGTGGGCTTCAACGTGGCCGTGGGCGGCGGCATGGGCATGACGTTCGGCATGCCCGACACCTACCCACGCCTCGCCGACCTCATTGGCTTTGTGCCGACCGATATGGTGGTGGACGTGTGCGAGAAGATAGTCACGATTCAGCGCGACTGGGGCAACCGCCAAAACCGCAAGTTCTCGCGCCTGAAGTACACCATCGACAAGGTAGGGCTAGAGACCTTCCGCGCCGAGCTGCACCAGCGCCTGGGTTACGAGCTGGCCGAGGCCCGCCCCTACCGCTTTGAAACTTCGAGCGACGCCTTCGGCTGGGTCGAAAGCCCCGATGGCCGGTACCACCTCACTCTGTACGTGGAAGGCGGCCGTGTGCAGAACACCGAGCAAGTGCAGCTGAAAACAGCCATGCGCGAAGTAGCCGCTTTCCACACCGGCGAGTTTCGGCTGACGGGCAACCAGAACGTGGTTATTGCCAACATTGCACCCGAGCATCGCGCCCGCATTGAGGCCGTGCTGGTGCAGTACGGCGCGCTCGGCCCTGCGCAGCAACGCACCGCCCTGCGCCTAGGTAGCCTGGCTTGCGTAGCCCTGAACACCTGCTCGCTGGCATTTGCCGAAGCTGAACGCTATCTTCCGCAACTCCTTGACCGCTTGGATGCTGTTATCCGGGCCAATGGCCTGGCCAACGAAGGTATCCTAATCCGCATGACGGGCTGCCCCAACGGCTGCGCCCGCCCCTACCTAGGCGAGATTGGCTTGGTAGGCCGGGCCGTGGGGCGCTACAACCTGTACCTTGGCGCCGACCACGGCGGCCAGCGCCTGAACAAGCTCTACCGCGAGATGTTGGATGAAGACGGCATCGTGCAGGAGCTCAGGCCCTTGCTCGAGGCCTACGCCCAACACCGTCAACCCTCCGAACGCTTCGGCGATTTCGTAATCCGTCAGGGCTACGTAGCCGCCACTACCCACGGCCAAAACTTCCACGCCTGAGCTCGTATGAACTCATCCGCACTTTCTGCCGCCCTGCACCTGGCCGACTCCGGTCCGCCACCCGAGGCGCCGGCTCCGAAAACCAACAACCTGTTTCCGGTATTCCTGAAGCTCGAGCAGTTGCGTGTGCTGCTGGTGGGCGGTGGCGCCGTGGGGCTTGAGAAACTAATGGCCGTGCTGCGCAACAGCCCAGCCACGGCCGTTACGGTGGTCGGCGAAACCATTCTGCCCGAAATCCGCACCCTGGCGGCCCAACACCCCAAAGTGCAGGTGCACGAGCGCGCCTACCAGCTCACCGACCTCATCGGCCACGACTTAGTGCTCATCGCCACCAACGACCGCGCCCTCAACAGCCAGATCAAACAGGAAGCTACCGGCCACGGCCTGCTCGCCAACGTAGCCGACACGCCCGACGAGTGCGACTTCTACCTAGGCTCTATCGTGCAGAAAGGCGACCTGAAAATTGCCATTAGCACCAACGGCAAGTCGCCCACGGTAGCCAAGCGCCTGCGCGAGGTACTCTCGGAGGTACTTCCCGACGAGCTGCACGACGTGCTGCAGCGCATGGGCATCATCCGCAGCCGCTTGCAGGGCGATTTTGCCGAAAAGGTGAAGTCGCTGAATGCCGTTACGGCCGAGCTTACAGGCGACCCAGCCTACGAAACGCCCGCTGCCCGGCGCTGGCGGCACATTGCCACAGCATCGTTGGTAGCGTTTGGTTTGCTGCTGGCCGCCAACATTTTATCGATGTATTACACCTGGCCCCAGGTGTGGCAGGTGGTCAGCAACGCCGAAACGTTTTACACCTTCGTGGCCATTGGCTTTGCCGCGCAGCTCGTGGATGGCCTACTGGGCATGGGCTACGGGGTGGTTACCGCCATTAGCCTGATGTCGATTGGCATGAACCCGGCGGCGGTTAGCGCCAGCATTCACACCGCCGAAATGTTCGCCAGCGGGGCCTCGGGCTACCACCATTATCGGTTTGGCAACGTCAACCGGCGGCTGTTTAAGGCCCTGCTCATCCCTGGGGTTATCGGCGCGGTAAGCGGCGCCTTTTTGCTGTCTAAGTTCGGCGAGGAGTACGGCCGTTACGTGAAGCCTGTGCTGGCGTGCTACCTGCTGCTGCTGGGCATTCGCATTATCAGCCGGGCCTTTCGCAAGCCCGATGGCAAAAAGAAGCGCGTGCGGCACGTGGGCTGGCTGGCCGGCGCCGGCGGCTTTCTCGATTCGTTTGGCGGCGGCGGTTGGGGCCCATTAGTTACGAGCACCCTCATTGCGCAGGGCCGCACGCCGCAGTACGTTATCGGCTCGGTTAGCATCACCGAGTTCTTCGTTACGTTCGCCAGCGCGCTTACTTTTTTTGCCACCATTGGGGTATCGCACTGGCAAGTGGTGCTGGGCCTGATAGTGGGCGGCGTGGCGGCCTCGCCGTTTGCCGCGCGCTTGGCCGGCCGCATATCCGTCCGCTTTATGTTCCTAGGTGTCGGGCTGATGGTTATCGTCTGGAGCTTGTGGGCGCTGCGCAAAGTGCTGCCCGAGCTGCTTGGCTTTGCCCTGGCGGCATTATAAGCCCGTAGCCCCGGCACCCGCGTTAGTGCTGCGGGTGCCGGGGCTACGGGTTTTGTTTCTGACCTAGGGCCTAGGCAATGGGCCCGGGGCCGGGGTCGGCCTCGCGGCGCCGAAACGAGCTTGACAGCTCCGCGGGCCGCCGCTGCCGGTAGAAATAATCTTCGCTGTAGCTGGGCTGATCATAAAACGGCGAGGCTTTATCGCGGGTGGGCACGGGCAGCTGCAAGGCCCGCAGCATGGCCTCTTCGTAGTCGCGGCTGATGCTGATTTCCTGGTAAGGCGGGTAGTTCAGCACCGATTCGCTCGTGAGGGCCGGCACAAACACGTTGTCGCCGTCGTCGTCGAGAGCGGCGGCGCCAATGGGCAACAGTATGTGGCGCTCGTGCACGTTGATTTTGAGTGAGGCATCCAGTTCGATGTCGAGGTAGCGCACTTTCATGGCTTCGGGCTCTACAATCAGCTCGTACACGTCGCCGAACTTTTTGCCATCGGCGCCGCGCACCGACCAGCCCCGTACATCGGGGCTGCCGTCGGCCACTTCAAAATCGCGCAGGTCGCGCAAGCGCACCAGGTGCATGCCGTCGGCGCTGGGTATGGGCGAGGTTTCCATAGTAGGTGTCGGAAAGGAAGTGTAGGTGGTGGCCCTAGGTTTGCGCAGGTTTCTCGAGCACCCGCAGCACATTGGCTGCTTGCTGAAAAAACTCCTGCGTGGCGCGCTGCTCGGCCGGCGTGGCGGTGCGCCCGCTTAGTTGGTTGGCGCGCTCTACCAAGGCGTTGGTCTCGCGCTCCACGCTGCTGTAGCCGCGGCGCTGCATTTCCTGCATCAGCTCGGCGGCGGCCACCAAGCCCGGCCGCAACGAGCCGCCGCTGCTCAGGCGGCTGGTGGCGCTGGTCAGGTCGTTGCGCTTTTCGGCAATGGCTTGGTCGCGCAGGTCGGGGCGGTCGGCCATGCCCACCAGCACACCGCTAAGCAGCGTGAGGCCCCGCCGGGCGTAGTTGCCCGAGGCAGGGTCGTCGGCCACTAAGGCATAGAAGTCGGCTGGTTCCGCGGCGGCTTCGGCATCGTCTTCCGCTACCTCGGTTTCGGTTTCGCTAGCCAAGGCGCCCACCGAAGGGTCGCCGGTGGGCACTGCGGCACTTGCTGCGGCTGAGTCGTGGGTGGGCGCGCCGGGCGTTACGGTGCTTTCGGGTGCCGGGGCGGTGGGCGGCGGGCTTTGCTCGGGGCCGGGGTCGCGGCTCACGAGGTACCAGATACCTAGGCCCACCAGCAACAGGGCCAGCAGGATTAACAGCCACGGGCTGGCCGCCTTCTTTTTGCGTTGGATATTGATTTCAGCCATAGCTGCTGTCGAAGTAAAAGGTGTCTCTGGGCTAGCCATACGTTCGGCACCCGAAAATAGGTACTGCGCTATGGTTGTGCAGTACTGCCGGGCTGCCAGCCTAAGCTGCTCTACGAGCCCGCAAGCCGCAGCAGTGGTGGCCGGTAGCCTTGCCGCTGCACCAAACAACATGCGCGTTTGCTATTTTGCCCAGCGCCAACCACCTGAACCTAAATCGCATTACCACGATGCGCACCGAAATTCTTCGCACGCTTGCCGCCACTGCTCTGCGCCACAAACGATACCGGCTTTTGTGGGCGGTGCTGGCCGGTTATTTCATCTACCGTTTCGGAGCGGCAGTCGGCGAAACGCTCTACTTCCTTCAGCACTCTTAACCGAAAATTTACCGCGCCGCGCGCAGCTACGTTAGCCGCACGCGCGATTAAGCAGGCGGCTTTGCTGGCCGCCAACAAGAGCGGCGCCCTAGGTCTTGGCAGTTCATTGCACTGTCCGGACCTAGGGCGCCGCTCTTGTTTGCAGATGTGCTTAGGGCACTAAGCCGGCACGCGGCGGTACATTTTGGCCAACTGCTCCACGGCGTAATCTACCTCGTCGGCGGTGTTGTACTTGCTCATCGAGAAGCGCACGGCGCCGCGGGCCGGGTCGCAGCCCAGGGCCGTGAGCACGTGCGAACCGATGTTGGAGCCGCTGGTACAAGCCGAGCCGCCCGACGCCGATACGTGGTTGATATCGAGGTTGAAGAGCAGCATTTCGTTCAGGTCGGAAGGCGGCAGGCTCACGCTCAGCACCGTGTACAGGCTTTGGTCAGCCTCAGCCGACATGCCGTTGAACTGCACGTCCTCAATTTCGGCGCGCAGCTTGGCAATGAAGCGGTCCTTCAGCCCCTGTACGTGGCGGTGGTGCGCTTCCATGTCGCGGTAGGCAATTTCCAGCGCCTTGGCCAAGCCAACTACGCCGTACACGTTTTCGGTGCCGGCGCGCTGGTTGCGCTCCTGCGAGCCGCCATGAATGAGCGGCTGCACCTGCACCTCGGAGTTGGTGTACAGAAAACCCGCACCCTTCGGGCCATGAAACTTGTGCGCCGAGCCCACCAAAAAGTGCACCCCCAACTGGCGCACGTCGTGGCGGTAGTGGCCCATCGTCTGCACCGTATCGGTATGGAAGATGGCGCCGTGCTGCTTGCACAGTTCGCCAATGGCCTGAATGTCGTTGAGGTTGCCGATTTCGTTGTTGCCGTGCATCAGGCTCACAAACGAGCGGGTATGCGTACCAAGCAGCTCCTCGAGGTGCCCTAGGTCGAGGCGGCCGCGGTCATCGAAGCGCACGTAACTCAGCTCAATTTCGCCCGATTTCTCCAGCGCTTGCAGCGTGTGCAGCACGGCGTGGTGCTCCAGTTTGGAGGTAATGGCGTGCTTCAGCCCAAACGTACGAATAGAGCCGAATGCCGCGCAGTTATCGGCTTCGGTACCGCCCGAGGTAAAGCTGATTTCGGCCGGCGCCGCGTTGATCAGGTGCGCAATGGTTTTGCGGGCATTCTCCAAGGCGGCGCGCACCTTGCGGCCGTGCCCATGAATGGAGCTCGGGTTGCCGAAATGCTCGCGCATAAAGGGCAGCATGGCATCGAGCACCTCTGGATCGAGCGGGGTGGTAGCGGCGTTGTCGAAATAAACCGAAGGCTGGGTGTGGATCGGCGTCATGCGCTAGCGCGTTGGAGGGGTGGACTGCAAAAATAACGGTTTGCGAATGGCCGAACGCAGCGGCTCCCGTTTCGCGCCGTTCGTCCCTAGGTCAGCCAAGGTCCGAATACGCAAAACGGGAGCCGCATGTGGCCGGGCGGGCCGTTAGCCTTTCGCCGAGATAATCTCCTTGATGTCGCCGATGATCTTGTTGGCGAGGTGGTCGGCCGTAGCGTTCGATTCCGACTCGGCGTAAATGCGGATAATCGGTTCGGTGTTCGATTTGCGCAGGTGCACCCACTCTTTGTCGAACTCGATCTTCACGCCATCGATGGTGTTGATGGGCTGCTTGGCGTACCGCTCCTGCATCTGCACCAGCACTTGGTCGGTGTTGATTTCGGGCGTTAGCTCAATCTTGTTTTTCGAGATGAAGTAGTTCGGGTACGAAGCGCGCAGGGCCGTCATGGTTTTGCCCGTTTTGGCCAAGTGCGTCAGGAACAACGCAATGCCTACCAACGCGTCGCGGCCGTAGTGCAGCTCGGGGTAAATGATGCCGCCGTTGCCTTCGCCGCCAATTACGGCGTTGGTCTGCTTCATCATGGTTACCACGTTCACCTCGCCTACCGCGGCGGCGGCGTAGGAACCGCCGTGCTTCTCGGTTACGTCGCGCAGGGCGCGGGTGCTGCTCAGGTTGCTCACGGTGTTGCCGCCGCCTTGCTGCTGAAGCACATAGTCGGCCACAGCTACCAGTGTGTACTCTTCGCCGAACATCGAGCCGTTTTCGCTTACCAGCGCGAGGCGGTCAACGTCGGGGTCAACCACAATGCCGAGGTCGAAGTGGCCTTTCTCCATCACCCGCGAAATGTCGCGCAGGTTCTCGGGCAGCGGCTCGGGGTTGTGGGCAAAGTCGCCGGTTGGCTCGCAAAACAGCTTTTCAATCTTTTGGACACCTAGGGCCTCGAGCAGCATCGGCACGGCAAACCCGCCCGACGAGTTTACGGCATCAACCGCTACTCGAAAGTTTTTAGCCCGGATGGCATCTACATCCACCAACGGCAGCGCCAAAATGGCTTCGATGTGCTTCTGCAATGCCTCCTCATCGGTGGTTACCTGCCCTAGGTTGTTTACCTGCGCAAAATCGAAAGCCTCTTGCTCAGCCAGTTCCAACACCAGCTTACCATCGGCGTCCGAGATAAACTCCCCTTTGTTGTTCAGTAGCTTAAGCGCGTTCCACTGCTTGGGGTTGTGCGAGGCCGTCAGGATAATACCACCGCCGGCTTGGCGTGCGGGCACGGCCATTTCAACGGTAGGGGTGGTCGAAAGCCCTAGGTCGATGACGTTGATGCCAAGCCCTTGAAGGGTTCCGATGACCAATTTATTGACCATGTCGCCGGAGATGCGCGCGTCGCGCCCCACCACGATGGTGCGGTTCTGGGTTTGGTTGAGCACCCACGTGCCGAAAGCGGCCGTGAATTTTACCACGTCGATGGGGGTGAGAGCCTCTCCCGCCGCGCCGCCAATGGTGCCCCGAATGCCCGAAATGGATTTGATTAGTGCCACAAGCAATGTAATTTTTTCAGCGGGCAAAAGTAACGAATCCTGCCCGGCTCGCCTACAACCGCCCGTGGCGGTGGCGCGTTCGGCAGGGGTACAGTATATTTGACAATCATGGAGTACAACACTGCTGCCCGCCGGCCCGAGCAACTGGCCGCATTTGGACGTTTGCTGGATGTGCTGGACCGCTTGCGCGCCGAGTGCCCCTGGGACCGGAAGCAAACCATGCAAACGCTCCGCCACCTGACCATCGAGGAGACGTACGAGCTGGCCGATGCCATTTTGCGCGACGATTTGCCCGATGTGCAAAAAGAGCTCGGCGACGTAATGCTGCACCTCGTTTTCTACGCCAAAATCGCCAGCGAACAAGGCCGCTTCGATGTTGCCGATGTGCTTAACGCCCAGTGCGAAAAGCTTATTCACCGCCACCCGCACATCTACGGCGAAGTGCAGGCCGACACCGAAGAAGAAGTCAAGCGAAACTGGGAACAGCTGAAACTCAAGGAGAAAGGAAACAATTCTGTACTTGGCGGCGTACCTGTATCACTACCGGCGCTGGTTAAAGCCATGCGCATTCAGGAGAAAGCCCGCGGCGCCGGCTTTGATTGGGAGCACAAAGAGCAAGTTTGGGCCAAAGTGCAGGAGGAGCTGGCTGAATTTGGTGCTGAGTTTCGCGATGGCGAGATAGAAGATCGGGCCCGGGCCACCGCAGAGTTCGGCGATTTATTATTTTCTCTCGTAAACTTCGCTCGGTTCGCTGGTATCAACCCCGAAGAGGCCCTGGAGCAAACAAACCGCAAGTTTATCCGCCGCTTCCAGTACCTTGAAACCGCAGTAGCCCGCACCGGCCGCCCGCTCTCGGAGCTGACGCTGGCCGAGATGGATCGTTACTGGGAGGAAGCCAAGCAGTTGCCATCGGATGGCGCCTCGTCAACATCCGAGAAATAGCCTTTTTTTGAGTTAAACACCGGTTTAAACGCGTTAGACCCATTTTTAATTTGGCGACGCAAAGCCTTTTGTTTAGGTTTGCCAAGGATAGACCTAGTACGGACGAAGGCCCCGCGCACGAGCAGACCCACGTTTTTGACTTCTTTTCCCAGAAGCAAATCGTGCGGGTGAGCGGGGCTCCGCTGTCTTAGGTCATTCAGTAGTTTTCTACTTTCCAAGCACAGTTCAACCTTTTTCACCAACCAACTTTCCCTAATTCTCCGGAACAATGGAACAAAAGAATGCCATGAACAAGCCTGCGGCTCCGGCTCGTCCTGCTGCACCTGCGCCGAAGACAGGCGGCGAAGCGAAAGGCGGCTCTGTATTCGCTGCCATCGTAATTCCGCTGGCACTGGCAGTGGCAATTGCAATTTATAAGTTCGTTCTGGGTAACCCTGCCAACTTCCAGGGCGGCAACCCGGCCAACCACCCCCTACCCGGCAACTACCTGGGCATCGTGTACAAAGGCGGCTTCGTCGTACCGGTACTGATGTCGATGTTGATCATTGTGGTTACCTTCTCGATCGAGCGTTTCCTCACCATCAGCAAAGCAAAAGGCACGAAAGGTGTTGAAGGCTTCGTACGCACGGTACGTCAGAAGCTGAACGTGAACGACATCACCGGCGCTATCGCCGTTTGCGACCAGCAGAAAGGCTCGGTAGCCAACGTGGTTAAGGCTGGCCTGCTGAAGTACCAGGAGATGTCGCGCGAGCGTGGCATGGACAAAGACCAGAAGATCTTGGCTATCCAGAAAGAAATCGAAGAAACCACTGCTCTGGAGCTGCCCATGCTCGAGAAAAACCTGGTTATCATTTCGACGCTTGCTTCGGTTGCCACGCTGGTTGGTCTGCTAGGTACCGTATTCGGCATGATCAACGCATTCGCCGCTCTGGCTAACGCCGGTGCTCCGGATGCAGTAGGTCTGGCTAACGGTATTTCGGAAGCTCTTATCAACACCGCTCTGGGTATCTTGACGTCGGCCATTGCTATCGTGATGTACAACTTCTTCACGAGCAAGATTGACGAACTGACCTATAGCATCGACGAAGCTGGTTTCAGCATCATCCAAACCTTCGCTTCGCAGCACGGTGAGGAGCGCGTACACGGCGCTGCGTAAACTAAACGCACAACCTTGTACGTTACGGTTTCTGAAACCCTCTTAACTAGCTAGAAATGCCTAAAGTAAAACCACACAGAACGTCGCCGTCGCTGGACATGACCCCGATGGTGGACTTGGCCTTCTTGCTGGTAACCTTCTTCATGCTTACCGCTACGCCGTCGGAAGACGTAGCTGTGGTGGTAGACACCCCTTCGTCCACATCGGAAAAACAGTTGCCCGAGAAGAACGTTGTCCAGCTTACCATCGACAAGGATAAGCGCGTGTTCTTTTCCATGTCGGGTCAGCCCATCAAAATCAAAACGCTGGATCAGATTGCTGGTAAGTACAACCTTACCTTCACGCCGGCACAAAAGCAGCGCTTTGCCGCTTTGCCCGATTTTGGGGTACCTGTACAACAACTTCCCGCCTACCTCAGCCTGAGCACGGAAGACCGCAAAGCCTACAAGCAGCCCGGCATCCCGTACGACTCGCTCAACAATCAGATGATTGAATGGGTGATGGCAGCTCGCTCGGTAAGCGTGGGCCAGTTCCAGCAAGCGCCTTACATCGCTATTAAAGGCGACGGACAGGCGGATGTGCCGACGGTGAAGGATGTTATCGAATCGCTGCAGGAAAAGAAGTTGAACCGTTTCTACCTCATCACCGACCTGGAAATGCAGCCGGTGGCTAGCAAATAAGCTCAATGGCAGAAATACAACAACAAGCCGACTCCGGCGGAAAAGGCGGGAAGAAGCGGGCCAAGAAAATGTCGACCAAAATCGACATGACCCCGATGGTGGACTTGGCCTTCCTGCTGCTGACCTTCTTCATGCTGACCACCACGTTTGCAAAACCAAACGTGATGCAGATTACAATGCCGGTACCGCCGGAGCCAAATGACCCCGAGCCGCTGGCTCTGAAAGCGTCGGAGGCCTTTACGGTACTGTTGGGCGAGAAAAACAAGGTTTACTACTACGAAGGCCTTGTTGATGCAACCAGCAAGCCCGAGCTGAAGGTTACCGATTTCTCGAGCAACGGCATTCGCAAAACCTTGCTAGAGCGTCGGAGCCGCGTACCGAACACTACGGTGCTCATCAAGCCGGCCGACAACTCGAACTACAAAAACATGGTCGACATCCTCGACGAAATGAACATCACGCAGCAAAAGAAGTACGCGCTGGTTGACATTTCGAAAGACGACTCAGACCTGATTCAATCTTCTGGCCTATGATGGATAACGCCCAAATTGCCCGGGCTTCCTTCGAAGACATTGTTTTCGAAGGCCGTAATAAAGCCTACGGAGCGTACGTACTGCGCAAGCTGTACAACAAGCACGTAACGCGGGCTTTCCTGGTGGCCACCATCCTCTTCGCCTTATTTGTGTGTGCACCGCTGATTGCGCGCTTGCTCACGCCGAAAGAAGAAGTGGTTGAGAAGGCCAAAAAGGAAACGGAAATTGTGCTGGAAGCTCCGCCCTTGGAGAACCAGCCGCCGCCCCCTCCGCCCCCGCCCCCCACGGCGCCGCCGCCCCCTCCGCCCAAGCTCTCGACTATCAAATTCACCCCGCCCGTTGTTAAGCGCGACGAAGAGGTGAAAAAAGTAGAAGAGATTCCGGATCAGGAGGAACTGGAAGACAAAGTGGTGGCTACGGCAACCGTAAAAGGTAACACCGACAACCCCCTCGACCTAAGCGGCCTCGGCGACGAAGGCAACAAGGTTGTGGAAGATGTAGTGGAGCAGAAGGTCTATACCTACGTAGAACAGATGCCCACCCCTCCTGGTGGTATGGAAGGCCTGATGCAATACCTCGGTAAAAACATCAAGTACCCGCCGCTGGCACTTCGCAACCAGGTTGAAGGTAAAGTATTCGTGAACTTCGTAGTAGGCCCCAACGGCGACATTTCCAACGTAACGGTGACGAAAGGCATCGGCGCTGGCTGCGACGAAGAAGCAGTACGAGTTATCAAAGGCATGCCTTCTTGGACGCCTGGTAAACAGAACGGCCGCGCCGTTAGCGTGTCGTACACCGTTCCGGTTACCTTCACCATCAAGTAATTTCGCTGGCCCCTAGGGGTAGCAAATATGGCCCGGTACAAGCACTTGCTTGTGCCGGGCTTTTGCTTTGGGGGTAACTGTATTTTTTGAGGCCAGTTGCATACTGCAGCGGAACTGCCGTGCGTTTTGGGTAATGAAGGCGCTACCTAGGGATTGTGCGGCAGGGTAAGAGTTAGGCAGGCCAGAAGCAAAGCTGTACCACCGTTCACCTAACCCAATAACCTGTTATGACTCCGCTTCAGCTACGCCCGCCAACCCTCGACGAAATTGTGTTCGAAGGCCGCAACAAGGCTTATGGAGCCTTCGAACTGCGCCAGTCCTACCCACAACACTTGCGCCGCGCTTTGGCCATTGCCATAGCTTTGTTTGCGTTGCTGGTTGTGGTTCCGCTGGTGGCAAGCCGCCTGCGGAACAACGCCGCTTTGCCAGCGCCTGTGCTCAACGACGAACCCACCGTGACGCTTACAGATGTGGTTTTGCCACCCAAAGCGGTGGAGCCAGTAGTTACGCCACCGCCTGCCGCAGCCAAAGCTCCTCAATACAAGGAATTAGCTACCCGCGTGGTGCCGGATGCAGTAGTGCCTCCGCGCCCCGAACAAACCAATGTTTCGGAGGATGCTTTGTTGACAACGGTTGCTGCTCCTAAAGCCGACACCGGCGCTGCGGCAAGCGTATCGCCTGACGGAGCCGCTGAAGGGATCAGCGCACCGGCCACAGGCACAGCTGCGGCACCCAAGGAAGAGGTGTTTATCCATGCCGAAGTAATGCCCGAGTTTGAAGGCGGACAAGCGGCGTTGGTCAAATACTTGCAGCGCAACCTGCGTTATCCGGCGCAAGCCCTAGGTTCGAAAAAGGAAGGTAAGGTGTTCGTGGCTTTCACGGTAAATACGCTCGGCGAAATCACGGACGTGGAGGTTATCAAAGGCTTGGGCCACGGCACCGACGAGGAGGCCGCCCGCGTAATCAGGGCTATGCCGCGCTGGCAAGCCGGTAAGCAAAACGGCCGCTCGGTTTCGGTACGCTACACGCTCCCTATCACCTTCAAAATAGCGCAATAAGCGGGCGCAACTCTGCCTGCGCCTGAGGTTGTATTTTTAGGTCGCAAAAGCCTGCCCGAGCAATATTTTCGGGCAGGCTTTTGGCTTTAAGTTGGCAACATTCGAAATGCTATATCTTCTTTGCGAGAACAAACGTTCTACTTTTACGCGTTAGGATAGGCAAATCCTTCTCCCAACACCATTCAGCATATGCTAAATACCGATGCGGACGAGCGCATAAATCGTGGCCGAAGCCAACGCGTGGCCATGCGCTACTTCGTGCTTCTAATGGCCGCTGTTTACGTAGGCTTGGGCGCTTTCTTGCTGGCGGCGCCGGCGCATATGTTCGCCTTGGCCCCTACTGCCCGCCGCGTTGTGGGCGGCTTGTTTGTTCTTTACGGCCTGATTCGCTTCTTCCGCACTTTTCGTCAGCACTTCCGCAACCGCCATGACTCTTTTCAGCGCTAAAGGCCGCACGGTGGCTTGGGCTGCACTGGCCCTAGGTGCCACCCTGCTCAGCAGCTGCAACCGCACCAACCCCGATGGCTCGGTGGCCGTCGAAGATACGCCCACCACGGGCAACGTTCGCGTTAGCATCGACAACACCTTCGAGCCCATCCTGAAGTCGCACGTCGATACTTTCCAGAAGCTTTATCAGTACGCGCGCATCGACGCGAGCTACAAGCCCGAGCAAGAAGCCATGCGCGATTTGCTCGACGACAAAGTACGCGCGGTGGTGGTGGCACGCCCCCTGAACACCGACGAGCAAGCCGTGTTCGACAGGTTGAAGATTGTGCCGCGCACGACGCCTATTGCTACCGACGGCGTGGCCATTATCGTGCATCCTTCCAACCCCGACTCGTTGCTGACCCTGGTGCAGCTGCGCGATATTTTCATGGGTACGGCCACTAAGTGGAGCCAGGTAGGCAGTAAGGCTAGCAAACTCGGCGTCATTAACGTGGTATTCGACCAGAACCGCTCCAGTACGGCCCGCTACGTGCAAGACTCGATAACGCGCGGAGCGGCTTTGTCGAAGCAAGTGTTTGCCAGCGAATCGAACCCCAAGCTCATCGATTACGTTGCAACGCATCCGAATGCCATTGGCGTAATCGGCGTTAACTGGATCAGCGACCAAGATGACTCACAAGCCCAAGGCTTTTTGCATAAGGTGCGCGTAGCTGCCATTAGCAAGGCTTCGCAGCCCACCCGCACCAGCGACTACGTAAAACCTTACCAAGCGTACTTGGCCACGGGCGAATACCCGCTGCGCCGCAAGCTCTTTATCATCAGCCGCGAGGCCCGCGCCGGTCTTGGCACTGGGTTTGCATCCTTTGTTGCCGGTAACAAAGGGCAACTCATTTTTCTTAAATCGGGTTTAATGCCTGCTACCGGTCAGGTGCGGCTTGTGCAAGCCAACCGCCAGTAGTGTGGTTGCCACACACCTGTTGAAACCGTCTCACTCTCTTTTCACTCACCCTCACCTCATGAACAATAAGCCCTGGAAGCTCACGCTCCTCGCTGCTTTCTCGCTGGCCGGCACTGCGGCATTTGCCCAGAACGTGCAAAGCGCCCAGAAGGCCATTCAGCTTGAGCGCTACAGCGAAGCTAAGCGTACGCTGTTGCCGCAAGCCAACACGAACTTTGAAGCTGCATTTGAGCTTGGCCGCCTGTACCAGAAACAGGAAAAAACCGATTCGGCTGCTTACTACTTCAACTTGGCCTCCAACGACCCTAAGTCGCCGATGGCCAGGGTGTCTGCCGGCCGGGCTTACCTTGCGCAGGGCAAAAAGGCCGACGCGGAAGCGCAGTTTGAGGCCGCTGCCAAAATGAGCAAGAACAAGGATGCCAAAGTTCTGGCAGCCATTGGCCAGGCCTACGCCGAGTCCGATGTTAAGGACAGCCAGAAGGGCATTGATTACCTGAACCAAGCCCTTAAGCTGAACAAGAAGGACGACCCGGCTATGCTGGTTGCCCTAGGTGACATTTACGAAAAGCGCGAAAACGGCGGCGGCGAAGCCATGACGGCTTACGACCGTGCCCTGAGCGCCGACCCCAACTACCTGCCTGCTTACTACCGCAAAGGCCGGTTGAACGTGCGCGCCCGCAACGGCAAAGATGCCTTGGCCAACTTCCAGAAGGTAACCAGCATCGACCCGAACTTTGCGCCGGTGTACCGCGAAATGGCCGACATGTACTACTACGCCGGCCAGTATGATCAGGCGTCGCAGACGATGAAAAAGTACACCGACATGTCGGAGAAGTCGCCCAATACCCAAGCGACTTATGCCGCCTTCCTGTACTTGAACAAGAAGTACCCGGAAGCTCTGACGCAGATTCAGGAAGTGTTGGCCAAGGATCCGACCAACGTGACCATGAACCGCCTGTTGGCTTACTCGCTGTTCGAATCGGGCCAGAACGACCAGGCTGTGGCTGCTATGGACAAGTACATGAAGATGGTTCCGCAGGACAAAATCCTGACGGAGGACTACGTGTACCAAGGCAAAATTCTGACGAAAGCCGGCCGTTCCGACGAGGGCATTGCCATCATCGAGCGTGCTATTAAGGCTGACCCCAGCAAAGCTTCCGAACTGCAAAACGATTTGGCTTCGGCTTACCTGCTGAAGAAAGATTACCCGAAGGCCATTGCCGTGTACAAAGCCAAAATGGCTGGCGGCGCGCAGCTAACCGACCAGGTGCGCTTGGCCAACGTGTACTCGCTCAACAAGCAGTACCAGCAATCCGATAGCCTGCTGAACATTGTAATAACGGCTCGCCCCACCTACGCCCCCGGCTACCTGCTGCGTGCGCAAGCCAACGCCAACCTCGACCCCGATACCAAGCAAGGGTTGGCCAAACCGCACTACGAGAAGTACATCGAGCTAGCCAAAGCCGACCCGGAGAAAAATAAAACCGGCCTGGCCGAAGCTTACCGCTACCTGGGCTACTACCACTACCAGAAAGGCGACAAGCAGGCTTCGCTCCCGTTCTGGCAGCAGGCCCTGGCCCTCAACCCCGGCGATGCGCAAGCCACGGCTGCTATCAACGACATTAGCGGCAAAGGCAAAACCGCTACCAAAGCTCCGGTGAAGAAAAAGTAACCTAGGGCTTACCCTACAAGCAAAAGCCCGCTACGTGCTCGTAGCGGGCTTTTTTGTGGCCATTTGGAAGCGTTACTAAGCCAGTTGGGCAGCGTATTTTTCCCAACGCTCCAGCGCCGTCCGAAAATCGGCCGGCAACTCCACCTCAAACTGCAGGTGCTGGCCCGTGGTGGGGTGCACGAAACCTAGGGATTTAGCGTGCAAGGCTTGGCGCGGTAGCACCTCAAAGGTATTCTCTACGAAGGTTTTGTAAGAGCCCGTGCGTTGCCCGTACAAAATACGGTCGCCGCCGTAGGCTGCATCGGCAAAGAGCGGGTGCCCTAGGTGCTTCATGTGCGCCCGGATTTGGTGCGTGCGGCCGGTTTCGAGGTTGCACTGCAGCAGGCTTACGCTTCCGAAGCTTTGCAACACGCGGTAGTGCGTTACGGCATGTTTGCCCACGTCGCTGCCTTCCGGAAACACGGTCATCAGCTTACGATCTTTGGGGTGCCGCCCAATGTTTCCCCTAATGGTGCCTTGCGCCTCCTTGGGTACGCCCCACACCAAAGCTAAGTATGTCCGCTCGATGGTGTGGTAGAAGAACTGGTTTGAAAGATGCGTCATGGCCAGCTCGGTTTTACCGATGACCAACAGCCCCGAGGTGTCCTTGTCGATGCGGTGTATGAGGCCAGGCCGGATGGCGCCGTTGCGGCCCGTAGGCAGGTTTTGCAAGTGCCAGGCCAAGCCGTTTACCAGCGTGCCGTTCCAGTTGCCGTAGGCCGGGTGCACCACCATGCCGGCAGGCTTGTTTACGAGCAGCAGTTGGTCGTCTTCGTAGCGGATGTCCAGCTCCATGGCCTCCGGCACGACTTTGTCTTCCCTAGGTGGCTCGGGCAGCGTCACGGTAATCACGTCGCCGGGCTTCACTTTGTAGCTCGGCTTGGCGGGCTTGCCGTTCACTTGCACCGCTTCGGCCTCAATGCCGGCCTGCACTTTGGTGCGCGATACGTTGGGCAAGCGGTTAAGCAAAAACTTATCGAGCCGCATGGGCTCCTGCCGCCCATCGGCCTGAATCCGGTGGTGCTCGTAAAGCTCGTCTTCTTCGGCCGCGGCACCTAGGGCGAGGTCATCGGGCAGCAAATCGGGGTTTAGCTCGTGCATAGCGGCGGTAAGCGCAGTGGAATGCAAACATAAAAGCCGGGGCCTGGCAGCAGGCCCCGGCTTTCGGGAATAGCGGCAGAAGAATTACTTCTTCTTAACCTTGGTTTTGCTGCTGGCGGGCTGAGCGGCCGGCGTAGCAGGCGTGGTGCTGGCGGGCTTGGCCGAGGCAGCGGCCTGGTTATTCTGGCCGGGCGTTACGCCCATTTCTTTCAGTACCAGGTCCGAGATGTCGCCATCTTTCGGGCCGTGTAGCAGAATAGGCGTGGTGCCAAAGCCTGCATCGGAGTTGAACACGTAGGTATAGCCGTTTTTGTCAGCTACCACGTCAATGGTCTTCTGCAGCTTGTCGTACACGGGCTTCAGCAACTGCTGTTGCTTTTGCTGCACCGACGATTCGGCGTTGCGCTGAAACTCCTGAATGGACTGCTGAAGGTTGGTCAGCTCTTTTTCTTTATCGGCACGCACCGGGTCCGACATCGTGGCGGCACCCTTTTGGTAGGCTTCGGCCTTCGTCTGGTACTCCTGGTACTTGGTTTTCAGCTGGTTTTCCAGCTGGGTGCTGTAGTCCTTCAGCTGCGATTCGATCTGACGGCTTTCGGGCATCTGGCTCAACACATAATCAACGTTGGTGTAGCCGATTTTCAGCGAAGCCGACGCAGTGGCCGGAGCAGTCTGAGCCAGGGCGGCAGGAGCGGCAGCCAGCGTAAGGGCTGCGGCGGCCAACACGAGGCGAAACTTGCGGGTCAGGGTCATTGAGAGGAAAAAGTCAGGAGGGTTAGATTCACAAAGTTAATTATTCCGGGCACCTGGGCGGGCGGGCTGCTTGCCCTTAGCCGGTGTCGCGGGTTTGGCGGCCGGGCGTTGGTCCTCAAACTCCGCGTCGTCGGCGGTGCCGCCGGGCGTGGTCGGGGTCTGAACGCTGCGTACCGGGCCTTTGGCAGCAGGCTGGTTGCGCTCTTCAGATGCTAAACCCAATTCCTCCAGCACAAATTCCGTGTAATCGTGCGCAGGGTTGGTGTAAAGCATGGTCAGGTCGCCGGATTTGTCGAAAATAATGGCCAATTGCTTCTTCTTAGCCACTTTTTCAACCGCTTCAAACACCTGATCCTGCACCGGCTTGGTTAGCTCCTGACGCTTTTTAAACAACTGTCCTTCGTAACCGAAGACCTTGTTCTGGTACGCCTTGATGTCTTGCTCCTTTTTGAGGATTTCGTCCTGGCGCTTCTTCTTCATGGGTTCGGTCAGCAGCACTTCCTCGGCTTGGTAAGTGCGGTACAACCGGTCAAGGTCCTTTTTCTGGGCCTCGATGTCCTTCTGCCAGTTCTGCGACAGGGTGTTGAGCTCTTGCTGCGCTTGCGCATAAGCGGGCATTTTGCCCATGATGAACTCCGAGTCGATGTAGCCGAATTTCTGGGCCTGCACCCGGGCAGGCATCAGCGCTAGCCACAATAGCGGCAGCACAAACAATAGTCGTTTCATATGCTACAGAACGCCGGCCCTAGGTGGTTTGGTGCCTTAGCGAATTTGCTGGCCGATGATGAAGTGGAATTTGCCACGGTCTTGCTTGCCGTTGGTAGGCGCATACGGTGTTACGGTATCGAAACCGTATCCGTAATCGAAGCCTAGCAAACCAAATGCCGACATGAAAATACGCGCCCCCACGCCCGCCGAGCGGTACAGCTTGTAGGGGTTGTAGGTCGAGTAATTTTCGAAGGCGTTACCGGCTTCGGCAAAGCCCAGCACATACACCGTGGCCGCCGGGTTCAGCGACACAGGGTAGCGCAACTCCATCACGTACTTGTTGTAGGCCACACCACCCGACGAGTTGGGGTTCTGAATGGCGAACTGCTCGTTGGGGTCGTCGTAGCCGCGCAGGCCCACAAACTCGGTACCAACCAGGAAGTTGGCCGCGCCGCCAAAGCCCAGGCCCGCCCCTCCCAGCTTAAACCGCTCGAACGGGCCAATCTGACGGTTTTGGTTGTAGCGCCCGATAAACCCGAAGTGGGCCCGGGTGTTCAGCACAAACTTGCCACCTAGGGGCGTAAACCACGAGGCGTCGAACATCCATTTGTGGAACTCCACCCACTCGTTTACATTGGGGTGCGCCCCCGGGAATACTGAGTACGGCGGTGTCAGGTTCAGCGACAGCGACAAGGCCGAGCCCCGGCGCGTGAAGGTGGGGTTGTCGGTACTGTTACGCGCCAGCGTGGTATTGAAGGTGAAGTTGTTGGCGTTGCCGGTGCTAAAGCCGCTGAAGTACGGATAGTCCTTCAGTTTGTATTGGCTAAACGACAAGCTGTTGCTGAGCGTAAAGTAGTCGTCGGGCCAGCGCAGGCGGCGGCCTAAGCTCACCGAAGCGCTGTTTACCTTGATGAAACTGCCCGCACGCACATCAAAGTTGCTGCCCGTAGAGAAGCGCTGAATGCTCTTGTTCAGGGTAAACGAAAGCGCATTGGGCTTACGCCCCCCTAGCCAAGGCTCCGTGAACGAAAACGAATACGACTGAAATTGCAAGCCGTTGGCCTGCACGTTCAGGGCCAGGCGTTGCCCGTCGCCGCCGGGCACAGGGCGCCAATTGCGCAGCTCCGAGGCCTTGCGCAGCGAGAAATTGTTGAACACCAGGCCCACCGTGCCGATAAACCCGGCGTAGCCACCCCAGCCACCCGAAAGGGTAATCTGGTCAGAAGGCTTTTCAACCACGGAGTAGTTAATGTCCACGGTGCCATCGGCCGGGTTGGGCACAGGGTTCATGCCTACCTTCTCCGGGTCGAAGTAACCTAGGGAAGCCAGTTCGCGCTGCGAGCGAATAAGCAGCTCGCGGTTAAACTTGTCGCCGGGCAGGGTACGCAGTTCGCGCCGGATTACGTGGTCCGACGTTTTGGTATTGCCGGCAATGTTAATGTCTTTCACGCGGGCCTGCACGCCCTCGGTCAGGCGCATCTCAATGTCGATTGAGTCGCCTTCCACGCGGGTTTCTACGGGCTCGATCTGGAAGAACAAGTAGCCGTCGTTCATGTAGATCGACGTTACGTCTTGGCCCGTGGGATTGTAATTCAGGCGCTTGTCCAACGACTCTTTGCTGTAGGTATCCCCTTTCTTGATACCCAGAATCGAGGCCAGCGTTTTGTCGTCGTAGAGGTAGTTACCGTTCCAGGTAATGTTGCGGAAGTAGTACTTCGGCCCCTCCTCCACGTATATGCGCAGCTGTAGCTTTTCAGCTTCGCCTTTCTTGTCTTTTACCGTAACCAGCGAATCGGCCGTGATGATGGCGTCGCGGAAGCCTTGCGAGTTATAGAACTCGATTACCTTCTCTTTGTCGGCCTCGAACTCGGCTTTCTGAAACTTACCGGAGTTCAGAAACTTGTAAGGTTTCTTCTCCTTGGTCTTTTTCATCTTGCCTTTCAGCTTGCCATCGGCAATGGCTTCATTCCCGATGAAAGCAATATCCGAGATGCGAACTTTATCGCCCTTGTCAACATCGATGACCAATTCCACGCTGTTCGGCAGCGTCGAATCGGCCTCTTGCGCGATGTTCACCTTCACGTTCATGAAGCCTTTATCGGTGTAGAATTTCCGAACGGCTTGGCGCGTGTTGCTGAGCAAGGCATCCGTAACCACTTTGCCGCGCACGATTTTAATCTTGTTGCGCAGGTCGTCGGCTTGGGTTTTACTGATGCCCGTGAAGAAAATTTTGGAGAGGCGAGGACGTTCCTTCAACTGAAAATCGAGGAAAACTCGGTTGCCCTCAACGCGGTCGACCACCACCTGCACGTCGCCCAGGATGCCTTGGTCCCACAGCTTCCGAATTGCACGGCCCAGCTCTTCGCCCGGTATCGAAACAGGGTCGCCAACCTTTAGGCCCGTCAGGCCTATCAGCGTATTGGCATCCAAAAAACGGGCTCCGCTGACGGTGATACCGCCAATTTCGTAGCGCTGCGGCTCTTGGCTGGTAGCTCTGCCGGCCGGCTGCGTTTGTGCGCTAAGCGGCTTGGCCAACCCTAGCAGCAGCCCGGCCAGCATTACACTGCTCAGCCGCAAAAAGAAAGGACTCATCGAAGGAAACTTACGAAACGGTCAGTTGCTCACTGGTTTTTCCAAAACGCCGTTCGCGGCTTTGGTAAGCCAGAACAGCTTCGTAGAAATGTTCGCGGCGGAAATCGGGCCACAACAGCTCGGTAATATAAAGTTCGGTGTAGGCCAGTTGCCACAGCAAAAAATTGCTGATGCGCTGCTCCCCACTGGTCCGAATTAGCAGCTCAGGATCGGGCATGCCCGCCGTTGCCAAATAACCAGCTAACACATCCTCGGTTACAGCATCGGGCATCACCTTGCCGGCAGCCACATCAACCGACAGCTTGCGGGCGGCCTGCGCCAAATCCCAACGGCCGCTGTAGCTAAGGGCCAGCACCAAAGTGGTGCGCGTTCCGGCGGCAGTTAGCTCCATGGCTTCGGCCAACTCGCGCTGGCACGCCTGTGGTAGTTGCGAAGTATCGCCAATGGCCTGCAGCCGGATGCTGTTTTTCAGCAGCGTAGGCGTTTCTTGCCGGATGGTGTGTACCAACAACTGCATCAGGGCCATCACCTCGTGCTTCGGACGGCCCCAATTTTCGGTTGAAAAAGCGTACAGCGTCAGGACCGATACGCCAAGCTCGGCAGCAGCCTCCACCGTCTCGCGAACAGCGGTAATGGCACTTTGGTGCCCGAAGATGCGCAGTCCGCCGCGCTTCTTCGCCCACCGCCCGTTGCCGTCCATGATTACGGCTACGTGAGAGGGGATACGTGAAGGGTCTATAGCTGATGGGACCGACATGCGTAGTGTTTGCGTAAAGAGGCCGCAAGTTACGCAAATGGTTGCATACGCCCGGATTTGAGTGCCTTAGCGCTACAGGCGCGGCTTGTTGCCGTACGAATCGGGGCAGTTGATTTTGTAGAAAGTAAACGACACGCTTACCCCTGAGTAATAATACCAATCCTTATCGAAGCGGTTGGCTACGGCCGGGCTTTGGTCTTTAACGTGGTCGAGCAAATCGGTAAGTGCCCGCCGCGCGCCGGTTTCGAGCCCTAGGTTCCAACGCCGCGACAGCGCCAGTTTGAGCCCTACCCCCGCCGGAATAGCCAGCCCTAGGGTGTTGCTTTTTTCATCAAAACCGGGCAACGGGCCTGATAAACGGGTAAAGCCTAGAAAACCAGCAATGCCCGTGTACACATAAGGTGTGAAACGGACCTTGTCGCGTCGGTTATGAAAGTCGAAGAAGTTGTATTCGAGAGTGGCTGATACATCGAGCAACGAACCCTTCAGGTTGGCTTGCCGGTAGGCTGGCAGTGGCAACGGGTTTCCGCCTTCTCCCGTCAAGTCGGCGTCGTTACCCCGGATCAATCCGTACGTTACGGTGCCGCGCAAGGTAACCGGCGCCGAGATATCCTTTCGGTAGAAGGCCGATACAGCTGGCCGATTGTTGAGCAGCCGGTATTCAGGTGCTAATTCGCCTTTGTAGTTCAGGGCACCTAGACCTAACCCGATTTCGCTGGTGTTTTGAGCGGTTGCGCTTTGGGCAAAAAAAACGCCCCCTGCTTGCACGGAGCAAACAAGGAGCGTTTTGAAGAGGAATGTCTTTGTCATCAGGAGAAGGCTGCGTTGGCAGGCAGCCAACGACTGATTAACGGAACTTGGGGCTCTTAACGCGAGGAGCGAGAATGTAGTTTAGCGAAAAACCAGTAACGATGTACCAGTCGTCTTCATTGCTCTTGCCACGCATCTGGCCGGGCTCATTGAAACGAGCAAATTCGCCTTGAGTGCTTCGAGTGATGCCACGGCCAAAGTATTTGGCTTGGTCGGTGAGCAGTTGGGCGTCGGGAGCGAAGTTACCGCTTACGTCGTCGAGGTAATCGGTGAAGGTTTTGCGCCAGCCGATTTCGAAGCCCAGGTCAAAGCTTTTGTTTAGTTTGTAACGCACACCACCACCAAACGGAATCGAGATCTGCCACAGGCCGTACGTGCCGTCGCCATTCACTCGTTGTCCTTCGGTGCCGAGGGGTTGCAGTGCTACAAAGTTGCCGCTTGCATCCTGGCCTTTTGGATTATGGTGAAACACCGACACACCGCCGAAAACGTAAGGCACAAAGTCCGGACGCTTGAGGTAGTTGTTGCGGTTTTCTATCAGATCGAAAATACCTACAGCTGACAATTCCACAATGTCGTTGCGGAAGTTCATGTTACGGTTGTAGCGGTACTTAGCGTCCGGATCGGTGTCATCAGCGGCTTTGGCGTCGTCGCCGGTGATGCGGCCGTACGACAAGCTACCACGGGCCGAAATGCGCGGGGCGAAACGGTGGGTAAAGCTCAGGCCGATGTTGGGGCGAGTGGCAGCAAAACGCAAGCTAGTGATGCTGGGCTTGGGCACGATGTCACCGAAATAGTTCATCGCGTTCAGGCTCACGCCTACCGAGTTGTACTGCTTCCGCTTGCTGAACTGCTGGGCACTCGCCTGGTTGGCTACCAGCACCAGCGCCAGTACCAGCGTCAGGGTGAGAGTCAAGAGTTTCTTCATACTATGTGGAGCGGGGTTAGAAATATCGAATTAGGAAAGCCAAGTACCCATGCGGATACGGTTGCAGTCAAGAACAAAAGTAGTAGGCACTCTGGGTTTTAAAAACAATTCATAGAAAAAATCCGATGCTTTACATGGATAGTCCAGCAGGGTTGCGTCGATCGAGGCCCCAATTGAGCTTGCTGCGCAGGGTGCTAAGGAAATTCACGTGGTTTAGCTTTACTAATGTTGCGTCGAATTTTTCACGTCGGACCGCTATTTGCACCCCGGCATCGACTGTTACGGAACGCGAATCGAGCGACAACAGGAAGTTGTTGCTGCGGCCCTCGATTTCGAACGAGATGATGCTATGATCGGGTACGATGAGTGGTCGGACGTTCAGGTTGTGGGGGCATACGGGAGCGATGATGAAATTGTTGGTTTGCGGCAACATTACCGGCCCGCCGCAGCTCAACGAATAGCCCGTGGAGCCTGTGGGCGTTGAAACCACCAGGCCGTCGGCCCAATAAGAGTTTAGGTATTCGCCGTCGATGTACGTGTGTACCACGATCATCGACGATGAATCGCGCTTGAGGATGGAGAATTCGTTGAGGCCAAAATCGAGGCCGCCGAACACATCCGGGTCGGTATCGGCATGGATGAGGCTACGGCGCTCGAGCGTGAAGTGCCCGCGAAACAGAGCATCAATGGCCTGCGGAATGCGGTCGGGCGGCACGGTCGACAAAAACCCCAACCGCCCGGTGTTGATACCTAGGATGGGAATTTCGTGCTTGCCGACGTAGGTAACCGTATCGAGCAGGGTACCATCGCCGCCAATGCTAAGCACAAAGTCGGTTCCGCGCAGTGAGTCGCCCCGCCGGAAGGTGGAGATGCCCTCTGGCAAACGTAGGTGCTGTAGGTACTCGCGAAATGTTTCGGCTACCGCAATAACAGCCTGACGAGCAGCTAGCTCATCGAACAACTGCTGCAGGTGCGGCGCCATATCGGCCTCGAATGGTTTTCCCTGAATGGCAATGCGCATACGTGGGGCCCTAGGTTGAACAGGCGCTTAAATGGGAAATTCGGTGCGGAAAAAGAAACCGCCAAAGCCATTGAGCGTTCGGGCGTACTCCAGCGTGAACACCCGATCGTAGTAGGTTACCAGGTGCAAACCTACACCCAAGCTGGCAAGCAACTGATTGGGCAAGCGGTTGGTGGCGGGCACGGAGCGCTCGGCCACGTACCCCGCATCGGCAAATGTATTCAAATAGAGCACTAGGGGCACGCGGTTCAGGCGCGGGTCGTTGAGCATGGGCAAGTTCAGCCGGCCGGCGTCGAAGATGCGGTACGAGAGGCCTTGCCGCACCACGCCGTAGTGGCGGCCATCCACAACGAACGAATCGTAACCGCGGACCAAGGCCTGGCGGTACCCCAGGGCGCGGCTATCGGCGTAGGCCAGGCGCTGGGCTATCCGGAGCCGGGCCTCGCCGCTGGCGCTGTAGTAAAAGCCCTTGCCTAGGTCGAAGTATCGGGCATAGCGGCCGGCAAGCGTAGTGATGGGTGGGCTGGCCGATGCCACGAAGAACCGCTGCGTGAGGCTAAGCTGCAGAAAAGACCCACTAAGCGGATAGGCAAACGAGTTGCGCTGGTTGAGGGTGCGGCTCAGCACCACATCCACGAATGCGCGCTGGCGGGCACCTAGGAAATAATTGGGGTTGCGCCGCTGCACCGAGTCGGAAATGCGTTCGTGGTAATAATAGCCATCGAGCGTGGTGAGGCGCTGCACGGTGCGGCGCCAGCGCAATCCGCCGGTTACGTACCAGCGCTGTACCGGAAAGGCGTTGTCGGTGCGCAGCGCCAGCAGCTGATCTTGGCGGGTATCATAGTCGAGGGCGCGGCTTTGCAGCAGCGAAGCCCCTACCGATAGGCCCATGCGCCGGAATCGACCTAGGGAAGGCGTGAGGTAAAACAGCTCGTATTTGCGGTTGAATCCAAACTGCAAGTTGCCCAGCAATTGCTCGTTGCGTCCCCGAAAATTGTAGCGCGTGAGGTGCAAACCGTAATCGAAGCGCTGCCAGCGGTCGGGCCGGTCGAGCCAGGAGCGGATGTTGCGGTCGGCGAAGGAGAAAATGGGCACCGGAAACGTGTACCAGCGCTCCTGCACTCCAAACAACACAATCAGCTCGCCGTCGCGGCAGGTTACTTGGGCCGCTACTTGGTTGAACAGTTGCAGGTTGTAGAGCCGCGCCCGGTTTCGCTCGAGGCGGGAGGCCAACTCGGCTACTTGCAGGGTGTCGCCTTCGCGGAAATCGAGTTCGGCGCGCAAGATGTGCTCTTTAGTTACCTCGTTGCCGACGAATAATACCTGGCCAACCCGCACGGCCGAGTAGCCGGGGCACTGTGCAGCCAGCAGGCTATCGAGGGCAACGCGCCGCACCGAATCGGGCGGAGGCCCCGCATGAGCAGCGTTGTGTACAGCGAGGTTGCCGACCTTGGCGGCGGTGGCCGCACCCCACAACGCTATCCAAAGGATGGCGGCAACTACGGCTGTTCGCACTGGCTACAAACTCAGGTAGCGCATCAGCGAATCGAGGCGCTCTTGGTCGGCCTCGGTAATTTCGCCGGCTCCGCTGAACTGCGCCGTTATCACGTACCCGAACCGCTCGAGCGTAGCCACAATGCGGCCCATGTTGCTGGTATTCAACTTAAGCGTCAGACGAATGCGGCGCGTATCGGACTCGTCTTCGGCTACGTGCGAGCTGAGCACTTTGGCGTTGTTTTCCTCGATGTAGCGGCTGATTTGGCTCAAGGAGTAGTCCCGCTCTTCCATCGACATCACCAGGATGCCGCTTTCGCCGGCGTTGCCGGGTATTTGCCCGAACGCGGCCAGCGTATCGCCTACGGTTACCACGCCTAGGTACTCGCGTTGGTCGTCGAGCACGGGCACCAGCTGCACCTTATTGCGGATGGCCATTTCCATCACGGAGTAAAAGTGCTGGTCGCGCTGCACGTGCACCTCAGCAAAACCAAAGGCCACGCTGCCAAGCAGCTGCTCGGGGTTGGTGGCCACATCGATTAGGTCGGCCTCGGTAACCATGCCCCGGTACTGGCGGTTTTGTACCACGGGCAGCTGATCGACGTGGAATTCCTCCAGCCAACGCGCTGCCTTGCCCGCCGAGTCGGATACCTTCAGCGGCGGAATCATTTGGTTCAGCAGGTCTTCGGCGAGCATCGAGTGCATGACAACCCGGGGTAAGCGGTGGAAAATTAGTCGCTGGTGTATAAGCGACAAACGGTGCACTAGGTTGCGGGCGCGGCGCCGGGCCGCAACAGCAGGCTAGCCCAAACTACGAGTCGGTCGGCGATTTTGCTGCGTGGCCAGCGCCAAACTACGCGCCGATGGTGGGCTGGGGCACTTGTTGCTGCAAAAACTGATGCAACAGGCGGTTAAACGCCTGTGGGCGCTCCATCATGGGGGCGTGGCCGCAATGATCGAGGAAGTGCAGTTCGGAGTTGGGCAGCAAACGGTGAAACTCGTGGGCTACAAGTGGCGGCGTAATGGTGTCGTTGAGGCCCCAGATCAGCAACACGGGCACCTGAATGCGGCCTAGGTCCTTGGTGAGGTTGTGGCGCTGTGCCGAACGCGCAATGGTAATGATGCGCAAGCACTTGGCATTGGAGTTCGTAACATCGAACACCTCATCGACCAGCTCCTTGGTAGCCACCTTGGGGTCGTAGAAGGTGTAGGCCACGCGCTCCTGCACGTAGGCGTAATCGCCGCGGCGCGGGAAGGAGCCGCCCATAGAGTCTTCGAACAGGCCGCTGCTGCCCGTAAGCACCAGGCGCTGCACCCGCGCGGAGTTGCGCAAGGTGTACACCAGCGCCACGTGGCCGCCCAAAGAGTTGCCGAGCACGGTAGCTGGCTCGTTCAGGCCCATGGTTTTCACGAAGCCTTCCACAAACTCGACCAAGCCCGTAATGCCGGCCCGCGTGAGGGGCATATCGTACACGGGCAGCATCGGTATGACAACGCGATAATCGCGGGCAAACTCGTCGATAACGCCTTGCCAGTTGCTGAGAGCCCCGAACAAGCCGTGCAGCAGCAGCAATACCTCGCCGCTGCCCTCATCCACATATTTGAATCCGCTGTGCTGCTTAATCTGCAATTCCATCGTTCTCAATAAGCGCCTTGGGCGGGGCCAACTGCGTGGCCACACCTGTGCAATGATACGCAATCCGTACCCAATTACGCAGCATGGCCAGCCCGTGGGTGGTTAGCAGCGCCTCTGGGTGAAACTGCACGCCGTAGAGCGGCAGCGCGTGGTGGCGCAAGGCCATCAGCTCGTGGTCGGCGTCGGCGGTGTAGGCCAAGGGCACCAGCGTTGGCGGCAAATTGCGGAGCACCAACGAGTGGTAGCGCGTAACGGGCATGCGCGCGGGCAGGCCGGCAAACAGCTCCTCCCCTGCCGCCACCTGCATTTCAGAAACCTTGCCGTGCATGGGCCGCGCGGCCCGCCCCAGTTCGGCCCCGAAAAACTCGCCTAGGGCCTGATGACCTAGGCAGACGCCCAGTACCGGCACGCGCTGGTGCACTTGCTCGAGCAAAGCCATCATGTTGCCTGCTTGCCGAGGTGTACCCGGCCCCGGCGACAGCACCACCGCATCGAAGGGCAGCGCCAGCAGCTCGGACAAGGGCACGTCGTTGCGGCGCACCATTACTTCGGTGCCCAGCTGGCAGAAGTAATCGAGCAGGTTGTAGGTAAAGGAATCGAAGTTATCGAGCAGCAGCAGGCGCATCGGAAGGCAAACGCCCTAGGTGCTAAAACACGTTCCGCAGCGTGGCAAGCAGCTCGGAGGCAAACGGCAGCACCACGCCCACCACTTGCAGGGCCAGCGGCGTAGCCTCGGCCACCACGGGCAGCAGCACCGAGTTGTGGGTGAGCGGTTGGGCAATGGGCAAACCGGCCAGCCCGGTGCCGTAGAGCAGCAAGCTCAGGCCAAGTACCCACTTAAGGGCCCCGGCTGCCCCGCCTACAAGGTTGTCGAGCACGCCTAGGGGCGTAAGGTGTACCACGCTTTTCAGCAGCCCGCCGGCCATGTGCACGCCCCAGGCTATGATGGCAAACACCAACAGAAACGACACCAACGGCAGCATGCCAAACGCCTCGCCCACGTAGTGGCGCACCAGCGGAATGGCCGCCCCGAGCAGTTTCAGGCCGCCCAGCACGCCCAGCACAAAGGCCACCAGCGAGGCAACCTCCAGCACAATACCGCGCCGAAAGCCTTTGACTGCGCCCACGGCCAAAGGCACGAGCAACAATAAATCGAAGCCGGACATAATTGGGGTCTTGGGGGCTTAGGGCCTTGGGGCTCGTTCGGGGCTATGGTCAACTCAACGTCAGCCAAGCCCCTAAGCTCCCAAGACCCCAAGACCCTAAAAATTCGTGTTGTTGAGCAAGCGGTTTACTTCTTGCGAAATGGCGCGGCCATCGGCTTGGCCGGCCAGCTCGCGCGCGGCCACGCCCATTACTTTGCCTAGGTCGGAAGGACCGGTGGCGCCAACGCGGCCAATAATTTCAACCAACCGCTCGGTAAGGTCGGCCTCCGACAACTGCGCGGGCAGGTACTCTTCGATGATGGCCAGTTCGGCCAGCTCTACCTCCTCGAGGTCGGAGCGGAACTGCTTTTGGTACATCTCGGCGGCTTCGCGGCGCTGCTTGGCGGCTTTGTTGAGGAGCTTCAGCTCGGCGTCGGCGGTCAGGCTGCCTTGGAAACCTTCGGCGGTTTCGGCTAGCATGATTTGCGACTTAATGCTGCGCAGGGCAGTCAGGCGAACTTTGTCTTTGGCCAGCATGGCCTTCTTGATATCGGCGTCGATGCGTTCTTTCAGCGTCATAACAAAAGCGGCAGAAAAATGAGGTGCAAGATTACTTCTTTTGGCCACACCGTGGGCGCGGGCCGGTTTGCTACGTGCGCGGCAAGCGGCCCAACCGCCGATACGCCCCGGGCCAGCGTGGTGTTGGGTGGCCGCGCTTCCTAAACCAGCAAACCACCTAGGGCCACCGCCAACATTGCACGCCACCCGGGCCGGCGTCCTATCTTTGGCCGCGGCCCAACGTATGCTAGCGGGCACCCACACGATATGACAAAGCTTAGCGTAAACATAAATAAAATAGCCACCCTGCGGAATGCCCGCGGCCACAACCGCCCCGATGTGTTGCAAGCCGCGCGCGACTGCGAGCGGTTTGG
Organism: Hymenobacter oligotrophus; assembly: GCF_003574965.1. Classification (NCBI taxonomy): domain Bacteria; kingdom Pseudomonadati; phylum Bacteroidota; class Cytophagia; order Cytophagales; family Hymenobacteraceae; genus Hymenobacter; species Hymenobacter oligotrophus. The sequence continues at coordinate 3,526,563 of NZ_CP032317.1, read as the reverse complement.
CGCAGAGGGCATTACCGTGCACCCCCGCCCCGACGAGCGCCACATTCGGTACCAAGACGTGCGCGACCTGAAGGGCATCGTGACCACCGAGCTGAACGTGGAGGGCAACCCCACCCCCGATTTCCTGGAGTTGGTGCGCGAAGTGCGCCCCGAGCAAGTAACACTGGTGCCCGATGCGCCCGATGCCATTACCTCCAATGCCGGTTGGGATACGCTATGCCACCAAGAGTACCTTCGGGGCATTGTGCAGGAGCTGAAGGCCTTGGGCTGCCGCGTGAGCATTTTCCTCGACCCCGACCTGGAAATGGTAAAAGCAGCCGTGGGCACCGGCACCGACCGCATCGAGCTGTATACCGAAGCCTACGCCACCCAGTACCGCCACAACCGCGAGGCGGCCGTGGCACCTTACCGCGCGGCCGCAGCCTTGGCCCAGCAGCTCGGCTTGGGCGTAAACGCCGGCCACGACCTCGACCTCGATAACCTGGCTTTTCTGAAGCAGCAATTGCCGGCCTTGCAGGAGGTAAGCATTGGCCACGCGCTTATTTGCGACGCGCTGTATCTAGGGCTCGAAAACACCATTCAGCTCTACCGTCGGCAGCTTCTGTAAAGAAGAATGATGAATGAAGAAGGAAGGTTTTTAAAGTCCTGTCCCTCACGTCATTCTTCATTCCTCCTTCCACCTTCTTCCTTCATTCAACAATGCCGCGCCTCCTGCTCCCCGACTTTATGGCTGGCCCTGCCGATGCACCAATTTTTGATGCGCGGGCGCCGCTGGAGTACGCCCAGGGGCACATACCGGGCGCGGTAAGTTTCCCCATCTTTTCCGACGAGGAACGGGCACGCATCGGCACTACGTATAAGCGCGTGAGCCAGGACAAGGCCGTGCTCCTGGGCCTTGATTTCTTCGGGCCGAAAATGAGTCAGCTGGTACGCGAAGCCCAACAGCTGGCCCCCGGCAAGGAGGTACGCCTGCACTGCTGGCGCGGCGGCATGCGCTCAGGGGCGGTGCAATGGCTGCTCGAGCTGGCCGGTTTTCGGGTGCACCTGCTCGACAAAGGCTACAAAGATTACCGCCGCTGGGCCCTGGCCGAGCTGGCCCGCCCCCGCCCGTTGCTGGCCCTAGGTGGCCTTACCGGCTCGGGCAAAACCGATGTGCTGCACGTACTAAACCAGTACCACCACGAGCCCACCATCGACTTGGAGGGGCTGGCGCATCACAAGGGCTCGGCGTTTGGGGCCATTGGCCTACCGCCGCAGCCCACCACCGAGCAGTTCGAGAACGAGCTGGCCTGGCAACTTCACCAACAAGCCCAGGCACCTAGGCTGTGGCTCGAAGACGAAAGCCGCACCATTGGCACAGTGGCCTTGCCCGGCGCCCTTTACGAGCACTTGCGCCAGGCTCCGCTTATCGTGCTCGATATTCCGCGCCCGGTGCGTACGCGCAAGCTGGCCGACGAGTACGGCCGCCACGCGCCCGAGCTGCTGCGCCAAGCCATTGAGCGCATTCAAAAGAAGCTCGGCGGGCTGATGACCAAGGAAGCCTTAGCCGCCATCGACGCCGGCGACATGGAAAAGATGGTGGACATTGCCCTTGGCTACTACGACAAAACGTACCGCCACGGCCTCGACGACCGCGCAGGCAAAGTGCCCTTGGTGCGGGTACCCTCCGATACTTGCGACCCAACGGTTAACGCCGAGCTGGTGCTAGCTGCCGCCAACCAACTTTCGGCCGCTTCGGCTGCACCTACTGCACATGGTTCCTAAGCTGCGCGTAGCCCGCCCCACCAACAACTTGGCCGCGCTGCTACCCTTCTACCGCGACGGGCTAGGCTTTGAGGTACTCGGCTCGTTTGAAGATCACGCCGGGTTCGATGGTCTGATGCTGGGCCACCCGCAGGCGCCGTACCACCTGGAGTTTACGCACGAGCGCGGCCACTTAGCCGCAGCGGCTCCTTCGGCCGAGCACTTGCTCGTGTTTTACCTGCCCGATGCCACCGCCTGGCAGCAAGCCACTGCCCGCATGCAAAGCGCTGGGTTTGTGCCCGTACTTGCCCACAACCCGTATTGGGATGTGCGCGGCCTTACCTTCGAAGACCCCGACGGCTACCGCGTGGTGCTGCAACATGCGGTCTGGGAAGTATAGCCCAGCTGCGAGTTGTACCGGCAGCTCCCTAATTTTCAATTTGATATGAACCCCGACTTGCTTGCTCCTTCCACCTCCGCCGACGCCGTTCGCCTGACGCAGTACAGCCACGGCGCGGGTTGCGGCTGCAAAATCGCTCCAAAGGTGCTCGATCAGATTTTGCACACCACCGTGCCGCAGCCCCACCACGAGCGCCTGTTGGTGGGCAACGCCTCCCGCGACGACGCGGCCGTGTACGACCTAGGCACGGGCCAAGCCCTTATCAGCACCACCGATTTTTTCATGCCCATCGTCGACGATGCGTACGACTTTGGGCGCATTGCCTCGGCCAACGCCATTTCCGATGTGTACGCCATGGGCGGGCGCCCGGTGCTGGCCATTGCCGTACTGGGCTGGCCCATCGACAAGCTACCGCCCGAGGTGGCCCGGCGCGTGATTGAGGGCAGCCGCAGCGTGTGCGCCGAGGCCGGCATTGCGCTGGCCGGCGGCCACAGCATCGATTCGCCCGAGCCCATTTTTGGCCTGGCCGTGAGTGGTTTAGTCGACATTCCGAACCTGAAGCGCAACGACACGGCCACCGAAGGCTGCCTGCTGTACCTCACCAAGCCCCTCGGCGTGGGCATGCTGACAACGGCTCAGAAAAAAGGCTTGCTGACGGAGGCCGACGCGCAACTGGCCCCGCGCCAGATGATGCAGCTCAACAAACTGGGCGAGCCCCTAGGTAAGCTGCCCCAGGTAAAAGCCATGACCGACGTAACTGGCTTTGGCCTCCTAGGTCATTTGGCCGAAGTAGCCGAAGGCAGCCAGCTCACGGCCGAAATCGACTTTGCGCAAGTACCACGCATTGCCGCGGCCGAGGCCTACCGCCAACAGAAAGCCATACCCGGCGGCACGCACCGCAACTGGGATTCGTACGGCCACAAAGTGTCGGGCGCTGGCGGCGACATCAGCGAAGAGCAACGCCATTGGCTCTGCGACCCCCAAACTTCGGGCGGGTTGCTGGTGTGCGTAGCGCCCGAGGGCCGCGCCGCCGTGGAGCAGTTGCTGCGCGAAGCAGGTGTGCCGGCCGAGCCTTTTGGCCAGCTCCGCGCCCGCCAAGGCAGCGAGCCGTACATCGTGGTGCGCTAATGCGAAAGGTGCTCGGGCCGTTGCTGGAGTTGGCGGTAGGCATTGGGCTGATTGCGCTGGTCTTGCAGTGGGGTTTGCGCCTGTTCGGGCGCAAACGCACCGTTTTTCAGGCCAACTACTGGCGCGGAGTATACTTGCTTACGTGGCCAATGGCCACGCTCACCGTGGGCCTGCCCCCTATCACCCAAACATTAGCCAAACCCGTTGGCAGTTGGGAGGTGGTGCTTGTGTGCCTGCTGGCAGCCGCGGTGCTTGGCTTTTCGCTGCCGAGCTTTGTACTGCACTGGCAATACTACCGCCACAACCGCCGCACCACGCTGCTGTTCGAGCCCAAGCGCAACGTGCTGGAAGTGTACGAAGGCCCTTACCAGCGAAGCTTCGGGCGGCGCGACATTGCCGCGGTAGAGTACGCTGTGTGCCGCACCCGCCGCGTGTTTTGGAGCAACTACGAGTACCTGCGCCTGCACCTGCACGACGGCCGCGTGCTTACGCTTACCTCGCTGCTCACCAACCTAGGGCCGGTGGCCGAGTTTCTGCGCCACACGCATTTGCAGCGCCGCGAACGGTGGTTTTGCTGGCTGTAACTGCTTGTTGCAAAACTGCATATAAGTGTTGTTATATTAGCCAGGTAATCCTCCCGACCACCTCCGCGTAAATCTGTCGTTAGCATGGGGCGGTTTCTGCCTGGGCTTATGTGCTTTTGGTTGTGGGCCACACTGGCGGCTCACGCCCAAGATTCGCTCGGCGTGGCCCGGTTGCGGGAGCGTTTGCCTGCCCTACCCGTCGATACCAGCCGGGTGCGGGTGCTTAGCCAACTGTGCTACGCCCTGCACGACCATTCGCCCAACCGGGCCCTGCGCTACGGCGAAGATGCCGTACGGCTGGCCCGCACCCTCGACGATAAACCCGGGCTAATGCGGGCGTTGCTGCACCTAGGCAGTTGCTACGCAAACCTCTCCGACGGCCCCCATGCGCTTAAGCTGCAGCAAGAGGCCCTGTTGCTGGCCCAAGAGCTGCAAAACTCCGACGGCATAGTGCGCGGCTACACTGCCATGGGCAGCATTCATCACGAGCGCGGCGACACCATAAATGCCTGGGCCAATTACCGCCAGGCCCTCGCGCGCATTCGCACGCCCGGCGTGAGCGTGCGCACCCAACTGATGCTTTATGGCAACCTAGGTGGGCTTTTCTTCTACCGCGGCCAACACCCCAAAGGCATGCAGTACACCCGCCAGGCCACGCAACTGGCGCGCCGCACCGGCGACCGTGCCGGCGAGGCCATGTACCTAGGGCACCTTGGCACCCACTATTTGCAAATCGGCAACTACAGCATTGCCGAGGGGCTGTTACGCAAAGCACTGGAGCTCAGCCAGGCGGCCAACAACCCGCGGTTTGTAACCAGCCAACAGGAGCTGCTGGCCTCGGTATTGCTGCTCACCAACAAGCTCGACGAAGCCGAAGAACTAACGCGCAAAGCCCTGAGCCAGGGCCGCCGCATTGGGTTTCTGGAGCGCGTGCTCGATGGCTACAACCTGATGGCCAACATTCAGGCGGCGCGCCAACAGTACCGCCAAGCTTACGAGTGGCGGCAGCGCTACGAGGCCCTCAACGATACCCTCAACAGCCGGGCCCGCCTCGGTACGCTGTCGGCGCTGCAGTCGCGCTACGAGTCGGCCGAAAAGGAAAACCAGATTCGCCTGCTTACCCAGCGCGCCGAGTTGCAGCAGCTGCGCAACCGCGAGCTGCGCATTGCCGTGGGCGCGTTGGTGCTGGGCTTGGTGGGCGTAGGCGGGCTTACGTGGCAATTGCGGCGCAGCAAACGGGCTTTGGCGGCCAACCACGCGGCACTTGAGCAGGCCAACACCCAAACACAACAACTCGCCTCAAGCAAAGACCGCCTCTACTCCATCGTAGCCCACGATTTGCGCGGCCCCGTTACCTCGTTTGTAGGCGTGACGGAGCTGATCGATTTCTACCTGCGCACCGGCGACGAACAAGGCCTGCGCCGCTTGCCCGAGCAGGTGCGTCAATCGGCTCAGCACCTCAATAGCTTGCTCGATAACTTGCTGAATTGGGCCGTAACGCAAACCGGCGAGCTTGCCTTTCAGCCCCAGCAGCTGCAACTAAGTGAGCTGCTGCGCGATGTGGAAGCCTTGCACGGCCCCGCCGCCCAAGCGCGCCAAATTAGCCTGAGCGTGGCCGCCGCCGAGGGCCTAACGGCATGGGCCGATGCCAACATGACGCGCACCATTTTGCGCAACCTCGTGAGCAACGCCCTGAAGTGCACTCCCGTGGGCGGCACCATTCGCCTGGGCGCCGTACTCACCCCCGACGACCGCATGGTGGCCATATGCGTTTCGGACAGCGGCTTTGGCATGCCCGAAGAGCAAGTGCAGGCCCTGCTAGAGCCCGGCCGCTGCACCGCGCCGCGCCCCACCATTGGCCGCGCGCGCTCGGGCACGGGCTTGGGGCTGCCGTTGTGCTTAGCCTTTGCCAAGCGGCAAGGCGGCGAGCTGAGCATAAAGAGCACCCCGGGCCAAGGAACTACCGTACAGTTCACGTTGCCCCGCACCCAGGTTTAGCCGATATGTGCGCCGGGCTTCCGACCTTTGCGCCCGCTATGCAACTACATTACCGCGAACAAGGCCAGGGCCGCCCGCTTGTTATTCTGCACGGGCTGTTCGGGACTCTCGATAACTGGCAAAGCCTAGCGCGCCGCTGGGCTGAGCAATTCTGCGTCATTGCCGTCGACCTGCGCAACCACGGCCGCTCGCCCCACTCCGATGAGCACAGCTACGAGCTGATGGCCCAGGACGTGCTGGAGCTTTTCGATACGCTCGGCCTCGACGGCAGCCAAATTACCCTGCTAGGCCACAGCATGGGCGGCAAAGTAGCCATGCGCCTGGCCCTCAGCCACCCCGAGCGACTGGCCAAGCTGGTAGTGCTCGATATTGCCCCGCGCTTCAGCGACATGCGCCACCAAGACGATATTTTGGCTGGCCTGCAAGCCGTCAATTTGGCGCAGCTCGAAAACCGACAGCAAGCCGACGAGGCCTTAGCACAGCACATCAAATGGCCCGATGTGCGCCAGTTTTTGCTTAAAAACCTGTACCGCCGCGACGACAACACCTTCGCCTGGCGCCCCAACCTGGCGGCGCTTACCGCCGAGATGGAAGCCATTGGCGCCGAGATTACGGCCGAAACGCCTTTCCTGAAACCCACCTTGTTTATCCGCGGGGGCAAATCCGACTACATCAGCACCGAGGACAAGCTCTACCACATTCCGCAGCTGTTTCCCAACTCCGTGGTCGAAACCGTGGTAGATGCCGGCCACTGGGTGCACGCCGAGGCGCCCGACAAGGTATACGAGTTGGTAACGACCTTTGCGTCAGCCAATTATTAATTACTAATTGTTAATTCTTAATTGAAAGGAACGCTCTATCTTATTCCGACGGTGCTGGCCGACGACACGGCCGCCCAAGTGCTGCCTCCTCAAATAGCGGAGCGCGTAGCCGACCTAGGGTATTTTCTGGTTGAGAATGCCCGCACGGCCCGCCGCTTCATCAAGCAAGTGGCCCCGGCGCAGGTAATCGAAGAGCTGCGCATTTCGGTTATCGACAAAGACTCGACCGATACGCAGGTGCGCGCGGCGTTGGAGCCCCTGGTTAAGCAAGGCATCAGCGCGGGCGTTATCAGCGAGGCGGGCTGCCCCGGCATTGCCGACCCAGGTGCCGCGCTGGCCCGCGAGGCGCACCGCTCAGGGGTTCGGGTAGTGCCTCTGGTGGGGCCGTCTTCGCTGTTGCTGGCGCTGATGGGCTCGGGCTTCAACGGGCAGAGCTTCGCTTTTCACGGCTATTTGCCCATCGAGCGGCCGAAGCGTTCCGCAGCCATCAAGCAGCTCGAGCGCCAAGCCTTGGCGCAGCACCAAACCCAGCTGTTCATCGAAACGCCGTACCGCAACATGCAACTGCTCGAGGATTTGCTGGCGCAATTGCAGCCCAGCACCCGCCTGTGCGTGGCCGCAAACCTTACGGCACCGAACGAATACCTGCGCACCGACACCGTAGCCAATTGGAAAAAGGCTGCTTTGCCTGACCTGCACAAGCAGCCTGCCGTTTTCCTGATCGGCACCTAGGGGCGCGTTGCGCGCCCGTTTGCTGAACGATAATGACCTTACAAAAACAAAAGCCCGAACCGCGCTGCGGTTCGGGCTTTTGTTTGCTTAATACCTAGGGCGTTGCGTGTACCCTCCGGGGCTGCAACGCGCCCCTACTTGAGCAGCTGGTACACCAGCAACGACATTACGTAGGCCAAGCCCGACATGTATCCGAGTTGCAGCAGCGGCCACGTCCAGCCCTTGGTTTCGCGGTAGGTAGTGGCCAAGGTGCTCACACACTGCATGGCAAATACGTAAAACACCAGCAGCGAAGCGGCCCGGGCAGTTGTGAAGAACGGCTGGCCGAACTCGTCTTTTTCGGCGCGCAGCTTTTCCTGCACGGTGCTCATATCGGCATCTTGCCCCACGCTGTAGATAGTGGAGATGGTGCCCACAAATACCTCGCGGGCGGCAAACGAGGTCAGCAGGGCAATACTCACTTTCCAATCGAAACCCAAGGGGCGCACAACCGGCTCGATGCTGCGGCCGAATACGCCAGCGTACGAGCTTTCGAGCTTATGAGCGGCAATCAGGTTCTCGGTCTGCTCGGGGGTAAACTGCTGCTGAGCGGCTTCGGTGCGGGCCTGCTGTTCGGCTTGCACCAGTGAGTCGCCGGGGCCGTACGAAGCCAGTACCCACAGCAGCACCGAAATGGCCACGATGATTTTACCAGCCTGAAAAACAAAGGCTTTTACCTTCTCCACAATGGTTAGGCCCACGTTTTTCCAGCGCGGCCAACGGTACACCGGAAACTCCATGATAAAGAAGCTGCGCTCCTTGGCCCGCAGCAGCGTCTTCAGCGCCCACGCCGAAAGCACCGCCGATACAAACCCTAGGAGGTACAGCCCCATCAGGGCCACGCCTTGCAGATTGAAAATACCTAGGACGGTACGCTCGGGCACCACCAGCGCCACCAATACGGTGTACACCGGAATGCGCGCCGAGCACGACATCAGCGGCACCACGAAAATGGTGATGATGCGGTCCTTCCAGTTCTCAATCGTACGCGCACTCATGATGGCCGGCACGGCGCAGGCCATGCCCGAAATCAGCGGCACCACGCTCTTGCCGTTCAGCCCAAACTTGCGCATGATCTTGTCCATCATGAACGTCACGCGCGCCATGTAGCCCGATTCTTCGAGCACGGCAATGAAGGCGAACAGCAGGGCAATCTGCGGAATGAACATCAGCACCCCACCTAGGCCAGCAATAATGCCGTCAGAAAGCAAATCAATAAGCGGTCCTTTGCCCAAGCTCTTCACTTGCCCGCCCAGCCACGCCACGCCTTGGTCGATAAGGTCCATGGGGAGCTCGGCCCAAGCAAAAATGGCCTGGAAGAGCAGGAACAGAATGCTGAGAAAAATCAGGTAGCCCCACACTTTGTGCGTGAGCACCCGGTCAATCTTGTTGCTGTACGACTCGTTCTTCTCGGCCCGCGTTACGCGCACCACATCGAGCAGCAGCTCCGAAATGCGGGCGTACCGGTCGATGGTTTCCTGCGCTTGCAGGGCTACCGAATCGAAGCCGTATTGCTGACGCAGCTCGTGGATGTAAGCCTTATCATCGGCCGACAAAAACTTCAGCCGCTCGTACTGGTGCGCGTAGTGCAGCGCCAAGTAATCGTTGTGCAGGTTGAAGTAGTAGCGAATCTGCCGGATCATCGGCAGCAGTTCGTCGGTCGGTTCGTAGAACGTCTGGCCAGGAGCACCAAGCTCCTGCGCCATCACAATCTTCAGCGCCGTTACGCCCACGCCTTTGCGGGCGTTCATCGGAATAACGGGCACTCCCAGTTGGCGCTGCAACTCGGCCACATCAATCTGAACACCGTGCTGTTCGGCCGTGTCCATCATGTTCAGGGCCAGCACCATGGGCAGCTGCAAATCGGCGAGCTGCGTAAACAGCAGCAGGTTGCGCTTCAGGTTCGAAGCGTCGGCCGTCACCACTACAAAGTCGGGGTACTCGCTCGAGGCCCGGTCGTAGAGCAGATCGGTGATGACCTTCTCGTCGAGGCTCTTGGGGTAAAGCGAATACGTGCCGGGCAGGTCGACAATCTCGGCGCGGTGGTGCGCCGTGAGTTGCGCCACGCCCGTTTTGCGGTCGACGGTAACCCCCGGAAAGTTGCCCACCTTTTGGTTGAGCCCCGTAAGCTGGTTAAACAGCGAAGACTTGCCCGAGTTGGGGTTGCCGATCAAGGCAATGCGCGTGTGGCGCTCGGTTGCCGATCGGGTAGCAGCAACTGCTGCTGGCTGACCCTGCTTGGGGTCAGGAGTTAATACTGCCGCACTCGCCATCCGCCGAAGCGTTAATCCTTGAGCATAATGGTAGCCGCCTCGCTCACGCGCAACGACAGCGTGTATTCGCCGTCGACGTGCAGCGTAATGGGGCAGCCCAACGGCGCCCGCCCGCTGAGCGTTACCTGCGTACCCGGTATGCAACCCATCTCGAGGAGCTTCAGCGCCATTTCCGGATCTTTGAGGCAGCAGATGGTACCCGTCTCGCCCAAGCGCAGATCTTTAACGCTGCGGGACGTGGTAGCGGAGGCAACAGACAGGGTGGGCACAGGCGGTACGTTTATTTAGACAAGCTATAAACAAAGGTACGCCCCACAAAGGTTTCCGCCAAAAGCAAAGCTCCTAGGTCTTAGCTGGGTAGCACTTACCTAGGCCTGAATTGCACTTTTATAAATATTCGAAGGAAGATTGCAGTTACCGTCCGAACTGCTTGTATTTTTGATTCTATAATTCACCGCTTATGCTCAAACGCCTACTCTTTTTCGTTGCGCTAGGTTGGTTGCTCCCGCAGTTGGTTAGTGCGCAGGATAATCGCATTACAGGCCGCGTGGTTGACGCCAAAACCAAAGAGCCCATCCCCTTTGCCTCTATTGGCCTGAAAGAAGAACAAACCGGTGCGTTGACCAACGAATACGGTTTCTTTCAGATGGCACAGCCGGAGAAAGTCGCGCAGGACTCGCTTATCATCCAAGCCCTAGGTTACGTGCGCAAGGCCGTGGCCGTGAAGCGCGGCGCCAAGCTGGAGGACCTCATTGTGGAGGTTACCAAGCGCAACATCGTGTTGGCGGAAGTGAAGGTAGAAGCCGGCAAGGTGAAAAACGCCGACATGGGCGCCCGCAACAACACGCCCGGCGAGGGCATGATTCAGGGCATGCCCGGCAGCCAATACGCTTTCTTCGTGAAAAACGAGAAGGGCAAAAAGCTCGGCATGATTCGCACGGTTTCCTTCTACATCGGTGAGCACGGCTTCCCGAAAGAACCGTTCCGGGTGCGCATCTACAAAAACGACGGCGACTACAACGCTCCCAACACCGACTTGCTCACCGAGAACGTGGTGGTATCGGCTCCGGGCGGTGGCTCCTGGTTCACTATCGACATGACGCCGTACAACATCATGGCGCCGGACGAAGGATTTTTCGTGGCCATGGAATGGATTGTGTCGGGCGACAAGTTCTACACCACCAACTTCATGGATAACTACACGCCTTACGGCCAGATCATGAAGCCTACGTTCGAGTTCAAGGAAAGCCGCACCTGGACGTATTCCATGGGCAAAGGCTGGAGCCTGATTACCATGTCGAACAGCACGGGCTTGCGCTACAACGCTATGATTAAAGCGGAGGTAGACGTATACAAGTAATAGCTACAACCAACTGGCATAGCTGACTTAGCCCGATGTTGGTTTGTAAACAAGCAAAAGGCCGGCTCCCTGCAGGGAGCCGGCCTTTTGCTTGTTGCGGGTTTGCCGCAGCGGTTTGGCAACCGCCGGATTAGCTGTTGCGCACCACAATCTCGACGCGGCGGTTTTGCTGACGGCCCGCTGCGGTAGCGTTCGAGGCGGCCGGAGCTTCTTCGCCCATCGGCTCTAGGCTTACGCGCCCGGCCTCAACCTTGCCGTTTTGCACCATCCAGTTTTTCACGGCTTCCGCGCGCTTGGCGCTTAGCTCCTTGTTGTAGTTCTTGTCGCCGCGCGAATCGGTGAAGCCCATGATGCGCACATCCTTGCTGCCGAAACGCTTGCCGATGGAAGCGGAAATCTGGCTGAGCGCGTCTTTAGCCGACGGCTTCAGCTCGGCTTTGTCGGTATCAAAAAACACTTTTTCATCAACCGAATACACGCTGTAACGCTCGTTGCCGCGCACTTCTACCTCGGGCAGGGTTACTTCTTCGTAGCGCACATTGGGCAAGTCGGCGTCAATGTCCCAATTGTCGGGGTTTACGGCAGAGGCGGCACCAGCTGCGGCGTCGGCGGCGGTTTTGCCGTCGCGGTATACCACAGCGGTATCCTGCGTGGCCTCTTGGGGTTCGTCTTTGGCTTGGGGCTTATTAAGGTCGTTGCAGGCCGTGAACAAGGCCATACCGGCCAGCAGGGAAAGGATCGGTTTTTTCATGGGTGTGGTTGGGAGTGTGGGCCTGCATACGCACACTCTTCGTTTTGTGTTGAACCGCCCGCGCTACTGTTCCGATATAAACACCCGCTTAACCCGCTCGCTTACGTTGGTGAGCAGCTCGTACGGGATGGTGCCGATGCGAGCAGCTAGCTCGTTTAGGGGCAACTCGTCGCCGAACACTACGGCCGTGTCGCCTTCTTGCACGTCGGGCACCTCCGTCACGTCGACCATGCACATATCCATGCACACGTTGCCGATGATGGGTGCGCGCTGGCCCCGGATGATTACCGCCCCCACACCGCGCGAAAAACGCCGGTCGTACCCATCGGCGTAGCCAATGGCCAGCGTGGCAATGCGGCGGTTGTGGTCGGCGGCTTCGCCGCGGCGGCCGTAGCCCACGGTTTCGCCAGCCGGCAAGGTTTTCAGCTGCGAAACGGTGGTGCGCAAGGTGCTCACCGCACGGAGTGCGGCCGGATCGAGGCCAGCAGCTTCGACGCCGTACAAGCCGATGCCCAGGCGCACCATATCGAGCTGAGCTTCCGGAAAGCGCATGATGCCCGGGGAGTTCAGGGCGTGCTTGATCACGGCGTGACCTAGGGCTGCTTCGAGGCGAGCAGCCATGCGCTGGAAAGCCGCTAGCTGCCGGTGCGAGAAGCTGTTGTGCTGCTCCTCGTCGGCGCCGGCTAGGTGCGTGAGGGCGCTGGCTACGCGCAGCGTACCGGCATGCTGCTGCAGCAAGGGCAACAATTCGTCGAGGTCGGCTTCGTCGAAGCCTAAGCGCCGCATGCCAGTGTCGAGCTTGAGGTGGATGGGCGGCAGCGGGCCGCTTTGGGCGGCCATCAGGTACTCGCGCAGGCGGGCAAACGAATAGATTTCGGGCTCGAGGTGGTATTGCCTTAGCAGGGCGAAGGAATCGGGCGAAGGGTTCATCACCATGATTGGCAACGAAATGCCGTGCTCGCGCAGCTGCACGCCTTCGTCGGTGTAGGCCACGGCTAGGTAGTCGACGCGGTGAAACTCGAGCAGGTTGGCTACTTCGTAGGAGCCACTGCCGTAGGCAAAAGCCTTCACCATCACCATCAGGCGGGTGTTGGGCTGCAGCCGGGCGCGGTAGTAGTTAAGGTTGTGCACCAATGCATCGAGGTTTACCTCGAGTACGGTGCCGTGAATTTTGCGCTGAAAAGCCGCTACTACCTGCTCGAAGCCAAAACGCCGGGCGCCCTTCACCAGGATAGTTTCGTGGCGGAAGTGGTCGGGGTGAAACCAGTTGAGCAGCGCATCGGTGTCGGCGAAAAATTGCGCATCGGCTACCGCCGCCTGCAGCAAGCCTTGGTGCTGGCTGATTTCAGAGCCCACAGCCAGCAAACGCTGCACGTTGTGTTGGCGGGCAAGTTGGGCCACCTGCTGATACAGCTCCGCGGCGGGCAAGCCCGATTCGAGCAAATCGGACAGGATAAGCGTGCGGCGGCCACGGCGCGGTTGGCGGCGCAGCGCATCCAAAGCTAAATCGAGGCCGGCCAGGTCGTTGTTGTAGGTGTCGTCGAGAATGTAGCAGTCGTGAATGGCCTGCTTCATTTCGAGGCGCATGGCCACGGGTTGCAGGCGCAGCAGGCGGCGCTGCAGCTCGGCGGCGGGCAACCCGCGCCAGAGCAGCAAGGCTACGCAGTGGAGCGCGTTTTCAACCGAAGGCTCATCGGCAAAAGGCAGCGTAAACGTGTGCGTTTGCCCTAGGTATTGCACCTGCGCCAGTGGCTGCTGGGGGTCGGCACCAGGCCCCAGCTGCACCTGCACTTGGGCATCGGTTGCACTGCGGCGCGACCAGCTAAAGCGTTGCACGCGCGCCGGCAGCTGTTCGGCTGCTGCGTGCACCTCGGTGTGGTCGCGGCAGTAAAACAAGGTATCAACGCCGGCAAAAAGCTGCATTTTCTCGGCGGCTTTCTCGGCGTGCGAGTTAAACCCGGCGTCGTGTGCCGAGCCAAGGTTAGTGAAAATACCTAGGGTGGGCTGAACGACCCGCGCTAAACGCGCCATTTCGCCGCGCTCCGAAATACCCGCTTCGAAGATACCCAGCGTATGCGCCGGTCGCAGCTCCCACACGCTCAGTGGCACACCTACTTGGGAGTTGTAGCTGCGCGGCGAGCGGCAAATGAGCTCGTCGGGGCTGAGCAGTTGCGCCAGCCACTCCTTTACGATGGTTTTGCCGTTCGAGCCCGTAATGCCCACCACCGGTATATCAAACCTGGCCCGGTGTTCGGCGGCAATGCGCTGCAAGGCAACTAAGCTATCGGGCACCAGCACAAAGCCCGCTTCGGGGTAGTTGGCCAGCGCTCCGGGCACTATCTCGGCCTTGTCGATGAGGAACAGGCGCACGCCGCGCTGGTACAGCTCGGGCACGTACTGGTGCCCGTCGTGGTGGGGGCCGCGCAGTGCCACAAACAAGGTGCCGGCAGCCTGGGCCATACGGCGGCTATCGAGCAGCAAATGAAGCACCGGAGCAGCAGCATCGGCAGGTGCCTGCAGCAGCGTGCCACCCGTAAGAGCCGGCAGATGTGAGAAGGTGAGCATAGCAGCGCAAAGGTAGAGCTACACGCGCGCCGATTGCACCCACGCCTGTGCGCTGCTGCTTTGGTCGCTTTAGTTTACACGCAGTCAGAATATTGCCTCGGCTACCGGTTATCTTTGCGGTCTTTTTCAGCGCGCCGCCGCCTAGGCGCAAATGCTTACCCGGTTGAAACCATCTCGCTTCCATACCGCCGCCCTGGCTGCATACCTTATCTGGGGCTTCTTTCCTATTCCGCTGCGCTTGCTCACGGGCTACGCCAGCGGTCAGATTTTGTACTTCCGGGTGCTGCTGGCTTTGCTGTTGCTGGCTGGCATTTTGCTCCTAGGTCGGCGCGATGCCTTGCGGCAAACCTGGCAGCAATACCGCATGGCAGTGCCCGCCGAGCGGCGGCGCATGCTGGGCCTCACGGCCCTAGGTGGCATACTGCTCACTATCAATTGGTTGCTGTTCATCTACGTAGTCAACCACGTGAGCGTACAGGCCGGCTCGTTTGCCTACCTGCTTTGCCCCATCCTCACGGCGCTGCTGGGCTGGGCGCTGTTGGGTGAGCGGCTGCGGCCGGTGCAAGGTGCGGCCATTGCCATCAGCTTGGTTAGTTGCGGCTTGCTGGCCACCGGCAATTTGCAAACCGTAGGCATGAGCTTGCTCGTGGCCCTGAGCTATGCCAGCTACCTCATCACCCAACGTGTGCTGCGCCACTACGATAAGCTGGTGCTGCTGGGCTTACAATTGCTACTGGCCACGGCGGTGCTGGTGCCGCTAGCCGGCCCCCTAGGTGCCGATCCGCTCGCGGGTTTTGCCGATACGCGCCTGCTGCTGATTGTAGGCTTACTGAGCGCCGGCTTTACGGTGCTGCCGCTGTTCCTAAACTTGTTTGCCCTAGGTGGTTTGTCGTCGGGCACGGTAGGCATCCTGATGTACCTCAACCCGCTCGTGAGCTTTCTGCTGGCGTTTCTGTACTTCGGGGAGTCGGCAACCGCCAATCAGGTAATTGCTTACGGGCTGATTGTGGTGTCGGTGTTGCTGTACAACTGGCCCGCCAAGCGCCAGCCGGCAACTACTAAAGCGGTGCCCGAGCCGGAGCAAGCTACGCGAGTGGCCTAGGTGCTCACGCGTCAGAACCCAAACCCAACGCGCACGCTTTGCTCGAGCTTGCGCCCCGACTGCAGCGCCGTGAAGTAATCGACGCGCAGAAACTTGAAAACGTGCTCGATGCCCACGCCCAACTCCACGTAGTGGCCAACGGTGGGGGTGTGCAGGTAATTTACGGTGCCCACCTCTTGCCACTTCAGGCGTTTGAGCACGGGTACCTTGTTCAGGAAAAAGCCATTGAAATGGTGGTCGTAGTGGGCTTCCACAAACGTGCGGCGCGTGCTGTAGCGGTAGTAATCGAGCAGCTGAAAGCGCGAAAAATCAGCCGCAAAGCGCGTAAGGTTGCCCGAGAAGTGGCGGTAATCCATAAAGGCCAGCTCGGGCTTGCCCAGGAAGCCGCCGGCATTCACGTAGTAGTTGCTGGTGCCCAGCAGCCCTAGGTTCAGGCTTTGCCGCACGCCCACTTCCAGCATGGTGTAGCGCACATCGCTGAAATTCTCGACGCCCCAGCCCTGCCGCCAGGTAAAGCGGAAAGTGGGGTACCGCGAGCCCAGGTTCACGCGGCCGTCGGGGCGGCTGATGTAACGCTGCCCCGGCTGGTAGCTCAGCCACACTTCGGAACCTAGGGCGCGGCTGCGCCCAAAGCCAGCGCCTTGCGGCAGCTCGGCCGCCACGGGCTGGTTGGGCGTAAAAGCCCGGCCCGGGATGTCGTTCAGCAAATCGATGGTAGCGTTCTGCAGCTCGCGGCGGTCGAAGTAGCTTACGGCGCCGCGCGCGGTAAGCCCGTTGAGCACCTCGCGCAGGTAGCCCACCTCGGCGCCGCGGCGCTGGTAGTACTTGGCAAAGTTGCGGTTGCGCAGCAGCGTGTACGAGGTGTTGATGGCCGGCGTGAGCTGCGAATTTGGGTCGAAATTCTCGACGGTACGGCCCACCACCACCTGCAGGCGGGCCGTGCGCGCGGCGTCGTGCTGCCAGTTCAGCTCCAAGGAGGGGCTGAAAAGCCGGGCTTCGGTACCGTAGCGCAACGAGGGCGTCAGCCAAAAACGACGGCGGTCGTCGGTGTAGCGCGTGTAGGTAAACTGCGGGTTTATAATTGTGCCCTCAACGGTGCTGTACTGCAGAATATTGAACAGCGGCGCTACGTAAAACTGCTCCTTGCGGTGCGTCTGGTTGTAGGTATAGCCCGTGAGCATAAAGCTTTTCGCATCGAACTTGTTGCGGATGCGGTCGAGCGAATCCTGGTAGGGCTTGGAGTTGCGTACTACCTCGGTGCTGTCCTTCACGCGGTAGTCGCGCTTTTCTTCATCGGTAAGCGGCACCGGGCGAATTTGGGCCCAATAGGCGCTGTCGCGCTCGTTCACGCCTTTCTCAACCCGCAACACCTCGTGCTTGCCCATGCGCTCCACCTCGAGCGCACCCGCCTGCCGGGCCAGCGAATCGACGGCGGCGGCTCCGGTGCGCTTGCTTTGGCGCTTTACCTGCCGCGTAAGGGCACGTACGTTGGGGCGCTGCTGCCTGGCCTCGGCTACGGTTTCGGCGTGGGCGGGCTCGTTGGCAGCGGGTGCTGGCGCCTGCGTGGGCACCGGGCGGTTGGCATAGGTAGGCGTAACGCGGTAGCTCGAGAACACCACCGTGAGGTAGGCGTTGCCCTTAAAGCCGAACGCCGAGTAGTTGGCCGTCAGCTTCTGGGTTTGCAACAGCCACACGTGGGGCGCGTTGGGCGCGGGCGCAAAAATCTGGTCGATCCGCACGTCGTCGACGTAGTCGAGCTGGGCGTCCTTGTTCAGCGTCAGCGACACGGAGTGCAAGCGCCACGTGCCCTCAATAACGTAAATGTGGCCGGCAAACACCGGATCGGTGCGGCGGCGCGGCGTTACCCTGATTTTGTGCACCATTTGGCCGTTTTGCTGCGTGGTGCCCTCGAGGGTGTATTGGTAGAACAAGAAGGCATTGGGCGCGATGGGCGACACAAACCCGCGCTCCGAAAACAGCTTCAGTACAGGGTTGTAAAAGCTCAGGCCGCGGCCCGCGCCTGCGCGGTTCAGACTAAACGCCTTGGCGTCGCCGCTCACTTTGGATGATATCATTCGCTCGCGCACCAGGTTGGGCTGCCGAAACGCCACCTCCGAAACCGACTCCGACAAGTAGATGATGCCGGGCTTCAGATCGGGCCCAGTCTTAAACAAACCTAGGATGCGGCTAGGCGCTTCATTGAGGCGGGCCAGGGCTTTGATGTAGGTACGCGCCGTGAAGGCGGCCACTTCGCGCCGGTGGTAGCTGCGCCAGTCGATGGCGTGCTGCACAATGGCGTAGGCGGGATCTTTGTCTTTGGCGCGCACCACCACTTCGCGCAGCTGGTAATTTTCGGGCGTGAGGGTTACGTTGAGCGTCGTTGCGGTGTCGCCGCCCGCCACGCGCACCGCCTCTACGTGAGGCTTAAAACCCACGTATTGAAACACCAGCTCGTAGCGCCCGGCGGCCAACGGCAGCTGGTAGTTGCCTTGCTCGTTGGAGGCCGTGCTGGTGCTGGTGCCCTTCACGGCCACGTTAGCAAACGCCAGCACTTCGCCTTTCGGGTCGGTGATGCGCCCGCGGATGATTCCAGCCTTCAGCGCCAACGGAGCCAGCAACACACACCACAGACAAAAGCAACAAACCAGGTACTGACGACGCATAGCAGGCAACATAACGCACTTGGCGGGGAAGATACTGCTAAGAGTGCGGCCTTCGCACCAGCGTTGCCCCGGCAAGCAACTTTTTGCTAGGTGCGTACGGCCTCGCCCTCGATGGCATCGGGCTCGGGCGTGGGCGCTTGGGTGTGCCGTGCGTGCCGGGCTAGGTACCACGAGTTCAGCAAAACACCAGCCAGCACCAGAGCCATGCCCACGTAGGCCCCGGGCGGGAAAGCCTCGCCGAAAAACGCGTAACCCAGACCTAGGGCGTACAGAATGCCGATGTAATTGAGGTTGGCTACGCTAGCAAGGCGCTCGGCCTGGTAGGCTTTCGTCATGTACACCTGCGCACCTTGCGTTAGCACGCCCGTCAGAACCAGCCAAAGCCAATCGAGCCCTTGCGGGGTTTGCCAGTTGAACAAGCAAAAGGCAGCCGAGATGGGCAAGGCCACCATCGGGAAGTAAAACACCACCACCAGCGGGTGCTCTTTCCCCTTGAGGCGCCGGATGGAGTTGTAGCTGAAGCCCGAGAATACCGCCGACAGCACGCCCAGCCCCAACCACATGGGCTCCACGCGGGTATCTACGCCTTCGGCCCATAGCACGCCCGCAAACGAGAGCAGGAAAAACGCCCACTGCCAGGGCAGCACCCGCTCCTTCACCACGAAGATGCCGATGATAGCCGTGAAGATGGGCGCCAGGTATTGCACCGTTACGGCGGTGGCCAACGGCATGCGCTGCAACGTAAAAAAGTACAGCATCAGGGCCATAGCGCCGGTGGTGCCACGGGCTATCAGAAAGAAGTGGTTGGAGCCCCACGGCCGGATGCGCAGGGCCCGCAACGTTAGGTAGCTCAGCAACACCGACATAGCCGACCGGAACAGGATAATTTCCATAGCCGGCAAATGCTTCAGCAGCTTCACGCATACGTTCATCAGGGCAAAGCAGAACGTGGAAATAAGCATGTAGCGGGCTCCGCGACTTAATAGCATAGCGCCAAGAAAAAAGAGCAAGGGCGCAAAGGTCTGTGCAAATCAGCGAAGTCGGAAATCAGCACTATACGGGTATTTTAATTGCTTAATATTGTGCGAAATGTGGGCAAAACGTGCTATCTTGCCCCAGCTGAATCGAAGAACCTTTGCCGTCAGTATTGGTTACCGTTTTTGGATTCAACTTGTTTATGTGAGCGAACAGCCGCCGCCTTCTGGGCGGCGGCTGTTTTTTTGCCCAGTTCGGCCAAAGGGCGGCTGCGCACCTAGGGCGGTAGCCCGTGCCGGGCATTATACGTAAGCGTACCTAGGGGCCGCACCGGCCTGCTTATTTTGCCTGAGTAATGGAAGACGCTTCGCGCAAACGCAAAACCTACACGCCCGGCGAGGCCTTACAGAAAATAGCCGCTTACTGCGCCTACCAGGAGCGCAGCCACCGCGAGGTAGAAGACAAGCTGCGCAGCTACGGCCTCGACGAAGACGAAGCCGGCGAAATCATTATTCGGCTGGTACGCGAAAAGCTGCTCGATGAGGAGCGCTTTGCCCGCTCGTTTGTGCGCGGCAAGTACCGGCTCAAGAAATGGGGCCGCCGCCGCATCCGAATGGAGCTGAAGCAGCGTCGTATTTCGGAGTTCTGCATCAAGGCCGGCATGAGCGAAATCGACGGCGACGAGTACTACCAAAACCTGCGCGAGCTGCTCGAAAAGAAGAACGCCCTCGAGAAAGAAAGCAACCCGCTAAAGCGGCGGCAAAAGCTAAGCGTTTACGCCACGCAAAAAGGCTATGAGGCCGATCTGATTCAGGACGCCCTAGGTGAAATATTGGCGGAGGACTAAGGGCACCCCCAGCCTGCGCGGAGCTACTGCAAGCGGCCGCGCTGCGGCGGCGCGGTTTGCTGGGTTAGCACTACGCGGCGGCCCGTGAGGGTTTCGAGCATGGGCCGCAAAATTTGCTCGGCGTTTTGCTGGGTTTGGGCCAAAATGCCTGACTGCAAAGCGGCGCGGCGCACGTTCTGCTCGGCGTACTTATAACCCTCATCTACCAGCGCGGCATCTTGCAGCAGGGCATTTTCGGTGTCGTACACGCGGCTTTGCGAATGATCGATGCGCCAGGTACACAGCTCGGGGGCGGGCAGGGCCACGCGCACTAGGGAGTCGCCTTCGAACACCACATCCAAGGCACCTACTTTGCGCAAATCAACGCAGCCAATGGCCTCGCCGGCCACGATCAGGGCCACCTTGGCATCGGGCAGAAAACGGTAGGTGCTTTTGCGGTACTCCACCACGTCCTTGAAGCGGTAGCGCACCAGTTCTAACTTGCCCATGCCCTCAATCTTCTCGAGCACGGTGTTGTGCGTTACGGTTACACGCGGCTCGGGCTCCACCAAGGAGTTTAAGTCGCGCAGGCTCGGGGCTACTTTCCGCCACAGAAACCAACCCAGCGCAACCAGAAACAGCAAGGGCAGCAAGCGCCGCAGCAACAGCATCATGAGCGTGCGTGGAAAAACGAAGTTGACAATACTAAGCTATACGATACCCGGCGCCGCCACGCCGAAGCGCTGCTGAAACCCGGCCCAACCCTGCAGGCCACCGGTGTGTACGGCCACCACGGTGCTGCCCGCGGCAAAATATCCTTCTTCAATCAGCTGCAGCACGCCGTAGAGCAGTTTGCCCGTGTACACGGGGTCGAGCACCACTTGGTACTGTTGGTAAAAGCGGTAGATAAACGCCAGCAGCGGCTCGGAGAACCTTGCATAGCCGCCAAAGTGCGCGCCGGTGTGCAGGTGCCAGTTGCTGAACACCTGCCCCACCGCAGCAGCGGTTAGGTTGTTTACATCGCGGCGGAGAAAGTCGGCGCCTTTCAGGGTTGCTACCCCAACGGCATGCCGCTGCCCACCTAGGCCCACGAGCAAGCCGGCCAGCGTGCCGCCGGTACCGCATGCTACGGCTACGGCATCGAAGGCCTCGCCAGCGGCATCGAGCTCCGTTATCAGTTCGGCGCAGCCCTGCAAAGCCAAGGTGTTGGTGCCGCCTTCGGGCACCACGTAGGCTGGCCCTAGGTGCGCCAGCAGCTCGGCAACCCAGGCAGCCTCGTGCCGCTGCCGGTACGCCTCGCGGCCGACGAAACGCAGCTGCATGCCGTTGGCCTGGCACTGCTGCAACGTGGGGCTAAGCTCGGAAGCGGCCTCGCCGCGCACCACGCCAATGGTGCCGAAGCCCTGCAGCCGGCCGGCCGTGGCCACCGCGGCCAAGTGGTTGGAATAGGCACCCCCAAACGTAAGCAGCGTGCGGTGCCCTAGGTGCTGCGCCTCGAGCAGGTTGTACTTAAGTTTGCGCCACTTGTTGCCCGGCAGCTCGGGGTGCAGCAAATCGTCGCGCAGCAAGCGCAGCTGCACGCCGCGGCGCTCGGCAACGGGCTCGGGCAAATCGAGCAGAACAGGCGGCTGCACTAGTTGAGGCATGGCTGCTGCAAAGGAAACGCAAGCCGCCGACCTAGGCCGCTGTGGCATGTGCTAAAAACAACACTGCCACTGCACCAGGCCGGAGCAGTGGCAGTGTACTGAATTAGCTGGCGCTACCTAGGCGGCCATCAGCTCATCGCGTTCGGCTTCGGGCTCGGGCACTGGCTTGCGGCGCACGGCGTACACTACGGCCCCAATCAGCACCCCAAACAGCAGCAGCGACGACACCAACGACACCGTATTGCCAACGGCGTACTCCTTGGGCTCGAACTTAAACTCGATGGTGTGCTGGCCAGCCGGCACGGGCATAGCGCGCAGCACGTAGTTGGCGCGCACGTGCGGCACAGGCTTGCCATCGAGGTAAGCGTTCCAACCTTCGGGGTAGTAGATTTCGGAGAACACCGCGAAGCCTTCCTGCGCGGCATTCACGGTATACTTCAGCGCGTTGGGCGAGTAGTTCGTGAGCGTAATGCTCGAGCCGGCAGCGTTATAGCTGGTTTTGCTTTGCGGGAATTTGCTTACATCCACAATGGCCGTGTTCACCGGATCGAAATTGCTGAGCGCGGCCATTTCTTGGTCGGCGTTCTGCACAGGTTGAATGGCGCTTGCAAACCAAGCGTTGCCCAAAGCGCCGGGGTTGCGCTGGGCTACGGGCTGCCCTTGCTGATCCTGCGTGATGACGTAGCGCGCGTTGAGCATGCTCAGGATGCGCGGGTTGTTTTGCGAAATCTGCCGCTCGATCAGGTCCTGATACCGGCGCAGCTTGGCCCCGTGGTAACCCCCAATGCTTTTGTGGAAGTACGAGGTTTGGGCCTCGTTGAAGGGGTTGCTGAGGTTGAGCACGCGGTAGTGCAGCGTGGGGTCGGCCAGGATTTGCGAGTCGGCACGCGAGGGCACAAACTGCTGCGCCACGGTTTCGTTCTGAAAGCTGCTTTCGCCCAAGTAGCGCTTATCCACAGCCCACAAGTCGATGAGCGTGAGCAGGGCTACAATGCCAGCGGCTACCGATACGGTGAGCTTGCGGTTGAGGTAGAACCACAGCACCCCGGCCGTGGCCACGATGAAGAACAGCGAGCGAAGCACATCGGCGCGCATGAGGGCCGCGCGGTCTTGGCGCAGCGCATCGATGGGGAAGCCTTGTTGCTGCAATTGGCTGTCGACGGGCGACGCGAAATCGGCACCTAGGCCGAAAATGAACGCCAGCACGCAAATACCCGCCGTAATGCCGGTAGCCAGCAGCAGCTTGCGGCGCAGCTCGGCGGTTTCGGGGCTATCCGCCGGGGTTGTGGGCAGCTTGGGGTGCACGGCAGGTGCTGCCGCTGCGGGGCGGTTGCGCAATACGCGGGCCAAGGCCAGCACGGCCAGCAAGGGCATGGCCAGCTGGGCAATAACCAACGCCATCGACACCGACCGGAACTTGTTGTAGCCCGGAAAGAAGTCGAACATCAGGTCGTTGAAGGTGGCAAAGTTCTTACCCCACGCCAGCATTATCGACAGGATGGTGCCCACCAGCAGCCAAACGCGCGTGCGTCGGTCGCCTACAAACAGGCCCAACACAAACAGCAAGCACACCACCGCGCCCATGTACACGGGCCCGCTGGTAATGGGTTGGTCGCCCCAATACGTGGGCATGCCCGAGAGGTACTGCTCGAGTTGCACCGGCGGCACACCTAGGCCGCTGAGCGCTTTGCCCGTGTTCGAGTCGTCGTCGAGTTTGCCTTGCGAGGCCCCTCCGTAGTAGTTCGGGATAAGCAGCGTAATCGTTTCGCCTACACCGTAGCTCCAGTTGAAGGCATAGTCGCGGTCGAGGCCGCCGCCTTCGCCATCGGCCGCCGGGGCAGCGGCTTGCTCGCCGGGCGCAGTGGGTGCCGGCGTCGTGAGTTCCGATTTGCCCCGGATGCTGTACTTGGTGTAAGTAGCCGTGGTGTAGAGGCGGCCGAAGCTTACGCCCACAGCCAACAGGGCCCCCACCGCCAGCAAAGCCGTGCGCTGGAAGAAATCGGGCAGGCGCTTTTCGCGGGCCGCAAAAATGAGTTCGACCACCCCAAACACCAATACCAGCAGCAGCAAGTAGTAGGTGATTTGCAAGTGGTTGGCCCTGATGTTCATGGTGAGACCTAGGGCAAACAACGCCGCCCCCAGCAGCCGCTGCCGCCGGAACGTAACCAGCAGGCCCGCCAACACCAGCGGCGCATACGCCAAGGCGTACGACTTAGAGTTGTGCCCCGCCGCCAGAATGATGAGGTTGTAGCTCGTAAAGCCCAGCGCAATAGCACCCACCAGCGCCACCAGCGGCCGCATGCCCAAAAAGGCGAACAGCAGGTAGCCGCAAAACAGGGCAGCAAACAGGTTAGCGGCAACCGCTGGCAAGCCCACCGTAAACACGTAGTTCAGGTACACCGATAAGTCGCCGGGGAAGCGGGTACTGATCAGGTACGTGGGCATACCCGAGAACATGGAGTTCGTCCAGAGGGCTTCTTCGCCGGTTTGCTGGCGGTAGGTAAGCGCCTCGCGGGCACTGCCATTGAACTGCACGATGTCGTGCTGGGCCAAGGTTTTGCCCCCAAATACGATGGGCGAGAAATACATAACGGCCAGCACGAGCAAGAAAGCAACGGCTAGCAGGTGCGGCAGCAAACGGCGGCCCAACGAGGGTGCTGTTGGCGTTGTCGATTCGACAGCGGGCATGTACGGTAGCTGGTGGTAAGTAGGCGGTGAGGCGGATGGCAAGCGGCGGCACCTAGGGCGCGTGGCATACCACCCCTACAAACGTAAAAAACCCGGCCGGCAGGCGCCAGCCGGGCTTCAAGCCCGAAGGTAGTCCGATTATTTCACTTCCTCGAATTCGACGTACTCGCCGCCGCGGAAATTCGTATCGGGCTGGCGTTTGGCCGTTGGAGGCACGTAATCAACGCGTACTTGCCCGTTGGCACCGCTGTGGCTGGGGCCACCCGAAGGCGGCGGCGCAGCAAACGGGTTGCCGTTGGGCCCGAACACCAGGCCGCCTTTGCGCATCTGCCGCTTTACAAACGCACTCAGCGCCCAGCGCAGCAGCGCGGGCAGCACCAGCCGCAGCACCATGGCCACGAGGAAAGTGATGAGCAGGAAGTTGATGAACATTAGCGGTCGGCGGGGTAGTCGGGTTGAAAGTAAAAGTCGCGGTCGGCTGGCGCAGCAAGCACCTCGGCCGGACAAGGTACTAACCTAGGCGCAGCATCCTTGGTTTCCAGCACGTACGGGCGGTATCCCAAGTCGGCCAGCAAGCCAGCCACGCGCTGGCGGTTCTCAAGGCCGTTCAGCTCAGTTTGAATAACGGGCCGGTGCCGCCGCAGCGTATTCTGCATGTGCCGAAATACTTCGTACTCGAAGCCTTCGACGTCGCACTTAATAAAGTCGAGTCGTTCGAAATCGGCCAGCAACTCGTCGGGCACGCGCATTTCCACGTTGTAGTACTGGCCGTACTGCTCGCTGGGGCTGCTGTCAGTTACTTTGGTCATGCCGTGGTGCAGCAGTCCGTTGCGAGCAGGCGTGCCCATTTTTACCACGGCGTTCTTGCCACCTAGGGCGTAGGGCAACAGCAGCAGGTTATCGAAGCCGCTGAGCTGCACGTTGTCTTGCCAGATTTGTTGAAACAGCGGCACCGGCTCCACGGCCAACACCTTGCCCTGCGGCCCCACCAACCGCGACAAGGCCACGGAGTAGTAGCCCAAGTTGGCGCCGATATCGAGGCACACGTTGCCGGGCTTCACCAGCTTTTCCAGAAAAAACAGCTCGGGGTACTTCGCGCGCCCCCACCCCAGTGCCACCAGCCGCAAATACACGTGGCTGGCCAGGCGGATGTAGCGCTCGAAGCCCAGCGTGCCAACCAACAGTTTGCGCAGTGCTTTCATTGCGGGGCAAAGGTAAGCTTAGCACCACCAACTAGCGGCGCCTGGGCGAATCCACCGCTGAAAGGCAGTTGTTATTGCTTGCCCAACCGGCTCCACAACCGCGACATGCCTGCCGCGGCCAAACCACCTAGGGTGTACCAGGCCACCGTCATGAGCTGCGTTTGCGGGGTGCGGTTGCTGGGCCCGTTGCCCAAGCCCATGGGGCCGGGCAGCAGCACGCCCCCCACCCCGGCCGCCACACCTAGGGCGGCGCCGCGCAGCCAAGCATCGGAGCCCGTGCCTACCAAACTGTAGTACAGCCCGTTCACGAGCAAGTCGCCGGCCATGGTGATATTGTATGCCGTTTTGTGATCGGGCTGGGGTGCGTCGGCCGCCGACAGGATTTTGCGCAGCCCGCGCATGCCCAAAATGTCCATGCGCGGCGCATCGGGCGTTGCTTGGCGGGCTGCTTGGTGCACCAGCGTAAGCACCACCGAGCCGCTCAGGCCACTGATTAAAGCGTGCGCGAAATCATCGGAAGCGGAGGCGGCCATAAACAAAAGGGTTCAGTGGAGGAAGACACGAGGTTGTTCATCAGGCCAAACGCAAGGGCCAAGCCGGGGTTGCGAGGTTTTTTTTGCCCACCGATTGCTTGGAGTAAAACCACGTGTTTATATTTGCAGCCCCGAACGACAGCTACGGCTTGCGCCCGGTAAATGCCTGCTTAGCTCAGTTGGTAGAGCAGCTCATTCGTAATGAGCAGGTCGTTGGTTCGAGTCCAATAGCAGGCTCTGCAAACAAAAGGCCCCGTTTCCTCTCGGAAACGGGGCCTTTTGTTTATTGCCATTTACGGGCACTGCCCAGCTTAGGCGCTGCGCTTGTTCATAGCCTTGCTTAGCCAGCTAATGCCAGCAGCCAGGGCCAGGCCACCCATTACTTTTTGGGTGGTGCTCAGCTTGTTCAGCTGGCCCGCGGCCGAGTCGCCGAAGTTTTTCAGGGTATTGTTCAGGCCACCGATCATGTTGCCTTTTTGCGAAGCAGCCGGGTTGGCGCTGTTTTCTTGCTGGCCAGGGCGCGACGAGCTATTGGCGGTGCCCAGGAAGTCGGTGTTATTGGAGGTGTTTTGCGTAGCCATGGTTGCGATGTTTAGTGTGGTTAAACCATCGGCTGGAGTTACCAGCCTCAGTTACACGCAACTATTCGTAAAATCTACCTCCGGGGTTTCAAACATTTGATTGGTTTGCTGCCCAGCCGTACGCCTGTGGCTGCCACCTAGGGTATCAGGCCACCGTATCGGGCCGGGCATCCGCCGCCGTGGCCGAAGGCTGGCTTGGCTCTGCACCGCCGCGACCATGGCCCTGCGGGGGCGCTATCCCGAGCCACACGGCCACCTGCGCGGCGTCGCGGCGGCCGGCCTCGCGGGCTTCTACCTCAAAACGATTGGCATAGTAGCCCACCCGAGCCGACTCGACCAAGTATTTCCACAGAAAGCCCATTAGGCCATGCTCCTGCACTTGCCGGATGTGGCAAAGCTCGTGTGCCACCCACGAGGCATCGCGCAGAAAATCGGCGCGCGTTACGCCGCTCAGGTGTATGCTGCGGCCCAGCACCATGGCCACGTTCGTTTGCCCCAGCTTCCAGCGGGCAATGCGCGCCAACGGCGAGTTCTCAATTATGCGAGGCAGGTTGGGGGCAGTCATCGAAAAAGCGGGCATCTATACGAGCTAATTGCCTAAAGGTTAGGTGGCTATGTCGAGTTTCGAAGAGACTAACAATAGAACATTACCAGGAAAATACGCCACTTTTAGCTTAAAAGCTTGTACGTCTTCTGGTTGAGCCCTATTTTTACGATATCGGGGAAGATATAACTTATCCGAACCGGAGTTCAACGAACTGTTTTTATCACCTTCTCAAACAACTGTCTTAGAGAAGAAAAGTACGCCACCTGGCCCGTAAGGGTCGCCGCTCGGGAGCGGAACCAAACCCCACACGACGGACAATGAAGAATACCCTTTTGTGTTGCCTCGCCGCTGTTTCACTGGCTCTTTCTTTTTTCTTTGATTACGTGCCCAACGGGAAAGCTGCTTCGGTAGCCGGTGGCCCTGCCCCCATTGCCGAGGCCTCGTTTTTTTCGTTTCCCGAAGGTGATAACCCAGCCTCTTTCCGCGATTCGCTGAACGTTGGCTACTACTCGCAAGCCCTTGGCATCAAGGCCAGCTACGACGACAACGCCAGCTTGCTGCGCACCATTACCGAGTGGTTGGGCACGCCTTACCGCTTTGGCAGCAACAGCAAAAGCGGCACCGATTGCTCGGGCTTTGTAACCCGCGTGTTCAAGGAAGTATACGGCATCAGCCTGGTGCACAGCTCACGCTCCATGTTCAACCACGTGAAGCGCGTAAGCAAGGACGAGATGCAAACCGGCGACTTGGTGTTTTTCCGCCGCGGCCCCGGCCAACCCATCTACCACGTAGGCATCTACCTGAAAGACGGCAAGTTTGCCCACTCGGCTACCAACGGCGGTGTAATGGTAAGCTCGCTGCAGCAACCCTACTACCAGCGCAACTTCTACGCGGCCGGCCGCGTGAACCGCAACTAGCCCAACGCTGCGCTGCTCTTTAAAAAAGCCCTTGCCCCACCGGCAGGGGCTTTTTGTTTGCCTGCCGGAATGCTGCTGAATAACTATTTTGCCCCGAAGTAGTATTAGAACGGCAACCAGCGCCGGTACTGCCTGCGCTGCTGCGCCATTATTCTCTCTTCACCGCCTAGCTGTATGGCTATTAATCAACCCAAAGGCGAGCAAGTTGCCTCGTCGCCCTTGTTCAAAGGTTTCTTGAGCAAAGCAGAAAGCTACTTGCGCCAGCCGTTGCGCATTAAGCAACTGCTCAGCGACGCTTACCACAAAGCCAGCGAGAAAAAAGAGCTCGGCCATTTGGCCCAAGAGGCCTGGGAAAGCCTGCAAACCCTATTCCGACTGGTGCGCTCGGCCGCTTCGGGCGAATACCACGGCGTGCCCACGCCTACCGTGCTTGGGGCCGTGGCGGTGCTCATCTATTTCATGAGCCCGATTGACCTCGTGCCCGACTTCATTCCGGTGGTCGGCTTGCTTGATGATGTGGCCTTGTTGGCATGGTTTACCAGCACCCTCAAAAACGAAATGGACAAGTTTGAAGAATGGGAGCGTACGCGCGCCCAGCCCTTGGCCGCCGGCAGCAACCTAGGCGCCGAAAAAGCCGCCACCGACCAACCCCTATCGGGCACGGCCGCCGCGGCCCAGCACCTCGAGAAAGCCGAGCACAGCGTAACCAGCGGCTCGTTTGTGGAAAACCCTGAGTCGGCGAAGCGCGCCGGCCGTGCCGATTTACCGGGCGGCTCGCAGCCCGACCCAGCCAACCAGGTAAGCGAAGCCTACCCCGAGGGCAGCGTAACCAACGCCCACCACCCCGACCTCGACATTAAGCCCAACCCCAACGTAGAGGGCGCCAGCACGGCCGGCAGCCGCGACCCCAAAAGCGGTGGCATGCGTGGCGGCGATACCGGCGGCAACGTACGTTAAGCCAGTCAGCAGGTTCCTTTACGCAACAGGCCCGCATACCTCCGGAGGTATGCGGGCCTGTTGCGTAAAGGAACCCTAGGTGCGCGGGGTGCTATTGGGCTTTGGAGCCCCCTAGGTGCGAGGCCACGTAGCGCACAAAGTCGCGCACGGTGTTCAGCGGCACTTCGTCGGGAATGGTGATGTGGAAGCGACGTTCGAGTTCCAAGATGATGTCTACCACGTCAACCGTATCGAAACCGAGTTCGCGGCTGAGGTTGCTGGATACACGCAGGCGGTTCGGCTTGATGGCTTTACGCTTGCTGATGATGCGCAGCACTTGTTGTTCGATGCTGGCGGGGGCGGCGGTAGTCGTTCGGGTTAACATGGCGTGAAACGACGAAAAGAACGGAAAGAGGTAAAGAAGATTGCCCGGTTCGGCTCCGACGTACGGCCGAGCGGCCATATGTCGGAGCCATTTCAGGCGCAAAAGGTTGCAAGCCTAGCAGTTAGTACTCGGCCAGAATCGCGGGCGTGGCAGCCGATACCTCCTCGGCATCAACTTCCTGCGGCACACTAGCGTCGGGGTCTTTGCCGCTAAGCTTGCCCTTCAGGGTTTCGCTCAGCAGGTACATCACCGGCACCACCACCAGGGTGATTACCGTAGCGAAAACCAGACCGAAGATGATCGTCCAGGCCAGCGGACCCCAGAACACCACCGACTCGCCGCCGATGTAGAACATGGGGTCGAAGGCAGCGAACATCTCGTAGAAGTCCACGTTCAGGCCGATAGCCAGCGGAATCAGACCTAGGGTAGCGGCCGTGGCCGTCAGAATTACCGGGTTCAGGCGGGTGCGGCCGGCCAGCACAATGGCTTCGCGCATGGGCATGCCTTGGGCGCGCAGTATGTCGGTGAACTCCACGAGCAGGATGCCGTTTTTCACCACGATACCCGCCAGCGCGATGATGCCCACGCCCGTCATCACGATGCTGATGTTCATGCCCGTAATGGCCAAGCCCCAGAACACGCCGGCAATCGAGAACAGCACCTCCGAAAGGATGATAACCGGCTTGCTGAACGAGTTGAACTGCACCACCAGAATCAGGAAGATCAGGGCCAAAGCACCGAGGCCGGCAATAGGCAAGAAGTCGGAAGTTTCCTTCTGGTCTTCCTGCGCGCCGCCCATTTTAATGGTGTAACCGGCCGGCGTGGGGTAAGCCTTGAGGGCCGTTTCGATGTTGCGTACCACATCGGGGCCGGTAAAGCCGCTAAGCACGTTCGACGAAATCGTGATAACGCGCTTCACGTCCTTGCGCTTGATGCCGCCGTAGGTGGTACCGTATTTTACGTCGGCCACCGACGAAATCGGCACTTGGCGCATCTGGCCGGTCGCGTCGCGGAAGGTCAGCGGGGCGTTCAGGATGGCGTTTACGTCTTCGCGGTAGGGCTTGGCGTAGCGCACCTGAATGGGGTACTCGTCTTCGGGCGTCTTGAATTTGCTGGCTTCCGAACCGTAAATAGAGGTACGCACTTCCATGCCGATCTGCGCCGTGCTGATGCCCTCGCGGTTGGCGCGGGTACGGTCGATGTTCACGGCAATTTCGGGGTTGCGGTCTTCCAGGTTCGAGCGCAGCTGCTCAATGCCCCCGATGTTTTTCGAGTTGATGTAGCGAATCACGTCCTTCGACAGCGCAGCCAGCTGCGGGTAGTCGTCGCCGGCTACCTCAATGGCAATTTCTTTGCCCGTGGGCGGGCCGCTGGATTCTTGGTCAACCGAAATTTCGGTGCCGGGAATGCCCTTTACCACCTCCCGGATTTTGTCCATGTAGGTGCGGGTGCTCGGGCCCGTCCGCTCGCTCAGCTCCTTGAAAGCCACCGCCACTTTGGCCAGGTGCGACTGCGACACGCCCGTAGCGGAAGCCTCGCCGGGGTCGTTGGCGCCAATGGCCACGTTGGTAATCACCGATTCGACATCGGGGTTGCTCTGCCCGATAACGCCGTAGATGCGCTTTTCGAGAATGCGGGCCACCGAGTCGGTTACCTCTACGCGGGTGCCCACCGGCATGCGCAAGTAGGTGTACACAAATTTCGGGTCGCCTTTCGGAAAGAAGTCGACCTTGGGCTGGCGCATGCCCACGGCCACAAACGAGCCGATGAACAGCACCAGCACGCCTAGCATCACCAGCACCGGGTGGCCAATGGCCCAACGCACCAGGTTGGCGTAGCCGTCTTGGAAGCGCGGCAGGGCTTTCGTCTGGAACCAGGCAATCCCTTTGTTGAACACGAAGATGTTCAGCCAGATGAAGGCCGCAATAAACAGCGACAGGTTGCCGATGAAGTGGCCATGCTCTTTCAAGAAACCCGGCGACTCGGCTCCGGCTGCTACGGCCGCAGCGCCTTCGGCCTCGGCTGCGCTGTGGCCGCCGATACCCACGAGGTTGAACAGGATGCCGAAGCCCACGAGCACCGCCGTCCAGATCAGCAGGTTGCGCGTCACTTTGGGTTTGCTGTGCTCGGCGTGGTGGTCTTCGCGCTCCATGAACGACACGGCAAATACCGGGTTCATGATGAAGGCCACGATCAGCGACGACATCAGCGTCAGAATCAGCGTGACGGGCAGGTAGAACATAAAACTACCCACAATGCCTGGCCAGAACATTAGCGGCACAAACGGCGCCACGGTGGTGAGGGTACCGGCCAGTACCGGCACGAATACCTCGCCGGCGGCAAACTTGGCGGCCTTGGCCGTGCTCAGGTTGGGGTGCTCGTGCAGGATGCGGTGCGTGTTCTCGATTACCACAATGGCGTCGTCGACCACGATACCTAGGGCCAGCAGGAAGGCGAAGAGCACGATCATGTTCAGGGCGAAGCCGAACATGGGCAGCACCACAAAGGCCAGGAACATCGAAATCGGCACCGACAAGCCCACGAACAGCGCGTTGGTGGTGCCCATGAAGAACATCAGAATCACCGTTACCAGGATGAAGCCGATGATGATGGTGTTGATCAGGTCGTGGAGCGTTACGCGGGTGTCGTTGGAGGTGTCGCCCGTGATGGTCACGCGCAAGTCGCCGGGCAGCGTCTTCTTCGACTCGTCGACCAGCGCCTTGATCTTATCGGACGCATCGATCAGGTTTTCGCCCTGGCGCTTGATGACGTTCAGCGTGATGGAAGGCTTGCCGTCGAGGCGCGCGTACGATTCGCGGTCCTTGAAGGCATCTTCCACGGTGGCAATGTCACCTAGGCGTACGGCGGCGCCGCTCAGGTTTTTCACCTGGATGTTGGCAATGTCGGCGGCGTTGGCGTACTGGCCGGCCACGCGCACGGCGCGCTTCTGGTTGCCTACGTCAATTGAGCCGCCCGAAATCGTAATGTTTTCGCGGCCAATGGCATTCTGAATGTCCATGAAACCAAGCCGCGCGGCGCGCAGCTTGTACATGTCCACATCCACGTTCACTTGCTGCTCCAGGGCCCCGATGATGTCGACGCGGGTGATTTCGGGCAGGGCCTCGATCTTGTCCTGGAAGTCGTCGGCGAGTTTTTTGAGCTGCGAGGCGGGCAGGTTGCCGGCCAGGTTAATCTGCATAATCGGCAGCTCCGACAGGTTAACCTCCTGCACGGTAGGCGGCGAGGGCAGGTCGTTGGGCAGCTCGTTCTGGGCCTTGTCAACGGCGTCCTTGATGAGCTGCTTGGCGTACTGCACGTCTACGCCGGAGTTAAACTCCACGTCCACGATGCAGTAGTCCTGGTTCGAGGTCGAGTTGATCTTCTTCACCCCGTTCACCGACTTGATTTCCTTCTCGAGCTGGCGCGTAACCAGGTTCTCGATGTCGGTTGGCGAAGTGCCGGGGTACACCGTGGCCACGATAATGCGCGGAATCACGATGTCCGGAAACTTCTCCTTGCCCAGCTTGATGTAGGCAAACACACCCGCCACGCACAGCAACAGCGTGATGATGTATATACTCGTTTTGTTGTTGATGGACCAACTGGTGGGCCCAAACTCTTTTTGTATATCCTGCATGAGAAGTCAGAAGCTAGGATGTGATATATCTCGGGCGGTGCGGCTCCTGGGTTAGGCCTAGGTGCCTAAGCGCCACGCCAGTCCGCCAGCTTACCCGGCTGCGCCGGCAAGGGCCACCGTTTGGCCCTCGTTGAGGTTCTGGTAACCCGCCGAAATCACTTGGTCGTTGGCTTTCAGGCCGCCGGTGATTTCCATTTTGCCGTTGTAGGTAGCGCCGGTTTGCACCACGCGCTTGGCGGCAATCTTCTTCCCGCCTTTGTCTTCTATAACAAACACGTAGCTGTTTTCCTCGTCGCGCTGCACCAAGTCAACGGGCAGTACCGTGGCCTGGGCTTTGTTGTAGTTTTGGATGCGCACGGTAGCCACCATGTTGGGTCGCAGCTGCTGGGCTTGCGCACCGTTGAGGCGCAGCTCCACGGAAAAAGTGCGGCTGGCCGGGTTGATGGTGCGGCTCACGGTGCGCACCGTCGAAGGAATATCGGCGGCCCCTAGGTCGGGGATGCTCACCAGGGCCTTGTCGCCGGCCTTGATGTTGGCCGCGTAGTTTTCCGATACATCGGCCACAATCTTGTTGCCGGCACCGCTAACCAAGCGCACCACCGGCATGCCGGGGTTGCCCATTTCGCCCACTTTGGCGGGCACATCATCCACTACGCCGCTGAACGGGGCCACCACGTTGTACATGGCGCGCTGGCGCTGCTGCGTAGCCAAGCTGCGCTGCAGGGCTTCGTAGTTGTTTTTGGCTTGCAGGTACTGAATCTCGGTGCCGATTTGCTGTTTCCA
Organism: Hymenobacter oligotrophus; assembly: GCF_003574965.1. Classification (NCBI taxonomy): domain Bacteria; kingdom Pseudomonadati; phylum Bacteroidota; class Cytophagia; order Cytophagales; family Hymenobacteraceae; genus Hymenobacter; species Hymenobacter oligotrophus. The sequence goes on along the minus strand of NZ_CP032317.1, from coordinate 3,492,748 downwards.
GAGGCGGTCCTGCTTTTCGAACACGGTGCGAGCCAGCTCGAGGCGGGTACGCAGCTCGGCAATGCCCGATTCGAGCACGGCGGCATCTTGGGTAGCCAGCACTTGGCCGCGGCTTACCCGGTCGCCGCGCTGCACGCGGATGTCGGTAATCACGGCCGGCACGCGCGGCGACACGTTGGCATTTTCGTCGAAATCGGCGCGGCCCTGCACCTCGAGGTAGCTGGTAAAGCTTTCCGGCTGCACGTTGATAACGGAAACAGGCGTGGCGGCTACCGTGGCAGGCTTGGCGCCGCCCTTGGCCTCCAGCTCGGCAATTTTGGCTTGCGTGGCGGCCTGGTCTTGCTTCAGCTTGGCCAGCTCGGCCTGCGGATCTTTTTCGCCGCCGCAAGAGGCCAGAAAAGCCAGGGCCAGCACAGCAGCGGCCGAAGTAGTTGATTTCATGGTACGAGTGGCGAAAAACAGCGTGCGGTTAGCGAAAGCCTGCTGAAAAGAACGTTTCATGGTTGACGTGTTCGCGGGGAGCGTTTGCATGGAGGATCAGGCGCTAACCGCCCTATTTGCTCGGCGTCGAGAGCGAGCCCGACGCTTTGTTGAAGTCTACTTTCGCTACCAGCACATCATACAAGGCAGCGTAGTAGTTGGTTTGGGCCTGGCGCAAATCGGTTTCGGCCGTAATCACCTCCAGGTTAGAGCCTACGCCTTCCTGAAACTTGATTTTGGCCACGCGCGCCACGTTGGTGGCCAGCTCGAGGTTGGCCTTTTGGTTAGCCAGCACGTCGAGAGAGTTTTGCAGGGTGGTCTGGGTTTGAGCCCGCTGCAAATCGATGCTTTGCTGCAGCGTGGTGAACCCTTTGTTCACCTGCTCCAAGGCCAGTTTGCCCTGCTCGATGCTGTATTTCTTGCGGAAGCCGTCGAACACGGGGATTTGCAGCTGCAGGCCAATGCTGCCGAAGCCAAACCAGTTTTGGTTGCGGAAGCCCTGCTCGTTGGTGGAGTTGGTGCCGCGAAATTCCATCAAACCACCTAGGGTGCGGTCGGAACCGTTGACGCCGTAGCTGCCCACCAGGTTAAGCGAGGGCAGGTAGCCCGCGCGGCGGTTGCGCACGTCGAGCACGGCCAAATCGCGCTGGGTTTCCAGCACCGAATACTCCACGCGGTTGCTGTAGTTGAAATCGGTGCTAAGGCCGCTTTGCAGGCGCTGGCGCTCGGCTTCGGCATCCACCACGGCGCCGTCGAGTTTATCGGTCAGTTCCACGGGCTGGCGCTGATCGAGGCCCATCTGGAACTTTAGCAAGGCCACGCTTAGCTCCACGAGGCGCTGGGCGTTTTGCTGCTCAATCTTGAGGTTGTTTACCTGCACTTGCAGGCGGTCCACGTCAAGTTTCTCCACGAAGCCCTCTTTGTACGTTTGCTTGGTTTGATACAGCAAAGTATCGAGGCGCTGCACGTTGCGGGCCAGCAGCTGCAACCGCTCGCGCGCCACCAAGGTGCTGTAGTAGGCTTTCGACACCTGCTCCATCACCTCAATTTCGCTTTGCTGCGTTTGCTTCACCGACAGGGCCTCGTACACCTTGGCTGCTTTCAGACCTAGGAGGTACGAGCCGTTGAACAACAGCTGCGAAGCCTGCACGCCGGCGTTGCCCTGCCACTGCAGGCCAAAGGCGAACGGCTGCGGCGGAATGGCCGGGCCCTGGCGGCTGGTTAGTACCGCCTCCTGCCCGTTTTGGGCCTGGTTTACCTCGGTTTGCGTGAGCACGGTTTGCTGGTTGGGGAAGCTTACCAGCGCCTTTTGCAGCTTAAAGTTGTCGGTAACAGCAACGGCCCCGTTGATTTGCGGCAAACCCGCCGAGCGGATTTCTCCTACCCGCGCCTGCGCTACCTTCTCGTTAATCCGAGTGGCTTGCAAGGTCGATTTGTTCTGCAACGCATAATTAATGGCCTGCTGCAAGCTTAAAGCCATGGGGGTGCTGGTGGCCACCGGCTGCCCCGTGGAGGGAGTTTGCGCCGAGAGCGTGGGCATCCCCAGAAAGCCCGGTGCCGCTACAAGCAGCAGTAGGCGAAACGCTTTTTTCATTGCGAGATGGTATAGGAGTTGAGAGCGAGAGACTTACTTCGTTTCTTCTTCGACTTCTTCCGTTACCTGGCGGTACTGGTTGATGAGGCGGTGCCCCTTGACGGTACAGATGCCGTAGAGGTAGTGCTCGACGGTGGCTAGGTGCAGGCGCTGCAGCTCAAATTGCCGCGGCGGAAACACGCGTCCGTCGAACATCAACTCGATTTCGGCCAGGCGCAGGCGCGCCAACACCTCCACGTCGAGGTCGGCGCGAAACAAGCCTTCCCCGATGCCGCGGCGCAGGTTGTCGACGATTTTGGTGAGGATGAACGTGTTCTTGTGCTCCTCGAACAGCGCCCACGCCTCGGGGTAGTACTTCTGCAGCTCATGAAAAATGCTCGGGTGCACCGTCGAGAGCATTTGCTTGTGCCACTGCATCAGGTTGAACATCTCCTCCAGGGCGTTGCTGCCGGTGGCAAACACCAGCTCGCAGGTCGATTCTTCGTGGCCCAGGTGCTGCTGCATGGTAGCCAGCACAATCTGGTCTTTGTTATCGAACCACTTGTAGAGCGTTTTCTTCGACATGCCGAGCTGCGCGGCAATGTCATCCATTGAAACACTGCGGATGCCGTTGCGCATGAACAGCTCAACTGCCGCCTGCAGAATCCGATCCTTGATTTCCGTACTCACGTCGCAAAGGTACAATGGAAACTTTAAGTGAACCCAAAGTTTCCATTATTTTTTCGCTATTATTCTGGATTGGTCGGGTGCCTTGCCGAGGCCGACGCGGCCGACCGGGTTTTACTTTACCGGCGCGGCTATTTTTTTGCTGTAGCCGCGCTCTACGGCTTGGCTCGGCGGTACGCTCCCGGCTCCGTACCTTGGAGTCGCTTTTTTACCATATTGCCTGCTCACATGAGAATTCGCACCGGCTTCGGCTACGACGTGCACCAGCTCCGCGAAGGCCTCCCTTTTTGGCTCGGCGGCATTCAGATCGAACACACCCACGGCGCCCTAGGTCATTCCGACGCCGATGTGCTCATCCATGTTATTTGCGACGCGCTGCTGGGCGCGGCCAACCTGCGCGACATCGGCTTTCACTTTCCCGACACCGACCCGCAATACAAGGGCATCGACTCGAAGCGCCTGCTGGCCGAGGTGATGCGCCTGCTGCGCGAGCGGGGCTACGAGGTAGGCAACATCGACTCGACGATTTGCCTGGAGCGGCCCAAGGTGAACCCGCACATCCCCGCCATGCAGCGCGTACTGGCCGAGGTGATGGGCATTCCGGAAGACGACATCTCCATCAAAGCCACCACCACCGAAAAGCTGGGCTTTGTGGGCCGGCAAGAGGGGGTGGCCGCCTACGCTACGGTCCTGATTGTGCGAGCTTAACGAAAGCACCTAGGGCCGGGCAACCTTGCGGTTAGCCGAGCGTCTTTGCTTCGCAAACTTCTGATTCACTCCTTAATTCACTCACCCTTTTCCCACAAGCAGCGCGGTGCGCTGTCTGCCTATGTCACACAAGTCTTTTTACGCGCTGCTTTTGGCTGCTTCGGTAGTTGCCGGGCCCGCTGCGGCGCAAGATGCACCCAGCGGCAAACGCAAGGTGAAGGTTAAGCACAAGTCGGAGGCTCCGGCGGCCACTGCTGCCCCCGCCGCGGCTGCCGCTCCGTCCGCCGCCGCTGCCCCCGCCGCTGACTTGGCCACTACCTACGCCGGCACGATAACGCAGGACGATTTGCGCAAGCACCTAACGGTGCTGGCCTCCGACGCGTACGAGGGCCGCGAAACCGGCGAAAAAGGCCAGAAAATGGCCGCCGACTACCTGGCCAAGCGCTTTCAGGAGCTGGGCCTGGTAGGCCCCGTGAAAGACTCCGACAACCCCTACATGCAGCACTTCACGATGGAGCGCAGCACCTGGGCCGGCGGCGCTACCCTGAAGGTGGGCGGCCAAACGTTTAAGTGGATGGAGGATTTCTACGCCTACGGCGGCTCGCCGTTTGAGCAGGAAACCACCGTGCAGCCGGTGTTTGCAGGCTACGGCATCGAGCAAGATGGCTACTCCGACTACACCGGCCTCGATGTGAAGGGCAAGGACCTGATCATCCTGATGGGCGAGCCGACCAAGGACGGCAAAGCCCTGCTGGGCAAAGACGGGGCCGCCAGCAAATGGGGCAACGACTACCGCGCCAAAGCCGCCATGGCTACGCAAAAGGGCGCCCGCTCGGTGTTTTTCGTAAGCTTCAACCCCAACGACAACTTTGGCAAAACGGCTGCTCGCATGGCTCCTTACTTGAGCCGCCCGAGCATCAGCTTTGTGGATGCCAAGAAGGAACCGCGCGCCGCTACGTTTTTCGTATCGCCGGCCCTAGGTGCCAAGCTGCTGGGCACCACCGATGCCAACGTGCGCAAGTACGAAACGAGCGTGAGCGCAGCCGGCAAGCCTGCCAAGGCAAGTTTCAAGCCCGCTAAGTTTGCCATCAGCGCGCCCAAAAAGCGTGAGAAATTCACGACCGAAAACGTGTTGGGCTACCTCGAGGGTACCGACAAAAAGGACGAGCTGATTGTGGTATCGGCCCACTACGACCACATCGGCATCATCAACGGCGAAGTACACAACGGCGCCGACGACGACGGCTCGGGCACGGTATCGGTGCTCGAAATGGCCGAAGCTTTCGTGAAGGCCAAAGCCGAGGGCCACGGCCCGCGCCGCAGCATTTTGTTCCTGACGGTAACGGGCGAAGAAAAGGGCCTGCTGGGCTCGGAGTACTATTCCGACCACCCCGTGTTTCCGCTGAAGCAAACCGTAGCCGACCTGAACATCGACATGGTAGGCCGCACCGATAAGGAGCATGAAGGCAAGGGCGACTACGTGTACGTGATTGGCTCGGATAAGCTCTCCTCGGAGCTGCACAAGATTGTGCTGGCCGCCAACGAGAAGAACGGCGCCATGGACCTCGACTTCCGCTACAACGACCCGAACGACCCGAACCGCTTTTACTACCGCTCCGACCACTACAACTTTGCCAAGCACGGCATTCCGGTGGCGTTCTTCTTCAACGGCGTGCACGACGATTACCACGGCGCCAAAGACGAGGTGGAGAAAATCGAATTCCCGAAGATGGAGAAGCGCGCCCGCGTGGTGTTCCATGCGGCTTGGGAACTGGTAAACCGCGACAACCGCATCGCGGTCGATTCGAACAAGCCCTAGGTGGCGTTGGGTAATCGATAACCGACAACGGGCAAGGCAGGCTCAGCATAGTAGTACGCCACTGGCTACCGAGCACCTTGGCCGTGGTTATCGGCTGCTTACCACAACGGCCCGGCTGGTTTTACACCGGCCGGGCCGTTGCACTTGGTAGGCGCCGCTGCCCTGCTGCCCTCAGCAATATCTCTCAACAGCAACCATATTTCCTTATGCACAAACCTCAACTCTATGCCTTGGCAGCAGCTTTGGGCTGGGCGGCCCTAGGTGGCGCGCCGCACGCGCTAGCCCAGAGCAAAACCAAAGTCAAGACGAAAACCAAAACCGAAAAAGCCGCGGCCACGGCTACCGACTGGGCGGTAAACTACGCTGGCACGATTACGCAGGAGGACCTGCGCAAGCACCTGACGGTGCTGGCCTCCGACGCGTACGAGGGCCGCGAAACCGGCGAGAAAGGCCAGAAAATGGCCGCCGACTACCTCGCTAAACAGTTTGCCGCTCTGGGGCTAACCGGCCCGGTGCAGAACTCCGACAGCCCGTACCTGCAACACTTTACGCTGGAGCGCAACCACTGGGCCGCCGAGCAGATGAAGCTGCAAATTGGCAAGCAGCAGTACAAACTGCTGCAAGACTACTTCATCAGCAGCGACTCGCCGTTTTCGCAGGAAACCACCCTGCAACCGGTGTTTGTGGGCTACGGCATTGAGCAAGACGCCTACAACGATTACGCTGGCCTGGATGTGAAGGGCAAAGACCTGATTGTGCTGGCCGGCGAACCAACCAAGGACGGCAAGCCCATGCTAAGCACCGATGGCAAGCCCAGCAAGTGGGGCCTCGATACGCGGGCTAAGTCGGCGCTGGCTACGCAAAAAGGCGCCCGCTCGGTGTTCTTCATCAACCCCGACGCCGAAAAGTTTGCCCAGAACCTTGCGCGCTTTATGCCCTACCTGAATCAGCCGCGCATGGGCTTCCCGGGCAAAGCGCAGGTGCAGTCGCCTAGGGCCGCTACGTACTTCATCTCGACGGCCGCTGGCTACGAGCTGCTGGGCAGCAACGCTGAGGGCGTGGCCAAATACCAAGCAGCGGTAGCCGCGGCTGGCAAGCCGGTGAAAGCTTCGTTTAAACCCGCGAAGGTGGTAGTACGCTCGCCACGCAAAACCGAAACCTTCGCCACCGAAAACGTGATGGGCTACCTCGAAGGCACCGACAAAAAAGACGAGGTGCTGGTGCTATCGGCTCACTACGACCACCTAGGCATCCGCGACGGGAAAGTATACAACGGCGCCGACGACGACGGCTCGGGCACGGTATCGGTGCTGGAGCTGGCCGAGGCGTTTGGCAAGGCAAAGGCCGAAGGGCACGGCCCGCGCCGCAGCATTTTGTTTTTGGCCGTAACGGGCGAGGAAAAGGGCCTGTTTGGGTCGGAGTTCTACACCGATAACCCGGTGTTTCCGCTGGCGCAAACCATTGCCGACCTGAACCTGGACATGGTAGGCCGCACCGATGACAACCACAAACCCGGCGACCAATACGTGTGCTTGGTCGGTTCGGATAAGCTCTCGTCGGAGCTGCACGCCATCAGCGAGGACATGAACAAGAAGTACACGCAGCTGGAGCTCGACTACCGCTACAACGACCCCAAAGACCCCGAGCGCGTGTACTACCGCTCCGACCACTACAACTTCGCGCGGCACAAAATTCCGGTTATCTTCTACACCACCGGCGACCACGCCGACTACCACCAGCTAACCGACGACGTGGAGAAAATCGAATTCCCGTTGATGGAAAAGCGCGGCCGTTTGGTGTTCCATACCGCTTGGGAGCTGGCCAACCGCGACAACCGCCCCGTCGTTGATTCGAACAAGCCCTAGGTAACCATTGGGGCAAGCGGAGGTTGGCTACTAAACGCCGCCTGAGATGCGCCTGATAACTGCGAACTAACCGCTGGAAGTCTGCCGAGAAATGAACTCTCGGCAGACTTCCGCATTTTTATAGTCGCAATTGCTGCTGATTGCTCCGATTTGTGCTGCCATGACTACTAAAGCATCCCAATTCCTGGTCGACTCCGATTCGAAAGCCTTCGACCTGGAGCACCGCCGTAAAATCCGGTTCAACATTGGCAAGTACAACACGGCCGTGCAGCAAGGCCTCGAGTGGTACCGCGACCATGAGCTGGCCCGCTCGCGCGCTGCGTACCGCAAAGCGCAAATCGTCAACAACCTCGATCAGTACCTGCTGCAATGGGAGGAGACCTTCACCCGGCGCGGCGGCAAGGTTATTTGGGCGCAGGATGCCAAGGAAGCCCTCGTTGAAATTGGCAAGATTGTGCAGCGCCGCCGGGCCCGCACCGTGGTAAAGGCCAAGAGCATGACCACGGAGGAAATTCACCTGAATGACTACCTCGAGAAAAACGGTGTTGAATCGGTGGAAACTGACCTAGGCGAGTACATCGTGCAGCTGAATGGTGAGCGGCCCTACCACATTGTAACGCCGGCCATGCACCTGAGCAAGAAGGACATTGCAGACATCTTCGTGAAGCACCTGAAGATTGCGCCCACCGACGATGCCCAGCAGCTGGTGTACACGGCGCGCAAACTGCTGCGCAACAAGTACACCTCGGCCGAAATCGGCATTACGGGCGGCAACTTTTTGGTGGCCGATGTGGGCGGCGTAGCCGTAACCGAGAACGAAGGCAATGCCCGCCTCTCGGCCGCGTTTCCGCGCACGCACATTGCCATCGTAGGCATCGAAAAGCTCATTCCCACGCTGCAAGACCTCGACTTGTTTTGGCCCTTGCTCAGCACCAGCGGCACCGGCCAGCAGCTCACTGTATACAATACGGTGTACCTAGGGCCGCGACAGCCGCTCGAGAAAGATGGCCCCGACGAAATGTACGTGGTGCTGCTCGACAACGGCCGCACCAACCTGCTGGCCCAGCCCGACAAGCGCGAGGCGCTGCAGTGCATCCGGTGCGGAGCCTGCCTGAACGTGTGCCCCGTGTACAAAAACATCGGCGGCCACACCTACGAGGCTACCTACTCCGGCCCCATTGGCTCCGTGATTACGCCGCACCTAGCCGGCTTCGAAGACAACAAGCACCTAAGCTACGCCTCTTCGTTGTGCGGGGCGTGCACCTCGGTGTGCCCGGTGCGCATTCCCATCCACAACATCCTGTTGCTCAACCGCCAACAAACCGTGCGCGAGCACCACAACGACGCCGACGAAGCGCGCGGCATTAAGCTGTGGCTCTACGGCATGAAGCACCGTTGGCTGTGGGGCATGGCCCCGCTTTCGGCCAAACGCTGGGTGCTAAACCGCTTGCTGGGCCAAACCGGCTGGAACAAGCGCCGCGAAGCCGTGCAACTGGCGCCCAAATCGTTTCGGCAACTCTGGAAAGAGCGGCAGCCGTAGCCTGCCGACCCGCGCCGGTGCCCGGGTTACCTAGGCGCTTTGGGTGCGGCAGCCAACCGCCCGCCGGCCGGCCCGTACAACCTCGGCAGAATATATACGGCGGTGTTTTATGCTGATTGATTGGGCCTTACGGGGAGCGGTGCTGCTGGCAGGCGCCGCGGTGGTGATGTACACGCTGTCGGCGGCCATTCGGGCGTTCATCATGCCGCGCAACGAGTCGGTGCTGCTCAGCAATTGGGTGTTTCGGGGGGTGCGGCTAGTGTTTTATATGGTGGCAGCCCTAGGCCGTACCTACGCCCGCCGCGACTGGGTGCTGGCGCTTTACGCACCGGTGGCGCTGGTGCTGCTGCCCATTGCTTGGTTGGCCTTAATTGCCCTCGGCTACACGGGCATGTTTTGGGCCGTGGGCGAAGGCTCGTGGGCCTTTTGCTACAAGCTCAGCAGCAACAGCCTGCTTACGCTCGGCTCCCTGGAGGCCAACAGTTTGGTGGGCTCCTTTTTATCCTACTCCGAGGCTACCTGGGGCCTGCTGCTGATGACGCTGCTTATCTCCTACCTGCCCACCATTTACCAGGCGTTTTCGCGCCGCGAGCTGGTGGTAGCTCAGCTCGAGCTGCGGGCCGGCGCGCCCAGCTCGGCCACCAACCTAATTGTGTGGCTAAACCGCGGCGGCAGCTTGCTCGACGACGACCACGAGTGGCGCGCCTGGGAAGAGTGGTTTGTGCAGATCGACGAAACCCACACTTCGTTGCCGGTGCTGTCGTTTTTTCGCTCGCCCCAGCCGGGCCGCTCCTGGATTGCCTCGGCCGGCATTTTGCTCGATGCCGCCGCGCTCATTATCAGCGCCGTCGATCAGCCGCGCAGTAATCAGGTCGAAATTAGCTTTAAAGCCGGCTGCCTGGCTGTAAACCGCGTGTACCGCTTTTTTGAGCAACGCGCCCGCAGCAAGCCCTCCGAATTGCTCGGGCCCACCGACGCCCTTGAAGAGCCCAGCCGCCGTGAGTTTTTGGAGGCGTACAAATGCTTGCAAGCGCACAATGTGCAGCTGCACCCCGACCCGGACGCGGCCTGGCGCCGCTACCATACCCTGCGCGGCCGCTACACAGAGGCCGTAACCTTCTTGGCCAAGCTCCTCACCGCTCCGGATGTAAAAACCGTGTAGCGGCACCTAGGGCGCAACTAAAAACAAAGCCCCACCGGCAGGCATAGCACCGGCGGGGCTTGTTGTATTAGGGCAGCTAGCGGCCTACGCCTCGGGCTGATCGGGCAAAATCTGGATGTCCTGTACCAGTACTTTTTGCTCGATTTGGCGCGCGCGGGGCGTGTTGGCCAATCCGCCCAGGGCCGTTTCCTTGTAGCGGGTTTCCATGCTTTCGCCCACTTCGCCCAGCGCCTGCACGCATTGGTCGACGGGGATAACCGGATCGACACCGGCAATGGCAATTTGCGCCGACGAGAAGGCAATGGCCGCGGCCGAAGCGTTGCGCACCACGCAGGGCACCTCCACGAGGCCCGCCACCGGGTCGCACACCAAACCCAGCATGCACTGAATGGTAATGGCCACGGCCGCAAACGCCTGCTCCACCGAGCCACCTAGGCAGTACACAATGGCGCCGGCGCCCATGGCGGCGGCGCTGCCGGTTTCGGCTTGGCAACCGCCTACGGCACCCGCCAACGAGGCATTTTGCTCGATGATGAGCGCCACGCCGGCAGCCACCAATAAGCCCTCCAGAATGATGCGGTCGTCGAGCTTGTGCAGCTCTTGCGTGGTCGTCAGGATGCCCGGCAAAATGCCCGAGGCGCCGGCCGTAGGCGCGGCCACCACCCGGCCCATGCACGAGTTTACCTCTTTGGCACCTAGGGCGCGGGTTACGAGCATTTTAAACTCGGGCGACAATACCGTTACGGGGGAAGCAGCTACCTTTTTCGCACCGTTCTTGATCATGCCCGAGCGCGAGGTCATGTCCTCGCTCAGGCCGGTGCGCACGGCATCGCGCATTACATCGTAGGCGCGCTGCAGCCCGTCCCAGATTTCTTCTTCGGAGCGGCCTTTTTGCTCCATTTCGTAGGTTAGTACGGGCTGCCACAGCGCCTCGCCGGTTTGGGCGCAGTGCGCTTGCCAGCTGGCAAAATCATTGAAAAGCAACGACATGTGAATGCGGGAAAAGCGGGTCAGTGAGTAGGCAGATGGGGGCAATAGTTGCTAAACGCGGTTGCGCACCAAGGGGTGCCGGCGGGGCCGCCTTTTCGCAGCTGGCACTTGCAGGCGGCTACCGCAGCCCCGGAGCACAGCTTCCAAAGATACCGCTTACTTTCCGCTCAAAATAGGCCCCACCAGGCCCTTGCTTCATGCTGCGTATGCCTTCCGCCTTTACCATCTCCACCGATAGCAGCCGCCTCAACATCGGCCTAATCCACGATTTTCTCAGCAACCGCTCGTACTGGGCGCCCGGCATCAGCCGCGAGCTGGTGGAGCGCTCCATCCGCAACTCGTTGTGCTTCGGCGTGTACAACGCCGATGGCCAACAGGTGGCGTTTGCCCGCATCATTTCCGACAAAGCCACCTTTGCCTACCTCTGCGACGTGTTTGTGCTGGAGGAGTACCGCGGCCAAGGCCTCAGCAAGCTGCTGATGCGCCATATTTCCGAGCACCCCGAGCTACAAGGCTTGCGCCGTTGGATGCTGGGCACGCGCGATGCGCACTCGCTGTACGCCGAGTTTGGCTTTACGCCCCTGGCCAGCCCGCAACGCTTCATGGAAAACGCCAAGCTCGATCCGTATCGTAACCAGTCGTGAGCACGGCGGACGCCTAGTTGATGTGTGCCCCTGGCCGCTAGGCGTTGGCTTCTTGGTCTACCAGCTTCACGGCGGCCGAGTTGATGCAGTAGCGCAAGCCGGTGGGTGCGGGGCCATCGGGAAACACGTGGCCCTGGTGGGCATCGCACACGTTGCAGAGCACCTCCACGCGCACCATGCCGTAGCTGCTGTCCTTCTTGTACTTCACCACGTTGTCTTTCACCGGCTCGGTAAAGCTCGGCCAGCCCGTGCCCGATTCGAACTTAGTACCTGAATCGTAGCAGGGCGTGCCGCAGCACACGCAGGCGTACAGGCCGGGGTCGTGCGCCTCGCAGTACTCGCCCGTAAAGGCGCGCTCGGTGCCGTGCTGGCGCGTGATGCGGTACTGCTCGGGGGTGAGTTGCTCGCGCCACTCGGCATCGGTTTTTTCCACGCGGCGCTCGGGCGCGGGCACCCCGTTATTGGAAAAGCGAATTACGTCGGCCCAGGTTGTCATGGCAGAGGGGTTAGGTTCAGAGGAAAACCAGAATAGCTAGCAACGGCTTAACCCTGCCTGCGGTTTAGCGCGGCCGCTGCACCTAGGGTTGGGCCATCCGCCAAAATCTGCGTAAGCTACCGGCATGAAGCTACTCACCGCCGCCCAAACCCGCGAAGCCGATGCGGCCACCATCCGAGAAGAAGGCATTGCCTCGGCCGAGCTGATGGAGCGCGCCGCCACGGCCTTGGCAACCTGGCTGAAGGCCCGCCTCGCCCCTGCCGCTGCGCCCGTATTGGTGCTGTGCGGCCCCGGCAACAACGGCGGCGACGGCTTGGCGGCCGCGCGCCTGCTGCACCAACAGGGCTACTCCGTGCAGGTAGGCTTGCTGCCCGCCGCGCAGCACTCCGCCGATTGGGAGCTGAACCGTGCCCGAGTACCCGCCGAGGTACCCGTAACCGAGTGGCACCTCGGGCAGTTTCCGGCTATCGACCCGGCCACTGTTGTGGTTGATGCGCTGTTTGGCACGGGGCTTAGCCGCCCGCTCGAGGGCACCGCGGCCGCCTTGGTGCAGCACCTCAACGCCGCCGGGGCCCGCGTGGTGAGCATCGATGTGCCCTCGGGTTTGTTTGCCGATGCGCCGCAGCCCACTGGCAGCTCCGTAGTGAAGGCCCGGCATACCGTCTGTTTCGAGCTTCCTAAACTGGCTCTGCTGCTGCCGCAAAACGCCGAGTTTGTAGGGCAATGGCATGCCGTGCCCATCGGCCTTAGCCCTAGGTACCTAGCCGAAGTGCCGGCCACTATGCACTTGGTTGATGCCGCGCTGCTGGCCGGCCGCCTGCCCGCCCGCGCCACCTTTGCCCACAAAGGTACTTTTGGGCACGCACTGTTGCTGGCGGGCAGCCGCGGCAAAGTGGGCGCTGCCGTGTTGGCGGCGCACGCCTGCCTGCGCGGCGGCGTAGGGCTGCTGACGGTGAGCGTGCCCGCTGTGGGCTACGCCGTGCTGCAGAGCACCGTGCCTGAGGCCATGTGCCTGCCCGATGAGTGCAAAACTCACCTCAGCAACCTGCCCGAGCTAAAACCTTACGCCGCTGTGGGCATGGGCCCCGGCATCGGGCAAGACGACGATACCCGCGCTGTGCTTGAAGAACTGCTGTGCACCGCCAAAGTGCCGCTGGTGCTCGATGCCGACGCGCTAAACCTCCTGGGTGCCAACCGCAGCCTGCTCGACCTGCTGCCACCCAACACTATTTTAACGCCGCACCCCAAAGAGTTCGAGCGCCTTACCCAGCCCGCCCACAACGATTACCACCGCCTGGAGCTGCTGCGCAACTTTGCCCGGCACTACGGTTGCTACGTGGTATTAAAGGGCGCCTACTCCTGCCTCGCCACGCCCGAAGGTGAGCTGTATTTCAACACCACCGGCAACCCCGGCATGGCCACCGGCGGCAGCGGCGATGTGCTCACGGGGCTGCTCACGGCTTTGCGGGCCGACAAGCACCTAGGGCCCCTCGATGCTGCGCTGCTCGGCATGTACGCCCACGGCCGCGCCGCCGATTTGGCCGCAGCCGATACCGGACAAGCAGGCCTAATTGCCGGCGACTTGCCGCGCTACATCGGCCGGGCACTGCACGAGCTTACCACGCCCCGTACGCTCTGAAGCGCAGCCCTAGGTGGCAGTGCCCGCAGCAGCTACAAACAACGCCCCGGCCTGCACCAGCAGTAGGCCATCGGCCAGCAGCGCGTAGTAGTAGTCGGAGCGGGCTTCATTAGCAAACCACACCACCAAAGCCGTAAGCAGCGTAGGCACAGCCAGCACCATTTGCCCCGCAAGTGCCAAGCCCGGCAGCACCAGCGCTGCTGAGGCTACTACGCAACCTAGGGCCACGTAGCGGCCGCGCTCGTAGCCCAGCAGCACAGGCAGCGTGGCGGTGCCCGCGCGCCGGTCGCGGCTCACGTCGCGCAGGTCGAACACCAACGCAATAGCCAGAATAAAGAAAAAGCGGCGCCCAAACAGCAGCCAAACGGCCGCAGTATCGATACTGAGGCCCAGGCAAAGCGCCGGCAGCCATACCGTAACGGCGCTCCAAACGTAGCCGATCAGCAGCGTTTTCAGCCCCGGAATGTCGCGCAGGCCCCGGCGGCGGCCGCCGTCGCGCCCCGGCAGCACCGGCCACGAGTACGCCAACGACAGCAATGCCAAGTGCCCCAGAAACCACGTTAGCCGCTCGATAAAGGGGCTTGTAAGATACAAGGCCACTACCACAGCCGCCGAGGCCAACACCACCGACAGCAGCAACGGGCGGTGCTGCACAATCCAGCGGCGGCGGGCCGGCACGTGGGGCGGCAGGCGTAGGTTGTGGCGCCGGGCTCCGTTGAGATTGTACACAAACATCGTGGCAGCCAACACCAGCGCCGGCACCGAAAGCGGCAGCGCTTGCTGCCAGTACCGACCCGAGGCCATTACCAAAATCGCGGCTGCGGCCGCTACCAGCCCGTTGCCGTACAGCACCGCATCGGTCACAGCCCAAAACCATGGCCGCCGGTACCCCAGGGCAGATGACGACGGCGCGGCGGCGTGTTGAGGAGGCATTGCGGCGAGCAGCAACTGAGCGGTTAAAGGCGCAAAATACGTTCGCTGGGGCTGTTAGCCGCTGCTGGCCCGGCGCTACTTGCCCGTTTCGCTGTGCGGCGCGTCTACCGGTTTCGACTCAGGCGAGCCGTACTGCCGCAGCCAGATCGTCAGCACCACGATCGAAACAATGCTCAGAAACTCGCTCTGCCAGTTCTGAAACGATTCGAACCAGAAGCGTGCCGTGCCCAAGTAACCCCACACATCCACTGTGGGCTGGCCGTGGGCTTGCTGCTCGATGTTGTAAACCTCGGAGCCGCCCACGGCGTGCAGGAAGAACGACGCCATAAACAGCACCAGAAAAGCCAAACTCAGCGAATGTTTGTAAAGCCACAGCACCGCGCCGCCCTGTTTCACGGGCCACGGGGCGTCGTCGTCGTAGGGGTTTGGCTCGCGGTCCACTTCCTCTTCTTCGTCGAGTTTTTTCGATTCGGCCGAGCCTTTCTGGCGCAGCTTCACGGTCAGCAGAACGTACAGAGCCATCTGCAGGAACTCGCTTTCCCAGTTTTCAAACGTGGCCTCCAGCCAGTGGCCCGAGGTTACGTACTCGCTCAGGCTCAGCGCGGGTCGGTTTAGCTGCTGCAGCTCGTCGTTGTAGTCGTGGTGGCCGGTTAGGGTTTGGCCCACCAGCGTAATCAGCGTGAGCATGCCAACCGTAAGCGACAGGCCATTTTGGTACAGAAAGCGCCCAAGTGGGCTGCGGGGAGTTTGTTGCGTCATGAAGAGCCGGAAAGGAACGTCTGAAAGCGTGTACGCCCCCGCGGCCAAAAATGTGATACCTAAACCCCAACAGCCAGCAAAAAGCCCCTGCCCCCCGGACGGGGACAGGGGCTTTTTGCTGGCACAGCGCCGCTAAGCCAACGGCACCTAGGGCCTAGAGCATAGAAAGCTGGGCTTGGTGGTTTTTGTGGCGGAAGGTTTCGTCGTACAGGCGCAAGCTGTCCTGCACAATCTTGTATGCCTCTTCGCGGCCCATGAATTTTTCTACTACCACCTGCTTGTTTTCGAGGGCTTTGTAATCCTCAAAAAAGCGGCGCATTTCGAGCAGGGTGTGCGGGGGCAGCTCCGAAATATCGTTGTAGTGGTTCATCGACACGTCGTTGGCAGCTACGGCAATGATTTTGTCGTCCTCCTCGTTGTTGTCGATCATCTGCATCACGCCAATCACCTTGGCCTCAATCAGGCACATCGGCACCACGTCAACCGAGCACAGCACCAGCACGTCGAGGGGGTCTTTGTCGTCGCAGTAGGTTTGCGGAATAAAGCCATAAGCAGCCGGGTAGTGCACAGCCGAAAACAGCACGCGGTCGAGCTTCAGCAGGCCGCTGTCTTTGTCGAGCTCGTACTTACCCTTTGAACCCTTCGGAATTTCGATGATGGCGTTTACGGTCTGCGGCGCTTTGGAACCGTAGTTTACATCGTGCCAGGGGTTGAAATGCGTAGTGGAGTGAGAGTGAGCCATTGCAAATGATGAGAGTATGACGGGCCAACAAAAGCAGCCTCCGCCGGGTAAAGGATGAGTTTGTACGAGAGTAGCAGCCGAAAGGCTGAGCTTATTTCTTCTTGCGGAGCACCTCCTGCAAGGGTTGGCCGGTGCAGCCATTGGGCTCCTGTATGTGCAGGAAGCGCGCCAAGGTGGGTGCAATATCGGTAATGCGCGCCGGGTGGGCCGATTCGCCGCGCGGCACGCGCCACCCCCAGAACAGCAAAGGTACGTGCGTATCGTATGCGCCCGACGAGCCGTGCGTGGTGCCCTTTACCACGGGGTAGCCGTAGGCCTCCAGCCAGCCCGGGGCCAGCACCACCATCACGTCGCCGCTGCGCTTCGGGAAGTATCCGTTCTCGAGGTACATCAGCATGCCGCTTTCCCAGTGCGATTTTTCGAGGTCGGTGGCTGTTATGGCGCGCGTAACGCCGGCAAACTGCGTCATGATGCCCGCCACTTCCTGCTGCATCTGGTACAGGTCGATTTTCTTTTGCGCCAGTAGTGGCCGGTTGAGGTACACCTGCTGGTTTTCGTAGCTCAGCACCCACTGGCCCGGCCCGAAGCGGCGCGCCAGTTCGCGCTGCAACGAGTCGCGCATCAGCGTAACGCCCACGCCGTTGCCGGGCAGGCGCTGGCTGCGCAAGAACTCCGTGGAGTGCGCCGCGCCGTGGTCGGCCGACAGAAACACCAACGACTGGCCTTTGCCGATGTTTTTGTCGAGGTACGCCAGCAGGCGGGCAATGTCGCGGTCGAGGCGCAGGTAGGTATCCTCCGTTTCGATAGCATTGGTACCAAAGTGGTGGCCCACGTAGTCCGTCGAGGAAAAACTCAGCGCCAAGAAATCGGTTTGGTCGCCTTTACCCATGTTTTCGGCCCGCAAGGCTTCCAGCGCAAAATCCAGCGTGAGCGTGTTGCCAAAAGGCGTTGTACGGATGAGGTCGAGGTTGGTGCTGGGCACCTTTTCGCCGGCGGCCTGCATGGTTTTGCGCACATCGGCCGGAGCCACGCCGCTCAAGGCTGGCAAATTGTGCGGGAATACGGGTTTGGCTTCGCCCCGAAACGTGTTTTCCCACGGCACGTCGTCGGCGGTGCTTTCGGTGTATTCGGTAATGGGCAGCAGCGTTTCCCAAGGCTTGCCCAGGTACTGTTCGGCCAGTTTGCGCTGGTTAAACTGCTGCACCCACTCGGGCAGTTGCTGGGTGTAAAAGGTGCTCGTGATGAAGGCGCCGTTGCTGTTATCGAACCAGTACGCCGCCGAAGCTGCGTGCCCGGCCGGCAGCACCGAGCCCCGGTCTTTGATGCACACGCCAATTACCTTGCTGCCGAAGTTTGTGGCCAGGCGCAGCTCGTCGGTAATGGTGGTGGTGAGCATGTTGCGCGGCGACTGTTGCCCCGCGGCCGGAGAGCCGCCCACGGCCTGCACGCTTTTGTCGTCGGTTACGTACGTGCCTTTGCCGGCCTCGCGCACAAACCAGTTGTTGCCCACAATGCCGTGCACCGAGGGCGTGGTGCCGGTGTAAATGCTGGCGTGGCCCGGCCCGGTGTACGTGGGCACGTAGTTGTAGTGGGTGTTCTCGTAGCTGAAACCCTCCCCGAGCAGGCGTTTGAAGCCGTCGTTGCCGTACTTGTTCCAGTAGCGGTACAAGTAGTCGTAACGCATTTGGTCGACCACAATGCCGACCACCAGCTTGGGCCTAGGTACGGCTTTGGGCTTCTGCGCCATGGCCGGCGCCTGGCCACCTAGCAAGGTGGCCGCGGCCAGCAGTCCAGTCAAGAGAGTGTTTCGCATAAAAAAACGCGGGCTGGTAGCCTGGCATGGCTCCGGCCAAGTTTGCGGCCGCAAAGGTAACAGGCAAATGCCCAAGCCCGGCTATGGCAGCTTAGGTAGCTAACTTCTCGTACACGCACACAGCCGCGCTCTGGTTACCTCACTCCTACTGCTAGTTAGCTTTATGCCCCTCCGTGCTTCCGAATGCGCCCTCATTTTCGATATGGACGGCGTCCTCATTGATAACACCCGCTACCAAGCCAAAGCTTTTCAACTGCTATTTCGCGAGTTGGGCCTGCAAACCAATGCCCTCGGGTTGCTGCAGCGCCTGAACGGTATGCCGGCTACCAACATCCTCAAAACCGTATACCGCAACCCCGTACCCGAAAAGGAACTCAAGACCTACGCCGACCGCCGCGAGTTTCTGTACCGCGTGCTCTACTGGGACAAACGCCAGGAAACCGCCGGCCTCACTGGCTTTTTGCAGGCAGCCCGCGCGGCCGGCTTCAAACTAGCCCTAGGTACCGGCTCGGCCCCCGAAACCATCGGCTATATCATCGACCACCTCAACCTGCGCCGCTTCTTCGATGTGGTGGTGGGCAAAGCCGATGTGCAGCGCGGCAAACCTCACGCCGATACCTTCAGCGAGTGCGCCCGGCAGCTGGGCGTTGCGCCGGAGCGCTGCGTGGTATTCGAGGATGCCGTGCTGGGCGAGCAAGCCGCTTACAAAGCCAAAATGCGCTGCATTTGCCTGAGCACCAGCATAAGCGCCAACAAGTTTCAGGCGCCGATGCACGTCATGAAAGACTTTACCCAGCTTACCCCCGAGCGCGTGTTGGCGCTCGTGGAGCAAAACCCTTACACGCCCAAGCCCGGCAAGCACATTGCCGAGCGCAACTACGCCAAGCTGTAGCGCCTGCCCGGTTGCCTTGGCAACGCCCTAGGTGCCTATCAACAAAAAAGCCTGCCCCGGCTGGGGCAGGCTTTTCCTAGGTCTGAGCCTGTGGTTTAGCGGCTGGCAGCCAAGGCTTCGGCACCACCCACGATTTCGAGAATCTCGTTCGTGATGGCGGCTTGGCGGCCGCGGTTGTAGGTTAGCTTTAGCGCTTTCAGCAACTCGCCGGCGTTTTCGGTGGCCTTGTCCATGGCCGTCATGCGGGCACCGTGTTCCGAAGCGTTGCTTTCGAGCACCGCTTTGTAGAGCTGGATTTTCAGCGACGTCGGAATCAAAGTCAGCACGATTTCCTCTTTGCTGGGCTCAAAAATGTAGTCCAGGTTCGAGGTGGTAGCGGCGTTGGCGGGTGCTTCGGGCGGCAGAATGGGCAACAGTTGCTCCGTACGGATAATCTGCGTCGCCACGTTCTTAAACTCGTTGTACACCAGCACTACCTGATCATACTGCCCGGCCCGGAAAGCATCCATAGCCTCTTCAGCAGCCACGCGCACCGTGTCGAACGACAGGTTCGTGAATACGTTGGTATGGTTGCCCACCAACAGGCCACGGCGGCCGAAGTAATCGTGCGCTTTGCGGCCAATGGCCATCACGCGTACGTTGCCGGCGGCAGCCAGGTCGGCGTAGCGTTCCTGAATCAGCGCGTTCGTAGCCTTGAAGATGTTGCTGTTGAAAGCACCAGCCAAGCCACGATCCGACGTAACAGCAATGATCAGCACGCGGCGCACTTCGCGTACCACGCCGTATTCGCCGGTCACGCTGTCCTCTGCATTGCCTTGCGACAAATTAGCCAAGATGCTGTTCAGGCGTTGCGCGTAGGGGCGCATGCGCATGATGTTGTCCTGCGCGCGGCGCAGCTTTGCTGCCGCCACCATTTTCATGGCTTTGGTGATTTGCTGCGTCGAGCTTACCGACTGAATGCGGCCCCGGACTTCTTTTAAGCTTGCCATATGAAAAGAGTTGTCAGTTGCCCGTTATCAGTTGTCAGTGTGTGCAGGGTAGTCGAACTACCCCACACTGACAACCAACAACTGACAACTGACAACTAATTACTACTTGTAAGAAGCCGACAGGTCTTTGATCACCTGGCGGATGGTGCCCGTAATGGTATCGTCGAGCTTACCGGCCTTCAGGCCAGCCAGCACGTCGGCATGACGGGTGTTCATCACCTGCGTAAACTCCTTCTCGAACTCGCGTACGCGGTTTACCGGGATGGCGTCGAGCAGACCGTTGGTAGCAGCATAGATGATAGCTACTTGGTCTTCAACTTTTACCGGCGAGAACTGCGGCTGCTTCAGGATTTCGAGGTTGCGGCGGCCACGCTCAATGGTGAGCTTGGTCGAGGCATCGAGGTCCGAGCCGAACTTGGCGAAAGCTTCCAGTTCGCGGAACTGGGCCTGATCCAGCTTCAGCGTACCAGCCACTTTCTTCATCGACTTGATCTGAGCCGAACCACCTACACGCGATACCGAGATACCTACGTTGATAGCCGGACGGATGCCCGAGTTGAAGAGGTTGGTTTCGAGGAAGATCTGACCGTCGGTAATCGAAATTACGTTCGTCGGAATGTAAGCCGATACGTCACCAGCTTGCGTCTCGATGATGGGCAGAGCCGTTAGCGAACCACCGCCCTTCACGAGGCCACGCAGGCTGTCGGGCAGGTCGTTCATGTTACGGGCGATGTCGTCCGAAGCGTTGATTTTAGCGGCACGCTCGAGCAAACGGCTGTGCAGGTAAAATACGTCGCCAGGGTAAGCTTCGCGGCCGGGCGGGCGGCGCAGCAGCAGCGACACCTCGCGGTAAGCCACAGCTTGCTTCGACAAGTCGTCGTACACAACCAGAGCCGGACGACCCGTATCGCGGAAGAACTCACCGATGGCAGCACCCGTGAACGGGGCAAAGAACTGCATCGGAGCGGGGTCAGCGGCCGAAGCCGAAACAACCACCGTGTAGTCCATGGCACCGCCGCGCTGCAGCGAGTTCACGATCTGGGCTACCGTCGAGGCCTTCTGGCCGATGGCAACGTAGATACAGAAAACCGGCTCGCCGCGCTCGAAGAACTCGCGCTGGTTCAGGATAGCGTCAAGCGCAACCGTCGACTTGCCCGTCTGACGGTCGCCGATGATCAGCTCGCGCTGGCCACGACCGATCGGAATCATGGCGTCGATAGCCTTGATACCGGTTTGCAGTGGTTCGTTTACCGGCTGGCGGAAGATTACGCCCGGCGCCTTGCGCTCCAGCGGCATGTCGTACAGCTCGCCAGCAATGGGGCCACGGCCGTCGATGGGTTGGCCCAACGTGTTTACCACGCGGCCCACGATGCCCTCGCCTACTTTAATCGAAGCGATTTTGTTGGTGCGGCGCACGGTAGCGCCCTCGCGTACTTCGCTGTAGTCGCCGAGCATTACGGCACCTACGTTGTCTTCTTCGAGGTTCAAAACCAGTGCCTGCAGGCCGTTCTCGAACTCAACCAGTTCGCCTGACTGAGCCTTTGAAAGGCCGTAAATGCGGGCTACCCCGTCGCCAACCTGCAGCACCGTACCGACTTCTTCGAGTTCGGCTTCGGACTTGAAATTGGACAACTGCTCCCGCAGAATGGCGGATACTTCATCCGGACGTACTTCTGCCATGATGCTGACTTATAGTTGGGCTTGGTAGGGGTTCTCTTTGAAAGTGGTGCGCAGGCGGTTGAGACGCGTGCGTACCGAGTCGTCGATCTGCCGGTCGCCGATGCGCAAAACAAATCCACCAATTAAGGACGGATCTACTTGTTCCTGCAGCATTACCTGGCCACCCGTCTGACCGACCACCAAACGCTCCACATGCGCGCGGAGTTCGGGCGTGAGCGGCGTAGCCGTCGTAACCGTTGCCGTTTGGATACCGCGTAGCGCGTTGTACTGATTCAGAAACTCCGGACCAATGAATTCCAACGCGTTTTCGCGGTTTTTCTGCGTGATGATGGTGAAGAACCGCATGGTGAGGTCCGACACCTTGCCGTCAAACAGCCGCCGCAGGATGGCCAGCTTCTTGTCGTGCTGCACAATAGGGTTGCGCAGCAGCAGGCGCAGGTCGCGGCTACCCTCCATGGTATTGGAGAACAGCTCGATGTCCTGCTTTACCGTATCCAGCGTACCCTGCTCTTGCGCCAAGTCCAGCAAAGACTTGGCGTAGCGGGCGGCGACTCGTAGTTCAGACATTGTGGGATGGTATTGAGTATTTGGTATTGAGTACTGAGTAGGGCGTTTTGAAAGAAACGATCTGGCTACTCAATACTCCATACTCACTACTAATTGAGTTTTACCTCTTGCAGGTAATCGGTTACCAGCTGCTTTTGGGCAGTGGCATCCGTCAGTTCGCGACGCAGGATGCGCTCGGCGATGTCGATGGAAAGCTGAGCAGCCGTGTTTTTCACTTCGGCCAAAGCAGCTTGCTTTTCGTTCTGGATGGCTTCGCGAGCCTGCATGATCATGCGGGCACCTTCGTCGGTTGCTTTCTGCTTGGCTTGCTCAATCAGCTGTTCGCTGATTGTAGTAGCTTCTTTCAGAATACGGTCGCGCTCCTGACGAGCCTCGGCCAGCAACTTTTCGTTGCCAGCTTTCAGCTGCTGCATTTCCAGCTTAGCCTGATCGGCTTGACGCAGAGCGTTTTCGATGGATTCTTCCCGCTCGCGCAGACCAGCCAGAATGGGCTTCCACGCAAACTTAGCCAGCAAGAATACTAGCAGCAGGAAAACGACAAACTGCCAGAACAGCAGGCCAAAATCGGGGGTAATCAGATTCATGGCGTTTAGGGCAATGCGTGTGGGAAATGGGCGACCGTAGAAGGCAGGACAAGCCCGCCAAAAACCAAAGCCGCTCCGTGGGTACAGTTACACCAATACGGCCGCCTGCTGCCCTGCCAAAGCAAGGCTACAGGCGGCCGCTTATGGGTGACTGTTATTGCAGACGCAGAGCTACCAGCAGGCAGACTACGACGGCGAACAGGGTGGCGCCTTCGATAAGAGCAGCCGCGATGATCATCGCCGTTTGGATACGGCCCGAAGCTTCCGGCTGACGGCCGATGGCTTCCATGGCGCTGCCGCCGATGCGACCAATGCCGAGACCAGCACCGAGGATAGCCAGACCAGCACCCAGGCCGGCACCCATAACGGCCAGACCAACAGCATTAACGACCTGCAGCAACAGAGTGAGCAGCATAACAGAAAGAGTTAGGAGAGTGAGAAAAAAGTCAGGAAAAACAAAAAAGGGGAATGTCGAGCTTAGTGATGCGTAGCCGGCTTGCTCATGTCTTCGCCGCCGATTTGGATGTCAGCATCGTGGTGGTGCTCCTCTACTGCCCCACCGATGTACATGGCAGAGAGCAGGGTGAAAAGGTAGGCCTGCAGAATGGCTACCAGCATTTCCAGCACGTTGATGAACAGGGCGAAGCCAACACCTAGGGGCGAAACTGCCACGCTCTTAAAGATGAAGATGAGCGAAATGAAGCTCAGCACGATGATGTGGCCTGCCGTGATGTTGGCAAACAAACGCACCATCAGCGAGAACGGCTTGGTGATGATTCCGATCAGTTCAACCGGAATCATGATGGGCAGCAACCAGGTGGGTACACCGGGCGTGGCAAAAATGTGGCCCCAGTAATTTTTGTTGCCGCTGAACACGGTGATGAGCAGCGTCAGCAGGGCAAGGAGGAAGGTAATGCTGATGTTGCCGGTAAGGTTGGCAGCACCGGGCATCAAGCCCATCAGGTTGTTGAACCAGATAAAAAAGAACAACGTGAGCAGGTACGGCAGGTAACGCTCGTACTTCGGGCCGATGTTGGTCTTGGCGATGTCGTCGCGAATGAAGGCAATGATGGGCTCGAAGAACGACTGAATACCACGCGGTGCACGGCCGTGGTTCTTCTTATAGCCGCTGGCTACCGAGAAGAAAACAACAATCAGCAGCAGTGCACTCAAGAGCAGCGAGGCTACGTTCTTGGTAATCGAAAAGTCGTACACTTTGCTGCCATCTTGGGCTACAAGGTGCTCATGCTCAAGCTTGAGGCCGTTGTAGGTTTCACCGTGAGCCAGCTTGCTCGAGGAGAAAGCCGACAGGCCTTTACCGGGCTGGTATGCAATTACCGGCAGCGGCAACGTAATATGGGTGTGACCAATCGTGGCGAAGTGCCATTCGTGCGCATCAGCAATGTGATGCAGAATCATCTCACCCGGCTTGAACTCGCCTTCTTCGGTGGCTTCCACCTGCGTGGCCGAGGTGGATGGCACATCGCCGTGATGCTCCTGCGCAAAAACCGGCAACGTCAGAATCCAGAAGAAAAGGAGCAGAAACCGCTTCATTCAGTGAGATTTAAGGCCTACTTAGCGCACTATTGCGCACTTTCGGAGCCCGGTTTTGAAAACGGGCGCAAGTTAGTCACGACGTTCCAGACTTCAAACCCAGTGTAGAGAAAATACAGCAGGAAGAACAAGCCCAAAAAAGTCCAAGTGTTGTTGCCATCCTTGGCGCCACCGCTTACCAAATAGCCCACAACTATTACCATAGCCAGTACCAAACGCAGGGCGGTGGTGGCAAACCAGGCGGTCATCATGCTATCGGGTTTGCGCTTTACAGCTCGGTAAGTCAGCCAGAACGTGAAAGCCGTAAGCCCTACGTAAAAGAGCAGCAAATAATCGGCTTGCGGGTGCACAACAGCAGTACCGTACTGCAGGCGCAGGAAGTACAGCAGAGCGGCCAGCGGCACCGAAAACAGCAGTAGGTTGCGAAAAAAGCGGTTCACGTGGAGTAGGTATTGCAAACCTGCCTAGGGCAGAAAGGAGCTTGGTTTTGTGGACAGCCTATTTTTCGGAGACGGCCCGGATGACTTGGTACATAGCAATAAATACCCCGAGCAAGGTGAGCAAAATGGTGCCCCAAGGCTCCCAGCCCATTTTCTTGTCGAGGGCAACGCCACCCCACGCGCTTAGGCCTATCACTACTAGCATTTGCACGCCTACGCCGGAAAACTTGCCGAACTGGCGCCGCCGGTCGGCGTCCGAATCGGATTTAAACGGGGGTTGTGGGTTAGGCGTGGGCATGTAGGTTGGGGCAAGCGGATGGCAAAGGTACGGCGCGCTGCGTAAATGCCTGCCTATCGGCAGGGCTTAAGCACCTAGGGCAGCGACACCAACCCGGGGCTGGCGCATTTTTCCCGTACTTTTACTTGCATTGTAGCGTTCTAGGAGGATTACATCGCTTCCGAACAAAATCACGGTCGGTCGGCGTTTTGCTCACACTGCCTTTCACCCGCCTGCTTTCTGCTGCTCGTGTCGAATTTTTTGCGCCTTACTTGGGTACCTGTTGTTGGGTTGGCTTTTGCTGGCGCCGCTTTGCTGGCGGGCTGCTCGGCCGAACGCCACAACGTGATAGCTCGCACCTACCAAAACATTACTGCCCGCGACAACGGCTACTTTTTGGCGCGCGAGAAAATGCGGGGCGTGGAGGCTGCCCTAAATAAGGAACGCCCCAACGATTACAACCGTACGCTGCCGCTGTTGCCGGTGGTCGATTCGGTAAAGGCCGTGCAGCTCGCGGGCGACATGGACGACGTGGTGAAAAAGGCCTCCTTGCCTATTCAGCGCCACGGCACTAGCGACTATACCGACGACGCGTATGTGCTGATTGGCAAGGCCCGTTTTTACAAACGCGAGTTCGAGGAGGCGCTAAAGACGTTTAAGTACGTGAACACCACCAGCAAGGACGCCAACGCCCGGCACGAGGCGCTGATCTGGCTGATGCGCACGTACATGGCCACCAACGAGTGGGAAAATGCCGCCGCCGTATCGGACTTGCTTGATAAAGAAGAAGGCACCTACGACAATGCGCGCGAGCTTTTCCTGACCCGCGCGCAATACCACATTAGGCAGGGCAACGAGCGGCTGGCCATTGAGAATCTCAGCAAGGCCATTCCATATATAGAGAAAAAGGACGAACGCTCGCGCACGCGCTATGTGCTAGCGCAACTCTATCAGAACACCGGCCAGGACAAGGAAGCTTACGCCCAGCTCAACAGCATTTTGCGGCGCAACCCGCCCTACGAGCTCGACTTTTTTGCCAAACTCATGCTCGGGCAGGTATCGGACCTGAACCAGCAAGACCGCACGCGCCTAAACAAGTACTTCGCGAAGCTGCTGAAGGACCCCAACAACCGCGAGTACCGCGACAAAGTGTACTACGAAATGGCGCGCCTGGAGTACCGCCAGCAACGATACGACGAAGCGCTGAAGCTGCTTAACCAATCGGTGCGGCTGAATACCACCAACCGGGCGCAACGCGGCTATGCGTACTTGCTGGCTGGGCGCATCTACTACGAAAACCTGCAGAAGTACCGCCCCGCAGCCGCCTATTACGATAGCACTACCCAGAGCCTGCCCAGGGAAACGCCGGAGTTTGCGGCAATTGTGGAGCGGCGCGATATTTTGCGCGACTTTGCCCAGCACCTAACTACCGTTGAAACCCAAGACAGCTTGCTTGCCTTGGCCAAACTGGATACAGCGGCCCTGCGCACGCGCTTGGTTGCTTATGCCGATGCGGAGCTGCTGCGCCGCAAACAGGCAGCCGAGCGGCAGGCGGCGTTGGCCGCTCGCGGCGTCAACCAAACGGCCCTAGGTCAAGACCCCACCCGCGCTGGCAACCCCAACGTAGACCCGCTGGCGTTTGCCAGTGTCTCCACAGGCCGGCTGTGGTACTTCGATAACCCAACGGCGCTGGGCACTGCCCGCGCCGACTTTGAGCGGCGTTGGGGCAACCGCCCTCTAACCGATAACTGGCGCCTGAGCAGCCTTGCCACCACCGGTGCGCCGGTGCCAGGCGCCGGGGCGCCGGTTTCGGTACGCGGGGCCGATGGCAGCCTGGTAAACCCGGCTAGCGGGGCATCGGCCCAGCAGGCCACGCCTGCTGACGAACGCGCGGCGTTGCTGGCGCAGTATCAGCAAAGCATACCGGCTACGGCCGAGCAACAACAGCAGGCCGAAGCCAAGGTGCTGGAGGCCTTGTTTGCCCTAGGAGCCATTTACAACCAGCAGCTGAAAGAGCCGGCCAAGGCAGCCCAGACCTACGAGCAGTTGCTGCAACGTTTTCCGAACAGCCCGCACACCCTGGAGGTGTACTACAGCTTGTACCTGCTTTACAAGGACCTAGGCGATGCTAAAGCCGAAGCCTACGCCCAACGGCTACGGCAGGAGTTTGCTAACTCCTCGTTTGCCCGGCTTGTGGCCGACCCCGAGTACTTGCGCCGCACTTCGGTGGCCAACGAGCACATGGCCGTGCGGCTCGATTCGGCATTTGCGCTCTACAAAAAGCAGGAATTCAAGAAAGCCAACGCAGCCTTGGTTCGGGCGCGCAAGCAGTACCCCGAAACCGACCTGAACGACCGCGCCGAGTACCTGCAACTGCTGCTAACGCTGCGCACCCAACCGCCGGCCAAGCACAAAGCCGAGGTAGCTGCCTTTGTGAAGAAGTACCCCGAGAGTGGGCTGGCACCTAGGGCGCAAGAGCTACTGAGCACTTACGGCCGCTACGAAAGCGGCCAGTTGGCCGGCGCCTTGGCCTCCACCGAAAAGCCATCGGTGTCGTTCTTTCGTCCCGGCGAGGTTGATAACCGTGTGCGCATTCTGTACCAAGAAAACGAAACGCCAGCCGTGGCGCTAAAGCCGGCCCCGCAAGCCGAGCCTCAAAAATTACCAGCCCCGGTGGTTACGCCACCGGCCTCGAAGGGCGCAGCTCCCGCTCCTGCCGCGCCCAAGGTCGCCGCTGCCCAAGTGCCTGCCCCAAGCGCACCAACCCCGCCTGCTAACAACTCGCCTACGCCGCCGCAGCCTGCAGGGGCCGGCAGCCCCTCCCCAACCGCTGCCACCGAGCCTAAGCCAACTGCCGCCCCGCCTGCCGAAGCCTCGCCGTACCGCGCCGATGTGAATGCAGCGCACGCGGTGGTAATTGCCTACCCCAAAGACGCCGCTGCTTTTGCCGAGCTTCAAAATCAGCTTGCCGCTTACAACAACCGCTTCTTTAAGGCCAGCAATTTGCAGGTGCAGGCGCAGCCCCTAGGTCCCGATCAGCAGTTGCTGGTTGTGCAGGCTTTGCCCAACGCCAAGGTTGCGCTTAACTACGCGCTTAAGCTGCGCGGGCCGCAAGGCCCGCTGATGAAGTTTCGCAACGCGGGTTACCAATCCTTCCTGATCGGTATTGATAACCTGCCGGTGCTCCTCTCGCGCGGCAACCTGGAGGAGTATTTGCGCTTCGCCCAGCCCGTTTATTCAATTAAGAATTAACAATGAGCAATTAATAATTGGCTGCAGTATGCATCGGCTCCGGTGTATACACATGCTGGCACCAGCTGTCAACTATTCATTGTTAATTCTCAATTACTAATTCTCATAAATGCCTACCGTTTCACGGCCTAAACCTGCTTATCGCCCCAAGCCAAACCGTCCTGAGCGGTTTGGGGCCGTTACCCGTACGCTCTGGCTGTTGTTTGGCGCGGGCGTGCTGGCCGCCATTTTGTTTGTGCTGGCTGTGAGCATCAACTTCCTGAACTTGTTCGGGAGCATGCCCAACCTACGCACGCTCGAAAATCCCAAAAGCGAACTGGCGTCGGAAATTTATTCGGCCGATGGTGCGCTGATGGGCAAATACTTCCGCGAGAACCGCACGCCCGTGGAGTACGACGACCTCAGCCAACATACCGTTGATGCGTTGGTGGCCACCGAGGATGCGCGCTTCGAGCAACACTCCGGCATCGATGCCAAAGCTATGATGCGGGTGGCCTCGGGCTTGGTGCTGGGTGGCAAAAGCGGCGGCGGCTCTACACTTAGCCAGCAGCTAGCCAAAATGCTGTTCCGCACCCGCGAAGACCTGAACGACGGCAAGCTGAACGACGTGCCGGGCTTGCGCATGCTCATTACCAAAACCAAAGAATGGATTTTGGCGGTGCGACTCGAGCGCAACTATACCAAGCGCGAAATCCTGCGCATGTACCTCAATCAGGCTGAATACGGCTCTAATGCTTACGGCATTTTCACGGCGGCCAAAACGTTTTTCAACAAAAAGCCAAAAGAGCTGACGTTGGAAGAATCGGCGCTGCTGGTGGGTTTGGTAAACGGCCCCACCGTGTTCAATCCGGTGCGCAACCCCGAGCGCAGCAAAAAGCGCCGCGACTGGGTGCTGACCCAAATGCGCAAATACGATTACCTCGACGAAGGTACCTATGCCGCCGCGGTAGCCAAGCCCATTAAGCTCGACTACAAGGTTGAAAATCAAAACGAAGGCATTGCGCCGTACTTCCGGGTGGAGGTAAGCAAAATGCTGCGCAGCTGGGCCAAGGAAACCGGCTACGACCTGTACGCCGACGGCCTCAAGATTTACACCACCATCGACTCGCGCATGCAGCGCTACGCCGAAACCGCTGTGGCCGACCACATGAAGCTGCAGCAGCGCTGGTTTGATGCGCACTGGAAAGGCCAGCAGCCGTGGCGCGACGAGAACGGCAAGCTCATTCCCAACTTCCTGAGCACCTCCATCCAGCGCACCGAGCGCTACCGCTCGCTTCACACCCGCTTCGATGGCAACAAAGATTCCATCAAGTACTACCTGAACAAGCGGTACCGCATGAAGGTGTTCACGTGGAACGGCGGCGAGAAAGAAGTGACCATGTCGCCGATGGATTCGCTGGCTTACTACAAGCGCCTGCTGCACGCCGGCTTTATGGCCATGAATCCGCTCAACGGCCATATCAAGGCTTGGGTAGGCGGCATCAACTTCAAGTACATTAAGTACGACCACGTAAAGCAGGGCAAGCGCCAGCCGGGCTCCACGTTTAAGCCCTTTGTGTACGTAGCCGCCATCGACCAGGGCT
Organism: Hymenobacter oligotrophus; assembly: GCF_003574965.1. Taxonomy (NCBI): domain Bacteria; kingdom Pseudomonadati; phylum Bacteroidota; class Cytophagia; order Cytophagales; family Hymenobacteraceae; genus Hymenobacter; species Hymenobacter oligotrophus. The sequence goes on along the minus strand of NZ_CP032317.1, from coordinate 3,463,080 downwards.
ACTCGCCTTGCTACCAGCGCCCCGACGTGGCTACCACCTTCCCGGCCGTGGCGGGCCGCGCGCCCTACACGCCCAAAAACTTCGAGGGCGGTTTCTCGGGTCGCACTTTCACGCTGCGGCAGGCGTTGGCTCGCTCGATGAACTCGATTACGGCTTGGCTGGTACAAAAGCTGGGCCCCGAAACCATTGTGGCCTACGCTAAGCGCCTAGGTATTACCTCGCCCATTGAGGCGGTGCCAGCCGTGGGCTTTGGCTCGTCCGACGTGAGCATTTACGAGTTGTCGGGGGCGTACAGCACGTTCGTAAACCGGGGCGTTTGGACGGCCCCGATGATGGTAACGCGCATCGAGGACAAAAACGGCAACGTGCTGCGCGAGTTTGTGGCCCAAACTAAGGAGGCCCTGAACGAGGAAACCGCTTATCTGATGACGTACATGATGCGCGGCGCCGTGGAAGAGCAAGGTGGTACCTCCATCATTCTGCGCAACGGCTTCAAATTTCCGCACCAGATGGCCGGCAAAACCGGCACCACCTCTAACTACTCCGATGCGTGGTTTATGGGCATGACGCCCGACTTGGTGTGCGGCACGTGGGTAGGCGGCGAAGACCGCAGCATTCACTTCCGCACGGGTGCATACGGCCAAGGCTCGCGCCTGGCTCTGCCCATCTATGGCCTGTTTATGCGGCAGGTGTACAAGCACAACAAAGACATCGGCATCAGCACCGGCGAGTTTCCGAAACCGCAGAAGCCGTTGGATATTGAAATCGACTGCTCGCGTTACTACGGCGCCCAGCGCGACACCATTCCGTACGAGCAGAAACTGAACCAAGTGGACATTCAGGACCTCGAGGACCAAGATATTTAGCCCCACGTACTTTTTATCATTACAGCCCCGCCTGCCCTGCAAGCGGGGCTGTTTTGTTGCCGGCGGCCACCTAGGGCTCCTGCCTACGTTGCCCCTGGCCCAAGGCATCCGACGCGCGACCTAGGTGAATTCTGTCAACCTCGTTGATGTTTTGGTAGTTTAAAACCCTGCTTACCTCTGCTACTACTTTTCTATGGCTGCCCAAGCCCACCTGCAAGAGCAAATCCGACACCTGCCGCACCGGCCGGGTATCTACAAATACTTTGATGCCGAAGGGCGTATCATCTACGTCGGCAAAGCCGTGGACTTGCGCAAACGCGTGAGCAGCTACTTCACTAAGCAAGACCACAACAAGAAAACCCAGCAGCTCGTCAAAAACATCGAGCGCATCGAGTTTACCATCGTCGATTCGGAATCGGATGCGTTTCTGCTGGAGAACAACCTCATCAAGCAGCACCAGCCCAAGTACAACATCCTGCTGAAGGATGGCAAAACGTACCCGTACCTGTGCATCACCAACGAGCGGTTTCCGCGGGTGCTGCCCACGCGTAACAAAATCAACGACGGCTCGCGCTACTACGGCCCCTACGCCAGCGTAACGGGCATGAACCTTATTCTGGAGCTCATCAGAGCTTTGTACCCGCTACGCACGTGCACCTACAACCTCTCGCCCGAAAACGTGGCCGCCGGCAAATACAAGGTGTGCTTGGAGTACCACCTTGGCAACTGCAAAGGGCCGTGTCAGGACCTGATTGAGGAAGAAATTTACAACCAGCACATTCAGCAAATCCGCAACATCCTGTCGGGCAACCTCACCGTGGCCAAGGGCTATTTTAAGGAGCGAATGATGGAAGCGGCCACCGACCAACAGTACGAGCTGGCACACCAGTACAAGCTGAAGCTCGACAAACTCGACGACTTCCAGACGAAATCAATGGTCGTTAACCCGTCGCTATCGAACATCGACGTGTTTAGTATCGCCTCGAACGAGAAATCGGCCTTCATTAATTACCTGAAGGTGATGAACGGCTCAATTACCCAAACTCAAAGTTTGGAAGTGCAGAAGAAGCTCGACGAAACCGACGCCGAAATCCTGGCCCCCATGGTGATGCAGCTGCGGCAGGACTTCGAGAGCGAATCGAAGGAGATATTGGTGAACGTGGAGCTGCCGCCCTTACCCTTACCTGGCGTAAAAGTGGCCGTGCCCGAAATCGGCGACAAGCGTAAGCTGCTGAATCTCTCGATTAAAAACGTGCTCTACCTCCGCAAAGAGAAAGAGTCGATGAACGAGAAATCGAAGGACGTTAACGAGGTGCGCATTATGGAGCAAGCCAAAAAGGATTTGCGCCTGAAGGACTTGCCGCGCCACATCGAGTGCTTCGACAACTCCAACTTTCAGGGCGACAACCCAGTGGCGGCCATGGTGTGTTTCCGCAACGCCAAGCCCAGCAAAAAGGATTACCGCCATTTCCACATCAAAACGGTGGTGGGCCCCAACGACTTCGACTCGATGTACGAAATCGTGACGCGCCGCTACCGCCGCCTGCTCGACGAAGGCGCCAGCTTGCCCCAACTCATCGTGGTCGACGGCGGCAAAGGCCAGCTGGGCATGGGCGTAAAGGCCCTAAAGGACTTAGGGCTGTGGGGGCAAATTCCCATCATTGGCATTGCCAAGCGCTTGGAGGAAATTTACGTACCCAACGACCCTTTGCCGCTCTACATCGACAAGAAAAGCGAGACGCTGCGCCTCATTCAGCGCATGCGCGACGAAGCCCACCGTTTCGGCATCACGTTTCACCGTTCGCGGCGCGATGCAGCCACGCTAAAGACCGAACTCACCGACGTGAAGGGCCTAGGTCCGGTTACGGCTGATAAGCTCCTGAACAAGTTTAAATCGGTAAAGAAGATAAAGGAACTGAGCGAATCCGAGTTGGTAAGTGAAATCGGCAAGGCCAAAGCCAAGGTGCTGCTCGACTACTTCGCCCAGCAGGACGTGCCTGCCCGCTCCGCAGAATAGCTATAGTTTTCTGATCCTGAATAGCCCAACATTTACAACCACCTAGGCCCAAACAAAAAAGGCCCCTGCAGTTAGCAGGGGCCTTTTTTGTTTGGGCCTAGTAGACTTAGAAGCTCCACAGGCTGTACTCATACTCGATCAGGTCGGCGGCGGCTTGCGAAGCAGCCAAAATGCCTTGCTGCTGACCACCGTAGATTTCGTCGAGACGCGAGTCGCTCGGGTTCGACACTTTTACGATGTACGAGTTGAACAGCCACAGTTCGAAAGCGTCAGCCAAGTTCTTGTGCTGTGCGTCGTTCTGGGGGTTGAACCAAATGGCTTTGTCGGGATTAGCGCGGAACACACGAACCAGATCCGAATACTTGAAGGTACCGATCGGCTTTTCAATGCCCGACGTGTTGGAGCCCAGCGTAGCCGGCACCAGCAGCGTGATGGACTTGATGTCGTGGTACATTCTCGAACGCTTCTTGTCGAAGATCATGTCCTCCTTCAATTCCATCTGGTAGATGTCTTTGAAGCGGTAGTTGTAGCTCGGAGGACCGGCCGGCTTGGCAGCAGCAGTAGACGTAGCGGGGACCTTCTCCATGATGGTTTTCCCGTTTTTGTCTTTCATGATCTTGCCATTCTTGTCGCGCTTCGGCTGCGTTTTGGCAGCCGACGACTTTTTAGCAGGAGCACCCCAACCATCATCGCTACCGCCAAAGCCACTATCCTCCTGCGTGAAACCAGCTGCTTTCTCCTCGGCGCTCAGCTCGTTGGTAGCCTCAGCGTAAGAAAAGTTACCGGAAACTTCCGTCGGAGTGAAAGTAGTAGTAAGCGAGTCGTTGCGGTAGGCTTGCAGCTCACCACGCTGAACTGCTTCCAGAATCACACGGCTGATTTCTTTGCCCTCGGAGAACATCGGCTTGTTCTGCTTTTCCCGCAGGTCGATGGCACGCCACACGGTTTTGCGGAACATGATGTCCGAGTTAGGAATGGGCCGATACGAGCCGTTGCTGCTGGCCGTAGTTGCTTGCTCTTGGGCCGACGCCGAAACCGACAGCGATAGGCTGGCCGCCATAGCGGCGAAGGATAAGAACTTATTCATGTGAGGGAAAGGCAAAAGGCCAGGCAGTTGGTTCAACTACTTAGTACTAGATCAGCGGCACGTTAAACTGCTTGCTCATGCGCACCTCTTCTTGCTCACCGCGGAAGTTCATACGACGAACTTCTTTTACTTCGATGAACAGACGGTCGCCTTCACGGGCCGAGTTAACTACGCTGCTCAAATCAACATCGGGGCCGTTTACGTTGATAGTAGGCATGGCCGGGCGCTTGCCACGTACCAGCGTTACTTCGTAGCGCGTTACACGGTAGCGAGCATCTTCGGGCAAGAACGAGGCAAAACCTTGATCCGGAATGGCACGCAGGCTCATGTTACGCACAGCCGTAATCGGGGTACCCTGCTTTTCGTTGGCCTCGCGGCCGCCTACTACGCATTTGATGTCGGGCTTAGGGATCGGGCGAACTTTGAAGGTTTGCGAGCCGATAGCGTTGCCGCCGCTGCTTACGTTCAGGGTAACTTCAGCCGAGTTAGGCACAAGCGTAACGTCGCCAACTTTGTCGCCCTGGATAACCTGAGCACCCGAAGCCGAGAAGCCAGGCTTGTACTGCGGACCAAGAGCCGGTACTTGTACGCTCAGCTTGTTGCCGCACTTAAAGTACAGCGCCTGCACCGAAGCCGACTGAATTTGCATTACGGGCTTCGTAACGGTGTAAGGCACGCTTACTTTGAACGTGGTATCGCGGCCGTTATTGCGGATGCGGATCGTACCCGTCCAGGTTTTCTTGGCGTTGCCCGAAGCATCGAACGCACCAGGAGTGGCGGTGAATTCGATTTTGCCTTTGCCATCGGGACCAACCTGCAGCGGCGAACCATTCAGGGTCATCGAGGGGCGCATACCCGAAGCGGAGGCCGTCAGGAACAGTTCGGCTTTGTACTTGGTACCGGCAGCTACCGTGTTCGACTCGGCGCTAGCGAAAGCACCAATTTTGTCGAATACGATCGTTTCAGCACCTACTCGCTTAGCAAGTTCGCTCAAAGCGTCCGACTCATACTTGAGCACTTCAGCCTCTTTTTGCGAAAGCACGGCCAGTGCTGCTACCAACGGGGTGTTTTCGAAGTTGAGCTCAGCGAAGTTTTTGTTCTTCTGCTCCGGGTCGATAACACCTGGGTCCTCTTTAGCGTCCATAGCAAGCGGCGAAACGCCTGGTACGAACTGCTTGATGTAAGACGAAAACTTATTCAGCTCGTCTTTCATCTTGTACGCCTCGCCGTTGCGAGAACCGCCGAGCATGGTGATGGCCACCTTGTCTTCGGCACTCATGTTCTTGTACTCCGATTTGCCTTTGGTGTTTTCGGTGGCCGTTACCAGCTTATCACGAACCTCGCGCAGGTACGTAATCGTCTGCTTGGTACGCTCCCGAATTTCCTGGCTTTGCTTCAACACCACCAAGTCCTTGGCTTGGTTGCGGTTCTTCTCAACCTGAGCCTGAATGCCTTTTACAGCAAAGTCGTTTGACTTCGACACCTTTTCGTTGATGTTGGAAAGGCTGTCGTCGAGGAACTTAAACTTGAGCAGAATTGCGGAGTTTACTTGCAGCGCAAGAAGGGCAGTCAGTACCAAGTACATCATGCCAATCATCTTTTGCCGCGGTGTTTCTTTACCTCCCGCCATTGTTATTGAATCCTAATAAAGAAGTCGTGGGTGTATTGATAACCTGCGTTAGCTAGCCTCAGCAATTAGCTGGTAGCACGCATGGCGTTCAACATGTTGCCGTACACGCGGTTGAGCGAGTTCAGGTTAACCGTCAGTTTGGCAACCTCGTCTTTGAATTGCTCGGTGTCTTTGCCAGCGCTAACCAGGTTTTCCATGGCTTGGCTGAGCGTACCGTAGAACTTGTTCATCGACTTCAGGTGCGTGTTGGCATCCTGCAGTTCCATTTCGTACACAGCGTTCAGCGCACCTAGGTTCTTGGTTACGTTCTGAACTTGCAGGTGATACTCTTTAGCATCGGCAGTAGCATTCGACATAGCCGACATAGCTTCGGCAGTTTGCTTGTATGCTACGTTAATGTTGTCAAGCGACTGAGCGGCAGCACGCACACGCTGGGTGTACTCGTCGGTAGCGTTGGTAGCGTCGCCTAGGGTCGACAGCTGCGTAGTAGTAGTGCTGAGGCGGTTCAGGCCTTCACCCAACGACTTGATAGCATCCGGAGTCACGTTAGCGTCCTTCAGCATGTCGTCGAGCTTGCGGGTCAGGCCGGTACCCGAGTTGTTGGTAGCGCCGAACGATGGGTCGCCGGTAGAGGGGTCGTAACCTTCAGCCAACTGGGGGTATACCAGCGACCAATCGGGGTCTTTGTGCTGGGGTTGGAAAGCACTCAGCAGGAAGATCAACGCCTCAACACCCAAACCCACGATCAGCATGACATCGGCACCTTTCCAGTGCTGAATTTTGAACAGTGCACCGACGATAACCACCGCCGCACCGATGCCATACACTTTCGGCATGACCGTGTCATACAGAAAATTTCCCTTTTGTGCCATTGTTAATTAGAAGTAAAGAAGTTGGTGTGAGCGAGAAAAAGCGAAACGTGGATTAAAGGCTGTTATTAGTGCCCATACCAATTTGAATCAGCGCGCAGCGGAAGCCGATGTAAGAGCGAGCCGAATCTTGATATTCGAAGTTGCGCGTGCCGGTTTCGAGGAAGTAAGCAATGTCTTTCCAAGAACCACCACGTACTACTTTGCGCGGCTCGTTGTCGTCGGGGTTAGTGGGGTTCATGTCCCAAACCACCGGCATCGAAGATTCCATGTAGGCGTCGTCGCACCACTCCGAAACGTTGCCGGCCATGTCGTACAGGCCGAAGTCGTTGGGGAAGTAAGCGCCTACGGGTGAAGTGTAAGCAAACCCATCGGAAGCGTAGTCGCCGCGGCCGGGTTTAAAGTTTGCCAGCATGCAGCCCCGCGAGTTACGCAGGTAAGGACCGCCCCAAGGGAAAGTAGCTAGTTCGCGGCCACCGCGAGCAGCGTATTCCCACTCGGCTTCGGAAGGCAAGCGGAAGCCAGGAACACCAGCCAAGCCTTCTTCAGCAGCGGCGGCATTCTTGTGCTTGGTGCGCCAGTTGCAGAAATACTTAGCCGCAAACCAGTCGACGCCCACTACGGGGTAGTCATCGAACGCTGGGTGGCTGTAGTAATACTCCATCAGCGGGTCGCCCATGTGGTAGGTGAAGTCACGAACCCACACAGTGGTATCCGGATAAAGCTCCGTCATGATGTACTGCTCGCCCAACACGTCGATTGAGTCTTGCATCACAGCATTCATGAACTGACGGTATTCGTTGTTGGTGATTTCCGTCTCGTCCATGTAGAAGCCGGCGATGGTCACCTGCTTGTTCATGTTCACCATCGAGGCAGCAATGTCCTCGTCGGTTTGACCCATGTGGAAGGTACCGCCGGGGCAGGGCACCATGCCAAAAGGCACTTCCTGCGGGTTAAATTCCGGACGGTCTTCAGCGCCCACCAGGTCGCCGGTGGGGCCTTTGCCGAAGCTGCAAGCCCCCAGCATCAAGGCCACGCAGGCAATGAGGGGCAAACCAAGAAACTTGTTCATGTGAGGGTGAAAGTGACTGTTCAGGCGGCGATACCCAAAGATTACAATTTTGCGCTTGGCAAATTTAGCGACAAAGCTTTTCGCAAACAAGCGTTTAACCAAAGGCCATCGGTTTGTTTCATAACCGATTAGGCAGCTGGTTAAACGTCTGAGTGCCTTGCGTTATTACACTTGGGTCAAAATACCTTTGCAAAGGTACTTAACGAACCAATAGTTCCATCAATTAGCCTTCAATTAGAAGCTGTACCGCGGCGTACGGATGGCTGGGCGGATCGCTAAGCCCGGCTTAGGCAGCCGGTAAGAAATCATTATTTCGTGCGAACTGAATGCACGAGCATCCTGATTAAATGCAATTAAATCAAACGCATAACCAATCCGAAGAGCGTTATCTTTTAGTATGGATCCGCCCACCATGCCAATAAAAGATTCTCCGTAACGATAGCCAAACCCGCCCCAATACTTGTCGTTGTAGGTGGCCCGTACGTTTGCCTCGAACGAGTTGTTATCGAGTGAAAACTTTTTGCTGTCGCCAAAACGCCCCGGCAACACCAGTTTGCCAATGGCCGACGGCGTTAAGGTAATCTCGTCGGTTAGCTCGAAGTTATAACCTACGCTCAGATACGCGTGATTTTCGGCCGTTGCCCTGGCTTGTTTGCCTTGGCTATTGCCTAGGCTATCCGGTACGCTTTGGAAGCGGTACTGCGAACGCAGCAGATTATTAACACTGAAACCGGCATACCAACGCGGCGACTCGTACCAAACGCCCGCGCCAGCATCGAACTTGTTGTCGGAGCTGTTGTCGGGGATACTCGGGTCGAACTCGTCGACAGCGCGGTACCCACCCCGCCGCCAGTTGTTGTATATACCCTGAAGCCCGACACCTAGGAGGCCTTCGTCTCCGATCTTGAAATGCTTTGAATACGAAAGGGAAAACGATGTAATATCGGACTGGGCTATTTCGTCCCGATAGGCATTGAAACCAATGCCGCCACCTAGGGCCCGCACCGGCAAGGAGCCCGACAGCATAAACGTTTTCGGCTCGCCGCCTTCGTCGAGGGTAGCTTTGTAATTGAAGTACTGGTATCGATAAATCGAAATGAATTCACCCTGACCCTTGATGCCGGCATAGGCTGGGTTCAGGTACATCCCGTTGAAAGGATAATGGCTAAACTGCGGCTGCTGCTGTGCTACAGCAGAGCCAGCTACAGCCGACAGCACAAGCGTAGCAAGTAGATTTCTCTTCATAAAAGACTGCTGCTGTAAGTATGCGTGGCTACGGCAGATGGCGAAAATAAGGTATGTACTTTCAAATGTATTGAAAATACAACCTTGCCCAAATGCCCCGAAAAAACGAGCGGGGAGCACACTTATTATGTTATGCTCCCCGCTCGTCGTTGGCAGTTAAACGCGCTATGCTTTTTGTTTGTTATTGCGCGCTTGCTCCTTGGCTATTTCGGCACCGTGGTGGTAGCGGATGTAGGCCTCGATGGCCCCCGTCATGGACGGCGCATTAGGCAGTGGCGCTTCAATGTCGAGCTCTAACCCGGCGTCGCGTACGGCTTTGGCCGTAGTAGGGCCAAAAGCGGCAATGCGCGTGCCATCCTGCACAAAGTCAGGGAAGTTGACAAACAGAGAGCTAATGCCGGACGGGCTGAAGAAGGCTATGCAGTCGTACTTCACATCCGACAGATCGGACAAGTCGCTGGCTACGGTGCGGTAAATCACGGCTTCGGAAAATTTGAAGCCGTTGGCACGCATAAACTCAGGGATGTCATCCTTGCGAATGTCGGAGCACGGATACAGGAACTTTTCGTTCTTGTGCTTCTTAATTACATCGAAAAGGTCGACAGCCGTACGCAGGCCGACAAATAGCTTGCGCTTGCGCAGCACGATGTATTTCTGCAGGTAATTAGCAGTTTGCTCCGAAATGCAGAAGTACTTCATTTCGGCCGGCATCTCCAGCTTAGCCTCTTGGCAAATGCGGAAGAAATGGTCAACGGCGTTGCGGCTAGTAAAGATAATAGCCGTATGATCCAGGATGTTAACCTTTTCCTTGCGGAAGTCTTTGTACGAAACCGGATCGACTTGGATGAACTCGCGAAAATCTACTTTGATGCCGTATTTCTCGGCAATGGCAAAGTACGGCGACACATCATTGGCTGGCTTAGGTTGCGTAACCAAGATGCTGCGAATGCGCTTGGCGTGCCGACCGGTACCCGGCTTGTCTGTGCTCTCAGCCATGTGAGGTTAAAGAAAGTAAAGCTTAAGCGATACGAAATGGAGCTGTGGACGAAAGAACAAGGAGCCGTTCACTCAATACGTGATAACCAACAACTTGAGCAACACAGTCAAGGGGATGATTTCGGTGGCGCAAAGGTACGAAAACAAATGCAGATTTAGCAGTGACATGCGACGGTTAAGCGTGCGGCCAACCCTAAAAACGGTGGCCAGCAACATGGTAGAAACCACGCCGTTAGACACCCACAACACGCCTTCAGGCCAAGATTGATTCAGTACTAGGTACAGCAGCATCACAATGGGAAGAAATAACCCCATGAACAGCAGGCTGCGAACAAACTCTCTATACTGAACTAAGACTAAAGATGATAAATCGAATATATAACCCATTAAAGCGATATAAACGGCTTTAGCGAACACGAATACAGATACCAGCACCGCGTAAAGGATAACGCGTACAACCAGGCCCGATTCGGAAACTGAAAAAAGCTGCTTCAGGATAACGATATTCTGGACGTTGGTATGGATTGCGACGATCAGCAGCCCAAACGAAAGCGAGAATAATAATATAAGCAGCACGTTGAGCCACGTAATAGTGGGCCGCGTCAGAAAATTTTGCTCGCCTGGGACATTGCTCCACAACTCATAGATGCGCGCGAACCCCGGGCGGTACACGGTGCGAATGGCGCCGTACATCAGCCCAATAAGAATCAGAAAGCAGAGAAATACGTTTTCGCCTTGGTGAACTGAGGCGCGTAGTTGCGGCTTCCACCAGTTGGCCGTGGCAAAAGAGCTGGTCTTTGCCTCGGCAGGCAAAGCGCTGGAAAACGAAACGTAATCGGGGGCGGCCGCGGGGTGCCACACGCATAGCAAATGCTGCCCGTAGCTAATGGGCTTCGGCAGCAACTGGGTCAAATCGAGTGTGTAATTGCCTGCCGATTCCGCCCGGAAAATTAATTGGTTATCAACAAAAAGGGCCAAATCCTGCCGCGCCGCAAAGCTTATGCGAAAGGGCTGGTTGGGCCGTACTGCTACCCATTGGTAGTACGCACGAGCTGGCGGGTGGTACCCAGGTAGGTATAACACCAGTTTGTTGCCGGCCGCATCGTAAATAAGCCAATCGTTGCTTAGGCCTACGGGCGGCGCTGGCGGCAAAGGGCGGTACTCAACGGCATGTAGCAGCCTCGGCCCGATGCTCAAGAGCAGCGCCAGCAACCACGCCCACCAAGTGTTGCCCCAGGCCTTACGAGGCGACTCGCTGCTGCGCGCTGCGGCTGCGGTATGTTCCAAGGAATACACTCAACAACAACGAAAAAGCAATCAACCCTGCAATGAGCAAGGTATTGCCTAGGTAGCCAAAGTTGATGACAAACAGAATGACCACGAGGTTGAGCAAGGCCAGCAGCAGCACTGTGCTGATTTGCTGGAAACCCATTGCCAGAATTCGGTGGTGGATGTGGTTCTTATCGGGGGTGAAGGGCGACGTACCGTTGAGCACGCGCACGGTAAATACGCGCAGCGTATCGAACAACGGCACGAACAGAATGCCAACCGCTACGGCTGGGTTAGCCGCGTCGAAGGGCTGGCTGGTGTGCAGCCCCATCTGAATGAACTGGATGGTGAGCACCGAAACAATAAATCCGCAAAGCAGCGAACCGGTGTCGCCCATGAAAATGGTGGCTTTGTGGAAGTTATAGCGCAAAAAGCCCAGCATACCACCAATTACGCACACCGATACGAACACGTAGTTGCCGAACGCCGAGCCGCCGTATCGGTGGAAGTAGTAGCCGAACGTGCTGACGATGATGAGAACGATGGAGCCCGCCAGCCCGTCGAGGCCGTCGATCAGGTTGATGGCGTTGGTGATGCCGGCAATGGCCAGGAAAGTAAACGCGTAGCTAATGCCATCGGGCAGCTCGTGGATTCCAAAAATGCCCTGAAAGCTGGTAATGCGGATATCGGCCATGAACATGACGATGCCCGTGGCAAGCAACTGGCCAACCAGTTTTTTGGCCGGCGAGATGGATACAAGGTCGTCTTTGAGGCCTACGAAAAACAGCACAATACAACCTGCCAGCAATTGCTGAATGCCATTGCCTAGGTCGGCGAAGATGGTAAGGGCCGACATGAACCCGGCAAAAATGGCCACGCCGCCCAGACGCGGGGTCAGCAAAGCATGCACGGTTCGCTTGTTAGGCAAATCGAGCATGTTTTTGAGGTGAGCAATGTAAATCACCGAAGGCACGGCGAACAACGCCACCAAAAAGGCCCACAAGAAGGCCAGCCCCAGCGTTATGCCGTTTGGAGTCATATGTCGGGAGTGAGACGAGTAAAGTTACGCAACAGCGACCGAAGGCGGCTAGCTGTGCAGCACGCCCTCGCGGCCGAGCAGGGCAATCGGAATAAGGTTATCGGCCACGATGGAATCGGGTACGAAAATGAATTTCTTATCAAAAATCTGGCCGCCGATGTAGTAGCTCACCCAGTACTGGTTATTCAGGTGAAACAGAGCTGGGTCGATGGGTTCGATGGGCACAGCCGAGTACGCCTCGATTTCCGGGAAGTGGTGCCGAAGCGTTGAGGTACGCACGTCGTGGCCGTCGGCATCGAGGCCGTAGCCATTGGAGCTAATGATGACGTTTTCGAGCGGGAAGCGGTTATGGTTGAGCAAATACACCAACCAACCCGGTTTGCCTACCTCTACGGCGGCGGCCTCGTCGGGAACAATGGCTACCGAAACGCCTTCTACGGGGTCAAATTTGATGTCTTCTTTCATGCGGTGGGTTCAACAATTTCAGCTCCCAGCAGCTCAGCCAAATGGGGCAGCAAACGGTCTTCTACTTCGCGCAAGGGTATTTCGCGGCCGAGTTCCTGCTGCAGCGAGGTCACGGCTTTGTCGGTAATGCCACAGGGCACGATGTAGCCGAAATACGAAAGGTCGGTGTTGACGTTGAGCGCAAAGCCGTGCATGGTAACCCAGCGGCTGCACTTTACGCCCATTGCGCAGATTTTGCGCGGGTTCGGGGCGCCTTCTTCAAAATCGAGCCACACGCCGGTAAGGCCCGGAATGCGCCCGGCCGATAAGCCATACTCGGCCAGCAAGCGGATAACGGCCTCCTCCAACGTGCGGAGGTAATGGTGAATATCGGGCTTGAAGTTCTCTAGGTCGAGAATAGGGTAGCCCACCAATTGCCCGGGGCCGTGATAGGTAATGTCGCCGCCGCGGTTGATGTGGTGGTAGGTGGCACCGTGCGCGGCCAGGCCGGCTTCGTCGAGCAGCAAGTGCTCGGGCTTGCCGCTTTTGCCCAGGGTGTATACCGGCGGATGCTCGCAGAACAGCAGGTGGTTGGGCGTGCTTTCGGGCTGGGCTCCGCTGCCTTCGGCCAGGCGGTTGCGCGTTTTGACGGCCAGCGAATTGGCCAGCAACTCCTCTTGGTACTGCCAAGTAGGAGCGTAAGCTACGCGACCTAAGCGCTGCAGCACCACGCGCGTATTGGCCGTTGCGGCAACGCCAGCCGGCTCGGGGTGCGAAACAGCCGCAGCCACCGGTTGCGCGCAGGCCGAATACAGTTCAGGTTCCATAGCTCAGAGGATTTGCAGCGCTTTTAACTCAACCACGCAAGCGGCAGGTCGAAAGCGTTGTCGCCTACAAAAGTAACGCCTTATTAGCGGTTGATGGCCCTTGGTTGCCGTATTGCGTTTGCGGTACTGGCTACAAGGGGCTGCCAAACCTTTACTTCGCGGCCCGAGTAAGCGTTGGCAAGCACCGTAACCAAGTCCACCGCACGCCATTTATGCTTTCTGCTGCCCTAGGTGCCACCGGCGAGCAAGCCGCTGCCAACTACTACCTCGAGCGAGGCTACGCCGTGGTGGCGCGCAACTACCGCTACCGCCGCAGCGAGGTAGATCTGATTGTGCAGGACGGCACCCGCCGCTTGGTGTTTGTGGAGGTGAAGGTGCGCACCGATTTGCGCTACGGCTACCCCGAAACGTTCGTAACGCCGGCGCAGCAGCAGCGCATCCGGCGCGCCGCCGAGCAATTCATCATCAGCCACAATTGGCAGGCCGACATTCGCTTTGATATTGTGGCGCTTACGCCCAACTCGGCAGGCTTTCGGGTGGAGGCGTTTGAGGACGCGTTCTGAGCCTGTGCGCCTAGGTGCCTAGTTGCGCCGCGGGGCCAAGGAATTGCGGGAGTCTTCGGCGCGCTTGTCGAGCTTGTCTTTCTCGTAAATCAGCACGCCGTTGCGGTTGTACTCCTTCACGAGCACAGGCTCTTGCTCCGGGTCGAAGCCGGAGTCGCCGTACTGGTATTCGTAGTGGCGGCGGTTGCGGAAGCCCCAGTACTTCGTCCAGGTGCCCACTTTGCGCCCGTTCTCAAACTCGCCGGCCCAATCGAGCTGACCGTTGGGCTTAAAGCTCACGTATTCGCCCTCAAGCTTGCCGTCGATGTACGGAATAACTTCCTTCACCATGGTTTGGCCGCCGTCGTAGTAGCTGATGTGGGCATCGCGCGGGAAACCCTGCTCGTAGTGCACTTTGCTCAGCAGGATGTTTTCCTTGTTGTACCGCTCCCAGCGCAGGTGCCGTGTGCCCACGTAGTAAAAGCCGGTTTCCACCACTTTGCCGCCCTGCATCTTTCTGTAAGGCCCGTGCAGCACCTTGTACTTGCCCGGGTCGGCTTCGGCCGCGGAGGCCGTTTTCTCGATGCGGCGCTTGGCTACGTTGAAGTACCACTTGCTGGGCGCGTAAGCGTTGGGCTGCTTGGGCACCTTCAGGTAGTAAAAAATTTCGATTACCTGGTTGCGCCCCTTTGCGCCCGATTTGGCAAAGCCTTTTTTGATGGGCTCGCCCAGAAACACGTTTTTCTTGCGCTTGGCCAAGGCTTTGCGCTGAGCCTCCTTCTGCTTTTCCTCGGCTTTGCGCTGCTCTTCTTTGCTGAGCTTTTTGGCCGTGCTCAGCGAGGGCGCCTTTACCGTGTCGCGGGTTGCCGCGAGCGTATCGGCGCGGGTGCCACCTAGGCTATCGGGCGCGAGCAGGGCCACGGCGCCAGCCTCGGGCTTGCTGTTGAAGGAAACCGTCTTCTTGGCGCAGGCCCCAAGCAGCATCAGCGGCAGCAGCAAGAGCGTGGTCGGCAGACGAAACGGACGCATGAAGTAGGCAGGAAGGTGTTTGGGTAGCGAAACGTAAAGATAGGGTTTGATAGTGCCCTAGGTCGGCACTAGCATTCTACGACGGGCAAGCTCGGCAGGTACACTTTGTTGCACGATTGGTGCCGGCAGCTCAGCAAAAGAAGAAGCCGGCCCCGCAACCGCAGCAGTTGCAAGACCGGCTTCGCTCCGGAACAAAACTCGTTATTCGGCGGCCAGCAGCTCGGCGCTACGCTTCACAAACTGGGTCAGCGCCTCGCCTTTCAGCAAACCTTGGGCCAGCAAGGCCAAGTCGAAGGCTTGTTTGGCCAGTTTGGTGGCAGCCTCCTCGTCGGCCTTCAGCACGCGCTGGGCCACGGGGTTGTTGGCATTCACGCTCACGGTGTAGCTATCGGGCAGCGAGCCGAACATGGCCATGCCACCGCCGCTCCCTACGCGCTGCATGTCCTTCATGCGGCGCATAAACTCGGGCAACGTGATGATAACCGGGGCATCTTGCGGGGCCAGGGCCTCTACCTGCACGTGCATGTGCTCGTTGCTGATGGCTTTGGCGAACAGCTCCTGCAGCTTGGTTTTCTCCTCGTCGGAGAGCACGCTTTCGGCGGTTTCCTCTTTCTCGATGAGCTTGCTGATAGTATCGGCATCAACGCGCTTGAAGGTGGTTTTCTCCAGCTTTTGCTCGAGCAGGCCGATGAAGTGCGGATCGAGCGGACCGTTGAAGTTGAGCACGTCGTATCCGCGCTCTTGGGCCGCTACCACGTAGGCGTGCTGGGCTTCTTCGTCGGTGGTGTAGAGCAGCACGCTCTGGCCGTTCTTGTCCACTTGGTTGGCCTGCACCAACTCTTTGTACTCGTTGAAGGTGTAGAACTTACCGGCTATGCTCTGCAGCAGCCCAAAGTCCTTGGCACGGTCGTAGAACTTGTCGTCCGACAGCATGCCGTACTTCACGAACAAGTTGATGTCGCCCCACTTCTCCTCGAACGAGCTGCGCTCCTTGCGGAAGATTTCGGCCAGCTTATCGGCTACCTTTTTGGTGATGTACTGGTTGATCTTACGCACGTTCGCGTCGGCCTGCAGGAAGCTACGCGACACGTTCAGCGGAATATCGGGCGAGTCGAGCACACCGTGCAGCAGCATCAGGAACTCGGGCACCACGTCCTTCACCTCGTCGGTGATAAACACCTGGCGCGAGTACAGCTGAATTTTGTTGCGCTGCAGTTGCAACTCGTCCTTCACCTTCGGGAAGTACAGAATACCCGTGAGGTTGAAGGGGTAATCCACGTTCAGGTGAATCCAAAACAGCGGCTTTTCCGAGAACGGGTACAGCTCCTGGTAGAACTTGGTGTAGTCTTCGTCGGTCAGCTCCGAAGGCTGCTTGGTCCAGAGCGGCTGCGTTTGGTTGATAACGTTGCCCTCGAACTCAATTTCAACGGGCAGGAAGCGGCAGTACTTCTCCAGAATGCCGCGCAGGCGCGCCTCTTCCAGAAACTCGTCGCTATCCTCGGCCACGTGCAGCACCACATCGGTGCCGCGCTCGGGCTTCTCAGTGGTTTCGAGCGTAAACTCGGTGCTGCCGTCGCACACCCAGCGGGCAGCTTCGGTGCCTTCTTTGTAGCTCTTCGAGAAGATTTCGACTTCCTTGGCTACCATGAAAGCCGAATAGAAACCTAGGCCAAACTGACCGATGATCTGGTCTTTGGCCGCGGCGTCTTTGTCCTTGTATTTCTCAACGAACTCGGTAGCGCCGGAGAAGGCAATCTGGTTGATGTACTTCTTAATCTCTTCGGCCGTCATGCCGATGCCGCGGTCCGACACGGTGATGGTGCGCTTCTCCTTATCGACGCTCACCGTCACCTTCAGCTCGCCGGCTTCGCCCTGGTATTCGCCCAGCTGCGCAAGGCTCTTCAGCTTCTGGGTGGCATCAACGGCGTTCGAAACAAGCTCCCGCAAGAAAATCTCGTGGTCGGAGTACAGGAACTTCTTGATGATGGGGAAGATGTTCTCGGTATGAATCGAGATGCTACCGGTTTCCTGCATAGCGGTTAGGTAAGGGGTAGATGTGTTTGACGGGTACAAAGGCAGCCCACTACACACGGCTGCCGTTGCTCGCCCCGAAATCAAACCTTATTCCAGTTGCCCAAACCGTACGCAAAGCTGCCAAGCTGGCAGTTTTGCCCTGCTAGCAGCGGCCCGCCATCCGCCAAAGGCGCTGCCCAACTGCTACGCTACCGGGCGCAGGCTTGCCTGCTCCGCCAACAATTGGGCAGGCGTTGCGGACTCAAGCGTCGGGTTAATAAGCCAATCGAAAGCCGAAGCTGTATCGGAGAAAAACTGCACCTCGAATTGCAAGTGCCTGTTTCCTAGGTGCAAAATACTCTCGGCCGCCAGTTGGTTGTACACGTTGGAGCTCAGCACCAAGGCCAGCTGGCGCAAGTGCGGCAGCTGCGCCACTTGGGGCAGCACCTCGGCGCTAATCCAAAACTGATCCTCGAGCCCTAAGTTGGGCAGGCCGTTCAGGTCGACGATCCAGTATTCCACGTTGCGTTGCTCGAGCAAGCTTTGGATATGCCGCACGGCCGGTTGAAACAAGTGGCTGTTGTAGGTGCCGCGCCACCGGTGGTACAGCAAGCGCAAAGCAGGGTCGTGAAACAGCGTTAGGCTATCGAAGTACAGGTTATCCATCACAGTAAATCAGGCGTTTGACACAGCAAATGAAAATGCCGTGCCAAACGCCTGAAGCAGCTACTTGCCGGATGCAGCAAAAGCCTATGCGAAAAAGAAATACGGCGTGCTAAACGCTTGCCGACGCAGCCGCTAGGGCTACACAAACAAAGGATCGGGCGCGCTTGGAGCGCTAACCGGGGCGTGGCCGCGCAGGTAACGGGCCAGCAGTTGCAGGGAGCGTTGTACAAGTTGTTTCATGGGGCAGTAATGCGTAGCGGTACGAAAATCAGAAGGTGTAATTATTTACGCACGAGGCCTCTACCCCGTTGTGCCATAACCAAATGCCCATGGGCTTGTTAAGGAGACGAAAATTTGCGGCGGTTTCGGGTTTCTCCTTACATTAGCCGCCCAAGCACCTGCTTCGTCTCCGCTTATGCGTGCACTCCGTTCTCAGTTGGCCATTCTGCTGCTGCTCTGCTTCGTGCGGGTGCTGCTGCCGGAGTCGGCTATACTGGCGTTGCACCGCCACCAGCACACCGAGAAGGAAGCCGCCCACACCGGCCGTGGCTACAAAGCCCTGCTCACGGCCAAGCACCAGCACTGCCCCGTCGACCACTTGTTCGACGTGCCGTTCCAGCCCACGCCGGAGCTGGTGCTGCAACCGGTAGTACACCGCTACGCGCCGCTGAAAGCCGCGCTGCAGTACTCGGTTTGGGAAAGCGCCACGCCCGCGACGGCGTACCTCCGAGGCCCGCCGGCTTGCGCCTAATTTACTGAGTGCCCAGGCTGCCGAGCAGCTGGGCCTAGGTGTGCTGTGCACCTAAGCTACCCTAGCGGCGGTAGCAGCCACGTGCACAGCCCCCTGTTTAGTATTCGGGCATCTTTCCTCCTACTTCATGCTTTTCCGCCTTGCGGCGGTCCTGCTTTGGGCGGGGCTGTGCTGGGGTGTAGCCTGTGCGGCTGCTGCCCAAAGCACGTGCACCTTGCCGTTGGCCGGCCGCGTAACGGACCATGAATCGGGCGAAGGGCTGGCAGGCGCCACGGTAGTATTGCTACCCACGCAGGAAGCCACCCAAGCCGATTCGGAAGGCCACTTTCATTTTCATGTGTGCGCCGGTGCTTACCGGGTGCAGGTTCGCTTCGTGGGTTACGAAGCCGAAGAGGCCGAGCTGCGCGTGGGTGCTGCCACCGTGCGCAACTTCGCCCTGCACCCAAGCGCTATCAAGCTGCGGAGCGCCGTGGTGCGCGGCGAACGGGTGGTTGGGCCGCAAACGCAGGCGGCTGGCACGCTCGCAGGGCAAGCGCTGCAAGCCACACGGGGCCAGGCCCTAGGCGAAGCGCTGCAAAAGATTGCCGGGGTATCGGCCATCCAAACGGGGCCAAGTGTGTTCAAACCGATCATCCACGGCTTGCACTCCAACCGCGTGGCCATCATGAACAACGGCGTGCGGCAAGAGGGCCAGCAATGGGGCCAGGAGCACGGCCCCGAAATCGACCCGTTTGTGGCCTCCGAGCTGACGGTGGTGAAAGGCGCCGCCGGCGTGCGCTACGGCTCCGATGCCGTGGGCGGCGTGGTGCTGGTGCAACCCAAGCCCCTGCGCGACTCGGCCGGCGTGGGCGCCGAGCTGAACTTGGTGGGCGCCAGCAACAACGGCCTGGCTACCGTGGCCACCACCGTTGAGGGCAATTTGCGCCGCTTGCCGGCCCTGAGTTGGCGCGTGCAGGGCACCCTAAAGCAAGCCGGCAACACCCGCACGCCCGATTATTGGCTCGAGAACACTGCTTACCGCGAGCGAAACTTTGCGGCCGCCCTAGGTTGGCGCAAGGATAGCTATGGCCTGGAGGTGTTCTACAGCCAGTTCAACGCGCGCATGGGCATTTTGCAGGCGGCCATTGTGGGCAACCTCGCCGATTTGCAAACCGCCACCGAGCGCGGGCGGCCCGTAGGGCTGGGTTCGTTCGGCTACAACATTGCGCGGCCGTACCAGCAGGTGCGCCACGATTTGGCCAAGCTGACGGGCTTTGTGAAAACCGGGCACGGCGGAAAGCTTACGGCCACGCTAGCGCATCAGCAAGACTACCGCGACGAGTACGATGTGGTGCGAAGCGGCAGCGCGGCCGGCCGCAAAAACCTGCCCCAGCTCAGCTACCTCAACTACACCACCACGGCCGATGTGGCTTGGGAGCACCCGCACCTAGGCAACTTCAGCGGTACCGTGGGGCTGAGCGGCACTTACCAGCACAACCGCTACGCGCCGGGCAGCCGGCAGTTCATCCCGTTCTACAACAACTGGGTGGGCGGCGCTTTTGCTATTGAGCGGTGGCAGCACGAGCAGCTGACGCTGGAGGCCGGGGTGCGCCTCGACCGCCGCGACCTAGCCACCAAACGCCTTATCCGGGGTTTCGCGGCCGATTCGAGCTTGTTTTACGGGGTGGAGCGGCAGCGCTTTCAATTCTGGACGCCCTCGGCCTCGCTGGGCGCCGTGTACGAGGTGTCGCCGCACTTTACGCTGCGGGCCGATGCCGCGCTGGTGCGCCGGGCCCCCGCCCCCAACGAGCGGTACGCGCAGGGCGTGCACAACGGCTTGTACGAGGAAGGCTACGACGTAGCGCGCCCAGCCGGGGCGCCGCAACTGCAGCCCGAAACCGCCCGCAACCTGAACCTTACTGCTACGCTGCACGCCAACCCGCGCCTGAACGGCGAGCTGACGGTGTACCAGAACCACATCGACGGGTACATCTACCAAGTAATCGGGCAGCCGGTAACCACCATTCAGGGCGTGTTTCGGCCGTGGCGCTACCAGCAAACCGATGCCGTGTTCCGCGGGCTCGATGCTTCGCTAGCTTACACGCCGGCTGCGGGATGGCTTGTGAGTGGCAAAGCGGCGCTGGTGCGGGCCCGCAACCTGCGGCTCGATGATTACTTGGTGTACGTACCAGCCGACCGTTTTGAGCTGGCCGTGCGCCGCGAGTGGGCCGGCCGCCCCGCTGCCCGCCTCACCCAACGTTTCGCGCAGCTAACCCTAGGTGCTACCCGCCGCCAAACGCGCGTGCCCAGCGCCCTTTACGACCCCCTACCCGCCCCCGATGGCTACGGCTTGCTCGGGGCCGAGGTAGGCGCCACCGTGCACCTAGGCGGTGTGCCGGTGCAGCTTAGCCTAACGGGCACCAACCTGCTGAACGAACGGTACCGCGAGTACCTCAACCGCTTCCGCTATTTCGCCGACGACATGGGCCGCAACATCACGCTGCGGCTGCAAGCACCCTTGAATTTCGGCCGGCGCGCTTCGGCCAACTAACCTTTTACAAACCACTTCATCCACACCCTCATGAAAACCACACTTTTCCGCCCCTACCTCGCCGCGGTGCTGTTTGTTGCCCCTTTGTTGCTAGCTGGTTGCGGCAACGACGATGAGCCGGAGCCCGACGATGAGAACGAGCTGATTACTACGGTGCGCTACACCCTTACGCCCACCACGGGCGGTGGCCAGGCCGTAACGGTGGAGTGGAAAGACCTCGATGGCGCCGGCGGCAACGCCCCCACCATCGGCACGCTGCGCTTGGCGCCCAACACCACCTACACGGGTGCGCTGTCTTTCCTCGACGAATCGAAAAACCCGGCCGGCAACATTACCGCCGAGGTGCAGGCCGAAAACGACGAGCACTTGGTGGTGTACACCCCGGCGCCGGCCAACCTGCTTACGGTAACCCGCACCGACCGCGACAAAAACAACCTGGAAGTTGGCCTGGCTACGCGCGTGCAAACCACCACCGCCGCCACCGGCACGCTTAAGGTGGTGCTGCGTCACCAGCCCGACAACAAAAACGGCCAGCCCGACCTAGGCTCGACCGACGCCGACGTGACCTTCCCGGTAACCGTTCAGTAAGTACGCTGTTTGCTACTGGCGCCTCAAGTGCTGGTTGCACCACACCCTGTAGTCGAGGCCTGAGCAAATTTGCGTTATTGCCATCATCAAAGAAAAAAATGGCTTTTGACAACTGTAGCGCCTAGGTACTGCTCTTAATCACGAAGCATAAGATTGGGCGGCTTCGCGCGGCCCGCGTTTTTTCTCTCCATTTGGTTTGGTTATGGAGAAATAGGGGGAAAGCACCGGCTTGTGGCCGGTGTTTTCTTTTGAGGGTGCATCCTAAACATTGTTTCTTCGTTCATTCGCCACCTCCCCCGTTCGTTTAGCTCCGCTTATGTCTCGTTTATTGCTGGCCGCAGCGCTTTTGCTGGCGGCCACGGCGCAGGCCCAAACCCCTTCGCCGCGCCGGCCGCGCACAGCAGCTCCGGCTACAGCAGCCGTGGTGGGCCGCGTGCTCGATGCTCCTACGCAACAGCCGTTGCCCGGCGCCGTGGTGGTATTTCCCGATCTGAAGCAAAGCACCGTGGCCGATGCCGACGGGCGTTTTAGCTTCGGCAACTTACCGCGCGGCCGCTTTTTGGTGCAAGTACGCTCCCTGGGTTACGGCACGCTGGTGCGCACCGTGGATACCGGCAGCGGCCAACCGCTGGAGCTGGCCCTCAGCCCCACCGCTACCGAAATCGGCCAAATCGTGATTACCGGCGTATCGGCCTCTACGGAGCTGCGCCGCTCGCCGGTGCCCACCACCGTGCTCGACCGCGCCGAGCTCGATCAGCACGCCAGCTCCAATATTATCGATGCCATTGCCCGCACGCCCGGCGTCAACCAAATAACCACCGGCGCGGCCATCAGCAAGCCCGTTATCCGGGGCCTAAGCGCCAACCGCGTCATCACGCTCAACAACGGCGCCAAGCAAGAGGGCCAGCAGTGGGGCGATGAGCACGGCATCGAACTCGACGAGTATTCTGTTGACCGGGCCGAAATCATCAAGGGCCCGGGCTCGTTGCTCTACGGCTCCGATGGCATGGCCGGCGTAGTAAACTTTGTGGCCCCCGACCCGGTGGAGGAAGGCAAAATCATCGGTTCGCTGATGGCCAACTACCAAACCAACAACCGCCAGCAGGTCTACTCGCTGATGACGGCCGGCAACCGCCAAGGCCTGAACTGGATGGTGCGCGGCACCAGCAAGCGCGCCGCCCCCTACCGCAACCGCTACGACGGCCCGGTGTACAACTCGGCGTTTCGCGAAATCGACGGCAGCGGCTACGTGGGGCTGAATAAAAGCTGGGGCTACTCGCACCTTACGTTTACCTCCTTCAACCAAGTATTGGGGCTGATTGAGGGCGAGCGGGACGAGCAAACCGGCGAGTTTTTGAAGCTGGTACCCAACACCCTCTCCGCGTCTGGCATCGATGAAGTACCCGTAACCGACCGCGACCTGCGCGGCTACGACGTGTACGTGCCCGGCCAGCGCGTAAACCACCTGCGCATCGGCACCGACAACAACTTCATCCTAGGTCAGTCGCGGCTGACGCTGAACGTGGGCTGGCAGCAAAACCTGCGCCGCGAGTTTGGTGAGGTGTTGGCCCCCAACGAGCCTTCGCTGTACTTTCAGCTGCGCACCCTCGACTACGCCGCGCGCTACTTTTTGCCCGAGCTGCGGGGCTGGACCACCACCGTGGGCTTGAGCGGCATGCGCCAGGAAAACCAGAACCTGGGCGAGGAGTTTCTGATACCGGCTTACCGGCTGTTCGATGGCGGCGTGTTTGGCGTAACAAAGCGCACCCTCGGTAAGCTCGACCTGAGCGGCGGCCTGCGCTACGACGAGCGCCACATCACCAGCGACGCGTTGTGGCTCAACGCGTCCGGGCAGCCCACCACGCCCGATGCGCCCGCGGCCGAAGCCAAGTTTTTGGCCTTCGAGAATACCTACCGCAATTGGTCGGGCAGCGCGGGCGGGGCGTTTAATGCCTCCGAGCAATTGGTGCTGAAAGCCAACCTTTCGCGCGGCTTTCGGGCGCCCAACATTGCCGAGCTGGCCTCCAACGGCGTGCACGAGGGCACCACGCGCTACGAAATCGGCGACCCGAACCTGCAAGCCGAAACCAGCCGCCAAGCCGACCTAGGCTTCAGCATCAACACCGACCACGTTACGTTCAGCGTTGATGCGTTCGACAACCGCATTCGCAACTTCATCTTCCCGCGCCGCATCGGCAACGCCGCCGGCCAAGACTCGGTGCTGACGCAGGACGGCGAAGAGTTCCGGGTGTTTGTGTACGGGCAAGGCAAAGCCAACCTCTACGGCGGCGAAGTCAGCATCGACCTGCACCCGCACCCGCTCGATTGGCTGCACTTCGAGAACACCTTCTCGATGGTGCGGGCCCGCCGCCTAGGCCAGGCCGAGGGTGAGCGGTGGCTGCCCTTTACCCCCGCCGACCGCCTGCAGTCGGAGCTTCGCGTGAACTTCCGCAAAGTGGGCGCCATCAGCCGCGTGGCCAACGTGTACGCCCGCGCCGGCGTGGAGCACAACTTTGCGCAGAACCGCATCTTCTCGGCTTTCGAAACCGAAATTGCTACGCCCAGCTACACCCTGGTAAACCTAGGGGCCGGCACCGATGTAACGAACGGCAAAGGCCGCACCGTGGCTACGCTGATGATTGGCGTGAACAACCTATTCGACGTGGCCTATCAGCACCACCTTAGCCGCCTAAAGTACACGGCCGTGAACAACGCCACAGGCCGTACGGGCGTGTTTAACATGGGACGCAACGTGAGCTTTAGGCTGTTGGTACCGCTGCAATTCAACTAATTCTGCACGGTTGCGGTTGAAATTTCGTACGGCCGGCTGGGTAGTGCCGGCCGTACTTTTACCGCCATGGCACACCACCACTCGCACGGCCCCGCCGACCACCACGGACACCACCATCACCACCACGCGCCGGCCCACTTCGGCAAGGCGTTTGGCTGGGGCATTGGGCTGAATTTGCTGTTTGTGGCCGCCGAAGCTGCCGGCGGCTGGTGGGCCAACTCCTCGGCGCTGCTTTCCGACGCTGGCCACAACCTCTCCGATGTGCTCAGCATGGCCCTGGCTTGGGGTGCCACCCGCCTAGGTAAGCAGCCAACCACCGAGCGCTACACCTACGGCCTGAAGAGCGCCTCCATACAAGCGGCCTTGCTAAATGCGGCCTTGTTGTACGTGGCCCTAAGTGCTATTCTGTGGGACACCATCAACCACCTGCGCCACCCCGAGCCCGTAAATGCGCCCGTGGTGATGCTGCTAGCCGGCGTGGGCATTGTTATCAACGGCTTCACGGCGTGGCTTTTCAGCCGCGGGCACCAGGGCGACGCCAACATCCGAGGCGCTTACCTGCACATGCTCACCGATGCGCTGGTATCGTTGGGCGTAGTGGTGGGCGGCGCGCTGGTGTATTTCACGGGCTGGCTGTGGCTCGATCCGGCTATTAGCTTTATCATCCTGGGCGTAGTAGCAGTAAGTTCGTGGGGCTTGCTGCGCGAAACGGTGCAACTGAGCCTGCAGGGTGTGCCCCACGGCATCGATCCGATGGCAGTGCGGCGTTTCCTGCTGGCCCAGCCCGGCGTAACCGATGTGCACGACCTGCACATCTGGCCCCTCAGCACCAGCGACACCGCCCTTACCGCCCACTTGGTGCGCCCCAGCGGTACCGATAGCCAGTTTCTGCACGAGCTGCAGCACCAGTTGCAAGACGAGTTCAACATCGGCCACATTACGGTGCAGATAGAGCCCGGCGCCTGCACGCACGCCAGCTGCGACGCTTAGCCCAAGCCTGCCTGACGCCGCGTGCGCATTGCGACCCAGCCAAATCTTCGTAATCTGCAGTTCCACTCAGTTTACGTATGGCTCGCATCTCTACCCCACCAACTTCTGCTCCCAAAACAACCGGCTTACTCAGCGCTGCCGTGGTCGTGGCCGCCCTTGGCTACTTCGTCGATATCTACGATCTGATCCTGTTCAGCATTGTGCGCGTGCCTAGCCTGAAGGACCTAGGCATTACAGCCGCGGCCGATGTAACCAACCTAGGCACCCACCTCATTTCGATGCAGATGGGCGGCATGCTGCTGGGCGGTATTTTGTGGGGCGTGCTGGGCGATAAGCGCGGGCGCCTGTCGGTGCTGTTCGGCTCGATTTTGCTGTACTCGCTGGCCAACATTGCCAACGGCTTTGTGCAGACGATCGACCAATACGCTTGGCTGCGCCTGATTGCTGGCATTGGCCTGGCCGGCGAGCTGGGTGCGGGCATTACGCTGGTAGCCGAAACCCTGCCCAAAGAAAAGCGCGGCTATGGCACAATGATTGTCGCCACTGTGGGCGTATCGGGCGCTATGCTGGCCTACTGGGTGGGCGAAGTGCTGGGCTGGCGCAATGCCTACTTCGTGGGTGGCGGCTTGGGCTTGGCCTTGCTGGTGCTGCGCGTGAGCGTGTTCGAGTCGGGCATGTTCGAGCAGGCCAAGCAGCAAGGCGTAGCCCGCGGCGACTTCTTCAGCCTGTTCACCAACGGCCCGCGCCTGCTTAAGTACATTAAGTGCTTGCTGATTGGCGTACCGCTGTGGTTTGTGGTGGGCATCCTCATCACGCTGGCGCCCGAGTTTGGCCGCGCCCTAGGTATTCAGGGCGAGGTAACGGCTGGCCTGGCGGTGTTCTGGTGCTATTTCGGCCTCGTATTCGGCGACTTTGCCAGCGGCACCATCAGCCAACTGTTGCGCAGCCGCAACCGGGCGCTGCAGCTGTTCTTGGTGTTGTGCGGCTTGCTGATTGCGGTGTACCTGTTTGGTATCCGGGGTGCTTCGCCTACGGTATTCTATGCCGTGTGCTTCGTGCTGGGCATTTCGGTGGGCTTTTGGGCCTTGTTTGTAACGGTAGCGGCCGAGCAGTTTGGCACCAACCTGCGCGCTACGGTAGCCACCACCGCCCCCAACTTCGCGCGCGGTTCGGTAGTAGGCTTGGTACCGTTGTTCAACGGCATTGCGGCGGCAATGGCTGGCCCCAGTGGCACGCCCAACCTCATTGGTAGCGGCGCTGTTGTAGGTGTGCTTTCGCTACTGGTGGCCTTCTGGGCCGTGAGTACTTTGCCCGAGAGTTATGGCAAAGACCTCGACTACCTGGAGGTGAGCTAACCCACCTAGGCGGAACTGCCACGGCTCCTGTATCGTACTGATGGCATACCTACCTCCCCCACTGCCATGAAACTCATCACCGGCGCTCTTACCCTAGGTGGCTTGTTGCTGGCTTTTGCCGCTTCGGCCCAAGTGGTTCCGCCTACCTCCGATACCCGCCCGGCCGCCACGCCCACGGCTGCTGCGCCACCCGTTGCTACGGCTACGCCCTCGGCGGCGCCGCAAATCAACTCGCCCACGGCTAAGCCCGGCAGCAAAGAGCGCGACAAAGCCAAGGACAACCTCGACCGCGAACGGGAACGCGCCGCTCGTGACGAAGAAAAAGCCCAGCGTCGTACCAATCCGTAATCTCTAATCAAGCTCCCAATCCACCAACCTGCTCCGCATGGCCGAAGCCCGCTTTACCCGTCGCTACTACTGGCTGCACCATTTTGTGCTGCTGCCCGCCGCCTTGGTAATGGCTTTTTACACGGGCCGCCGGTACGCGGCCGTAGCAGGTTCCGATTCCGATGAATCGCGGTTGTGGTTCAGCATAGCGGCGCTGGCCATCATTCTGCTCCTGACGCTGGTGATGCTACGCCAGCACTACGCCCTGACGCTGCAAGACCGTATCGCCCGCCTCGAGGTGCGCCAGCGTTACTTCGAGCTTACGCAGCAGAGCTTCGGCCCCTTGGAGCAGCAGCTCAGCCTAGGTCAGATACTCTCTTTGCGCTTTGCCTCCGATGCCGAACTGCCTACCTTGGCCGCTGCTGCTGCTCAGCAGAAACTCGCGCCCGGTGCCATTCGCGAGCAGATACAGCAGTTCCGGCCCGACCACATGCGGGTGTAACTTTGCCCCGAGCGGCTGGCTTAGCTAGCCCTAGGTGTAGCCCTTTGCAGGGAGCCTCCTGCCCTGCTCCTTTATTTCCTTGCTTATGATCCTGTACAACGTAACCAGCAGCGTCGATCCGGAAGTTGCCGAAGAGTGGGTAACCTTTATGCGCGATGTGCACATGCCCGATGTAATGGCCACGGGTTTCTTCGTCAAGAGCCAACTCCTGCGCCTGCTTAACGAAGAGGAAGACGGCTTTACGTACGCCGCCCAGTATTACTGCACTAGCATGGAGCAGCTCGATGAGTACCAGCGCGTTTCGGCCCCCGGCCTGCGCGCCGACCTGGAAACGCGCTTTCCGGGCCAGTACGTATCGTTCCGCACGGTACTCGAGGTAATCAATTAAGCACTGCTGCGGGCCCGAGTCTGCACTTAACACATTGGCCCGCCGCACGTAGCCACCGCTGCGTGCGGCGGGCCTGTTTATGGAGCTTTGGGTTGGGGTATGAAGACGTGGCCTTTCTGCTTAAATTCCTCGCCACAACCAGCCCGCCCGCGCCATGAACCTCAACCCCATCGTGCTGTCCATCCCTATCTACTTCGCCCTAATCGGCGCGGAGCTGTTGGTTGAGCGGTTGCAGCACAAGGAGAAGTACCGCTTCCACGACGCCATTACCAACATCAGCTGCGGCATGACGTCGCAGATTTCGGGCGTGTTCTTGAAGGTAGTGGTGGTGGGCGTGTACGAGCTGCTGTACGAGCATTTCCGGCTGTTCGACATTCCGCGCACCTGGGCTACGGGGCTGCTGCTGTTCGTGCTGGCCGATTTATGCTACTACTTTGCCCACCGCTACTCGCACGAGATTAACTTTTTCTGGGGCGGCCACGTGGTGCACCACCAAAGCGAAGAC
This sequence comes from Hymenobacter oligotrophus, assembly GCF_003574965.1. NCBI lineage: Bacteria > Pseudomonadati > Bacteroidota > Cytophagia > Cytophagales > Hymenobacteraceae > Hymenobacter > Hymenobacter oligotrophus. Next base: position 3,434,742 of record NZ_CP032317.1, on the reverse strand, counting down.
TACAACCTCTCGGTAGCCCTGCGGCAGAGCTCCTTGCAGGGCATGTTCACGTTCATGTTCTACCTGCCGCTGGCCATGGTGGGGTTCGAGACGAGCTTCTTCGTGTACGTCTCGGCCTTGGTAACGCTGTACCAGTTCTGGATTCATACCGAGCTCATCGGCAAGCTCGGCCCCTTGGAGTGGGTGCTGAACACGCCCTCGCACCACCGCGTGCACCACGGCCGCAACCCCAAATACATCGACAAGAACTACGCGGGCACCTTCATCATCTGGGACCGGCTGTTCGGTACTTTTCAGGAGGAAGAAGAAACACCCGTGTACGGCATCACCACGCCCGTGCGCTCCTGGAACCCCGTGTGGGCAAATTTCGGCCACTACTTTCAGATGGCCGAACAGCTGCGCCAAACGCCGGGCTTCGGCAACAAGCTTCGGGTGGTGTTCGGGCGGCCGGGTTGGCGCCCCGCGGCCCTAGGTGGCCCCTACCAAGTACCCGCGGTGGAGGTAGCTACCTACCAAAAGTACTGCACCACCGCGCCGGCTACCGTCAATTGGTACGTGTTTGGGCAGTACGTGGTGCTACTGGGCGTGGCAGCGGTATTCTTGTTTACGCAGAAAGACATGACACCTGCTTCGCGCTGGCTGGTAGCAGGCTGGTGCACGTGGGCCGCGCTGGCCTGCGGAGCCTTGTTTGAGGCCAAGCGCTGGGGGTACTGGCTCGAGCCGTTGCGGCTGGCAGCTTCGGTGGGCTTGTTGCTGCTGGCCTTGCAACATCAGCCCTGGCTGGGTGCCGCGCTGGCAGCCGGCGGGGTGTACCTAGGCAGTTCGCTGCTGTGGTTGTATTCGTTCCGGCGGGTATTTGCGTCCGCCACCAAAGTGCCCGAAGCCGCCTACGCGCAGGCGTAGGCGGCCAACTCAGCCTAGCGTTATGGCAGCTTCCACGGCTGGGTCGCAGCGGTAAGCGCGCAGCTCCTCCGCGGTAAGGGTGCCGTTGTGCCACTCGGGGTCGAGGTTGGCGCCGATTTTCTTGTAGAAGCCGATGGCCGGCTCGTTCCACTCGAGCACTTGCCACCGCAGGCGGTTGGCGCTGGTGCGGCGGGCTTCGGCCACCACGGCATCAAACAGCTTGCGGCCAATGCCCGTGCCGCGCGCCTGCTCGGTTACAATCAGGTCTTCGAGGTACAGCATGCGGCCCTTCCAGGTAGAGTAGCCGGTGTAGAACAGCGCGATGCCCAGGATGCCCTGCTCGTCGGTTTCGGCAACAAAAAAGCCGAAGATGGGGTTGGGCCCGAACCCGTCGCGGCGCATGTCGGCCAGGGTGTTGGTTACCTCGTCGGGAGCGCGCTCGTACACGGCCAGTTCCACGATGAGCTCGTGCACGCGGGGCAAATCGGCTTCGGTACCGCGGCGGATGCGCAGGTTGATGGGGACGGGCATGGCAATGCGCTAAGTAAGGCTACAAAGGAAACGCCCGCTCTCCTTTCGGGAAAGCGGGCGCCTAGGTAATTCGTCGGCCGTCGGGGCCGAAGCTTACATCACGGGCTGTTGCTTCTTGATGGCTTCGGTGGCGTTCTGGGCCGAAATTTCTTGCTTGGCTTGCTCAGCAGCTACCGCAGCGGAGTCTTTGCCGGCAGCCGCCGGGGGCAGCGAAGGCAATTCAGTTGCCGTGATGTCGTTGGTTTCGTAATCGGGGTTGCTGCAGGCCGATACCGACAGCATAGCGCCGGCCACGAGGCCGAGCATCAGCAGTTTCTTCATATTCGGAGCGGAAAAAATCAAGGCTTGGCGTTTTCGCGGCGCAAGATACACAGCCTGCGGCAGGTAGCCTACGCCACTTTGGATGTTTGGGTGACAGGCGAAGACAACATCTTACGTGCGCGTCGGCTGTTTGGGCAGTAGCCAGTGGTAAACCACGGCATAAACGATACCGGTTAGGAAGTAAACCACAACCGAGCCGAAGAATTCTGTTGGCCTGAATATGGAATTGCTACCAAACGTTAGCGTTGCGTAAATAACAGCGGCCACTAATCCGCCCGCCAAATACAATACCAGAGGTTTGGGCAGATTGGTTTTATCACCGCTAAGCATCAACGCGAACAAAGAACCGCCCAGCACATAAAACGGCAGAAAGTACACCAACTCCACTATAAAATTCAGCAGCCATGCCCGCATGAAACCCATGCCTTCGCTTGGCGTGGCAAAAATTAGGGCAGGTTTTACAGGCATTAATTGCCTGAACAACGCAGCAAAAAACACACTAATAATAATCGAAACGAATATCCTTAAAACCACGGGGATAACAGGTAGATATTAGCAGCCATACTTGGTCTGATTTATTAAACAAGCGCGTTCGGCAATGCCGAACGCGCTTGTTTAATAAATATGGCAGCGCAGCACCTAGGGTGCTACTTCAGGTTCTGATACGGGTTCAGGCCCATGTTGTAGTAGGCAAACGACCACACATCGGCCCATTCGTCGATTTGCAGCTTGGTGCTTTTGCCGGCGCCGTGGCCGGCATTCACGTCGATGCGGATGAGCTGTGGCCAGGGGCCATTGTTGGCCTCCTGCAAGGTGGCGGCAAACTTGAACGAGTGCGCCGGCACCACGCGGTCGTCGTGGTCGGCGGTGGTAATCATGGTGGCGGGGTAGCTGGTACCCGGCTTCAGGTTGTGCAGCGGCGAAAACTTGTAGAGGTTCTGGAACTGCTGGTAGTTGTCGGCGGTACCGTACTCAGGCGCCCAGTTCCAGCCGATGGTGAACTTCTGGTAGCGCAGCATGTCCATTACGCCCACGGCCGGGAAAGCTACGCGGCACAGATCGGGCTTCTGCGTCATGGTAGCCCCCACGAGCAGGCCACCGTTCGAGCCACCGGCAATGGCCAGCTTCTCGGCCGAGGTGTAGCCCTGCACCTTCAGGTACTCGGCGGCGGCAATAAAGTCGTCGAATACGTTTTGCTTGTTCGGCGTCATGCCGGCTTTGTGCCAGGCCTCGCCGTACTCGCCGCCGCCGCGCAGGTTGGGTATAGCCAAAATACCGCCGTTTTCGAGCCACAGCATGCGCGCCACCGAGAAGCCCGGCGTCAGGCTCACGTTGAAGCCGCCGTAGGCGTATAGGTACGTGGGGTTTTGGCCGTTGAGCTTCACCCCTTTTCTGTGGGTGATGAACATGGGCACCTTCGTGCCGTCCTTGCTCTGGTAGAACACTTGCGTGGTCACGTAGTCCGCGGGGTTCACATCTACCTTCGGGGCCCGAAACACTGTGCTCTGGTTCGTGGCCAGGTCGTACTTGTAAATGGTGGTTGGATACGTGAAGGACGTGAAGGCGTAGTATACCGTCTTCGATTCCTTGCGGCCGCCAAAGCCCGAGGCCGTACCTAGGGCCGGCAGCTCCACATCGTGCAGAAACTTGCCCTGCTCGTCGTACACCTTAATCAGCGACGAGGCATCCTTCAGGTATGTAGCCACCAGCTTGCCGCCCACCTGGTCGAGGCCTTCGAGCTTGTTCTCGGTTTCGGGCAGTACGTTTTTCCAGCTGGCCTCCTGCGGCTGCTTCGGATCGACGCTCACCACGCGGTAGCGCGGCGCTTTTTGGTTGGTGTAGAGCAGCAGCTTGCCGCCCATGTTACCGGCCAGGCTAATGTCCGACTCGTAATCCGAACCCAGGACAACCCACTTGCCAGCTTGCTTGGCATCGGTGAGGTCGCGCACGGCCAGCTTGTTGCCGTCCGATTTGCCGTCGGTGAGGTACACCACCAGGAAACGCTCGTCCTCGGTAACGGAGGCAATGCGGAAACCTAGGGGCATCTGCTTGTTTTCGTACACCAGCTTATCGGTCGATTGCGGCGTGCCGATTCGGTGGAAGTACACCTTGTGGTACTCATTTTTGCCGGCCAGCTTGTTTTCGCCGGCCTTGGGCGCATCGTAGCCGCTGTAGTAGAAACCGTCCTTCACCCAAGCCACGCCCGATACCTTCACCCAGTTCAGCTCGTCTTTCAGCGGCTGGCGCGTTTTCAGGTCGAGCACGTGAATGGTTTGCCAGTCGGAGCCACCACCCGAGGTGGTGTAGGCCATATAGCGGTGGTCGTTGGAGAAGTAAGTGCCGCTCAGAGCCGTGGTACCATCGGCGGAAAACTTATTCGGATCGAGCAGTACTTCGCCCTCGCCGGTTTGGCCTTTGCGTTGCACGTACAGCACGGCCTGGTTTTGCAGGCCGTCGTTTTTCTGGTAGTAGAGGTAGTCGCCCTCCTCCTGCGGTACGCCGTAACGCTCGTAATTCCACATTTGCGTGAGCCGCTCTCGAATCCGGTCGCGGTACGGAACCTGCCCTAGGTAGCCGAAGGTCACCTTGTTCTGGGCCGTCACCCACTCCTTGGTCTCGGGCGAGTCGGGGTCTTCGAGCCAGCGGTAGGGGTCGGCTACGCTGGTGCCGTGGTAGTCGTCTTTGTGGTCGACTTTCCGGGCTTTCGGGTAATCAAGTTTGGCCACTGCTTTGGCCGGAGCTGCGTTTTCAGTCACGGGTTTCTCGGTAAGCGGCGCCGTGGCAGTGGGCTGGTTTAGCTGCTTGGCGGGCCCGCAGGCCGCCAGCACCGCCAGCGTGGCGCTCAGTATGGGTCGGGATGCTTTCATAGGAACGAATAATAACGGAGGAGGTACGCAAAATAGCGGTTTCGGCAACGGCAGTAGCGCTGAGTAACGCGGTGTAGCGCGGACTTTGTAGTCCGCGTCCACAAATAGTAATTTCTGTTTTCGGACCTATGGCATCCGGTGTAGCGCGGACTTCAGTCCGCGTTGGCGTGAACGATTGGTAACGGGCGAAAACACGCGGACGATTTCGTGCTGACAAGCGCGGGCTCAAGCCCGCGCTACACTGCGCTGCATCCCTAGGTTAGAAATTACTATCCGTGGACGCGAACTGCAAAGTCCGCGCTACTGCGCGCTACTTGGCCTTAATCGTGGCACCTTCAATGCGCCCGACTTTGGGTATCACCTGGATGAGGAAGCGCTTGTTGTCGCCTTCGCGGCGGCCGGTGTAGCGCCCGGTGCCGTAGAAACCGCTGCCCCCGATGATGAGCTCGACGGAGCGGTCCTGCGTGAAATTCACGCCGTTTTGCCGCCAGAAATTCAGCAGGTTAAGGGCGCGGCGGTAGCTGAGCTGGTAAGTGGATTGCTCCTCCTGGCGGTTGCGGGGGTCGCCCTGCGGGTAGCGGGCGGCCATGCCCTCCACAATTACGAGGTAGCGCACCGGCAGCTCCGTGCGGATGGCGCGTAGGCGCTGGCGTAGCAGCCCACCGGCTTTCAGCAACGCGGGCTTGTACTGCTCCTGAATCTCGTCGCGGCCGGCCTTGAACTGCACGTCCACGCGCAGCTCGTACCGCTCGTTGCTGGGGTCGTAGCGGAAGTAGTTGCCCTCGAGCCGCCGCAACGATTCGCGGATGCGCTGAATCTGCTCGAGCTCTTTGGCTTTCACCTTTAGCTCACCTAACAGCCGGCGCTGCTCCTGCTCCCTATCGCGGAATAGCTTGAAGCTGTACACAAACAGCACCAGCATTACGATGAACAGGGAGGTCATCAGGTCCACGTAGCTGGGCCAGAAAAAGTCGGAGCGTTGTGGGTCGGCGCTGGGCATTAGCTTTTGTTAAAAGAGTGGCTTTAGACCATCGTCCTCAGTCATCAAGAGTAGGCTCCAGATCATAAAGAGCGGAATCAGAGCAATAGCCAGGAATAAAGCCCACCTAGCCACAACCCACACCCACGTAGGATATACTGCTCGGTATATGAGCAGACGAAAGGCGCCAAATACAAGCAGCAGATAGACTACCGCCACTACTGCCGATTCAATTACCAGGATCGATGGCATTGGCCTTAATCTATTCCTTCACCCCGCCAAACAGCTTATCCATACCGCGTTGGAGACGATTTTTAGCGGTGGCTTTCCGCAGAATTTCGTTCATCACGGATAGCTCGGCTAGCAGCTTGGCATCAACCTGCGCATCCAGCTCTACCTTCCGCAGCAGTTCGCGCTGAGTAGCGGTTACGTCGCGGGTTAAGGCCTCTTGGTTGGCTTTCACGTCGCGCAACGGATCTAGCTGGCGCATGATGCGCTCGAAAGCATTGTCTTGGTTGATGCGCTGGAAGTACTCGCCCCACTTTTCGTAGGCCAGTTGGGCGTCGCGTTCGTGGTGCTCGAGGCGGCGGCGCATCAGCTCGGTGAGGTGCAGCGAGGCTTCGTCGAAGTACTGCTCGGTGCGGGCCGCAAGGTTGCCCATCTCGGTTTGGTGGCGCTGGAAGAAATCGAGCTGGCGCTGCACAAGGTTGTCGTGCTGGCCAATGTACTGCCCTAGGTTGTTGATGCCGCGCTCGAAACCGGTGAGACGGTCAAGGATGCTCGTGACCATGATGCCGGTTTCGGTGCCTTTGTCGAGCATCTGGTTGAGGCGCTCCTGGTAGGCCGTAAACTGCCCGAACAGCTCCGCCGACTCGCGTACTTTCTCGAACACCGCCAGGTTGGCCTGCGCCATTCGGTCGAAGCCGATTTCCTCAAGTTTCACCAGAAAGTCGCGCTGCACCCGAATGTTCTCGGTGATGGTGTTCAGAATGGGCTCGAACAACGTGACTTTGCCCACGAAATCCTGATTGAACGCATCGAGCACGCCTTTCAGGGTCGAGAGGCTGGCCGACATGTCGTTGTGCAGAATGGGCAGCAGCCGTGCCTGCAAAAAGGTGAAGTACTGGTTCTGGCGCTGGTCGCGCTCGGCGCGGGCGTGGCGCAGCACACTATTGCCGAACAAGGTCAGCATCAGGCCCATGAAGGAGCCCGTCATGGCAATGAGCACGCCGGTGAGGAAGGGCGTGAGGGCGTCGTCGTCGGTGATGCCCTGACGGGCAATGCTTACCAAACCCAGAATTACACCTAGGAAGGTGCCTAGCAACCCTAGGTAGAGCGGCGTGGCCACGTTGGCCTGGGCACTCGACTCGGGCGCCTGCGCCTGCCGAATGGCAATGTCCTTCAGAATGCCGAAGTCGGCCGCGGCGCCCTTGTTGTGGCGCAGGTACTCGTTGGTGTCCTGTAGGATTTCCTTAAAGTCAACCGAAACGTTGTCGGCTCGCAGAATATCAACGGCGTAGGCGTCGGCGGGTGCATCGGCGGCATACTCGGCCATGTCGCGGCCATCGGGCGTCACGAGCCGGCGCTCCACGCGCAAATCGGTGCGGGGCGGGTACAGGGCTGCCAGCCGCCGGGCCTGCGTGCGCGTCCGGATAAACGCCCGTACCTGCAGCGCCACGATAACGGCTATTACAACCAGTTCAAGTATGATTTCAAGCATGGGGCGAAGCTAACTACTACAAATTAAGCCTAGGTCTAAAATGCTAGTTCCCCTCCTCAGATGAGGAGGGGCTAGGGGTGGTTGACCTGTTGTTGAACAGTTACTAGATCTAGCCTCTAGTTCTAGCCTTTCAACCACCCCTAGCCCCTCCTCATCTGAGGAGGGGAACTAGCTTCTAGCCTCAGGCCAGCTATTCAAAGTGAATAGCTGCCTTCTGCTCGATTTGCCAGGTGGCACCTACTTTCCGGAGGTAGCCGGGCTCGTCGGTAACGATGCGCGACACCGGGCCGGCTGGCGGCTGGTAGCGGCACGCCTCACGCAAGGAGTATTGCGCGTTCTGGATGGCGTAGGCGTGCACCTGCGAGTTGGGGTTGATGCGGAACGTAGCCGCGTCGGGCCGCTGCGGATCGGGCGTGATTTCGTAGATGCTGTCGTGCTGAGCCACCGTGTGCAGGTCGTAATCGGAAAAGCCGCCGTTTACGGGCACTTTCACATAGAAGTGGCCCACCGGAGCCGGGTCGGGCGTGGGTGCGGGCGGCGGAGCAGGTGTTGGACTGGGCAATTGCACGGGCGGCACCAAGCTATCGAACTCGTCGCGCGGCGCTACGGCGGGTGGGCCGGCCGGAATGGGCATTGCCGGGGCCGTAATTTCTTCCCTAGGTGGTGCCGCCGGAGCCACGGCAACCGGGCGCGCCGGTGCCGGCGGAGCCACAGGTGCTTGCCGCACGCGCTCGGGTGCGGGTGCAGGTGCTTGGTTTTTGCGCGGTGCGCTAGCTGCTGGTGCCGGCGCTACGGTGGGCATAGCGGGTTCGGGCGCGGCGGCGGGGCGGCCGTGGGGCTGCAAGTCGGCTAGGCGCTGTTGCACCATGCGCTCTACCAGTTCTTCAATTTGCTTGCGTTGGCTAAAGGTCAGCTCGGCGGGTGCTTCGGTAGGGGCTGCGTTTCGGTTACCTAGGCCCGACGTGGTCCGGATAGAGTCGAGCTCGTTGCGGTGGCGCGAGGCTCGGTCGCGCAGCTCGCTGATGTGGTTGCGCAGCACCCGCCGCTCCAAAAACCAGAGCACCAGGCTGAGCAGCGACAAAATGAGCGCAATGGGCCCGAACAGACGCGTCATGGGGCTTTCGGCCGATGCGACTCGGGCCGAAGCCACGCCCGCGGTATCTGCCTCGGTTTGCCCTAGGTCGGGTTGCTCCGCCATGCCGTTGGCAGTTATGGTGGCGGTGCTATCGAAGGTGGCTTCGGAAGCAGTGGCATTCAGCAGGCCAATATCGTCGGGCATGGGCGTACCCTGCGTGAGGTAGGCGTTGAAGGCGCCTTCGAGCCGCTGTACTTGCGCTAAGCGCTCGGGCGTGTTGCGCCGCGCCGGCGACGAGCCCAGCTGCCGCACAATCTCGTTGGTGAGCTTTTGCAGCCGCGAGCCATCCGAACCCAGGCCTTTGTACATCACGCCTTTGCCCTCGAGCGGCTGGTACAGGCGCGAGTACACGCGCTGGCTATCGGCCTTGATGCTGTTCTCGAACTCGCGCAGCGTGGCGTCGCAGCGGAGGGTGTTTTTCAGGTTCGGCCGGCCGGTGTCGTTGAACACGAAACGGGCCGTAGCGCACCAAATCTGTACTTTTTTCTCCTCGAGCGTGGGCTGGCCGGGAGCGGTTTGGGCCTGAGCCGTAGCGGAAAGCAGCAAGCCCGTCAGCAGGGCGGTGAGGCAGCGGGGAATCCTCATGAAGTCAAAGGGAGGTTGAGAGGAAGTTATTCCAGAATCATAATCCACTGTTCCAAATCGTCGAAACCATCAGCTTCGAACTCCCAGCATGTTTCCTGTTCGACAAGCTTGTACTTGCTAATAAAGCGTTGCGGTAGTTCGAAGGGCTTATGTATCCAACACCCCATCATGCGGTCATAAGCATTGAAGTACTTGTCATGCCCTTGACTGATTTCGATATGGACGAGGTGGCGGAGCAGGTCTGCGCAAACAAGAAGCTTAATTAATTCGCGCCGCTTCTTCAACGGAACTATGCGTTTCCCTGCATCCAAACGCCACAGTTCCGGCCCTACTTCGTCATCATAGTAGTCCAGAAAAACTGTAGCCCCTTCTGGCAGCAGTCGAAGCAAGTCGATAAGGAAGTTCGTGTTTCGGTTCATCAACGACAGCGCGTTTAGTGCGAAGCTCTACTCCGCGTATCATTAAGCGAGGTCGTTCGGACGTCAGCAACGATACGCGAAGCGGAATCTCGCGCTACTACCCTTGCAGCAAGTCGCGACCAAGGTTAAACAACGACTGCTTGAGCGGCAGGAAGAACAGCGTTTCGGGCAGGGTTTCCTCTGAGCCCAGGTTGCGCTCCATCTGGTGCAGGCCCAGGTTCAGGCTGTCCTCCACTTCGCGCAGCATAAAGTCGAGCACGCGGCCGCGGTCGATGTCGACGCCTACTTCGCGCATCAGCGGAGCTACGTCGTCGTTGGTCAGCACCAGCTCCAGGAAGCGGCGCGTGTTGTCGAGCACAGCCGTGCGCATATCGGCATCAACGCCGCGGGCTTTCAGGCGCAGGCTGCCGATTTCGGGGCCATCCTGCGCGCCTACGAGGCGGATGTTCTTGATGCTGTCCACATCCGGGGCCGACTGGCTTTCCTCGAACAGCACACCGCCGTTGGTGGTGGCCTCCTTGGGGTTATCGGCCAGAATTACGCGGAAGTTGTGCGGCGGCTCCTGCCCCGAGGCGGCTTTCAGCACGGCCTTCGAGATACGCTCGATGGCGCCCATGCTGGTGCCACCCGCGAGCAGGCGCAGGTACAGGCTGCCTTTGCCCGAGAAGCACAGGTAGCGCGGCAGCTTGAGACCCAGGTGCTGCGTGAGCTGGCCAACGTGGTAGATGATGCTGGTGTAGTGCAGATAGAACAGCACGCGCAGCTGGCGGCCCTTGCCTAGGGCAAGGCTCTGCGAGAAGCGCAGGGCATCGTCGTAGAGGAACAGCAGCGAGGTCACGTCGGCCGAGCCGAAGTCGTTGTTGCTGAGGGCAGCGCGCAGGTAGCCTTTGTACTCCTGGTTTTGCTCCGAGTCGGGCAGGCTCTCGACGTGGCCTACACCTAGGCGCAGCAGGCCGTTTTGCTTGGGCGCGCCCTGCACGCGGGCGTAGCCGTCGCCCCACAAATCGTTGCCGGCAAAGCGGAACGAGGAGCTGTAGGCCGGGCGCGAATCGGCAAACAGCAGCAGGTCGGTAGTGCCGCCGCCGATGTCGATGTTCACCACGTTCTCGTCGCGCGAGGGCACCACTTGGTTGGTAGCCGTGAGGTAGTAGTACGGCGCCACCGATTCGGTAAGCGTGAGCGTATCGCGGCGGGTGCGGAACACCTGCTGGAAGGCCTGGTCCCACTTGTCCTTGAACTGGTTGCGCAGGAAGGCATCGAAGCTCAGCGGCGCAAACCACACCACGCGGGTGTCTTCCATAATGCCGCCGTTCAGCGCGGCTTTGTGCTTGAGCAGCAGCATCACCTCGCGGAAGAACGCCTCGATGCGCGTTACGCCGCTCGGGTCAAGCTCAGCCGACCACTTCAGGTTTGTTACAAAGCGGTTCTGGGGCAGCTCGGCCGAGGTTTCGGTGTTGATGCTGAAGCCGATGTTGATGTTGCCGAGTACGCGGGCCGGTTCGTTCGGGAAAGTGCTGGTTTCGCACACGGCCGTACGCACTGGGAAGGCGTACGAGGCCCCGCCCTCGCCGATAAACGACGGAATAAACTCGCGGTTTTGCAGGGCGGCAATGTCGGCCTGCAGCTGCTGCGCCCCCTGCCGGAAGCGCTGCGCACCCGACAGCCCTAGGTCGGGCAGCGGCGCGTGCAGCCAGGTAACCTGCTGGTCTATCTCGCCGATGGTGAGCGGGCGCGGGTGGCTGCTCGGGCCGTCGGAGTAGGCAACGTGCGTGTTGGTGGTACCAAAGTCGACGGCGAAGGTGAAGCGGCGCGTGCCGCGGTCCAGTTCCTTCCAACGCGGTACCATCAGGCCACGGGCGGGCGGCAGGCCGGGGCCCGCGGGGCACACCAGCTCGGCCACGTCGAAGTGCGTGCCCGTAACTTCGTAGTAGCTGCTGCCCGCGGTGTTTATGCTCTTGCGGGTGCGTTCGTAGCGGGTAGCGCGGCGGGCAGCACCTTGGTCGGTCAGCCGTTCGCCGCCCACGTAAAACTCTACGTTGTATTGCTTTTGCAGCTGGGCGGGGCCGTTGTCAGCGTCTACCAGCATCACCTTGTACAAGTCGTTGTACTCAGGCTGCTGCCGGAACTTGTAGAACGGAAACACACCTAGGCCCACGTTGGCGCGCACAATGCGGCCCTTCTCCGGAATCTCGCGCCCCATTTCGTCTTTGGGGTTTTGCGGATTGGTGTAGTAGCTGCGCTCCAGGGTAATAAAGCGACCTTGCTGCACCGGCACCCGCAGCGACACGCGCACGTGGTTCAGGTCGATGGTGAAGTGCAGCAGCTCGGCCAGGTCGTGCTCGGTGAAGTACTCGAAGAAAGCCGGCTGCAGCGGCAGCAGGTACGGGAAGCGCGAACGGCCCTGCGCATCGGCACCGTACTGGAAGGTAACGCGGCCGGTGTGGTAGCGCTCGGCGTTCAGCTCATAGGGCAGCTCCACCAGCGAATCGGCCAGGAAGTCGCCCACCGTGAGGTAGGGATACTTGAAGCCTTTGCCGGGCAACACGCGGCTGCTCATGGGCTGCTCGTCGGCGTACGGCACGGGCGTGCGGTCGTCCCAGGGTTGGCCGTTCAGGTAGTTTACGCCGCCCATGGCCAGGTTGGGGCGCAGCACCAGTGGGCGCACCTGGCCGGGGCCTAGGTCGCGGGTGGGCTGAATGAACAGGTCCGACGACATCACCGCCGTTTGATCGGCGCGGCCGGGCAACGGAATACCGCGCACGTAAGCCGGGTTGCCCTGCACGTCGGTCAGGCTGGGGTAGCGCGAGGCAAACTGCTGGCCGTTCCGGTCGCCCTGCAGCTGCATCTGGCTGATGCGGTTGCGGTCGAGGGTAGCAAACACGCGGTGCGCAAAGTTGCGGTCCTGCAGGCGCGGGAACGTCAGGAACAGCTCGTACACGAAGTCCTGGAACGCGGGGTCGCGCTGCTCCAGGCCCACGTACTGGTGGTCGAAGTAGCGGCCGCCGGCGCGGGGGCGCTCCACATCGAGCACCGGCACGGCGGGTGCGGTAAACAGCAGCGTGAGCGGCGAGGTGCCGCCCAGCAGGCGCGGCCCACCCGCCAAGCCCGGCGATTCGTAGAAAACCAGGTACAAATCAGGCGTTTCGCGGAACCGCTCGTCCTGCCAAAACAAACGCAGGGTTTCACCTAGGAGGCGCGTGTTCGGGTCGGCCTGCATGCGGTTCAGCTCCGTCTCGGCGTTCCAGCGGCGCAGCGTAATGCGGCGGCCAGCCTGGCTGTAGAGGTGGTAGTTGTAGAGCAGCTCCAGCAAATCCCAGTAGTGCGACACCAGCTCGTGGTATACCGAGTTGGGGTTGCGGCTGCCCTCGCGCGCCACGAAGTCGAACGCGGTTTCGAAGAGGTGCATCCGCGCGAAGGGCGTCGGGATGGACACCGCTAGGTTGCGCGTACGGCCGCCCGTGGGGTCGGTGATGGTATTGATTTCGGTGCTCGTGAGCGGACCGGTCTGTTGCCAGCCCTGGATTTGCTGCGAGCCGCTGTTATGCAGGCGGAGGACTTTGGCCATGCTTGAGGAAGAGGTCGGTTTGGAGGGAGTACGAACTCCCCTCCTCAGATGAGGAGGGGTGCCCGAAGGGCGGGGTGGTTGGCAATCGTTCAACGATTACCCTAGGTCGTCATGCTGAGCTTGTCGAAGCATCTCTACTGCTTCATTGGGTCAGTTAGACTTTAGCTTGGTAGGACACAGCAGCTCTTCAGCCAATATCCTGATTTGGTTTATGTCAAGTTCAAACTCTGGTCCATCTTCCATTAACATAATGGTCATTATACTGTCGTTCAAACCGTCTTCAAAGCGTCCTTGGTATTGAAAATGCTTCGTTGATGCCCAACGAGCTAGTCGTATGATTGAGAAAGGTGGTTCGGCCTCAGCTAAATCACGCTCTAATTCTGCAAGCAATTCAGCAGCGAAACGCCGTTTGGTGTAAACCATATGCAGTGTCGAGCTAGCCTGCTAAAATTCTGCAACGAAGCGGTAGAGATGCTTCGACTTCGCTCAGTATGACGTGCTGTTTAGTTGAGTTTACTATCTGACGCGAGGTCAACCACCCCAGCGTCAGCTTGCAGCTGCCGCGTCCCCTCCTCAGCTGAGGAGGGGAGCTTGCCGTTCTGGCGTCAGACGACTTTCACCTTATCTTTGAAGGCTTCTTCCGTCACTTCGTACATCAAAGTGATGAGCTTGCGGAAGTTATCAGCGTCCTGCACCTTCTTCTCGCGGCTGTTCAGCGCATCGAGCAGGTAGTTGCGGCTGATGCCCTTGCTGAAGAAACCGGTTTCAACTGGCTTACCGTTGATCATCAGGTTGAAGTCGTCGGTATTCAGGTTGAAGGGGCGGAACGCGCGACGGTTCTGGCTCAGCTCGGTCAGCCAGGCATCAACGCCAAAGTCGGAGCTGTGTAGGAAGGCGTCGAGCTGGCGGAAGATGGGCTCGTTTTTCTGCGCGTACTGCAGGTTGAGGTTCTTCGCGTAGGGCGCCTCGTCGGAGCCCATGTGCTGGCGGTGGTACTTGGTGAAGTACAGCAGCTGCGTGAGGTGCTGCGCCACCTGCTCCTTGGTTTCGTCGGGCAGGTGCTGAAACTGCACCTCGGCGGTGTCGGCACCTAGGCCGTACTCGTGGTGCAACGGGCCGTTCGAGCGCAGCTCGTCGGGCGTGTAGTGCATGAAATCGACGATGCTCAGCGCCGCCAGCAGCTCGATGATGTGCGCTTTGTTGCGCTGGCCTTGGCCGCCGGGCTGGTTGTCGTAGGGCGTGTCGGGCGTGTCGGCCAGGTAGTACAGCGCGTCGAGGCCCTGCAGGTGGTTTTCGTAGTAACCGAGGGCTGCCTTGGTTTTCGTCAGGAAGTTGTTCGAGTCGATTACTTGCTGGTCTTCGCTCTGCAGCGCGAAGTAGGGCATCACCGTTACGGCGCCGGTAAGGGCATCGCGCAGGTAGCGGGCGTTGCTCAGGCGCGTGTTGGGGTCTTTCAGGTTTTTGAGCAGCAGCGGGAAGCCCGAAGCTCCCGTGCCGCCGAAGATCGACGAGATGAAGAACACCCGGTCGTCCTGCTGGAAGTTGTCGGCGAAAAAGCGCAGTTCCGGCGACTCCACAATGCGGTTGAGCACCACCGAACCTACGTTGGGCGAACCGCGGAAACCAATGGTGAGCGGGCTTTCGAGGTTGTCCTGCGTAAACAGGGCCTCCACCAGCGCCTTCGACTCCACGGGCAGTGCGTTGTAACCTAGGTAGTCGCGGAACGAGCGGTTGATGCCGCCGAAGTCGAACACGAACGTGTCCTTCACCGAGCCGTTCACATCCTGGCTGATCGACGACAAAGTGCTGATGTCGGTCTTGAAGAACCCTTCGTCGCGCGGACCTAGGCGCTTGTAGATCTGCTGGTAGGTTTGCAGCATCTGCACCGTGCGGTTCATGTCCGCATTCTGCGCATCCGGGTCGATGATGATGGGTACTACCTGCTGGCAGTTGGGCAGCTCGATACCCGAGGCCAGCAGCATGGTAAGCGAGCGGACCACGCGCGAGCCGGTGCCGCCAATGCCGAAAAGAAAGAGTTTAGCCATTGGTTAGGGCTTAGGGACTTAGGTGTTAGGGCTTAGTTTCCGAACCAGGACCTAGGCACTAATACCTAAGTCCCAGTCCCTAAGCCCTAAAAAGGAGTGGTGCTGGCGTTTACCGACAGCTTGCGGAATACGAGCGAGAACAGGAAGAAGAACAGTGCCGCGTAAATGGCATTCAGCAGCGCCAGCCAATACATATAGGAGTGCTCTACCACGTTCTGGCCGTTTACCTGGGCTATAACGATGATGAAGGCAATTACCGCATTCAGCACCAGCAAAATTGACCAGTGACTGGGCCGGCTAAAGGTGGCCACGCGCATCCAGCGGTTAATAACCAGGTAGAACAGCACCAGCAGCGCCAGCGTGATGCCGAGGTTCAGCAAGCCGATGTTGGGGAAGATAACGTCGCGGTAAACCGGGGTTTCCGAAGGCGGCTGCGGTAGGCCGATGACTTCGTAGAGGGCGCGGAAAAAACCTTTCATGGGAAGGGCTTAGAAACTTGGTACTGGGGCTGGGTCATCGGACCACACACCCGTTGAGAGAAACAAAGCAAGAGCGGCAGCAACCGCAAACAGGCACGGCCAGCACCTAGGCATTGCTGCCTAAGCCCCGAGCCCTGATTTCTAATCCGGCTGCACGGCCAAAGGCACGCGCATCACCTCGGCAGCATTCGTGCCAGTATTTCGGCCGGCGAGCAGGCGCTGCAAGCCATCGAGCTGGCGGTTTAGAGCAAATGTCTGAGGGCCAGGGCGCGAATCGTCGGTGGTGGTCCATTTTTCCACCCAAGTAGGGCGAGTAGCCGGCAGGGCCAACACCAAGTCCTGCTTCACGCGGGGCTTGGCCGTTACGCGCACCGTTGCAAAATGGGTATAGTCGGCCTCGGCGCCACCGCTGCGGCGGGTAGCTTCGGTGGCGCCTTCCACCTTCACCACTTTGGCCTCAGGTATGTTGCCGCGCAGCACCAGGTTCTTCTGAAGGTAATCCGGCGCCTGAAACAGCTCGGGCAGCTGGTTTAGGTTAAGTCCCACCACGAACTCGGCCGGCTCTTGCGCCGAGGCTTCCTCGATGGCCACCACGCGGCCCGAGGCGCCGGCTTGCTTGCCGGCATCGGCCACAAACCACACGCCCTTGCGGCCGTAGCGGCTCAGCACCGCGCTGGGCACTTCGGCGGCAGGCAGGCCATAGTGCGCCTGTTCGGCCTCTAGGTTCTTCATCAGCGAAGCATCGAACTCGGCCACCAGCTTGCTTGGGCCCAGCACCCACATGTAGTAAGGCACTGGCTTGGGGCAGCAATTGGGCACTTTGCCCACCTTGCCCTTGATGGCCGGGTAGTACGTGCCGCGGAAATCGGAGGTGAAACCGTACACCGATACAGCCAAGTCGGGGCGGCTGCGGGCCAGGGCATCGGCAATATCGGTGCTGATGTAAGGCACGTCGCCGGCGCGCTCGGGCGAGTAAATGAAGTCGGAGATGATGACGCTCACGGTGCCATCGGTCAGGTAACGGTTGGCCACGGTATCGAGAATGGCCGGAATGCTGGTGCTGGTAGCCGGCTGCCGAATGCCGCGCCGCACGGTTTCGCTCAGGGCACGGTACGAGTCGGCCACGGGGCGGTCGGCAATGCGGTAGTAACGGCGCTGCCCTAGGTTGGGGTTGCGCTCGAGGGCCGAGAGCCACTCCGATACTTGCTGCTGAAACTGGGTGGTGCTGGCATCGGCACCGGCCGCGGGCATAAAGCCCTGCATGGAACCCGACACTTCCAGAAATACGTTTACCCGCTCCAAAGGCGAAGTGGCAACTGCCGCGGCGCTGGGCTTGGCCGGCTGGGGTGCAGGCGCCGCAGGGCGCTTGGCAGCTGGGTCGGCAGTGGCGGCGGGTTGGCCGCTCTCGGTGTTCATATCGGAACGCGAGTAGCAGCCGGCTAGCAAAAGCCCTACTACGGGCAGGGTGTGTCGAACTATAAAAGGGATACGCATCGGCCCGAACATACGCACCTCTGAGTGGTAGTGCAAAGCCACGTACTGCTACAAGGCTCCGGAGGTTGTGCAGCGGAACGTTGGCAGCCGGATAAAATTTTATCCGCGGCGGCACCCATCCGTCCTTTTTGCCCGTCGGCGGTGCCTGCGGGCACCTAGGGCGCTTGCCATGGCTCCAAAATGTTATAAAAACACCTTCTATTAAACAATACCTCGGGGAGGCTACTTGCGTACAACATCCCTCAGTTGCCTTAGCCGAATACCCGCCCCGCCACCGATATGATGTATACCGTTAGTGATTTTGTGTGCGTGCAACACGATTGGTCCATTGGCTTGTTGCGCCACCGCTGGAACGGGGTAGAGCGTTTTGCGGGCTTAAGCCTTTTTCAGAGCGTACACGAATCACTGCTCGATCTGGCCGTCAACCACGAAGCCTCCTCGTGGCTGATTGAGCTGAGCGCCGCTCCGCTGAACGTGGAAGACCAAATGTGGATTGAGGGCACGTGGCTGCCGGCGTTGGCCGATACCAAAGTGCGCCGCATTGCCATTGTAGCCGATGACGCCTACAACCTGATGGTGGTAGAAGAACTGTTACCTATCAGCAAACGCCTGGTGGGCCGCTCGGTGCAGTTTTTTGCCGATTCGCACACGGCGCTGGAGTGGCTTACCGGCTCGGCCGCCGCCGCCAACGACCTGCAGCAAGAGTGGGACGAAGCCCTGGAAACCAACCCCAGCCTAACCTAGGGCAACTACCCGGCTTAGTCGGCCGTGGCGGTGTAGTCGATTTCGGTGTTGTCGCCGATGTTCAGGCTGTGGTTTAGCCCCCTGAACGAGGCATCGGAGCCCACAATGCAATTGTGCATTACGGCGGTGCGCAGCTCGCTGTACGCCCCAATAATGCTGTTGCGCAAAATGGTGTCCTGAATAATCGTCCGCTCGCCAATAGCCACGTTCGGCCCGATGATGCTGTTGCTGATGTGGCAGTCGCGGGCAATGCTCACGGGCGGGATTATTACCGTGTTCGGGAAATTGTGCTCCTCCGAGGCCTGCAGAAACGCGGGGCGGTTGAGCAGCCGGGCGTTGGCCTCGAGCAAGGTGTCCTTGCGGCCGCAGTCAAACCAGCTTTCTACGCTCCAAGTGGTCATTTCGGCGCCTTGCTCAATCATGAGCATGAGCGCATCGGTGAGGTAAAACTCGTTGTGGGTGCGGCGTTCGTCCTCGATGATGCGCTCCAGCGCCGAGGCCAGCCACGCCGGGTTTTCGATGCGGTACAGCCCCACCAGCGCAAAGTTGGATTTGGGGATACGCGGCTTTTCAACGGCTTTGGTTACGCGGCCGTTCACGCCGATTTCAACTACCCCAAACGAGGAAGGCGTTTTCACTTCCTTCACGGCCAGCACCGTGCCGGGGCCCTCGATGATTTTCTGCAGGTCTACGTCCACGATGGTGTCCCCCAGCTGAATCAGGATGGGCTCTTGCTCGTGCCGGAAGCTTTCGCGCGCCAGCCACAGCGCGTGCCCAATGCCCTCGCGCGGCTCCTGCACCACAAATTCGGCGCGCAGCTGCGGGTAGCAGCGGCGCACGTAGCGTTCCACCTTTTCGCCTAGGTAACCCACCACAAACACAAAGTCCTGGATGCCAACGGCCACCAGCCGGTCGATAATGTGGCCTAGGATGGGCGTACCCGCTACCGGCACCAGCGACTTGGGCTGGGTGTGGGTGTGCGGCCGCAAGCGCGACCCAATGCCCGCAACAGGAATGATGGCTTTCATGAACGGATGAGCAGATAGGCGGATGAGTGGGTGAGTAGATGAGTGGATGAGTGGATGAGTGGGTGAGTGGGTGAGTGGATGTTCTTAGCCAGTGGCCAGTCATTTACTCATCTGCTCATGCACTCATTTCCTCACCCCTTCATCCGCTCATCTCAAAACATGCGTTGCAAAATACGGATTCGGAGCTGTTGCGGGCGCTATATAACCGCTCTGCGATGAATACGTACTTTGCAACGCCAGCTCGGCCATACAACCGCGGCCGCGCTGCTTCGTTCGACTGAACTATTACCTCACTTCTCTCCTACACACTCACAATGAAACGCCTACTTCTTTACTTCGCTGGCTTGGTGGTGCTGCTTTCGCAGTCGTCGTGCGGCTACAACACCATGGTCGAGCTCGATCAGAAAGTGCAAGGCCAGTGGGCCAACGTGCAAAACAGCTACCAGCGCCGCGCCGACCTGATTCCGAACCTGGTGAACACCGTGAAGGGCGCCGCCAAGTTCGAGCAGCAAACCCTCACGCAAGTGGTGGAGGCACGCGCCAAAGCCACCAGTGTACAACTGCGGGCCGATCAGCTCACGCCCGAAAACCTCAAGCAGTTTCAGGAGGCCCAGGGGCAACTGAGCGCGGGCCTAGGTAGGTTACTGGCCGTGGCCGAAAACTACCCCGATCTGAAAGCCAACGCCAACTTTCAGGAGTTGCAGGCGCAGATTGAGGGCACCGAAAACCGCATCAACGTGGAGCGGCAGAAGTTTAACGACGCTACCAACCAGTACAACACGTACATCCGCTCCTTCCCCAACAACCTGTTCGCGGGCGTGTTCGGGTTCCAGGCCAAGCCCTACTTCGAGGCCGACGCTGCCGCGCAAAAAGCCCCGACGGTAAACTTCGAGTAATTACAAGTTGTCAGTTGTCAGTTGTCGGTTGGTGGTCCTTGTGGCTGCTTCGTCCCGACAGCTGACAACTTCCAACTGACAACCAACCCCA
Source organism: Hymenobacter oligotrophus (assembly GCF_003574965.1). Classification (NCBI taxonomy): domain Bacteria; kingdom Pseudomonadati; phylum Bacteroidota; class Cytophagia; order Cytophagales; family Hymenobacteraceae; genus Hymenobacter; species Hymenobacter oligotrophus. The sequence continues at coordinate 3,414,940 of NZ_CP032317.1, read as the reverse complement.
CTATGTACTCTCCCATCACGCCGCAACAAGAGGCGGCGCTCGTCGAGGCCATCCGCAAGGCCGAGCTGGCTACGTCGGGCGAAATTCGGGTGCACCTCGAAGAGGAATGCCCCACGCCCGAGCCCATGGACCGCGCCGCGCAGGTATTTGGGCAGCTGGGCATGCACCGCACGGCCCAGCGCAACGGCGTGCTGTTTTACGTGGCGTGGGCCTCGCGGCAGTTTGCCGTTATCGGCGACGCCGGCATCAACGCGGCCGTGCCCGACGACTTCTGGGAGCGTACAAAAGAAGTGGTGCTGAGCTATTTCCGGCGACAGCAATACGTGCAAGGCCTCGAGCAAGGCATTCAGCTGGCCGGCGAGCAACTGCGCCATTACTTTCCGCACAACGCGGCCACCGATCAAAACGAGCTGGACAACTCCATTTCGTTCGGCGGCCCTCCGAAACCTCCGCGCTCATGACCATCCATGTGCTTTCTAAGGCTTGGCTGCGCACCTACGGGTTGCTGCTTTGCCTGTTGCTGGCCACGGCGGCCCTGGGGCAAAATATTCCCACTCGGCCCACGCCGCCCCGGCTTGTAAACGACTTGGCCGGCCTGCTCTCGCCCGCCGAGGAGCAAGCCTTGGAGCAAAAGCTGCTCAACTACAACGATACCACTTCCTCGCAGTTTGCCATTGTAACGGTACCCAGCCTGGAGGGTGCCGAAATAGCTGATTACGGCCAAAAGCTGTTTGAAAGCTGGGGCATTGGGCAGGCACAGAAAAACAACGGCCTGCTGATTCTGGTAGCGCAGCAGGAGCGCAAAGTTACCATCCGGACGGGCTACGGCCTCGAAGGGGCCGTGCCCGACGCCCTGGCCAAGCGCATCATCAGCAACGTGATTGTGCCCGCTTTTAAAGCCGAGCGCTATTACGACGGCCTCGACGGCGCCGTGGACCGCCTGATTGCCCTGGCCGGCGGCGAATACCAAGCCGAGCCCCGCCCCACCGCCGACTACTCCGACAGCAGCGGTTCGGGCTGGCTGTTTTGGGTGATTATCGGCGTGATGGTGCTGCTCTTTCTGCTGCGCAGCCGCGGCGGCGGGGGCGGCGGAGGCGGTTATCGGCGCAGTCGCGGTTGGGGCGGCGGCTTTTTTCCGCCCGTCATCATCGGCGGCGGAGGCGGGTTTGGCGGCGGCTTCGGCGGCGGTGGTTTTGGCGGCGGCGGGGGCGGCGGTTTCGGCGGCTTTGGCGGCGGCTCCTCGGGCGGCGGCGGTGCCTCCGGCGACTGGTAACGCTTCTCGCGGTATATGCTTACCGTACAGGAAAAGAGCCCGGCAGCACGCGCTGCCGGGCTCTTTTTTGCGCCCAAGCCTTTCGGCACCCAGGGCCTGATGCGAAGTTTAATGGTCGCTCTGCACGCCCGCTTTTACGGCCACGGGCAGGTGGTTTTCGCGCGGCGGCACGGGACACGAGTAATTGGGGCTGTAGGCGCAATACGGATTGTAGGCCCGGTTGAAATCGAGCCACACGCTGTTGCCCTTGGGAATGCGCACATCGAGGTAGCGGCCACCGCCGTACGAACCGTGGCCGTTGGTGAGGTCGGTAAAGGGCACGAACAAGTAATCCTCGTAGCCGGGCTGCTTGAGCAGGTCGAGGCTTTGGTACACGTTCAGGCGCATGGCTTTGCCCCGCAGCGTAAAGTGCAGCTCGCCAAACTTGCGGTACAAGGGCCGGCGCATGGTGCTGGTGGGCATGGCAAAAGGCGCCGAGGTAGAGTCGCGCACCAGCCGGGCCTGCACGCAGTAGCCGTACTCGATGGGGTAAAAAGGCAGCCCCGAAAACGCGCGCCGCTGCGCCGCCGGCAACGGCGAGCGGGTGGAGTCGCGGTACTCGGCATTAAGCTCTTGCTGATGCGCTGCCACAGCTTGCGCGTGCGCGGCAGCCGTGAGCTTACCGCTAGCAGCGGGCTGCTGTTGGGCCACGGTCGGCAAAGCACCTAGGGCTGCCCACATCAAAGCGCCCAGAAAAACACGGGTATTCATGCCGCAAGGTAGCTGCTTGCTTGGGCTTAGCGGGTTGGCACCTAGGGCTACTCTTCGGCCGTGTCGGATGCTTTGGCGGGCTCCTCGCCCACTTGCTTGTACACGGGCAGCTCGTAGAAAGGCCGCAGCAGCCGAATCACGTCCAAGGCATCGGCCACGGCTTCGTGCGCCACGGTATGGTCGTCGAACTTCGCGCGGGCCTTGCAAATGCTCATGGTGGGCAGCCGCGTGTCTTTGCGCCAGTTCAGGTAAAAAGCGGCCGGGTCGAGGGTGGCTGGCTCGGCGCGCACCAACTGGCCCCAGCCCGGCAATTGCTTCAAAAAAGGCAAATCGAAGGAAGCAATGTTTTTGCCGGCCAGCGTGATTACCACACGGCCGTTTGGCTCGGGCCTGAAGCCATGCTCGAGCAAGAAGCTTTGCAGCTGCGGCACCAGCTCGTCGGGCGTGCATAGCTCGGCGTTGGGGCCTTTGCGGGCCAACTCCTCCAAGAGGCGCGCGTTCAGGGCCAGCGCGCCGGCCGTGCCCACGTACTCGGGGTGGCGCACCACCCGCCGGAAAGCGGGCAACTCGGGCAGCGGGCGCACGCGCTTGGTGTCTTCAATCACTGCGGCCAGCTCCAATATCTGGTGCCGTTGCGGGTCGCCGCCAGTGGTTTCGAGGTCGAGAGAAACGTAGCGCATAGGGCTTTGGCTTACGTGGCTACCTGTTTGCGCGTTGGTGTTTAACGATGACCAGTCGTTAGTAAACCTGCTTACCACAACTTCGGTTCGGCGTGTAGGTAAATGCGTTTACTAATTAGGCTGGCCGTTTGTTATGCTTTGCCCCTGGTGTTTCGGCCCCTGTCCTACACACACCTAGGGCCGCAAAGCACGTACACCTGTTCTAATGCTTATTTGCCAAGCCAAACCGGCTCCGCAAGCTACGCCAAAGTAGTCGCTGCTTTGCCTGTTGTGCCGCTTGCTTCTTGCTTAGTTTCGCACCATGACCGACGCCGCTCCCAAGAAACTCTTCCTGCTCGATGCCTTTGCGCTGATTTACCGCTCACACTTCGCGTTCAGCAAAAACCCGCGCATCAACTCCAAAGGCCTGAATACCGGCGCCATTTTGGGCTTTACCAACACCTTGGTGGAGGTGCTGCAGAAGGAAAAGCCCACGCACATCGGCGTAGCCTTCGACGCGGCCAAGAAAACCTTTCGCCACGAGTCGTTTGCCGACTACAAAGCCCACCGCCAGGCCATGCCCGAGGATATTGGCGTGGCCATTCCGTACATCAAGCAAATCATTCAGGCCTTCCGCATTCCCATCCTGATTATGGATGGCTACGAGGCCGACGACGTGATTGGCACCCTGGCCTGCAAAGCCGAAAAGGAAGGCTTCGAGGTGTTCATGATGACGCCCGATAAGGACTACTGCCAGCTCGTGACGGAGCGCATCAAGCAGTATCGCCCGGCGTTTATGGGCAACGCCGCCGAGGTGCTCGACGTGGAGCGGGTAAAGGAGAAATTCGGCGTGGAGCGCGTGGAGCAGGTTATCGATATCCTAGGTCTGCAGGGCGACGCCGTCGACAACATCCCCGGCATTCCGGGCATCGGCGAGAAAACTGCCAAATCCCTGATTCAGCAGTTCGGCTCGGTCGAGAACCTGATTGCCAACTCCGATAAGCTGAAGGGCAAGCAGCGCGAAAACGTGGAAACTTACGCGCAGCAGGGCCTCATGTCGAAGGAGTTGGCCACCATTCATACCTCCGTGCCCATCGAGTTCAGCGCCGAGGAGCTGGTGGTGGAGCGCCCCAACGAGCAGGCGCTGTCGTCGTTGTTTGATGAGCTGGAGTTCCGGCAATTGGCGGCGCGCATTTTGGGCAACGCCGGCGCGGGCGGGGGCGTAACCACCGGCGGCACGCGCGGCGCCCGCCGACCCAAGGTTACTGCCGCGCCCGGCCTGTTCGACGCGCCCGACGCCGAGCTACTGAAGCGCGTGGCCGAAGGCGCCGACAGTGACGAAATCGACCTCGACGAACCTGCGCACCTAGGGGCCCGCCGCACCCTCGACGACGTGGCCCACTCCTACCACCTCGTGGATACGCCCGGGGCCCGCCGCAGCCTGCTGCAGTTTCTGCTGAAGCAAAAGGAAGTCAGCTTCGACACCGAAACCACCGGCCTCGACACCATGACGGCGCGCATGGTGGGCATGTCGTTTTGCTGGCGCCAGGGCGAGGCTTACTACGTGCCCGTGCCCGCCGACGACCTGGACGCCGCGCAGCAAATCGTGGATGAGTTCCGGCCGTTTTTCGACGCCGAGCACATCACCAAGGTGGGCCAGAACATCAAGTACGACTTGCTGATTCTGAAGCACTACCAGGTGACGGTGCGCGGGCCCTTGTTCGATACCATGCTGGCCCACTACCTGCTCGAGCCCGATATGCGCCACGGCATGGATGTGCTGGCCGAAACCTACCTGCACTACACGCCTATTAGCATTCTGGAGCTCATCGGCCCGAAGGGCAAAAACCAGAAAACCATGGCCGATGTACCGCCGGCCGAGGTAAAAGACTATGCCTGCGAAGATGCCGACGTGACGCTGCAACTCAAGCACGTGTTCGAGCCCAAGCTGCGCGAGCAAGGCCTATTGCCTTTGCTCACCGACGTGGAAAACCCGCTGGTGCGCGTACTGGCCAACGTGGAGTACGAGGGCGTGCGCATCGATGCCTCGGCCCTGGCCGACTACTCGGGCCAACTGCAAGGCTACATTCAGGAGGTAGAAGACCAAATTTTTAAGGTGGCCGGCGAGCCGTTCAACATTGGCTCGCCCAAGCAGCTGGGCGAGGTGTTGTTTGATAAGCTGCAGATCGGCGGCAAGCCCAAGAAAACCAAAACCGGCCAGTACGCCACCGGCGAAGAGGTACTGAGCGTGCTAGCCGCCGACCACCCCATTGCGGCGCTTATTTTGGAGCACCGCCAGCTTACCAAGCTCAAGAGCACGTACGTGGATGCGCTGCCGCAGCTGGTGTGCGAAATGGACGGCCGCATCCATACTTCCTTCAACCAGGCCGTAACGGCCACGGGGCGCTTGAGCAGCACCAACCCCAACCTGCAAAACATTCCGATTCGGACGGAGAAAGGCCGCGAAATCCGCCGCGCTTTTGTGCCGCGCGATAAAGACCACGTTCTGGTGGCGGCCGACTACTCGCAAATCGAGTTGCGCATCATGGCCTCGTTCTCGCAGGACCCGACCATGATCGAGTCGTTCCGCCAAGGCATCGACATCCACACCAGCACGGCGAGCAAAATCTTTAAGGTGTCGCTCGATCAGGTTGATTCGGACATGCGCCGCAAAGCCAAAACGGCCAACTTCGGCATCATCTACGGCATTTCGGCCTTTGGTTTGGCACAGCGCCTGAGCATTCCGCGCAAAGAAGCGCAGGACCTGATTGAAGCCTACTTCGAGGAATTTCCGGCCGTGAAACAGTACATGGACGCCAGCATTCAGAAAGCCCGCGACCTGGAATACGCCGAAACCCTCCTAGGTCGGCGCCGCTACCTGCGCGACATCAACTCGCGCAACGCCACGCTGCGCGGCTACACCGAGCGCAACGCCATCAACGCGCCCATTCAGGGCACCGCGGCCGACATCATCAAGGTGGCCATGATCCACATCAACGATTGGATTGAGCAGGAAAAACTCGGCACGCGCATGATTCTGCAAGTGCACGACGAATTGGTGTTCGATGCGCCCAAGGAAGAAGTGGCGTTTATTCAGCCCCACATCAAGCGCCTGATGGTGGACGCCCTGCCCATGCAAGTGCCCTTGGAGGTAGAAATTGGTACCGGCACCAACTGGCTGCAGGCGCACTAACGCCCGCCGAACCTAGGGCACCAACCGCAGCGCCGCCGTTTGCCTGGGCAAACGGCGGCGCTGCGGTGTTTTCTGAAGAGGGTTTGCTGCAACCGGCCTAGAAAGCAGCGAAGGTTAGCTCCTGCGAACTGCCTCCGCTTTGGGTGTTCTTAAGCCGAAGGGTGGTTGCGCTCAGCTCCAGCACTTCGGAGTTAATGCTCAGGCCCGAGCGCGGGTCCGTAATTACCAGCCGGGTTTCGTCCGAGCTAAAATTCCAGTTGGCAACCGTGCTTTGCGCCTGAGTGGCCGAGCACTTGGTGGCACCGGCATTCATATCGACTTTGTACTCGGTTGAATACTTGTAGAAATCGTCCTTCGTGCAATCGGGGTACGAGGCGTACGCGTCCGTTGTGGTGGTTTGGCCGTTGGTGACGGAGGTGCGTTTGTCGGCGGTGATGCGCCAGTTTTTGGCGGTGAGCAGCTCCGTCTTCGACTTGGGTTTCTCGTCTTCTTTTTTGCAGGCCACAAGTGCCAAACCAAGCGCCAAGGCGCCAAACAGCGGTATCGTTTTCATCCAATAAAAAAAGATGTGGTAAAGGCTTTGGTAGGCGCCAGCCAAGCTCAACAGTTATGCCAACCCCTCCACCGGTTTTGCCTGCTATCTAAAGCTCGGCATTAAAAACTCCGGGCTGCCTAGGTAGCCCGGAGTTGGCAGCGGTTGGGGGCCTACTGCTTGGCGTAGGTGTAGGTAAAGGTGTAATCCACACCGTTGCTGCGCTCGGTGGTTTTTAGCCGCATCGACGAGCTGGTTAGCTCATCAACCGAGAAATCGTCGGTGGTTGATTTGCCTTGGCGCACCAGATACAGCTGCTTTTGGTCGCTGCTGAACGACCACGTGCCGGTTTTGCTGGCCACGTCGCCGGTGCACATCGAGGGGCCGCTGAGTTCTTTGAGCGTGCTGGGGGTTTCGAAGCGCAGCAAATCGTCTTGGCGGCACGAGGGGTAGCGGGCGTACACGTCGCGAATGGTGCCGCCGTTGCCGTCGGGGATGCCGGGCGTTACCGAGGCGGCAGTCATCTTCCAGTCCTTGCCGGTAAGCAAGTCGGTTTTATTGGGTAGCTCCGCGTCGTCTTCGCAAGCCGTGAAGGTGCAACCAGCAACCAGCAACGTGGAGTAATAAAGGAGTCGAGCTTTTTTCATATGCAACGGGTGAGGCCAGTTAAACGCCTACAAGTATAAGCGTTATCGAGGGCTGTTAAAGCACTGTAAGCTCAACTATTGCGGGCAGGCGGCTGCGCTTTGGCCCGCGAAAAAGCCGTGCCGCAACCGAACATCTTTCCCGGTGCCGCTGTATGCAATTCGCTTATGGAAAACACTGTTGCTGCTGGCCGCTTCGATGTGGTGGTGGTGGGCGCGGGCCCTGTGGGCCTGGCCTGCGCCATCGAAACCCAGCGCCTAGGTTTGCGCACCTGCGTGGTCGACAAAGGCGCCCTCGTGAACTCGGTGGTGGGCTACCCCACCAACATGGAGTTCTTTTCGACGCCCGAGCTGCTCGAAATTGGCGGCCATCCCTTCGTGACGGGCAACTATAAGCCCCTGCGCGAAGAAGCCCTCGACTACTACCGCCGCGTGGCCGAGACCGAGCGCCTTGCTTTGCGCCTTTACGAGCGCGTGCTGCGCCTCGAGGGCCAAGCCGGCAACTTCAGCCTACACACCGAACGCGGCGAGCTGCAGGCCAGCCGCGTAATTGTGGCCACCGGCTTTTTCGATGTGCCCAACCGCCTGAGCGTGCCCGGCGCCGATTTGCCGCACGTAAGCTATTACTACAAAGAGCCCTACGCCCACGCCGGGCAGCGCGTAGTGGTAATCGGGGCCAAAAACTCGGCGGCCAAAGCTGCCCTGGCGCTCAACCGCTCGGGGGCACAAGCCACTTTGGTGGTGCGCGGCACCGAAATATCGCCCTCGGTGAAGTACTGGCTGCGGCCCGATTTGCTTAACCGCATTGCCGAGGGCCGCATTGGCTGCCACTACAACACCACGGTGCAGGCCATCAGGCCCGGCGAGGTGGATGTGCTGACGCCCGAAGGCCCGCGTACCTTGCAGGCCGACTTTGTGTACGCCCTCACCGGCTACCGCCCCGATTACGCGCTGCTCGAAGCCCTAGGTGTAAGCACCCAACCCGATGCCGCCTGCACGCCCACCCACCACGAAGAAACCTTCGAGACAAACCGCCCCGGCGTGTACTTGGCCGGCACCGTATGCGGCGGCCTCAACACCAGCCGTTGGTTTATCGAGAACGGCCGCCACCACGCGCAGGTAATTGCCCGCCACCTGGCCGGCCAACTGCACCCTGCCGCGCCGCTGCCCTAGGTGCTTGTGCCTACCCTAAGCCGCAACGGCCGCTGCCCCACCTAGGGCAGCGGCCGTTGCCGTTGAGCGCCGTACGCAAGGCGGCGTTTAGCGCTTGCTGAACGTGTACGTGATGGTGTACGAAGTACCGCCCGAGGTACCGCTTTCGGTTAGGCGCATGGTGTTGTCGCTGATTTCCTGCACGGTGTAGGTGTTGGGGTCCTGGTTGCCCAGCTTCAGCGTGAGGGTGCTCTCGTTGCTGCCGAACGACCACGTACCGGGGTAGGACTGCGGGCCGTTGGGGTTACACTTGGTGGCACCTTCGTTCAGGGTATAGCCATCGGGTTTGGCAAACTGCAGCAGGTCGTCTTGGTCGCAGGCGTCCATTTGGGCATACAAATCCGTGACTACCTCGCCCGAGGAGGTGCGCAGGCCCGGGGTAATGGTTTGGGCCGTCATCATCCAGCTTTTGTCGGTCAGCAGCTCGGTTTTGGTTTTGGGCTTTACCTCGTCTTTGTCTTTGTCCTTCTTGCAGGAGGAGAGCAGGGCGGCGGCACCTAGGGCCAGGTACAGGGGGAAGCGCAGGGTTTTCATAGCAGTTGGTTTGTGTGGTCGTGAATGATGATGCAATTCTACACCCGCCAACCAGCTCAAACAGAATTTTAACCAGACACGATTGTGCTATGTGCCGCGCCACTGCACCTTGCTCGTAAGAAAATTTTAGGGCGGTGCATCACATAGTCATGTGCCCGCCGCAAGGTTTTTGCAACTGTTTCCCTGGCCCCAAGGCATAAAAAAACGGCTCCTTCCGCCATCGGAAGGAGCCGTTTTGCAAAGCAGGAAACGCGGCGACCTAGGGGAAACGCACGCCGCGGTAGGCGTTGGCATCTACAAACGGAATCGTCGAGCCGTACTTCTGATTGATCACGCGGATCATTTCGTTGGCCACCACGGCGTAGCCACGCGGCGTGGGGTGCACGCCGTCGAGCGAAAACAGGTTGCCCGAAATAAAGCTAGCCGAATTTATCTGCCCATTCGTGGCGTAGCCATTCGCGGCCACACCGTTGAAGAAACTGTTGGCATCGAAAATAGCCAGGTCCTTGGCGGTAGCCTTGGCCGTCAGGTCGGCATTGAAGTTGGTGGTAGCGGTGCGCACGGTGGTTTGCTCCGTAGCATCAAGCACCAGCGTGCTCGGGAAGGGGTTTTGCGTGGTTTGGCCGAAGGGGCGCAACGTGTCGATTTGCATCACCAACAGGAACGTGGCCAGGTTCGGGATGGTGGCCGGCAACGAGGGCCGCGCCTGCTGGTAAAAATCGCGCCAGTACTTGCCGCTGGGCTGGCCGTAGAGCCCTAGGTAAGGCGAGGCCGTGAGCGTAAGCAGCAGGTTGCCGGTGCCGGCCGCGTCGCGGATGCTGGCCACGGTGGTGCTTACGCGGGTGTTGGGCTGGCCGGGCGCCAGCGTGCCGGTGGTGTACACAAACGGAGCGGCCGAAGGCACATTGGCCTGCGCCAACGTGCTGCGGAAGGCCGGGCCTACCGTGGTAAAGAACGGAATGTTGGCTACGTCCGGAATCAGGGCCACCACGCCCTTGGCGCCGTTGGCCGTGAGGGCGTCGATGGCGCTGTTGGCATTGTTGGTGAAGGTAGTGCGCGCCGTAATGCTGTTGGCCGCACCGCCCGCCGTGGCAAAGCCAAGCACGTCGTTGTTGCCGAGCCAGAACGTGAAGAACGTGGGGTTGGAAGCGCTGATGCGCTGCAGGTAAGTTTGGGTGCCCGAAGCATCGGGCGTAATACGCTCGAAGTACGGGTTGCCCTGGGTGCTGCCGTAGCCCGCCGTGGTAATGTCCGACATGCGAATGCCGGGCACGCCCAGGTTGTTAACGGGCTCGGTGAATTTGGTGTAGAGGGGCTTGGTGGGGTCGTTGCCGGCAAAGCCCCGAATGGCCAGGCTGGTAACAACGGGCGCCGTAATGGGCGAGCCTTGCGCCGTAAAGCCCGCCAGGCGCAGGTAGCCCGAGCCGTTGGCCTGAGCCTCGGTAAACAGCGGCTGCGTAAACGCGCCCCCGCCCACACGGCTGAACTGCTGGGCCAGCAGGGCCGGGTACGAGCTGGCCTGGCCTTCGCGGTAGAGGCCGCCGTCCATAAAGCCGGCCGTCAGCGAGTTACCAACCGCGATGTAGCGGGAGAAATCAGCCGAACCGGCACTTGCCTTGGGTTCTTCCAGCTCGGGCTGGCAGCTGCCGAGCGCCAAGCCTAGCAAAGCCAGCGCCGGAGCTCCTTTTTTCAGAAACGTATACATGGTGAGGAGTGGCAATGCAAGTGATTAGAAGTTGTAGTTCAGGCCAAAGCCCGGCACTACGGCAACGGTTTTGTAAGTACCAGCCACGCGGTCGTTGGCCACGCCGTTGTTCAGCAGGTCTTCCTGGGTTTGGCTGCGCTTGGCAATGTTCACGTACTGGGCCGATACATCGATGCCGAACCGTTCGCCAAACTTGTAGCTCACGCCGGCGGTAGCCGTCAGGCGGTCGTTGTCGGGGGTTTCGGGCGTTACAAAGCCGTCTTTCACGGGCGTTTCGTCGAAGGCACCACCCAAGCGCACGGTTAGGGCGTCGGTAACTTGGTACTGGCCGCCGAGGCGGAACGTGAGGGCGTCCTGGTATTCGCGGCGCGAGCGGGAAACCGTCTGGCCGTTGATGGGAGCATCAAACGTAAATACCAGCTCCTGGTAGCGGCTCCAGGTGGCGTAGTTCACGTCGAAGCCCAGAGTTAGCTTTTCGGTAGGCATCAGGCCGAAGCCGATGGTGGTGGTAGCCGGCAGCGGCAACGTAACGTCGAACTTGCGGGCGGCGAAGCGGTTGGCTAACGAGGCGTTTACGCCCGAAATAATCACGTCGCCGCCGCTAACCACGGCGTCCATTTTGGAGCGGTGGCTGATGCCGAGGCTAAATTTATCCGAGGGCTTAAAGTACACGCCCGCGTTCCAGCCAAACTTGGTGTCGGCCTTGCCATCGAGCTCAATGCTGCCCTGGGCGGGGTCTTGGATGTCGCGCTGCAGGTTAACCGAGCCGGCAGCAAACACCACCAGGCCGGCCCCAACGCTTAGCTGGTCGGTGAGGGCGTAGCTAACGGTGGGCTGCACAAAAATCGATTTTAGATCAATGCTGGTGAGCGACGTGCGACCTTCCCAGTTGTCGTTGTAGTCGAGGCGCGAGCCGAAGGGCGTGTACACGCCGATGCCCGCTTTCCATTTGCCTTCGGTTGGCCCAAAACCCGCGTAAAAGTTAAACGGGGTGCTCACGGTGTTGTCGAGCTGGCGTTCGGTTCCGCCGTACTGCGCCCGAAACGCCTGCCGCGCCAGTGTAGCATTTACGCCGATTTGCACGCCCCGCTCGCGCACCATCGCCAGCGCACCGGGGTTGTAGAACATGGCGGCCTGATCGAGGGCCAGGCCCGTGCCTACGCCACCCATGCCGTTGTTTTTCTGCCCGGCCAGCGTGAGCTGGAACCCGCCCGCCTGCGCGGCCGTGGCGCCCAGCAGGGCTCCGCCGGCAAATAGTAGATGTTTTAGGTTCATACCCAAAGAAAAGGGAAAAAGGGTTGTGGGAGCTAAATGTATGCGGTTGCGGGCATCCTACAATGCGGCATGCCTACTATTGCGACGCATCCGAAGCCAATATTAGAAGGATTATTCAACTAGTGAAAAGGCGCGCGGTACGCCGCGCGTATTGTTGGCTACGCCGCCGCTAGCGCCACTAGCCTTCGGCAGCCAACTCCAGCACGCGGCGCGTGCGCAAATCGAGGCGCTGGCCGGCCACCATTAAGTGCACGCGCAGGTTTTGGCCGCCTACGGCCTCGCCACGTCCCACGCGCCCTAGGTTGTCGTGGCGCACTTCGTTGCCGTCGATGATGGTTACCACGCCGTCGCCGAACACTTCCATTTCGCGGCCTTGCCGAATGACGATGCCCGTTTGCTCGGCCAAACCAATGCCCAGGGTGGTGGGGTGCTTAAGTACGGCGTGCGAGAGGCGGTTGAAGCGCCCGCGCTCCACAAAGTGCTGGTCGATGTACACGTACGAAATCAGCCCCAAGCCGCGGGCCATTTCGATGCCGCCCTTGGTAAGCGAGCGGTAGCCGTAGCCCGATACAATCATGTACGCCGGCATTACGGAAGCTCCCGCGCTGGTGCCCGACACGATGAAGTTGGGGTCGGTGTGGTACCGTTCGCACAGCAGCTCCACGGCCGGGGTATCAAGCCAATAATCGGTGATGTTTTCCTGGTCGCCGCCGGTGAAGAACACCGCCCCTGCCCGCTCGAGGCGGCGCAGCGTGGCGGGGTTGGCGGCCGAGTGCTTGGCATCGATGCGCAAATGGCGCACGTTGGTGCAGCCCATTTCGTTGAGCGCCTGCACGTAGGCTTTGCCCGTGCGCACGGGGTAGCGCGGTACGGCCGTGGTAATTACCTCCACCGGGGTATCGGGCGTGGGCACTAGCTCGCTGACGAGGGCCAGCAGCGGATCGTCGTCGCCACCACCTAGGGCGATAAGCGTACCGCGCGGAATCGTAGGATTGGGCATAACGGATGGGCAAAAAAGGGCGCAGGCGCACCAAGGCACCAGGGCTCTGCTACGTAGCCCCGCCGAAAAAGCTACGAAATACACTTTTAAGCGCCGCGGTGCTCTGCAATACGGTTTGCACTGGCTGCCCCGTGCTGCCGGCCCAGGCGCAACCCATAGGCACCTAGGGCCTAGCTGCTTCGCACTTGCAACCCGCCCCTAGGTATCCGCAGCAAAATATTGATAGTCAGCATCAAGCTTTGCTTTGCACGGCCACCTCAGCTGGCTTGGGGCCACTGGCTGTGGGCCGCGAAATTTTCTTGTAAGCAGAACCGTTTCGGGAGAGGATTTTTGCGCCCCTTCGGGTACTTTTGCGCGCCCTTTCACCAAACCCCGTTTTGCCTAGCGAAACACCTTTTTTGCCGCCACGTCATGACTACCGAACAGCAACTGGCCCTCGAACAAATTCCGGACCTGCTTGAACAGCGGGAGTTTTTACGGCTTAAAAAGCTGCTCCGAAGTTTGGACACGCCGGAACTGGTAGACCTGATTGAGGCGCAGGAAGAACGGGAACAGCTTATCATCTTCCGGTTGCTGCCGCTGAAGCACGCCACCGAGGTGTTCGAGTTCCTGGATTTGGAGGTGCAGCGCCACTTCCTGGAAAGCCTTTCGCAAGAAAAGATTGCCGACATCCTGAACGAGATGTCGCCCGACGACCGCACGGCGCTGCTCGAGTTTTTGCCCGACGATTTGGTGCGCGAGCTGATTCAGACACTGTCGGAAAAAGAGCGCCGCATTACGCTGGAGCTGCTGGGCTACCCCGAGTATTCGGTGGGCCGCCTGATGACGCCCGACTACATTGCCGTGCGCGAGGACTGGACGGTGGAGCACGTGTTTGAGTACGTGCGCGAGCACGGCCGCGGCTCCGAAACCGTAAGCGTGGTGTTTGTGGTCGACGAGCGCGGCGTGCTCATCGACGACATCCGCATCCGGGAATTCCTGTTTGCGCAACCCACCCAGCGCGTACACGAGCTGATGGACCGCCGCTTTGTGCGCCTGCAAGCCATGCAGGACCAGGAAGAAGCCATTGAGGTGTTCCGCAAAAACGACCGCACCGCCCTGCCCGTCGTCAACGAAGAGGGCGTGCTGTTCGGCATCGTTACCATCGACGATATCCTGGCCATTCGGGAAGAAGAAGACACCGAGGATATCCAGAAATTGGGTGGCTCCGAGGCCCTCGACGAGCCCTACTTGGCCACCTCTGTGGGCCAAATGGTGAAAAAGCGTGCCGGTTGGCTGGTGCTGCTGCTGCTGGGCGAAATGCTCACGGCCTCGGCCATGCACCACTTCGAAGACGAAATTCAGCGGGCCGTGGTGCTGGCTTCGTTTGTGCCGCTCATCATCAGCTCGGGCGGCAACTCCGGCTCGCAGGCCGTAACGCTGGTAATCCGGGCCTTGTCGCTGGGCGAAATCAGCCTGTCGGACTGGTGGCTGATTATGCGCCGTGAGGTGCTTTCGGGCCTGATTTTGGGCGCCATTCTGGGGCTGGTGGGTTTTCTGCGCATTGCCGTGTGGGCCACCATGTTTCAGGAATACGGCCCGTACTGGAGGCTGGTGGGCGCCACCGTGGCCCTCTCGCTGATGGGCATTGTGCTGTGGGGTACGCTGGCCGGCTCCATGTTGCCGCTGCTGCTCAAGCGCCTGGGCCTCGACCCGGCCACCTCGTCGGCGCCGTTTGTGGCTACCTTGGTCGATGTAACCGGGCTGATTATTTACTTCTCGTTGGCATCGGCCATTTTGAGCGGTACGCTGCTGTAAGCCCACAACCCGCCTCGCTATGGCTCCGAAGCAATACCCGGCCGGGCGCCGCCCCTGCTGCCTGACCCTGGTGGTTGGCGCTTTGGCCGCGCTGCTGAGCGGCTGCGCCGTGGTGGGCAAAATAGATACCCTACCCGACGGCCGCTACCGCGTGCTACACAGCACTGTGCCCGCTTTGCAAGCCCAGCGCCATCGGCCCGCCTACCTGCACCAGGCCGCCGACACGCTGCTGCTCGCCTCCTCCGAAGACGCCCCGAACGCCCAAGCCGTGGCCCTGCCGCCCGGCCAGCACACCACCGTGCTGGCCCGCCGCTTCGATGTGGACGTGTTCACGCTGCCTTTCAAGATTCGGCCGGCGCGCGGGCCGCTGCCCGTGCAGCTGAATACCCAGTTCAACGCGGCCTTGTACCTAGGCCGGCGCCTCGATTTTTACCACCTACACTCCCCAAGCGGGCGCCCCGGCCGGCCGCCTGCCGTGCGCGACCTAGGCTTTGGCTACGGGGTGTTTGCCGGGTTGGGCGCCGCGGTCATCAACCCCGATGTAACCAACCAGCAGGCGCGCGTGGCCGAGTACGAGGGCATGGTGGCCCACGCGGGCGCGGCTTTTATTTACGATGCGCGCGTGTTCAACATTGGCCTGGCCCTAGGTGCCGACCACCTGTTTGGCCCCGATGGCCGCCATTGGCTGTACCAGCACAAGCCTTGGGTGGGCATCCTGTTTGGCCTCGATCTGAATTAGCCCCCGAGTGCGCACACGGGGGGCTTACAGCGCCCCCAGCTGCGGCGCCAGTTCTTGGGCCAGCGCGCGGGTACCGGCTTGCGCGTCGAACAGCTTGCGGTACAGCTCCTTGGCCGGGCAAATCAGCTGAATCATGGGGCCGTAGTTGACCTCGAACAACATGGGCTGAATCAGGTAGCCGAAAGCCTGAATCTGGAACCCGGCCTTGAGCTTGGGCACCAGCACGGCGTTGTTATCGGCCCGGTGCAGGCTGGTGATGTACTGAAACCCCTCGGCGAAGATGCGCGCCTTGGCAAACTGCAGAAACGCCGAGTACACCCCGCGGCCCTGGTGTTCGGGCAATACGGCGGTGTTGGCCATATGGTACTCCAACTCGTTGCGCTGCAAACCAAAATGCCAGCCAACGGGCGTTTCGCCGTCGTACAGAATGAAATACAACTGCAGGCTACCGGCCATGTTGCGGCGCAGGCGGGCCAGCTTATCCTGCTCATCGGGGCCGAGGGCGCCGTCGAGCGGCAGGTTAATTTC
This sequence comes from Hymenobacter oligotrophus, assembly GCF_003574965.1. Taxonomy (NCBI): domain Bacteria; kingdom Pseudomonadati; phylum Bacteroidota; class Cytophagia; order Cytophagales; family Hymenobacteraceae; genus Hymenobacter; species Hymenobacter oligotrophus. The sequence continues at coordinate 3,399,099 of NZ_CP032317.1, read as the reverse complement.
GTGCGGAAACACGCGCTCGAAGTGCTGGCCGGCAAAGGCGCTCCATTCGTCGGGGCCTACTTCGGCTACGGCGTACGAGCCGAACAGCGGCGTGCGGGTTGGGGCGGCGTCCATAAATCAGGGGAGCAACGGTGGTTAAGCCGAATCTAGGTTAAAGGGCTTCCGGCTACGCGTTTTCCGATGCCGGGCGCGGTATGGGCAAGGCAACGCGGCGGCAGCAAGGCCCGTGCGGGCCACAAGCGGCAACAGCTTTAGTAGTCGGCGCGGCGGTTGGCTTTCTTCTCCGATTGCCGCCGCTTGCCCTCGAGCCGCTTGCGCACTGCCCCCGCGCCGGGCTTGGTGGCTTTGCGGGCTTTGGGCTGGTGCAGGCTGCGCTGCAGCAACTCGTAGAACTTTTGCACGGCCAACTCCTTATTGCGCTGCTGGCTGCGCGACTCCTGCGCCGTAATGATGAGCACGCCGTCGGCCGTGAGGCGCGAAGCCAGCTTTTCGAGCACGCGTAGCTTTTGCTCCTCCGTAAGCAAGGCCGAGGCCTGGGGCTGAAAGCGCAGCTCCACTTTGGTTTCGACCTTGTTCACGTTTTGCCCGCCTGGCCCGCTGCTGCGGGCCGTTTGGAACTGAAGTTCGGGCAAAAAAGCATCGGGCGGAGGAAGCATTGTTTTTAATGCTGAATTAAGAATTATGAACGCTGAATTGGGTGTACGCACGGCCGGGCGTTAGGGCTTACCAACTGCGCATTGCACCGTAAACACGCGCTTGAGCGGCCGCCCAACTTAAGCCTTGCTTGGGCCACCAGGCCAACCACGCGCCTGGTTCAGCCTTCGCCCTTTTTCATTTCTTATTTAACCAAAGCCCAACCCAGCAGGCCCAAGCGGATGCTCCAGGCCAAAGTACGAAGCCAGTTGGTGCGCACCAGGGCGTATACGGCCACGTAGCTGCCGCCGTCGGTGGCAAGGCGGTTGTGCAGCGGCACCGACACGAAGAACGTAACGGCCCACACAAACACCACCAGCCCCAGGCTGCTCCAGCCCACGGCCGAGCGCGCTGCCCACGCCCACCACGCGGCGAGCAGCAGCTCGGCCACCATAGGCGCCATTACCACCCAACCCATACGCCCTAGGTGCGCTTGGTGGTAGGCCCGAAAGGCATCGGCCGGCACCAGCGCAAAACCCGGGTAGTGCACCAGCTGCACCGTCCAGATGACGCCGGTAAGGTAAGCCGCCAAGGCAAAGTTGAGGAGCAGAAGCAGTTTATCGGGCATGGGCGCGGGCATTTTGCTGATGCATACGCAAGCCTTAACAAAAAGCCCCCGCCGGCGGATTGCCGGCGGGGGCTTTGCTGGGGGCTCACCTTACTGGCTGGCTTAGGCCACTGGCTGGGCGGCGCCAGCGGCAGCTTGGTAAGCCGGCGCAAACACCTGCTGGGCAAACTGCTCGAGCGTGGTGGGCGTGGTGTTGTCGGGGGTGCGCACCTCGTGCACCATGGCTTTTTCGGCGTTGAGTGTTTGGGTCATCTCGATGTACAAATCGGCCATCGACTCCGATAGGCCCGCGCCCACCATGCCCTGCCGGGCTTGCTCGTACGAAAACGGCACGTAGGGGAGTTCGGGGCGGCCCACGGCGGCGCCCAGCAGGGCGGTGGCTTCCTGCATGGAGTAGTTGCGCGGCCCCAGCAGCAATTGCGCCGTGTGGCCGGCGGGCAACTCCGGCCCATCGAGCAACGCAGCGGCGCGGTCGGCAATGTCCTGCGTGGCAATCATCGGAAACGCCACCTCGGGCCGCGTGGCCGAGCCGTTGATGCCCATGCCCAGTATCAGGCCGATGTTGGGCAAAAAGTTTTCCATGAAATAAGCCGGGCGCAGGTGCACCACGCGCAGCCCCTCGATGGCGTTGAGGCGTTGCTCCTGCCGGTGTACGCCCACAATGGGCCCGGTACCGGCGGGCAAATCGGCGGCAATGCTGCTCAGGTTTACGGCCTGCGGCAGGCCCGCGGCGCGCACGGCCTCGGTCACGGCTTGCCCTAGGTCGTCTTGGTAAGCCAGGTTGTCGGGGGCGGTTACGTTGGGCGGCAGCATCAGAAAAGCCGCGTCGGCCGAGCGCAATACCTCGCTCAGGAAGGCAACGTCGCTGAGTTGGCCGGGTCGCACCTCGGCGCCGGCCTGGCGCAGTGCCTCGAGGTGGGCGGCCGAGCGGGCTACGGCCGTTACGCGGTGGCCGCGGCGCAACAACTCGTGGGCCAGGCGGCTGCCAATGTTGCCGGTGGCACCGGTTACTACAATGTGCTTTTGCATAACAAAGAAACGTGTGGGTTGAACGCGAACTGCCACGCCGGCCACCTGGGCCGCGTTGGCGGTTCAAAGGACGCCCCTTACCTTTGGTTTAAGCAAGTACCCACCAAAAAGTATGCTACCTACCTTTTGGGTAGTTATGCTGATTATCAGCTAATTTATTTCGTCATGGACAAACTCACGAAGCAGCAGCAAGCCGAAACCGAGTGGAAAACCTGCCGCACGGCCCCGCCGCCCAACGCCTTTTGCCCGGTGCGCACCACCCTCAACGTGCTGGGCGGCAAATGGAAGCTGCTCATTTTATCGTACTTGCTCGAGGGCCCGCGCCGCTACGGCGAGCTGAAGCGCCTGATGCCCGAAATCACCGAAAAGATGCTGATTCAGGAATTGCGCGAGTTGGAGCTCGATGCCGTGGTGCAGCGGACGGTGTACCAGCAAGTGCCGCCCAAAGTAGAATACCACCTGACCGAGCACGGGCGCCGCGTGCAGCCCCTGTTTGAGGCGTTGATTGGCTGGGGCCAAAGCTACCTGCAGCGCGAGCAGGCCCTGGCCACCTAGGCTTTTCGGCGTTGCTAGCAGCTGATACCCTGTGCTTTCGGCAGACCAAGCAACGGTGCAGGGTTCCGCTGCATCTGCTATCTTGAACACGCCAACCCGTAAAAGCCTAGCCATGAAAACCTTCCTCCTGCCTCTGCTCACTTTGCCGCTGGCGCTGTTGGCCGCTGCACCGGTGTATTGGCCCGCGCCGGCAGCCGTTGCCAGCACCTTCAGCCGCCCCGAGTCAACGCGCGAAGTGCGCCAGGTACCGGCCTTCACGCGGTTGTCGTTGGCTACCTCGGCCGAGCTGGTGCTGGTACAAGGCAACGTGCAAAAGGTGGAGCTGGTGGGCAACCCCGACGACCTGCGCACCATAGAAACCACCGTGAAGGACGGCCGCCTGCGCATTGGTCAGCCCGACGGCAACTGGAAAAACTGGCGCGGGTTTTCGGCCCCGGTAAAGGTGTACGTAACCATGCCGCGGGTTGAGGCCCTGGGCGTTAGCGGTTCGGGCAGCATCGAGGCCGCGCAGCCACTGCGCGCCGCCGCCCTCGATTTGTCGGTGAGCGGCTCGGGGGCCCTGCGCGTGGCCGTAGCAACTGAGCAGCTAAAGGCCAGCGTTTCGGGCTCGGGCAGCCTGCGCCTGAGCGGCACCAGCCCCGCCGCCGCAATGCACATTAGCGGCTCGGGGCGCATCGAGGCGGCCGGCCTGCAAACCGCCAGTTGCACGGCCCACGTCAGCGGCTCGGGCAATTGCCGCGTGGGGGTTGCCCAAACGCTCGAGGCCCGCATCAGCGGCTCGGGCAGCATTTACTACACCGGCGCGCCGCGCATTACCACGCACATTTCGGGCAGCGGCCGCGTCCGGAAGGGCTAGCCCTAGGTGTTTGGGCCGGGCTAGGCAGCCAGTAGCCTAGTGCCCGGCCCGAGAGGTTACGGCGGGCCCCTAGGTGGGCAGGCGGCTTGCGCCGCCAGGGGCCTTGCCAGGGCCCGGCGCACGAAAAAGCACAACCGTAGCAGCGGAAATGCTTACTTGCGCCCGCGGCCCACCCGCCGCTGACCCCAAGCTCCTATGGCGCACACTCCGCACCGGTTGCCCACTTGTGCCAACTGCGGCTACGATTTTGTGGCCGCCGGCGGCCCCAACAGCTTCTGCCCCAGCTGCGGCCAGGAAAACCACGACCTGAACATCTCGTTCGGCCACCTGGTTGAGGAAACCCTGGAAGGCCTGTTTCACTTCGACAGCAAGTTTTTCCGCACGCTGGGCCTGCTGCTGTTCCGGCCCGGGCGCCTCACGCGGAAGTTTAACTTAGGGCACCGCGTGGCCTACGTGCCGCCCATCCGGCTGTACGTGTTCGTCAGCTTTGTTTTCTTTTTGCTGGTGGGCCTGCTGATGGGCCACGACGAGCGCCGCCTGGTTGACACCACCGCTCAAGCCTCGGAGGCGGCCAGCGCCGCCCTCGACAGCACGCGCGCCGCCGTTGTAAAGGCCCGCCCCAACCTCGATGCCAGCCTGCTGATGCGGGCCGCCAGCAGCCCCGACTCGATTGAGGTGGGCCGCGTGCGCTTTGGCACCGCCGAGCTGGAGCGCTACGCCCGCAACCCCAGCCCCGCCCGCACCGATTCGCTTATCCGGAGCAAGGGCGCCACGCCCACGTTCTGGAACCGCCTGGCCCTGCGCCAATGGGCGCGCGTGCGCGAGTCGACGGTGGACCAAGTGCGCCAGCGCATCACCAAAAACGCATCCGTCTCGATGTTTGTGCTGATGCCGCTGTTTGCCCTGCTGCTCAAGGGCGTATACGCGCGGCGCAAGCGGCTCTACATCAACCACCTGGTGTTTTCGCTGCACCTGCACTGCTTTTTGTTTGTGTTGGTGCTGGCTGGCATGCTCTGGACGGAGTTCGTACGCAACGATTGGTTCGACGTGGTGCTTACGCTGGCGCCGCCGCTGTACCTGGTGCTGGCCTTGCACCACGTGTACGAGCAAGGCTGGGCCAAAACCATTGCCAAAGCCTTGGTAGTTTCGGTAGTTTACCTGCTGATTATCAGCTTTGTGCTGCTGTCGGTGCTGCTGCTGAGCCTCGCGTTGCTGTAGCGCACCTAGGGCTTAGTTGCCGAACAACCCGTCGAAAAACCCGCCCGACTCGCCTTTGCGCTTGGTTTTGGTTTTCGACTTGCGCTTGCCTTCCCGGTCGCCGTCGTTGTTGCCGCCGCCAAACAGGCCGCCCATGAACGGCTTCTCTTTCTCCTTCACGAGCACGTAGCGCACCGACACGGCCGTTGGGAAGCGGAACCAGTCGTCGTTGTTGATTTCGTAGGTCGGCTTCAAATCAAACGACACCAGCAGCGGGGTGATGGGCAGCTTCCACTCCACGCCCACAATGCCGTCGAAGCCGCCCACGGTGCCGCGGTCTTTGTGGCGCCCTAGGTGCGCCCCGGCCCCTAGGTAGTAGTTGAGGCTGCGGCCCAGCAGCGGAAAGTGCTGTTCGGCCAGTACTGTGGCCGTTACCTCGCGTGAGTTCAGCAAGCCCAACCCCTCGAGTGTGGTTTTCTCGAAGATGCGCTGCTGCACCGTGAGGCCGTAGTTGCCGGCACCAATGCGCGCGCCGGCCGCGGTGCGGTACTTCTGAGCTGCCACCGGCAGCGAAACAACCCCCAAGGCCAAAGCCAGCACGGGGCGCAAAAAAGCAAAACGCATGGGCAACAAAGGGCTAAGCGGAGGCTCTAAAACGCAGAGCAGCGGGCAAAAGTACGGCCCGGCCGCAGCTTCGTTCCAAAAAGCCAAGTTTAGTACTGGCCCGCGGCTTTAGGCCCCAAAGTGCACGTGGCCACAACCAACTATGGGCTAGCTACTTGGTTTGGCCGATGAACACAAACGAGCCGAACGGGCTGTCCGTCACGCATTCCATCTTCACCTTTTGCCCCTGCCACACCGTGGAGTTGGGCTTGTGGCCGGGTGTGCCGGGCCCGTACAACGCCGTTAGGGCTTGCAGCACCAGGGCTGCGTTGCTGGCTCCGTCGATGGTCAGAATTACCTCCCTGAGCTTGTTGTTATAGAAGCCATACTTGATGCTTTGCAGCTTGCCGCCGCCCCAAGCAAGCTCATCGGCAGGGCGGGCATACAGCTGGTACTCCGACTTTTGCTTGCTGGTGCAAACCATGCCGGGTAGGGCGCTGAGGTCGGTGCCGAAAACATCGTTGCCGAAACCGTTTTTGGCATCCAGGTCGGCTACCGATTGCGCTTTCAGCCCCAACGCGGCCATTACCAACCATAGCGTAACAAGTACTCGTAAGTTCATAGAGCAAAAACGTGAGCTGCTGCGGGGCAGGCGGTGCCACCAGCGCGGGCCCAACAAAGCTACTGACAACCACGCACGTTTGGCTAAACTAGGCCGAAGGCTTACCCCGCCGTGCCTAGGTCGCTACACGGCGGCCGGGTTTTGCGGTACTGCAAGGCCCTGCTGCAAGTGTTGGCTACCTAGGCTACTCTACCTGAATGAACGGCACAGTGCCTTTTTGGCTGCCCGCTTCCCACCGAATCAGGTACCAGCCGGCGCGCAATTGCGGCAGCGAGATGAGCAGCTTTGGGTTAAAACCTGCCTGCGGCACCGTGTAGGCCCTGGCGCCGTAATAGCGCCCCACGGCGTCGTAGAGGCGGATAACCAGGTTGTCGGTGGAGGCCGCATTCAGGGCTACGTACACCTCGGTGCCGCGCCGGGGGTTGGGGTACAGCGCAAACTCGGGCCCGGGTATGGTGCGCACCGTAACGGGCGCCACCGTGAGGGTGAGGCCGTTGCTGAGCTGCACCAGCACGCGGTAGTGCACCAGCTCGGCGCCGGGGTTGTTGTCGGTGAAGGTGTAGGAGGCCGCGCCCGTGGGCCGCACCTCGCCGGCCCGCGCCCAGGTTTGCTGGTTGTTGGTGCTGCGCTCCACCACGTAGTTGCGCACATTGCACTCGTCGCGCACTGCCCAGGTAAGCAGCACCCGCGGACCCGCGGTTTGGGCCGTGAGCGCGCCCGTAAGCGGGGCAGGTATCATGGGGGCGGCGCCGCAGTTATCGGGCGCAAAGCTGCGCTGCAGCACCGTGTAGCCCCCTTGAATGTCGCGGTCGAAATCGAGGGTGCGGTTTACTTGGCCCCGCCCGATGGCGTAGTGCATCACGGCGCCGGGGCGGCCGGCGGCGGCTGGCGCAATAATGTGCGAAAGTTGGTGGCCGTGGCCCAGCTCGTGCACCGCCACCGACTCAAAATCGATTTGCAGCGCCGTGGGCAGCGCCGGCCCAAACTGCCAGGGCGTGCCGTCGTCGTAGACCATATCAATCTCTTTTACCCAGAAGCGGATTTGCCCGCTGGCATCGCGGCATCCCAGGAAATAGCTGGTAGTGCGGCCCAATACCTGCGCGGGCAGCTCGCCGCCCTGGTCGAACTCGAGGGCGTTTACGTCGTCGGAGGCAATGCCGCGGCTGCTGCGGGTGCTGCCCATCTCCCAGTTGATGGCCGTTTGGCAGCGCCAGCTGGCCAGCGCGCGGTTGAAGGCCTGCATGGCCGCCGCATTTTGGGCAAAGCCGGCATCCGGCTGAAACGAGTAGCCGCCGCGCCGGTTTTGGTTGAAATGCTCCGTGGGGAACAAGGCGAGGCTGTTGGTTTCCTGCACATTGGAAATGGCATACACCACCGTAATGCTAAGCGCGCTGATGGTGCTTTGGTTATCGGCCGTGTTCACGCGGATGTTGCCCGTGCCGGCCGGGCGCCCCTGCTCGGTAAAAGAAGGCACCCGCACCTGAATGCGCGAATCGGACCATGACACGATTTCGGAACCGGGCGCCCGCGTAAACGAGGCCCCGCCGTCGTCGGCGTTGCGGAACTCGACGCTGCCCGGCGTGGCGCCAAAACCCGTACCGCTGATGGTAAGCACCGTGCCGGTCCCGGCCGTAACGGTAAGCGGCGCGAGGGTAGTAATTACGGGTGCCGTAACGCGCGAAGCGGTGGCGGGGCGCAGGCGCTTGGCCACGGCTGCCGCAAGCGCGGCGTTGGGCTGCAGTTGGCGCAGGGCCTGGCCTGTAAAGGCTAGTTGCTGCTGGTAAAAGGTATCGTCGAGCAGCGGGTACTGCCGGAAGGGTTCGGCAGCGGTAGCAGCGGCTACATCGTAGCGGATAAACCCCTGCAGGCTGCCATAGGGCGTGTAAGCCTGCGGCTCGTTGACGCCCCGGAACGCGGCCGGGCTCAGGAAGAACAAACCTTGTTCGCCCGCTTTCAGGGCGAGGGTGTTGGTAAGGGTTTCGCGCGCTAGCTCCACGGTGCCGCCCTCGGTTATTACCGTAAGGGGTTGCCCGGCCACCCACTGGCCCTTCAGCAGCTTGTACACGCGCAAGGTATTGGCCGTGAAGATGTGGCGGCGCTCCTGGTCCCAAAAGCTACGCTGTGCCACTACCTCGGCCTCTACCACCAACGCGGCACGCTGGGCCCGCGTGGCGGGCTCGAGCGGGAGCAACAGGCAGGAGGTAGCCGATGCTGTTGCTGGCAAAGGTTGCTGCGCCGCCGCGGGGCTAAACAGGGCCGCCGCCAGGGCAATTGCCCAAGCACCGCGCCGTAGAGTAGAGAAAGTATGCATCGGCAGATAGGGTCAGGGTCGGAAGTAGGATAACAACATACGAACAAACAGGCCTAGGTGGCTTGCCTGCCGCCCATGCAACCCAAGTAGGGTGCCGCAGCCTCGTGCAGGTACTTACAACCACCAAACGCATTATTTGTGCATAAGCTGTTATTACCCGCCGCGGGCTGCCTCGTGGGCCTGCCGTTATCTACCACCGTCGCCCTAGGTCAGTCGCCCGTCCCCGATTCGGCGCGCACGGCCACGGCCACGCCCCAAACCTTGTTCAAGCTGGGGGTAAGTCCTCCCAAAGCCTGGGGCTCATACTGGGGCTTCAAGGCGCCTTTGTATGTAGGCGTTGAGCGGGCGGTAGGCAAGCATTTTTCGGCTACCCTCGATAGCGACGTGCTCGTGGGATTCTCGCGCGGAGGGCGGCTGGCCGGCCTTACGCCCTCGGTTGGCGTGCGTTACTACTACAACCAGGCCCGCCGCCAGCGCCTCGGCAAAGCCACCACCCGCCTGGGCGGCACCTACGTGCAGCTGCAATACACCAGCAACTTCACCCGCATGTATTCGCCCCTCACCTACGACGGACCAGCGCAGTTTCAGCACGAGCCCAGCGCCGAGCTGCTGTGGGGCTGGCAGCGGCAGTTGGGCCGGTATGGCTTTGTGGATGCGGGTGCCGGCCTGCAAATGCGGCAGCAGCCCTGGTACCAGGGCTACAGCACGCCCAGCTACCGGTGGCAGCCCAGCATTTTGCTGCGGGTGCGGGCGGGCTTTGCTTTCTGATGCCTACCCGCCAAAGCGGTTCGGGCACCTAGGGTGCGGCCGTGGCCGCACCCTAGGTGCCCGAACCGCTTTGGCGCTAAAACAGCTTGCCCTGCACCGGCTGCACCACCAGCTTGGGGGCGGGCAGCTCGCGGCCCGTGAGCTTGCCCAGGCGCTGCAAAAAGTACTGCGCCCACACCGGGGCATCGTTTACCTCGCGCTGGTGAATAAAGAAATACACCTGCTGCAAGCCACTCTGCATCCAGGCGGCTATGCGCTCGGCCCAGGCATCGGCGCGGAGGTAATCGGAGCGGTGCAGGGCGTGGCCGTTGAAGCGGATAAAGGCCGTGGGCGTGGTAAGCCGCTGGTGCAGCACGTCGCGGCGGCCGGCCACGTCGCTGATTACCCAGGTTTTACCTAGGGCCTCGAGCAGGGCGGCGGTTTCGGCCAGCAGGCCTTTGTCGTGGTACCAGGCGGGGTGGCGCAACTCCACGGCCAGGGGCAAGTGCTGGGGCCAATCGAGCAAATACCGCTCGAGGCGCGGCAGCTGCTGGGGCGCAAAGTGCGGCGGCAGCTGCAGAAAGGCCATGCCTAGCTGCTCGCCCAACCCCTCGAGGGCGCGGCAAAACGAGTTGGTGAGGTCTTCGGCCCGAAACAACTCCCGGTCGTGGCTGATGGCTTGCGGCACTTTGGGGCAGAAGCGAAACTGCGGCGGCACGGCCTGGCGCCAGCGCCGCACCATGTCGGCATCGGGGATGCGGTAGTGCGTCACGTTCACCTCCAAGCTATTGAATTGCTTGGCGTACCACATGAGTTGGTCGGCCTCGCGCAGCCCCAACGGGTACCATTGGCCTAGCCACGAGCGGTTTGTCCAGGTGGGGCAGCCCACCCAAATGCCGGCGGGCTCGGCGGGCAGTGCCGTGCGGGCCAGCAGCGGGGCGGTGTCGGGGTGGTCGGGCGGCAGGGTAAAGTCGAGCCCGCGCACATCGGGTAAGCGGCCAAAATCCATGTGCAAACCTACGCAATGGCGAACGGCGCGGCTGTTACTGCCTTACACAAAATTTTGGTAATTACCAACCAGCTTTTGAACAAAACCCGGAGGCTCGACAGTAACTTTTTTCAGCGGCGGATAATCTTATTTCTGGCTCGGCAGCCCAATTATCCACACAGAATCCTAAATCGCCCTTAAGGAAACACAATCAGCCATTTTTCATCCGCTCAGAAATAATCTTAAATGCAAATCTTCCGTCTATAGCACAATTTTCAACTATTCTGCTTAGGTTACGCCGCCGTGGTATTTGGATTGTATTCCGGCGAGGCCAATAGTTTTGGCCCGTTCACCAAAGCAGAGAATCAATGAAGTTGAACCAACGACAGAACCTCTCGGGCTTGCTGATGACGTGGCTGGTAGCCCTGCTGCTACTCGCTGGCTCATTCCCCACCCTGGCCGACGACACCCCCACCGCCACCGCCTCGAAAAGCGCTGTTTTGCGCGGCCGGGCCTCGTGGTACGGACGCGAGCACCAAGGCAAACGCACCAGCAACGGTGAGCGTTTCGACCGCAACCAATACACCTGCGCGCACAAAACCCTGCCCTTCGGCACCCGCCTGCGCGTAACCAACCCCCAGAACGGCAAAGCCGTGGTAGTGCGCGTAACCGACCGCGGCCCCTACCGCCACCAGCGCATCCTCGATTTATCGGAAGTAGCGGCCCGCCCGCTGGGCATCGTGCAGCTGGGCTCGGCCGGCGTAGTGGCCCAAATCGTGCCTGCCGATACGCCCCTGGGTCCGGTGAATGGCGTGGCTAGCGTGCCCGCCGAACAGGAAACCGACATTGTAGTAACCGAAACCTCGCCCGAGCCCGCCGAAACCTACGTGGTGCAGGCCGGCACTTTCGGCGAGCTGCGCAATGCCGAAGCTCTAGCGGCCCAAATCAAAGCCCTCGACGCGCAGCTGCCCGTGGCCGTGCACACCGACAACGTAAATGGCCGCGCCCTTAACCGCGTGATTGTGGGCGAGCGGCTGCCCCGCCCGCAAGCCGACGAGCTGTGGCAGCGCCTGCAAACCCGCGGCATCAACGGGCTCGTGCGTCAGGCCGAAAATCTGTAGCACGCCTACTCTCATCAGCAAGCCTTACAAGCGGCCCTGGTTGCACTGCGCAGCCGGGGCCGCTTGGTTTATTTCTCGCTGAGGTTCGCAGAGGCCGGCGCCGAGGTTCGCTGAGTTATCCAACGGCCCCTGCGCACCTCGGCGTGAACCTCTGCGAACCTCAGCGAGAAACACCCCTAGGTTTGCGCGGCGCGTTTTTTTGTCGGATGTTGAGGGCAGCTATTGCTAGCTGTTGTTCCTATGCTGCGTTACATCCGGGCCGGTTTGGCTCTTCTGACTACGGGTACCCTGGTGTGGGCCCTGAACACCAACCACGGCGAGGTGCCGGCTTTTGGCAAGTTTCTGAGCCCGTACGAGGGTTTTTGGCGCAACGCCGAAGCCCCCAACGACTTTGCCGCCGAGCAGACCCTGGAACTGCCCGGCCTGCAGCAGCCCGTAACGGTGCGCTTCGACGACCAGCGGGTGCCGCACATTTTTGCCCAGAACGACCACGACCTGTACTTCGCGCAGGGCTACTTCACGGCCCGCGACCGGCTCTGGCAAATGGAGTTTCAGACGCACGTAGCGGCCGGGCGCATCTCGGAGGTCGTTGGACCTAGGGCCCTGGAGTACGACCGGTTTCAGCGCCGCATGGGCTTGCCGTACGGAGCCGAAAAGTCGCTGCAGGTGATGATGGCCAACCCCACCACCCGCACGGTGCTGGAGTCGTACACGGCCGGCGTGAATGCCTACATCGGCAGCCTCTCGCCGCGCGATTATCCGCTCGAGTACAAGCTGCTGAACTACGCCCCCGAAGCCTGGACGCCGCTGAAGTGCGCCCTGCTGCTGAAGCTGATGGCCTGGGACCTGAGCGGCCGCTCCGACGACTTGCGTCTCTCCAACGCCCTGCACAAGTACGGCCCCGAGGTGGTGCGCGACTTGTTCCCGGACTACCCCACGCGCGAAGACCCGATTGTGCCCGTGGGCACGCCGCTCGACTACACGCCCGTGAAAACGCCGCCGGTGCCCCAGGTATTTGCCGCCTCGGCCTCGGATAAGGTGCCCGCCCGGGAGCCCGACGCCGACCTGGGCTCGAACAACTTTGCCGTGAGCGGCGCGCGCTCGGCCTCGGGCTTGCCCATTTTGGCCAACGACCCGCACCTGCAGCTCAACCTGCCCAGCATTTGGTACCAGGTGCAGCTTTCGGCGCCGGGCGTAAACGTGTACGGCGTTACCATTCCAGGCGCGCCTACCATCATCATCGGCTTCAACCAGGAGGTGGCGTGGGGCGTGACGAACGTTGGCGCCGACGTGCTCGATTGGTATCAGCTGAAGTTCAAGGACAACACCAAGCGCGAGTACTGGCACGACGGGCAGTGGAAGCCCATCCGGCAGGTGGTGGAGCGCATTAAAGTGCGCGGCCTGCCCGAGCGGCTTGATACCGTGCTCTACACCCACCACGGCCCCATCACCTACGACCGCGCCGAGAAAGTATTCAACGAGCAAACGCCCATTCGGCACGCCCTGCGCTGGACGGCCCACGAGGGCGGCAACGAGGTGCTTACGTTCTATAACCTCAACCGCGCCCGCAACTACCAGGATTACGCCGCGGCCCTAAGTACCTACGCCTCGCCGGCCCAAAACTTCATCTTCGCCAGCAAGCAAAACGACGTGGCCATTTGGCCCAACGGCAAGTTTCCGCTGAAGTGGAAAAACCAGGGCAAGTTTGTGCTCGATGGCTCCAACCCGCAGCACGACTGGCAGGGCTGGATTCCGCAGCAGCAGAATCCGCACGTAAAAAACCCGGCGCGCGGCTTTGTGTCGTCGGCCAACCAGTTTCCGGCCGGGCCCGATTACCCCTACTACCTAGGCTGGAGCTTTGCCAGCTACGAGCGCGGCCACCGCATCAACGAGCGGTTGGCGCGCATGAGCAAAGCCACGCCCGACTCGCTGCGCGTGCTGCAAAACGATAACCTGAACCTGCACGCCCAGCTGATGCTGCCGCGTATGCTGGCTTTGGTGCAGCCCGAGCAGCTTACGCCCGCCCAGCGCCGCGCCTACGACGAGCTGCGCCGCTGGAACTACATGCACGATGCCCAGGCCATTGCCCCGAGCATCTTCGATATGTGGTACGCCGAGCTGGTAGATAGCATCTGGGAAGACGACTTCGGCCCGGAAGCTACCGGCCTGGAAATGCGCTACCCGCCCCGCGACCGTACGGCCAACCTCATCTTGCGCGAAGACACCTCGCGCTGGATCGACGACCGCCGCACGCCGCAGCGCGAGTCGCTGCCGCAGCTGGCCTTGCAGTCGTTCCGGTTTGCTACCGATTCGCTCACGCGCAAGTACGGCGACCTAGGGCCCAAGTGGCGCTGGGCCAACCACAAAAGCACCGACATCCTGCACCTGGCCCGCCTGCCCGGCTTCGGCCGCCTGGATTTGGATTGCGGCGGCGGGGCGGCCATCGTGAATGCCACCACCGAGCGCAACGGTCCTTCGTGGCGCATGGTAGTGGCCCTGGGCCCCGAGCCGAAAGCCTATGGTGTGTTCCCCGGTGGGCAAAGCGGCAACCCTGGCTCCCGCTACTACGACAACCTGATCGAAACTTGGCGCACAGGCCAACTCAACGAGCTGATTTACCTGACCTCGCCCACGCAACAGCACCCGCGCGTGCAAGCCGCCTGGACGCTGCAAAGCCGCTAACCACCTAGTCTTTTCTAGTATGAAACTCTTCTTAGCAATACTGGTGCTGGCGGCCGTGGTTCAACTGCTGCTGCCGTGGTGGACGCTGGCCGCGGCAGCCCTGCTCCTAGGTGCCTTGCTCGCCCGCCGCGGTGGGCAGGCCTTTGGGGCTGGCTTCGGCGGCGCGGCATTAGGTTGGCTGCTGCCGGCCGGCTATTTGTACGTGCGCAACGGCGGCCACTTGGCCAACCGTGTAGCCGAGCTGTTGCCCCTGGGTGGGCAAGGCTGGGCAGTGGTGCTGGTAGCGGCGGTAATTGCGGGGTTGGTGGGCGCCTTGGCCGCGCTGACGGGCTGCTGGCTGCGGCAGGCTATTAGTCCAACATCTGCCGATACCGTTTCGGCCTAAACTGTCATTCCGAGCGAAAGCGAGGAATCTGGAGTTGTGCGCCGCGTACGGAGCAACTCAGATTCCTCGCTTTCGCTCGGAATGACAACAAGTAATGCCTCAGCGGCTACTCTTAGTAATACTGCGAGATGAAGCCGAAAGCCTCGAGCGTGTAAGCCCCGGCCGCGCTAAAGTGGTTGCCGCCCTGAATGGGACGCAGCTGCACCTGCGTGGCTCCCTTGGCGCGCATGGCGTTGTAGGCATCCTGCGAGTTGAAGAAGGGCACGTAGTCGTCGGCGGTGCCGTGGAACAGGGCCAGCGGCGCTTTGGGCTTCCAGTCGTACACGTCGTTGTTGCGGAAGGCGGTGCTCATCGGCGCGTCGTTGTTGGCAAGCACGCTCGTGCGGAACGACTCCGTAAAGAGCTCTTGCACCTGCTTCGGCACTGCGCTAAAGGGGTTGTTTTGCAGCTGCGTGGCGTAGGGCTGGTTGTAGTAGTGCGTAAGCGGCCGCTTGATGTCATACACCCGGTTGTAGGTGTTCAGCACCCACACGTATGAATTCAGGAAGTTGAGCGGTTGCGTGGAGTTGAGGATGTACTTGGCAAAAGCCGTTTTGTGGTAAGCGCCGGCGCCGGGCGCACTGGCCGTAACAGCAAACTCGTTGCTGGCCTGCTCCTCAATTAGCTTGTGCAAAGCCATGGTAGCAAAGCCGCCTTCGGAGTAACCCAGTAGGAAGTTCTTCTTGTTGAGCTGCACCTGCTGCTTTTGGCAAAACTCGCGCGCGGCCCGCAGCATATCCAACGAAGCCGAAGCCAACGACGGGGCATGCTCGTAGGGGTGCGGCAGCGCCTTAGAAGCGCCGTAGCCGATATAGTCCGGCGCCGACACGATATAGCCCGTGGAAGCCAGTACCGACACCGCCGACCACACCTCGCTGCTCGAGCTATAGTACGAAGGCGCGCGGTCTTCGTCGGTTGGCGAGATGGTGCCGTGCTGGTAGCTCAGCAGCGGCAAGGCCTTGGTAGTAACCGGCACCAGCAATGCCCCCGAAGCCGTAACGTCCTGCCCATCGGTGTTGCGCGTGCTGTAAGTAAGCTTGTACACCTTAATAGGGTACTGCGCCAAGGCGCCCACCAGCGGAACCGAGGCTACCCGGTTGGCCAGTGTGCGTTGGTCGTACTCGCCAATAAGCGTGCTGCTGATAAGCCGGCCACCGGTAGGCTCCGGCGCTTGGGGCGTGGCAGCAGGAGCCGGCTTCGCCGCCGATTCTTTTTGGCAGCTGGGCGTGGGCGCAAGCAACAAGGCCGCGGAAAGGAGCCACGTGTAGCGCGTAACCCGTTGAAAAAGCTTGTTCTGTATCACGGAGGAGTAACTTCTGATTGGTTTTTCCTCAACACTTCAACGGGCAAAAGATTTCGCGACGCCCCCAAAAAGAACTGCGCCAGCTTCTATCGGCCCGTATCGACGAATTCAGGTTCCGTTCAGCGGCGCTAGCGGCTTTGCCAAAAGCGGAAATAGCTGCTGCTGACGTGCATGTATGCCAAAGCCCGCACCGCGTGTACTTGGAATATAACTGCCAATTCGCAAGATCAACTACACAATTAGTTTTTAAACTAAATTATTAGTTATACGTTTAGCATATCGATGTCGCCCATGGAAAAACTACCCGAACTAACCCGCGCCGAAGAGCAGGTAATGCAAGTGCTTTGGCGCCTAGGTCCGGCCTTTGTGAAAGAAGTGCTGGCTGAAATGCCCGCCCCACAACCTGCTTACAACACGGTGTCCACCATCATCCGCATTCTGGAGCAGAAAGGCTATGTAGGCCACGAGGCCTTCGGCCGCACCCACCGCTACCACGCCTTGGTAGCGCAGGACGACTACCGCCGCCACTCGCTGCGCAAGCTGCTGGGCGGGTACTTCGGCAATTCCTTCGGCCGCTTGGTTTCATTTTTCGCCAAGGAAGAAAACCTGACCGCGCAGCAACTCGACGAGCTGCTGCGCCACGCCCAGCAAGACCTCAACCAACCGCCCCGCACCAACGATGACGATGCCAAGCCTGCTTAATTGGATGTGGCAAAGCGCCCTGTGCCTGGGTGCTTGCTGGCTGCTGTACTGGGCCTTGCTCCGGCGCGAGTCGTGCTTTGGCTACAACCGCGCCTATTTGCTGCTTACGCCTTTGCTGGCCGCCGTAGCGCCGCTGTTGCCTTGGGAGCAATGGTGGCCGGTAACCATGGCCGTGCGCCAGGTAGGCATGCCCACGGCGGTGTTGCCGATGCTGCACGTAGGGGCAACCCAAAAAGCTGCGGCCAGCACAACCAATTGGCCCTTGCTGCTTTATGTAAGCGGCGCGGCCCTAAGTTTGTTGTTGCTCGGCCTGCGCTTGGGCAAGCTATGGCTGCTTACCCGGCGCCTGCCCGCGGTGGCCCGGCTTGGCTACACGCTGCGCCTCACGGGCGGGCAGTTGCCAATAAGCTCCTTTGCCCACACCGTGTATTGGGATGACACCGCCCCGCTCTCCGAGGCCGAGGCCAAGCAGGTGCTGATGCACGAGCTGGCCCACGTGCGCCAGGGCCATAGCGCCGACCGCCTGTGGCTTGAGCTCTGGCGCGCTGCCTTGTGGTTCAACCCGCTTATGCACCTGTATTTGCGCGCCCTGGAGCTTACCCACGAGTACCTCGCCGATGCTGCAGCCCTAGGTCGGCAGCGCACCGCTACTCCCGGCAGCTACGCCGGTTTGCTTGCCCGGCAGGCTACCAACGCGTGGCGCTCGGCCCCGGTACTCGCGCACTCTTTCGCCACTTCCAACACCTTGAATCGCATTCGTATGCTGCACCACCTCCAACGCACCGCGACCTGGCGCAAATGGGCCGTACTGCCCGTAGCCGCCTCGCTGCTGCTGCTACTGGCCTGCGAGAAGATGAACTCGCTGGGTACGCCACCTCCCCCACCGCCGCCCCCGGCCGCGCCCGAGGCACCGGCTCCGCCGCCTGCGCCCCCGGCTCCGCCGATGTACAAGGGCACCGATCAGGTGCACACCAGCGTTGATAAAATGCCCGAGTACCCGGGCGGCATAGCGCACCTGATGAAGGACTTGGCTGCTTCCGTTAGGTATCCTAGCGAGGCCGCCGCGGCAAAGCTTACCGGTCAGGTATTTGTGAATTTTGTGGTAGAGCCCGATGGCCAGCTAAGCGGTGCCGAAGTATTAAAAGGCATCGAAGCGGCCGACGCAGCCCAGCAGCCCCTAGCCGATGCCATGAACCAGGCTGCGTTGCGGGCAGTAGAAGCGCTGCCCGGCCGCTGGACGCCCGGCGAGCAAAACGGCCGGCCCGTTCGGGTTGCCTACACCGTTCCCATTTCGTTTGCACTATAACCCAGCCGGGCTGAACCGGCCGGCCCTGCTTGTGGGGCCGGCCGGTTTTTTATCACCGATTTACCCCGGCCAAAGCGCTTTCGGCGGAAGGGTTCCTGAAAAAGGCCCTAACTTTGAGACAGTCTTCTGCCCATCAACCGCTTGCTAGTGACTGATTTCGCTTACGCTTCCCGCTTAAAGGCTGTCGTGCTTCCGGCACTGGGCCTGTTTCTTACCGCTCTGCTGCCCAGCTGCGGCACCCGCACCGACGCCGAGGGCAACGCCACTGCGGAGGCCGCCGAGGCCGCTGCCGCCAAACCGGCCGTTGTCGATACGGTGGCCCTGAAGCGCGAGGCCATGCGCCGCGATTCGCTCAAGGCCGATTCCATTGTGAAAGCCAGCGGACAGCTGCCGGGCTCTATTTTGCCGGGCAAGCGCATCATCGCGTTCTACGGCAACATTCGCTCCAAGGGCATGGGCATTTTGGGCCGCGAACCCAAAGAGCAAATGCTGGCCAAGTTCCGGAAGGTGCAGAAGGAGTGGCAAGCAGCCGACCCCTCGATACCTGTTCAGCCGGCTTTGCACAACGTAACCATCACGGCCCAAGGCAGCCCCGGCAAGGACGGCAAGTACCGCCTGATGAACTCCAAAGCCACTATTGAGGAGGTTATTAAGTGGGCCCGCGAAAACAACTGCATCCTGTTTCTGGACGTGCAGGTGGGCTGGAGCGACCTGGAATCGGAGCTACCCAAGCTGGAGCAGTACCTGAAGTCGCCGGACATTCACCTGGGCATCGACCCGGAGTTTGCCCTGAAAACCAAGAAGGTGAAGCCCAACCGCAAAATCGGCACCTACGACGCCAAGGATGTGAACTACGCCATCAACTTCCTGGCGCGCATCGTGGCCGAAAACAAGCTACCCCCGAAGGTGCTTATCGTGCACCGCTTTACGCAGGGCATGATTACGAACTACAAGAACATCAAGCTCGATCCGCGCGTGCAGGTGGTAATGCACATGGACGGCTGGGGCAACCCCATCCTGAAAAAGGACTCGTACCGCGACTACATCGTGAAGGAGCCCGTGCAGTACACCGGCTTCAAGCTGTTCTACGAGTACGACCCGCGCCCGGCGCCGCACCACATGATGACGCCCAAGGAAGTACTGGCCGAGCTGGACCCCAAGCCGCTGTACATTCAGTACCAGTAAGCGCTTAGGCCCCAGGCCAACAAAAAACCCGCAGCACCTAGGGCGCTGCGGGTTTTTTGTTGCACTAGTTACGCGCTGTACGGTAGCCAGCAACGGGTGTGCGGGCTTAGAAAATCCACCAGCGGCGGGCTTTGCGCACGGAAGCTTCTTCGCGCGGGAGCAGCGTTACGGTGCGGGTGTAGCGGGCGTCGAGGGGCAGTTCTTCTTCGGTGTAGCCGGCGTAGCCGAACTGCAACCGGGCCGCCTCGCCGGCGGGCAGGCGCAGGGCGTAGTTGCCCTGGGCATCGGTGCCGACACCTAGGCCAGTGGTTTTATCGAGCACAGTGGCGCCCACCAGCGGCTGGCCGTTTTCGTTTAGTACGCGGCCGCGCACCGTTACAAAGCGCGCCGCGCTGGCGGCCTCGGCGGCGGGGGCTACCAACTCGGCAGGCGCGCTTTCGGGCAGGTTGCGGTTCGGCAGGTTGGCATTGGCCATTACGGCTCCGCCGGCCAGGACCGCCCCGGCTACCAGCACGGCGGCGCGGCGGCGCAGGCGCTCGGGCTCGGTACGCATGAGCTCGAGCTGGCGCCCCACCCAACCCAAGGGCCGCACGGCTTCGCCCTGCTGGCGCAAGTCGTAGAAGCGGCCCAAGGTTTCGTCGGCCAGCGCGCGGTTGGCTTTCAGGTAGGCATCAACGGCGGCGGTGTGCTGCCGCGACAAATCGCCGCGCAGGTACGCGTCGCGGTACACGGGCAGCAGTTCGCCGGTTTGCGGATGGAAGGGGGAAGCTGTCAGTTTCATAAGCAATGCGGTAAAAGTGGTGGATGAATAAACCCCGGCGGGGCACCTGGGCGCCCCGCCCGGAAAAACGCAGACAAACAACCGCCTTATTGCGAAGCGAAGGAGCAGCTAACAGCTGAGGGAAAAGGCAATAGGGCAGCCGGCCCAAAGCGCAACAGCGCGCTTGAGCACCTAGGGCGGGGCCGCAGCCCCGGGCAACTACGGGTGGGTTATTTCAGCAGCTCGCTTTGCTGGCGCAGCACGTCGCGGGCAATGGCCAGGTTGGTATCGCGCGCGTTTACGGCCAGGTAAATAAACTTCTTGCCGCCGTCGACGAGGTTGATGAGGTGCAGCTGATTGGTCAGCGAAATCAGAATGTCGTCGATGGTTTCGCCTTGCAGTTTCAAAGCCGCCATGGCTTTTTGCTTTTGCTTTACTACCTCGGTGTTGTAGGCCGCGGCCGTTTCGGGGTTGAGCGAAGGCGAGTTGCTGTGCGAGGCCAACGTCATGCCCGATTGGGTATCGACAACGGCAACGGCTATCAGCTGGGGCAAATCGTTGATAATGTTTTCGACGGCCTTGCCGGCCGGGTTAGTAGAGGAGTACGCCATACGTTGGTGAAGAAAGAGTTGAGGAAAAACAGATTAGGCAGTCACGTCGTGCAGTACGCTGCGGGCCACAGCCAGATTGGTGTCGTGGGCACTTACGGCGAGGTATAGCAGGCGCTGTCCGCCGGGCAGCAGGCGCAACAGGTGCAGCTGCTCGCGGGTGCTGATGAGGATGTCGGCAATTTGTTCGCCCTCGAGGCGCAGGGCCGCTACGGCTTGCTGCTTTTGCCGCACAATGGCCGCGTGGTGTTGGGCGGCGCGCCCTAGGGTGAGGCCCCGTTGCTGCGAGTGGCTAGCCAGCAGTCGGCCGGTTTGCAGCTCGATTACGGCCGCGGCCAACAACTCGGGCAATGCCTCGCACAAGCGCTGCACCACGGCCGCGGCGGCGGCATCGGGGGGCGCTGCGGCGGCTCCCAGCGGAGCCAAACGAACGATGCGGTCGAGTAACGGCAGTTTCATACTTGAGGGCGAAAGCAGATCGTATACTAAACTGCCGCCGCCTATGTTTAACCTTTATACCTAAAAAGTTAAACATTACAGTATTTTATCGATTAAGTGCCAGCTCAACTGTCTTATCGAAAGAAAAAGCGCCCTAACCCGGCAAAAACATCTATTTTTACCTATATAAAATACTTGTCTTTATGCCCTCGTTTTTGTTGGCCGCTGCTTTAGGAGGCGGTTTGCTAGGCGGTTCTGGCCCTGTTGCGCCAGCTTCGTCGCCGGCTTCGGCCCCGCGCAACATCATCAAAATTGCCCCGCTCGGTTGGATCCACGGCCAGGAGCCGTTTTCGGTTGAAACTCGCCTCGGATACGAACGGGTAGTAAGCCAACACGGCAGCCTGATGGGCAGCTACTCTTACCTGGGCACCAATTACCCGTTTACGTTTATCGGCGAAGCAGCCCTGAGCGCAACCATCATGACAGCATTTGCGGCCGCCGGGCACGCGCGCGTCGTCTGGACGGATGTGAAAACGCGCACTACGGGCCACCGCTACCAGTTGCAGTACAAGCACTACCTAGGCCAGCGGCGGCAGGCGCCGGAAGGCTTTTACGTGTCGCCGCACTTTTCCTACACCAGAGCCCACTACACCTTTGAGGCGCCCGATTTCGCTTACAAAGTGGGCAGCCGCACCGTCAACCGCAACTTCAACGCGCTGTTTGGTTACCAAGCCGTGCTGGGCCGCCACTTGGCGGTAGAGCTGTTCACCGGCCTCGGCTACCGCCACAAAACCGAGAAAACCTACGACCAGAACGACAACTACACCGGCACGCGCGAGCGGGAAACGCCGCTGAAGATATCGTCGGGCCTGAACGTGGGCTGGGCGTTTTAGCCCTAGGTAGCGGGTGCCGTTGGTGGCCGCAGGAGAGCAGGCAACTACGGAGGGGCGTCGGCCACGCAAGCTCATCTATACTGATGATCAATTTGTTGCGCAGCTAACCACCCGCCGCTGCGGTGCGTACACCTAGGTATGGTTTCACCCAAAACCACCCACAACCATGACTAAGAACCGAACCAACGTGCCCGCCACGCCCTCGCACGACGACCCCGCCCGCAAGAAGCAGGAAGATCAGCGGCCCGATACCATGAAAACCAGCAACCGGCACCCCACGCCCGACAAAGCCCACGACCCCGAGCGCAACGCCGACCCGGGCCTGAAAAGCAACCAGCGCAACAAGCGCTAGGCCCGCCGGCCTCCTACGCATCGCGCCCCGCACCTGGCCCT
The DNA here is from genome assembly GCF_003574965.1 of Hymenobacter oligotrophus. Lineage (NCBI taxonomy): Bacteria > Pseudomonadati > Bacteroidota > Cytophagia > Cytophagales > Hymenobacteraceae > Hymenobacter > Hymenobacter oligotrophus. The sequence goes on along the minus strand of NZ_CP032317.1, from coordinate 3,377,115 downwards.
AGGCTGGTGCGGGGCGCGGCATTTGCGGGCACTTAGGTTGCCGAACTACTACCGCCCAGTTGGCGTTTTGCCTGTACCTTCCCGTTTGCATGGCCGCTACTCCTACTGCCCCTTCCGACCTGTCGTTGCTTACCCGCGAGCATGTGCTGCGTGCCCTGCAGCAGATCGACCGCGAAGGCACGGAACTGACGCCCAGTACCGTGTACGACTTGGTGTTTCGGGGCCGGCGCTACCCGCCGCGCCCGGTGGCGCAACTGGCCTACCGCCTAGCCACAGGCCAAACCGATGCCGAGTGGCCGCTGCCCGCCGGGGCGCCCACCAACCAAGTGCTCGAAGGCCTGAGCTTTACCGTAACCACGAAGCGCCCAACGCTGGCTAATTCGCCGCTCGATGGCGACGTGGCCGCGCAGGATGCCTTGCAGCAGCTTTATACCGGCCTGGCCGCCGACGAAGTGCCGCTGCCCACCCACAAAAAAGCCACAGCACCGGCAACCCTGCCCGCCTCCAGTCCGCAAGCCCAGGAACCGCCCACGGCTTACGGCGCCGCTCCGGCCGAGCCCTACGACCGCGACATGGCTTTGCGGGAGCTTTTTGTTTCGGCTGAAAAGCTTGACGATGCGCTGGCGGGCCTAGGTCGGAAAAAGAACCTGATTTTGCAGGGGCCGCCCGGCACGGGCAAAACCTTTCTGGCCCGCCGCCTGGCGTGGCTGCTACTGGGCGCCACCGACGAGGCGCGTATCGAGTTGGTGCAGTTCCACCCGAGCTACAGCTACGAGGACTTTGTGCAGGGCTTTCGGCCCGATGGGCAGGGTGGCTTCCGGCTGGCCGATGGCGTGCTGCCCGATGTGTGCCGCCGTGCCGCGCAGGAGCCGCACCGCCCCTTTGTGCTGCTCATCGACGAAATCAACCGCGGGCATTTGAACCGCATTTTCGGCGAGCTGCTGGTGCTGCTCGAGGCCGATAAGCGCGGGCCGCGGCATGCCGTGCGCCTGCCCTACTCGCCGGCCGACGCCCCTAGGTTTTTCGTGCCCGACAACCTGTACGTAATCGGCACCATGAACACGGCCGACCGCTCGTTGGCACCGCTCGATTACGCCTTGCGCCGCCGCTTTGCCTTCGTGCCAATGCAGCCCGAGTTTGGCGAGCCGTTGCGCCAATTGTTGAAGGCACGCGGCGTACCCACCACCGTAACGGAGCGCCTGTTGGCCCGCCTCAACGAGCTCAACCAAACCATAGCCGACGACCCCGAACTGGGCACCGACTTCCAGCTCGGCCACAGCTACTTTTGCCAACCGCCCACCGATGCTGCCGCTGCTGCCGGTTGGCTCGCGCTGGTGCTGGAGCAGGAAATAGCGCCTCTGCTCGATGATTATTGGTTTGATCAGCCGGCGCAGGCCGCCGCGCACAAGCAGCGCCTACTGCAGTGATACCCATCCAGAACCTGTACTACCTGCTCTGCTACGCCTGGAACCGCTTGCCCAGCCAAGGCGAGTGGCAGCACCTCGAGGCCAGCACTTTTCATAGGCCGCTGGAGCTGCTTACGCACATGCTGCTGGCCGGCACGCGGCGGCTGTTGCAGCAGGGCTTGCCCCTAGGTTATGCCGAGCACGAGGAAGAACTAACCGAGCTGCGCGGCCGCGTGCTGCTGGCCCCTACCCTGTCGCGCGACTTGCTGCGGCAGGGCCGGGCCGTTTGCGCTTACGACGACCTAGGACCCAACACGCCCTTCAACCGCTTGCTGGCCGGCACCTTGGAGGTGCTGGGACGCACGCGCCACTTGTCGGCTGCGCTGCGCCAAGAGGTGCGGCGCCTGCGGGCCCGCTTTCCGGAGGAGTTGGTAGCCGCACCTTTTACCCGCCACGAGCTGCGCGCGGTACGCCGCCTGCGCCTGCCCGGGCAAGAGGGCTTTTTGCTCAACATCTGCGACCTGATTTACCGCACCGCCCTACCCGATACCGACACCGAAGGCCGCACGCGCTTCCACGATTTCCGCCGCGACGAAACGCTGATGGCCGGCATCTTCGAGCGGTTTGTGCGCAACTTTTACCGGCTCGAGCAGCGGCGCTACCGCGTGCTGTCCGAAACCATAAGCTGGCAAGCCGAAGCCGAGCGCCCCGAGGACCTCGGGCTGCTGCCCAGCATGATTACCGACACCTCGCTGGAATCAGCCGAGCGCAAAATCATTCTGGATACCAAGTACTACGCCGCGGCCCTTAAGCCGCACTACGACCGGCAGCGTCTGATTGCGCCGCACCTCTACCAGCTCTTTGCCTACCTACAAAACCAGGCACCTAGGGCCGGGCAGCAGCTCGAGGGCGTGCTGCTATACCCCGCCGCCGCACACGAGGCCTACCTGCGCTATACCCTAGGCGGGTTTCCGATGCGCGTTGTTACCATCGATCTGAACCAGCCGTGGCCCGGCATCGCAGCCGACTTGCTCGGCCTGGTAGCTTAGCCTTTAATAATACATTTAGCCAACAGCCCCTCTGCCGCCGCGGAGGGGCTGTTGCGTTTTCTGCGAGTTGTGGCCAAACATTATGCAGCCTTGGCAAAGTCATTTCGTCCTTCTTTTTGCAACTCCGGGCTTTTCCCACTAAACTTCCCTCACCGTATTCACTAACCAGTACCCACTTGAAACGACGTGATTTTGTCGGGCTCACCGGCCTAGGGGTCGGCGCCCTGTTCTTGCCGAGCTTTCCGGGCTTCGGCGGCACGCCCGTTGATGCGGCGCGCCTGCTCGAGCCCTTCGATGCGGCAATGAACAAACGCCTGGCTGATGCGGCCCTGAACGCGGCCAAATCGGCCGGCGCTTCGTACGCCGACGTGCGCATCGGGCGCTACCTCAACCAAAGCGTTTTCACCCGCGAAAAGCAGGTGCAAAACATCGCCAACGGCGAAAGCCTAGGTGCCGGCGTGCGGGTACTGGCCAACGGTACGTGGGGGTTTGCGGCCACCAACCAGCTTAACGAGCAAGGCCTGGCCAAGGCCGCGCAGCTGGCCGTGCAAATTGCCAAAGCCAACGCCAAGGTGCAGAAGGAGCCCGTAAAGTTGGCCCCGCAAAAGGGCTACGGCGAGGTAAATTGGAAGACGCCGATTCAGCAGAACGCCTTTGAGGTGCCCGTGGCGCAAAAGGTGGAGCTGCTGCTGGCTGCCAACGCCAAGGCCCTCGACAACGGCGCCAACTTTGTGAACTCGGCCTTGTTCCAAGTGAACGAGCAGAAGTACTTCGCCTCCACCGACGGCTCGTACATCAACCAGGATATTCACCGCATCTGGCCGAACTTCAGCGTAACGGCCGTCGACCGCGGCACGGGCAAGTTTAAAACCCGCGAAGCCCTGAGCGCGCCCATGGGCCTGGGCTACGAGTACATGGTGCCGAAAGCGCAGGACAAGATTGCTGGCCCCGCCGACACCGGCCTGATTGGCTACAAGAACTCGTACGACATTCTGGAAGACGCGGCTTTGGCCGCCAAGCAGGCCAAGGGCAAGCTCACGGCCCCATCGGTAACGCCCGGCAAGTACGACCTTGTGCTCGACCCCAACCACCTAGGTCTCACCATTCACGAATCGGTAGGCCACCCCCTGGAGCTCGACCGCGTGCTGGGCTACGAAGCCAACTACGCCGGCACCTCCTTCGCCACGCTCGATTGGCGCAAGCAAGGCAAGCCCTACGGCTCGAAGCTGGTCAACATCGTGGCCGATAAACTGCAGCCTGGCTCGCTGGGCGCTGTGGGCTTCGACGACGAGGGCGTGAAAACCAAGGAGTGGGACCTGATCAAGGACGGCAAGCTGGTGGACTACCAGAAAATCCGCGACCAGGCGCACATCGTGGGCCAAAACGAATCGGACGGCTGCTGCTACGCCGACTCGTGGGACTCGGTGCAGTTCCAGCGCATGCCCAACGTGAGCCTGCGCCCCGGCGCCCAGAAAATGAGCGTCGACGACATGGTGAAGAACGTGGACAAGGGCATTTACATCGCCGGCCGCGGTTCGTACTCCATCGACCAGCAGCGCTACAACTTCCAGTTCGGCGGCACGGTGTACTACGCCATCGAAAAAGGCAAAATCACCGGGCAGATCGAAGACGTGGCTTACCAGGCCAACACGCTGGAGTTCTGGAACTCCTGCGCCGCTATCTGCGACCAATCGGACTACCGCTTGTTTGGCTCGTTCTTCGATGGCAAAGGTCAGCCTTCGCAGGTATCGGCCGTGAGCCACGGCTCGGCCACCACGCGCTTCAACGGCGTCAACGTCATCAACACGGCCCGCAAGGTGTAAGCCCCAAACTCCCCTCCTCAGATGAGGAGGGGACGCCGCGGCGCAGCTGCGGCTGGGGTGGTTGAACGTCGTTGCTGACGTTGTTTGCCTAGGTAGTTACTATCCGACGCCCGCCAACCACCCCAGCGTCCACTGCGTGGCCGCATCCCCTCCTCAGCTGAGGAGGGGAGCTTTCTTCCTCCTCTCTCCTCCTCAAGATCTTTCCTTTACAATGGCCATTCTTTCCCGTGACGAAGCCCAGAGCATCCTGAAAAAGGTGCTGAGCTTCACCACCGCCGACGAGTGCGAAGCCACGCTCAACGGCACCAACGGCGGCAACATCCGGACCGCCCGCAACACGGTGAGCACCGCCGGTGCCGTCGACAATATTTCGCTGGCCGTAGAGGCCCGTTTTGGCAAACGCTCGGGCGTGGCTACCTGCAACCAGTTCGACGACGCTACCCTGCGCCGCTGCGTGCAGCGCGCCGAAGAGGTTGCCCGCCTGGCCCCCGAAAGCCCCGAATACGTGCCCATGCTGGGTGCGCAGCAGTACCTCACGGCTCCATCGTTTGCCCAAAGCACGGCCGGCATCACGCCCGATTACCGCGCCTCGCAAGCCTTGGCCGGCATTAAGCTGTGCGACCAGAAGAAGCTCAGCTCGGCTAGCTTCCTGGAAGACGAATCGGGCTTTATTGCCAAGCGCAACAACAAAGGCCTAGAGGCTTACCAACAGTTCACCAACCTCGACTTTTCGGTAACGGTGCGCACGCCCGACGGCCTCGGCTCGGGCTACGCCGCCGGCGACTTCACCGACATCAGCAAGTTTGATGCGGGCCGCATGACGCAGATTGCGGCCGACAAAGCCGCTGCTTCGGTAGGCGCCAAGGCCATTGAGCCGGGCAAGTACACCGTCATTCTGGAGCCCGCCGCTTTGGTATCGAACACCGATGCCTCGCTGTTGGGTGCGCTGATGAATGCTTTCGACGCCCGCTCGGCCGACGAAGGCCGCTCGTTCCTGAGCAAAAAAGGGGGCGGCAACAAGAAAGGCGAAAAGCTTTTCGACGAGCGCGTTACCATCTACTCCGACCCCACTTCGGCCGACATTCCGGGCCTGGTGTTTGCCGGCGACGGCCGCCCGCGCCAGAAGACTACCTGGATTGAGAAGGGCGTGGTGAAGAACCTGTACTCGTCGCGCTTTTGGGCTCAAAAAGCTGGTATTCCGGACATTCCCGGCCCCAGCGGCTTCATCATGGCCGGCGGCACCGCTTCTACCGCCGACCTCATCAAGAGCACCCAAAAGGGCATCTTGGTAACGCGCCTGTGGTACATCCGCCCCGTTGATCCGCAAACGCTGCTGTACACGGGCCTGACGCGCGACGGTACGTTCTACATCGAGAACGGCAAAATCAAGCACCCGGTGAAGAACTTCCGCTTCAACGAGTCGCCCATTATCATGCTCAACAACCTGGAGGCCATTGGCCGCCCGGTGCGCTTGGGTGGCAACTTCGTGCCCCCACTCAAGATCCGCGACTTCACCTTTACCTCGCTGTCGGACGCTGTTTAAGCCAACAGCGCTGCCGCATGCTGCGGACCCCGTTCGGCCCGGCCGGGCGGGGTCTTTTTGCACTGAGCACTAGGTGCCTACTTGGCACCCATGCGCCAGCCAGCTACTTCTCCCCCTCCTCTCACCGCCTTACCCTTAATACCTTGAAACGTCGCGACTTTGTAGGCCTTACCAGCCTGGCTGCCGGTGCCCTGTTCCTGCCTTCGTTCCCGAGCCTGGCCGGCGAGCCGGTAGAGCTGGCCCGCCTGCTCGATCCGGTGATGGACGCCGCTATTAATAAACGCCTGGCCGACGCGGCCCTGAACGCGGCCAAATCGGCCGGTGCTTCGTACGCCGATGTGCGCATTGGGCGCTACCTGAATCAGGCGCTGTTTACCCGCGAAAAGCAGGTGCAGAACATTGCCAACACCGAGAGCTACGGCGCCGGGGTGCGCGTAATTGCCAACGGCACCTGGGGCTTTGCGGCTACCAACAACGTATCGGAAGCTGGCCTGGCCAAGGCCGCGCAGCTAGCGGTGCAAATTGCCAAGGCCAACGCCAAAGCCCAGAAGGAGCCCGTGAAGCTGGCCCCGCAAAAAGGCTACGGCGAGGTGTCGTGGAAAGCGCCGATTCAGCAGAACGCCTTTGAGGTGCCGATTGCCCAGAAGGTTGACTTGCTGCTAGCTGCCAACGCCAAGGCCATGGAGAACGGCGCTTCGTTCGTGAACTCGGCCTTGTTTCAGGTGAACGAGCAGAAGTATTTTGCCTCCACCGACGGCTCGTACATCGACCAGGACATCCACCGCATTTGGCCCACGTTCGGCATTACCGTGGTCGACCGCAGCACCGGCAAGTTCCGGACGCGGCAGGCCCTGAGCGCCTCCATGGGCCTGGGATACGAGTACCTTACCCCCAAAGCCCAGGACAAGATTGCCGGCCCGGCCGGCTCCGATGTTATCGGCTACAAGAACTCGTACGACATCCTCGAGGACGCTGCCCTGGCCGCCAAGCAAACCAAGCAAAAGCTCACGGCCAAATCGGTAACGCCGGGCAAGTACGACCTTGTGCTCGATCCGCATCACCTCGGGCTTACCATTCACGAATCGGTGGGCCACCCGCTGGAGCTCGACCGCGTGCTCGGCTACGAAGCCAACTTTGCCGGCACCTCGTTCGCTACTTTGGACTGGAAAAAACAAGGCAAGCCCTACGGTTCGAAGCTCGTCAACATTGTGGCCGACAAGCGCCAGCCCGGCTCCCTAGGTGCCGTGGGCTACGACGACGAAGGGGTGCAAACCAAGGAGTGGGACCTGATCAAGGACGGCAAGCTAGTGGACTACCAGAAAATCCGCGACCAGGCGCACATCGTGGGGCAGAACGAATCGGACGGCTGCTGCTACGCGCAATCGTGGCAGGATGTGCAGTTCCAGCGCATGCCCAACGTGAGCCTGCGCCCCGGCGCGCAAAAGCTGAGCGTGGACGACATGGTGAAGAACGTGGAGAAAGGTATCTACATCGCCGGCAACGGCTCCTTCTCCATCGACCAGCAGCGCTACAACTTCCAGTTCGGCGGGCAGGTATTCTACGCCATCGAGAACGGCAAAATCACAGGCATGCTGGAGGACGTGGCCTACCAGGCCAACACGCTGGAGTTCTGGAACTCCTGCGCCGCTACCTGCGACCAGTCGGACTACCGCCTCGTGGGCTTCTTCAACGACGGCAAAGGCCAGCCTTCGCAGAGCTCGGCCGTGAGCCACGGCTCGGCCACCACGCGCTTCAACGGCGTCAACGTCATCAACACGGCCCGCAAAATCTAGGCATGTAGCGCTGAGTGGCACTCGGCGCGGCCGTCCACGGCGGCCATCCGGAACTGCGCGGCTTTAACCCGAGCGGCACAGTTCCGGATTGGCGCCTGCGGCGCCAGCGCCGAGTGCCACTCAGCGCTACACGTTCTTCTCTCCTCTCTCAACAGCAACCAATGCCTATCCTATCAAAAGATGATGCTCAGACCATTCTGAAGAAGGTCATGAGCTTCACGAAAGCCGACGAGTGCGAGGCGAACCTGAACGGCCGCACCTCCGGCAACGTGCGCTACGCCCGCAACACCGTAACCACGGCCGGCGCGGCCGATAACGTGTCGTTGGTGGTGCAGTGCTGGTTTGGGCGCCGCTCGGGCGTGGCCACCTGCAACCAGTTCGACGACGAAACGCTGCGCCGCTGCGTGCAGCGCGCCGAGGAAATTGCCCGCCTTGCGCCCGAAGACCCCGACTACATGCCGCGCCTCAGTCCGCAGCAGTACCTCACGGCCAACTCGTTTGCCCAAAGCACGGCCGGCATCACGCCCGATTTTCGGGCCCAGGCCGCCGGCGACAGCATAGCCCTGTGCGAAGCGCGCAAGCTCACGGCCGCTGGCTACCTGGAGGACGGCGCAAGCTTTGCGGCCATCCGCAACAGCAAGGGCCTGGAGGCCTACCAGCAGTTCACCAACCTCGACTTTTCGGTGACGGTGCGCACGCCCGACGGCCTCGGCTCGGGCTACGCCGTGGCCGACTTTACCGATGCCGCCAAGTTCGATGCCAAAGCCATGACCAAGGTAGCCGCCGACAAGGCCTCGGCTTCCGTCAGCGCCAAGGCCATTGAGCCGGGCAAGTACACCGTAATTCTGGAGCCCGCCGCCTTGGTATCCGACGAAGGCCTGATTAACCGCTTGGTGTGGGCCTTCGACGCGCGCGAGGCCGACGAGGGCCGCTCGTTCCTGAGCAAAAAAGGCGGCGGCACGCGCAAAGGCGAAAAGCTGTTCGACCCGCGCGTAAGCATCAGCGTCGACCCTACCAACCTGCTGGCACCCAGCGGCGTGTTCGACAACGAAGGCCTGCCGGTGAAAAAGCTGCCCATCATCGAGAAGGGCGTGGTGAAGAACTTGTACTACTCGCGCTTTTGGGCCGAGAAAAACAAGGTGGCGCCCACGGGCTTTACCGGCAACTTTGTGATGGAAGGCGGAACCGCCTCCACGGCCGACCTCATCAAGAGCACCCAGAAAGGCATCCTGGTAACGCGCCTGTGGTACATCCGCGACGTTGATCCGCAGACACTGCTGGTAACGGGCCTGACACGCGACGGTACCTTCTACATCGAGAACGGCAAAATCAAGCACCCGGTGAAGAACATGCGCTTCAACGAGTCGCCGGTGATTATGCTGAACAACATTGAGGCCGTGGGCCGGGCGCAGCGCCTAGGCGGCAACCTGGTGCCGCCCCTGAAGATCCGCGACTTCACCTTCACCTCGCTTTCCGACGCGGTGTAACCCTTGCCCGGAACCGCTTAACTTACAAGCCGCCTCGTGGTTGAGGCGGCTTTTTGCTTGCCTATGCTGCGTATCTCTATTCTGTTACTTGCTTTGATGGCGTTGGCGCCGGCCCTTGCGCAACGCAAGTTGCCGCCCGATTCGCTTCGGTGGCAGGATACCAAACCCACCGCAAGTTTTGGTCTGGGTACCATGGTTGTTGCTGCCGACGGACGTACCATTCGGGCTTTTTTACCCTGGAAAGAGCTAGGGTACGAAGGCACGGTACCCTACCGCAACTCCAGCCCTGAGGTACGCCCATTTCCGGAGCCGGCCTTTGCCAAAGTAGAAAAGCTGCATTCCATGACGGTGCGCGGCAATTACTTTGAAACCATGCGCTTGCCCAACGACGCACACCCACAAATAATGGCCCGCCGCGTGGTGGATGGACCCGTAGAGCTGTTTGCGTACGTTGATGCCAAGGTGTTTCCGGTACCGCTTATGGGCGTAGGTGTTGCGGCACTCACGGGGGCCCTAAGTGGAATTCCGGACTGCACATGGTATGTACGGCACAACAACAAATTGGAGCGCGTGCGCCGCAAAGACTTTCAGGAGCAAATGAGCACCTACACGCAGGACTGCTTGGCTGTGAAGGAACAGATTCTGCAAGGCGCGAAAGGGTTTCGCTATGGCGATATGCCTAACATCGTCAGCCTCTACAACCAACACCTGCAGGAGCAGGCAGCAAAATAAACTAGCACAAAAAAGCCCGGCCTAGGTGGCCGGGCTTTTTTGGTGGGTTGGCAGCTGTTACTTGTTGCTCATCCGGATGGCGAGGTAGCCCTGGAACACGCGGTTTTTCAGGCGCGGGTCGTTGGCGCTGCGAATGTCATCGAAGTCCTCGACGTTGCTCAGGCCCGAGTTGAAGCGGCCACCTAGGGAAAGGTTCTTGGTCACTTCCAACTCGAGGCCAGCGCACAGGCTGTAGTCCTGCTTCTTGTACTGGTCGGTTACTTGGCCGCTCAGGTTACTGTATTGGGCCTGCCCAGTGGGCGAGTAGCCCGTCAGGAACACGCCGGCCTCTTTGGCCGTGAGCAGCACCCCAAACTGCGGCCCGCCTTGCAGGTGCACGGGGCCAATTTTCACGTCGAGCAGCAAGGGCAGGTTGAGGTAGTGCAGCTTGGTTTCGTAGGCCTCCTGCCCGCCCTTAAACTCGCCGCCTTGCAGCGAGTACAGCAGCTCGGGCCGCAGAGAGAGCGGGCCGATGATGTTGTAATTGTAGAAGACGCCGGCGTGGTAGGTGATTTTGTAATCCGACTTGGCCGATATCCGTTCGCCGTCGAGCACAGCGGCGTTGGCCCCGCCCTTCACGCCGAAATACTGGGCTTGGGCGGCGGCACCCGTAAACACGCTCAGCAGCAACAACAGCAGGATTTTTTTCATGGCGAAAACGACGCGAGAGGTAAGAAAGCGTCGCAAGTTCCGGCGCTGCGGCCGCCTTTACAATAGCATGTTTGGGTGAGCCCCGCCACTTGGCCCTGGGTACCGCGGGCGGCCGAGCCACCTAGGGCAGCTGAAAGGCTACAAAACCTTGCACCACGCGGTTGCGCAGCCGCTCGTCGTTGAGGCCGGTAATGCGGTTGGCATCGTTCACGTCGCTGAGGCCAGCCACAAACCTAGCGCCCACCGACAAGCCGCCGATGAGCTTAAAGCCTGCACCTACGCACAGGCTCATGTCGGTTTTCTCGTAGCGGCTCCAAGCGTCGCGGGCGCGCGAGGCCACTACGGCCGCGCCGTTCTCATCTTCGCCCACCACTACCTCGCCCTCTTCGCGGGCTTTCAGCAAAAAGCCGAATTGCGGACCGGCCTCTACGTAGGCCCGGGCAATGCGCACTTTGGCCACCAGCGGTGCGTAGAGGTAGTGCAGCTTGGTATCGAAGTTAGTAACGGCCGACTTGAAGCTGCCGCCCTGCAACGAGTACTGCAACTCGGGCTGAATGGAGACCGGACCTAGGATTTTGGTTTCGTAGAAAACACCTACGTGGTGCGTGGTTTTGAATTTGGTGCGGGCCGAAAGGTTGTCGCCGTCGAGCACGGCGGCGTTCAGGCCCGCTTTCACGCCGAGTTGGGCATGGGCCGAGCCGGCGACGAGCAGGCCGCCCAGCAGTATTAAAGCAGTACGTTTCATAGCGGTGAGGTAAGCGGAGCGAAGAGAGTTCGTGTACGTACGCAGCACTGCGCCAAGCGGCTGAACACTAGCACAAAACCCAGGCTATTGCAGGATGCCGCGGGCACCCAGGCGGCAGTTGTGCCGATTTTGCTTTCGGGCTTGCCCTCGGATGGTTACTTTGCCGGTGGCCGCGCCTGCTGTAGAACGAAAATGTTGCAGGCGGCCGTACGTCCTGCCTAGGTTAGCTTGTGTCATTGGCGGCAATACCCGCCGCGTTACTACTTCCCGTGCCCACTCCTTTCACCTTCGTGCGTCTCAGCTACCGTTCCGGCGACTGGGATGCCGTAGACGAACGCATGCCCGCCAACCTGCTGCACTCGCTTATCGAGTACACCACCGTGAAGGTGAACCTCAAGGAGAAGGTGGTGGCTCTTGATTCGCCAGAGCTATTCAATTACCCGTTTTGCTACCTCTCGGGTCACCGGCTGGTGCAGTTTACGGCAGCCGAAAAGAAAAACTTTACGCAATACGTGCGCAACGGCGGCTTTGTGTTCGTCGACGACTGCAACCACGACATCGACGGGCTGTTTGCCCGCTCGTTTGAGGAGCAAATGCGCCAATGCTTTGGGGCCGGCGCCCTCAAAAAGCTGCCCAACTCGCACCCCATCTACTCGCAGTTTTTCAAGTTCAAGGACGGGCCACCGGCCACCACCTTTGAGCTGAACGGCTGGGGCGACGACCTGATTCATGACTACCTCAAGGCCGTAGAAATAAAGGGCCGCATCGGGGTGCTGTATTCCAACAAGGATTACGGCTGCGAGTGGGACTACGACTTCCGCAACAAACGCTTTCTGGCCGAAGACAACACCAAGTTCGGCGTCAATATTCTGCTGTATGCCCTCACGGCGTAACTCGCGCCGCTAGCCCATCAACCTGCCCTCACCAGTGTCTGCCTCTACAACCCAAACCGCTTCGCTTACCTCTTCTGCTCGCATGACGGAACAAGAACTCCACCACCTGCTCGATAAGCTACCTCGCCTGCGTCAGGAAATCGGCAAAGTAATCGTGGGCCAGCACGAGGTACTCGACGAAGTACTAGTAGCCCTGCTAGCCGGCGGCCACGCGCTACTCGAGGGCGTACCGGGCCTCGCCAAAACCCTGCTGGTGCGCACCTTGGCCGCCGCTACCGATTTGTCGTTCCGCCGCATTCAGTTCACGCCCGATCTGATGCCCACCGACATTTTGGGCACTGAGATTCTGGAGGAAGACCACGCCACCGGGCACCGCTCGTTTCAGTTCATGCGCGGGCCCGTGTTTGCCAACCTCGTACTGGCCGACGAAATCAACCGCACGCCGCCCAAAACCCAGGCGGCGCTGCTCGAGGTGATGCAGGAATTTGAGGTGACGTACGCCGGCCAAACGCACCCGCTGCCCGACCCCTTCTTCCTGCTGGCCACGCAAAACCCCATCGAGCAGGCCGGCACCTACCCGCTGCCCGAAGCCCAGCTCGACCGCTTTTTGCTGTATATCCGCATCGGCTACCCCTCGGAGCAAGAGGAGCTGGCCATTCTGCAGGGCACCACGGGCACCGCAGTGGGCCACCCCGAGCCGGTAATTGGCGCCGTGGAGTTGCGCCAGTTGCGGCAGCTGGTGCGCGAGGTAAGCATCAGCCCCGAGCTGCTGCTGTACGTAACGCGCCTGGTGCGTGCCACGCGCCCGGCCGGCTCGCCGGTTAAGTTTATTCAGGATTACGGCCGCTGGGGTGCGGGCCCGCGGGCCGGGCAAGCCTTGGTGCTGTGCGCCAAAGCCCGCGCGCTGCTGCACGGTCGCTTTGCGGCTACCGCCGAGGATATCCGCCAATTGGCCGCGCCGGTACTGCGCCACCGGTTGCTGCTGAACTTTCAGGCCGAAGCCAACCGCCTCACGCCCGACGATGCGGTGGCCGCTATGTTGAAAGAACTGCCCATCGGCAACGCTTAACCCCTGCTGCCGTGCTCGACGCCGCTGCCTTGCTTGCCCTGCGCAACTTGCCCCTCGTGGCCCGCCTGATTGCCGAGGGCGGGCAGGCTGGCCTGCACCCCAGCCGCCGGCGCGGCGCAGGTATGGAGTTCAGCCAGTACCGCCCCTACCAACCCGGCGACGACCTGCGCCGCCTCGACTGGCGCCTGGCCGCCCGCTCCGACCGTTACTACATTCGCGAGTCGGATGTGGATACGCGCCTGACTGTAAGGCTGGTGCTCGATGCCAGCGCCTCCATGAACCACCCCGACAGTGCCGGCGTGAGCAAGCTTGATTACGCGCGCCTGCTGCTGGCGGGCTTGGCCTACGTGGCGCAGCAGCAAGGCGATGCCGTGGGCTTGTACGCCGTGCAAGCTACCGGCTTGCAAACCGTGCCGCCGCGCTCCGACGCCGGCCAGCTGCAGCGCCTCTACCACGCCCTAGGTGCCGTGCAAGCCGCGGGCTCGTTGCCAGGCGTGCCCACCCTTGCGCCGCTGTTTGGGCGGCAAGGCGCCACGATAACCGTAGTGGTTAGCGACTTGTACGACCTGGAAGAAGGCTCGCAGCTGGAGCAAATCCTGACGCACTTGCGCGCAGCCGGCGGCGATGTAGTGGTGCTGCACCTGCTTGCGCCCAACGAGCTGACGCTGGATTACCCCAATGCCGCTACGCTCGAAGACTTGGAAACCGGCCAACGCATGCAGCTCGACCCTGCCCAGCGCCCCGAGTACCAACGGCAGCTCGAAGACTGGTTGCGCCGCACCGAACAATCGGTGCGCGGCCATGGCCTCGATTACTTCCGCCTGCTTACCGACGAGCCACCGGATCAAGCGTTGCGGCAGGTGCTGCGCCGCCGCCAGGGTGCTCCCGTCTGACCCCCTAGGCAAGCATCCTTGCCTAGGGCTCTACCGTCTGTTACCTGCTTATTTCGCCTGCTTTGCTCACGTTCGCCAATCCTGCTGCCTTGCTTGCCCTTGCCGGGTTGCTGGTGCCGCTGGCCATCCACCTCTGGAACCGGCGCCCCGGCCGGGTGGTACCGGTGGGCGCATTGCGCTGGCTTACACCGGGTGCCAACCGCCGCATGCGGCAGCTGCACCTCACGCAGTGGCCTTTGCTGCTGCTGCGCCTGGCTTTGCTAGGGCTGTTGGGGCTAGCCATTGCCGGCCCTCGGTGGAGCAAGCCCGCTCCGCCACTGCGCCCGCAGGTGCTGCTGAGCCCCGGCGTGCTGGCCTCGCCCGCGTGGCCACTGCTGCTGCCCACGCTCGATTCGCTGCGCCGCAGCGGGGCCGAGCTGCGTTACCTAGGCGCTGGTTTTCGGCTGCTGCCCGACTCGTTGCCGCAGGCGCCTGCTCCGGCGGTAGCCCAGCAAGCTGCTTCGGAGTGGTATTGGGGCCGTGCTGCCCAAGCCGCCGACAGCTTTCCGAACCGGCCGCTGCGCATCTACACCACTGCCGAAGCCAAGCACTTTCGGGGTACCCGCCCGCTGCTGCCGGCGCGTGTGCGCTGGCAAACCGTGCCGGCTGCCGCCGATAGCGGCGCGTGGGTGCAAGCGGCCGTGCGCCCCGTGCCCGATTCGCTTCGGCTAGTAGTTGGCTACGGCAGCAACACGCGCACCATCTTCCGCAACTACCGCCAGGCCTGGCCCGCACAGCTGCCGCACGCACTACCGCTGCCCGGCTTGCCGGCCATGCAATTGGTGCAGCAAGGCCGCCGGTATGTGGTGCAGCCGCAGCAGCCAGATTCGGCCAAGCCAGCCACACAAGCCAACGTAATTGTTCAGAAGCCGCTGCGGGTGGCCGTTTACTTCGACGCGCGCACCCACACCGAAGACGCCCGCTACGCACGCGCAGCACTGCGGGCGGCCGCGTCGGCTTTTCCGGCGGGCATGCAGTTGCAGGTAAGCTCAACTCTCCCGTCCGACTCACTTGATTGGCTTATCTGGCTGAGCAACTCGCCGGCGCCGGCTGCCGTGCGTGCCCAGATAAACCAAGGCCTTAACCTGCTGCAAACAGCCGGCAGGCAGGCACAAGCAGTAGCCACCAGCTTCAGCCCGGGCGCTTACGCCACGGCGGCGCAGCTTTTCCGCCGCGCGGTGGCTACGCCCCTAGGTGCCCGAAGCCAAGTGCTGTGGCGCGATGCCGCAGGGCAGCCATTGCTCGTGCGCCAACCAGCAGGCCGCGGGGCCGAGTACCGCCTGCTCACGCGCGTGCATCCGCAATGGAGCAGTCTGCCTACCGATGGTCAGCTGCCCGAGGTGCTGCTCAACCTCATGACTCCGGATGCGCACCTAGGCGCCATCAACGATTTTCGCCAGCTTGACGCCGCGCAAGTGCTGGCCCACGCTTCGGCCGACACACCCGAGAGAAACCTACAACCCGCTACCCGCTACGCCGATTTGCAACCGTGGGTAGCCCTAGCCGCCGGGCTACTGTTTGGTCTTGAGCGGCTATTCGCGCGTCGTCGAACCTCAACCGCCACAGCCGCATGAGCACCGTTCAGGAGCACTACTCGCAAGTAGCGCAGGCGCAGGCCGAGTTGGCCCGCGTGCGGCGCCAGCACCTAGGGCGCGCTGCTCTCTCGATTGGCTTACTTGGCGCGGGCGCATTGCTGGCTTTGCTGGGCGCCGCGCACCATTGGCCGCAAAGCCGCGCGCTGTGGCTGGGTGTTGGGGTAGCGGTATTGGGGTTGGTGGCGGTTGCACTGTGGCGCTTGCAGCGCTTCGGCTTGGCGCACCTCGCGCAGCGCCTCGATCGGCGTTTTCCGGAACTGGAAGACAGCACCGGCCTGCTCCTAGCCGAACCCAGTGGCTTTTTGGCCCGCCTGCAACAAGAACGCATTGCCGAACGCCTGGTGCACCTGCCGCTGCCCGCAGCGCTGCGCGTGCCGTGGGCACCTAGGGCCGGCGTAGCTGCCGGCCTGGCAGCCTTAGGTGCAGCGCTTTGGCTGTGGCCCGCAGCGCAGGCGCAACCGACTGCGCCGCGGCTGCAGCTGCAATTCCCGACCGCCACGGCCCAGGCGGCACCAGCGCCTGCAGCGCCGCGCCTGCTCGCAACCACGGTGCAGGTGCTGCCGCCGGCTTACACGCGCCAAGCGGTTTTTGCCCCCGAAGCGCTGTCGTTCCGCTGCCCCGAGGGCTCTACCGTTCGCTGGACGCTGCGCACCGATAAACCCGCCAAGGCCTCGGAACTGCTCGTTGCGGGGCAGCGGCCGGTGTCGTTCCGGGCGGCAGCTAGTCAGCCCAACCAATACGTGGCCGAGTTTCGCATCAGCAAATCAACGATTTACCGCGTGCGGTTTGCGGGACAAGAGTCGGAGGATTACGCCATTGAGGTAGTGCCCGACCGCGCGCCTACGCTCAAAATGCTTTCGCCGAAGCCTTACACGCTGGTGGAGTACGGCCGCCGGCCTGAGGTAGCCGTGCGCGTAGCCTTGCAGGATGATTACGGCCTAACCCGCGCCCGGCTAGTGGTAACTACTGCCCAAGGCTCGGGCGAAGGCGTGAAATTTACGGAGCACATCCGCGACCTGAGCGCGGCCCTAGGCAACAAACCCCGCCAGCACACGGGCAGCGTTACGCTGCGCCTGCCCACCTTGGGCCTCACCTACGGCGACGAGCTGTACGTGTACGCCGAGGCCTGGGACAACGCCGGCCACCGCGCCCGCACCGACGCCGCCTTGGTGCAGTGGGAAGACACGGCCGCTACCAGCGGCCCGGCTGCTATTTCGTTGGGCGTAAACCAAATGCCGGCCTACTTCCGCAGCCAGCGCCAGATCATCATCGATACCGAAAAGCTGATAGCGCTGCGCCGCAAGCTGCCCGCTGCCGAGCTGCAAAGCCGCGCCAACAACCTAGGCGACGACCAGAAGATGCTGCGCCTGCGCTACGGCAAGTTTTTGGGCGAAGAATCGGAAAAAGGCATCACCGAAACCTCCACCCGCCCGCCCATTGCCGAAGAAGGCGAAGCAGAGGAGGAAGAGAAGCACAGCGACGACGATGGGCACGACCACGGCCACGAGCACCTGCCCATTGCCGGCGAAGGCGCGCCCAGCACCGAAGCCCTGACGCAACCCTACATGCACTTGCACGAGGACGAAGAAACCGCTGATTTTTTGGAGCCGCAGGTAAAAACCAAGCTGCGCGCCGTGCTCAACCAAATGTGGGAAGCCGAGCTGCGCCTGCGCCTGTCTCAGCTCAGCGAGGCCCTGCCGTTTGAGTACCGCGCGCTGCGGTTGCTGAAGGAAGTGCAGCAGCAAACCCGCCTGTACGTGCGCAAATCCGGCGTCGATTTGCCGCCGCTACCCGAGGCCGAAAAGCGCCTATCGGGCGATGTAAGCGCGGTGCAGCCACCCACCCGCCAAGCCCAACGCACACCGCCGGCCACGCAGCCGGCCGTGCGCACGGCGCTGGCGCAAATAGCCGCGTACCGCGCCGGCCAGCGCCCCACCGCTGCCGACCTAGGCCGCTTGCAACCGGCCGTCACCTTGCTAGGTCAAGCGGCGCTTAGCCAACCCAGCGCCTCGCTGGCAACGCTACGCGCCTGGCGCCAAGTGCTGCAGCAAGTACGCATCGGCCAGCAACCCGCCCCCGCCGATTTGGCGGCCGTGGAGCGCGCCCTTACCAACCTGCTGCCCGCCCCCAGCGCGCCGCCGGTGCGGCCGCCGGTGGGCTCCATGTCGCGCCGTTACTTTCAAGAGCTTAACCGCTAGCCAGCTGTACTAGCATGATGTCGACGCCCCTTTCGTACGCGCACCTTCTCCTTTGCCTGTTGCTGGCGGGCTTGCTCGGGTGGCAAGCGTTGCGCTACCGGGGGTGGCGCCGCATAGCCAGGTTAGCGGCGGGCTTGGTAGCCGCCGCAGCGTTGTGGTTTAGTGCCTACCCGCCGCAGCGCACCATAACCGTAGCAGCGCCCGATGCAGCCATTGTACTTACCGAGCATTACCAGCCCGATACCTTGCAACGCCTGCTGCGCGCCCTAGGTCCGGTACCGGTGTTGCGTTACCGCACGGGCAGCCCCGCCGCCGACACGGCTAGCTTGTCGTCGTTGGCGGCTTTGCCCGAAGCTTACCCGCAGGTGCGGCAGCTGCACGTGCTGGGCGTGGGGCTACCCAAAGCCGACTTGCCAACGTTGCCCGCATCGGTAAAGCTGATACCGCATGGCTACGCCCCTACCGGTTTCAACGCAGGTAGTTGGCCAGATAAATTGGTGCTTGGCACTGCCTTGCGCGTCGAGGGCAGCTTCAATCACCTAGGCAAAGGCCCGGTGTGGGTACGCCTGGAGGAGGCCGGCGCCGTGCGCGATTCGGTGCAGCTAAACTCGGGCAGCGGCGCTTTTTCGCTTAGCTACACACCGCGCCGCGCTGGCCGGCTGCTTGCCCGGCTTTCGGCCCGGCAAGGCAGCAAACTACTGGCCGCCGAGCCGATACCCACCCAAGTCGAAGCCGCTCGGCCGCTGCGCGTGCTGCTGCTTGCCGGTTCTCCTTCGTTCGAGCTTAACCTGCTGAAAACCCGTTTGGGCGAGCAAGGCCACCACGTTGCGCTGCGCGTAAGCGTTGGCCGCGGGCTGCAGCAAACCGATTTCATCAATCACGCGCAGGTAAGCCTGGGTCAGCTGACCGCCCCGCTGCTTGCCGCGCACGATGTGCTGGTAGCCGATGCCGATGCGCTAAATATCCTCTCGGGTACCGAGGCCCGGGCCCTAGGTGCAGCAGCCAGCAACGGCTTGGGCGTGGTGCTGCTCACCCCAACCGAACTGCCGCGCAGCCTGCCGGGCCGGGCGCAGTTTGCTTTGCAAAGTCGCCCGTCCGCAGTGGCTGAGCGGCCGCAGCAACTGCATTGGCCCACGGGCAGCGGCCAAACCCTACTGCCTGCTTTGCTACGCCCCTCGGTGCGCCTGCAGCCGCTAATTACGTCCGCCCGGCCCACCGAAGTGGTAGCAGCAGCCCACCGCGTGGGTTGGGGCACCGTGGTGGTGAGCACCGCCGCCAACACCTACCGGTGGCAACTAGCCGGCACCACCGCTACCTACGACGGCTACTGGAGCCGCCTGCTAACCGCAGCCGCTCGCCCCGCCGAACTCGCAGCCGAATGGGCAGCTGCAGCTTGGCCACAACCCCATCGGCCTGCCGAGCTGCGGCTCACCACGTATACCTCGGCTCGCCAGAGCCAGGCTCGCGTGCTCGATGCCCAAGGTAACGCGGTGCAGGTAGCCTTAGGTCAGCATCCCAACCGGGGCGCTGTGTGGCAAGGCAGCTACTGGCCTGCTAGCGCAGGTTGGCACACCGTTAAGGCTGCGGGGCAAGCTGCCGGCGCCTTCTACGTGTATACGCCGCGCGATTGGCTAGCCGCGCAAGCTGCCGAGCGCTACGTGGCGGCGCAACAATGGCGCGGCGGCGCGGCCTTTTCTTCGCTCCCGCAACAGCGCCACGAGCCTTGGCCTGCAGGCTGGTTCTTCGCATTGTTTCTAGTGGCCGCGGGTGTGCTGTGGCTCGATGAAAAACGCTAGCCCCGCAGCGGAATATTAGTACCTGATATACGGGTGCCCGCACAGTTTCGGGTCGTGGGCCTCGCCCACCAGGTAGCTGCCTATTTGCAGCACGTTGGCGGTGGGCAGCACCTGTGGTTCTTCGCGGTGCTCAAGGGTATCGGCCAGAATGGGGCAGCTGGTGTGGTGGGGGTTGGCCAGCGCATTGCTCGGCTCGTTTGGCACTGTAACCAGATCAGACATTAACAAACAATGCTTGGTGCTGGTGGCCAAGATACACAACTACTTGAGATATGCTCAGCTCGACTATTGAGAATGAGCACCTTTGGATAACAAAAGCGGCCCGGCTTTCTCCGCAGAGAAAACCGGGCCGCCCGAAAGCTAGCGGGCCAGCGCTGGGCTGGCCGGCCGCACTACTGTTGGGTAGTGGTGGTAGCTTCGGTGGTCGTGGTGGTGGTAGCAGCACCAGCTTCCGTCGTGGTGGCAGCGCCAGCCTCGGTGGTAGCAGCAGCAGCCGAATCAGCCGGAGCAGCCGTAGCATCAGCAGCAGGAGCCGTGGTCTCAGCCGTGGTGGTTTCGGTGGTGGTGGTAGCTTCGGTGGTCTCAGCAGCCTTCTCGCCGCCGCACGAAGCGAGGCTAACTACAGCGAACAGAGCGGCAACTTTGAGCAGATTTTTCATCTGTGTGGTAAGTTTGAAAATGTTGGGTCTGAAAAACGCCCTTCATACCGCAGATCGAGAGAGGTAACC
Source organism: Hymenobacter oligotrophus (assembly GCF_003574965.1). NCBI lineage: Bacteria > Pseudomonadati > Bacteroidota > Cytophagia > Cytophagales > Hymenobacteraceae > Hymenobacter > Hymenobacter oligotrophus. The sequence continues at coordinate 3,356,636 of NZ_CP032317.1, read as the reverse complement.
CATCGGTAGAAAAAATTTATTTGTTGGGTTACCGCAGCGGAGGCAAAGTATTAAGAACGAGTAACTGCGCATGGGCAAGGCACAGCCTTCTATTACCGACGAGGAGCTGGTGGCGGGTATCCGCCGCGGCGACGACCGGGCACTGGCACACCTGTACCGCCTCTACCTGCCGATGGTCATTCATTTGGTAACGCACAACAGCGGAACCGAGGACGAGGCCAAGGACATTTACCAGGAGGGCGTGATGGTGTTTTACGAGAAAGTACGCGAGGGCACGCTCGAGCTGAGCTGCCAGATTAAAACGTACCTCTACGCCGTGTGTCGCCGGTTGTGGCTGAAGCGGTTGGCCGAGAAAGGCCGCTACGGCGGCCGCCTCGACGACCACGAACCGTACCTCGAAACGGGGGCCGAGGCCGACCTGGCCGAAGCCGAACAGCGCGATCAGCAATTCGCTGTAATGAGCGAAGCGCTGTTGCGCCTAGGTGAGCCGTGCCGCTCGTTGCTGGAGGGCTTTTACCTCCTCGACAAGTCCATGCAGGAACTCACGGCGGAACACGGCTATACCAACGCCGACAACGCCAAGAACCAGAAGTACAAATGCCTCGTGCGTTTGAAAAAGTTGTTTTTCCAGCAATACAAAGAAGAACCGCTTCCCTAGCAAACGCACTTGTTCTTTCTCTCCTTCTGGCGGGAGCAACACCCGCCCTATTGTTATGAAAACCGAAGCAGATTATTACGCCCTGTTCGAGCGCTACCTCAGCAATGAGCTGGCGCCGCCGGCGCGGGCCGAGCTGGAGCAGCGCCTCGCTGCCGATCCGGTTTTGGCCGGCCGTCTGGCCGAGTTTCGGCAGCTTACGGGCACGCTGCAGAGCTACGGGCAACGGCTGCATCTGAGTGAGCGGCTGCGCACACTGCAGGCCGAAATCGACGCGGAGCAGGAAACCACTGTGGAAACGGGCCGGCCCGAAATGCCGGTAATGCGCATATCGCGCACCGAGCAGTGGCTGCGCAATTTTTGGCACGGGCACCGCGCTACCATGGCGGTAGCCGCGGCCGTGGCCGTACTGGCTGTGTTCACCACGCTCCTAGGTATGGAGTGGTGGAAAGCCCGCCAGCAGCCTTCGGTGTACGGCTACGCCACCTTGCGCCGCGAGGTCGACCGCATCAAGAAGAACCAGCGCACCATGAACCAGGCCATTACCCAAATTGGCGCGCGCTCCGGCTCGGAGCAGCCCAACCTGGGCAAGTTCAGCGGCACGGGCTTCGCGCTGACGTCGGATGGCTACCTCGTGACGAGCTACCACGTAATTCAGGGGGCCGACTCGCTGCTGATCGAAAGCCGCGACCGGCAGCGCTACCGCGCCCAGCCCGTGTTTACCGACGTGGCTCACGACCTGGCCATCTTGCGCGTCACCGACGCACGCTTTACCGGCTTCGGCCGCTTGCCCTACGCCTTTAAGCGCCGCCAGGCCGACCTAGGCGAACGGGTTTACACGCTGGGCTACCCGCGCGAAGACGTGGTGTACGGCGAAGGCTCCTTGAGCGCCCGCAGCGGTTTTGAGGGCGACTCGGGCTTCTACCAAATCAGCATTCCCGTGAACCCCGGCAACTCGGGCGGCCCTGTGCTCGACGACCGCGGCAACCTAATCGGCGTAATCAGCGGCCGGCAGATGGACGTGCAAAGCGCCGCGTTTGCCACCAAGTCGTCGTACCTCATGCGCCTGGTCGATTCGCTTTCGGCTGCCGGTGCCGCGCCGGGCTACAACGTGCCGCGCCAAAACCAGCTGGCCGGCCAATCGCGCCCGCAGCAGCTGCGCAAACTCCAGGATTTCGTGTTTGTTGTGAAGGTGTTCGAATAGAACTGACTGGCTGAGCCCGCAAACAAAAAGCGGCACCGCCCTGACCTAGGGCGGTGCCGCTTTTTTGTGGATGGCAAGTATAAATGGCAGTGTCTGTACTCCATTGCACTACCAACTTCACAATCAGTAATGAACGCTTGCAATGCGTTCAGGATGCGTGTTAATCAAAGCAGATGAAGCTTCGGAAAATATTATATTATATCGCTTTATTATAAACCAAATATGTACTGTATATTTCGCCGCCAACGTAATTTTTCACCCATTATCTCTCCACCAAATGCAATTCTCTACTTTGTTTTACCGTAGCAGTTTGATGCTCGGGCTGATGCTGTCGGCTGCCTGCAGCAAAAACGAATCCGTGAGTCCTGCCACCGACAACCTCGATGCCGCTACCGCCTTGGTTCAAAGTGCAACTATCGGCGCCTACGACGTTGCTTTTCAAGGAGTAAGCTACGACCGCAACACTACTACCTATACGTATTCTATCCGGCGCACTGGCCCCGCTAGGGCCAACGGGCTTAGCCACTGGATTGTGGCTTTGCCAACAGGCTGCACTCAAGCCGTTACCTTCGCAAACGTAGTAGGAGCTACGCTCGACGGCAGAGCTTACCGTAACCTTGCCAGCAGCGAAGGCCGCGGCACAGGTTGCAGCAGCGCCGTAGGTGCCAATATTCTGAAATTCGACAATTTGCCCTCTACGGTATCCGATGGTGCGGCCCACACTTTCACCTTTACTTTAAACGGGACCTACTACGTTGGCAATGCGGCGTCGTGGGTTAAGTATGGCAACAATTGCCAAGAAGGGCAAGTGCAAGGACCTAGCTGCCAAGCGCCTGGTCCTGGTACCGGTACTGATCCTGGCAGTCTCCCCGGTGAACTTCCTCGCGAGTCTTAATAGCGTTACCCTCAAAAAAGAAGCCCCAGCAATTGCTGGGGCTTCTTTTTTGAGGGTAACGCTGATATTTAGCGCAGCCGAATGGTGCGGGTGCGGCCGTTGATGGTAACAGACGCAATGTTGTCGCAGGCGGCAGTGCCGGCGGGGTCGTAGTTCAGCAGCAGGGTTTTCTCCTTGCTCGTCTTGATTTCGACGGTGCCAGCGGTGAAGAATCGGGCACATCCGCGCTGAAACACCTTTTTCAGCGGCTGCTGAATGGTGGCCACAAACGATACGCCCTTGCGGTTGGTGCCCGTTACGTTGCCGGTTACGCTAAACTCGTCATCAAGCAAGGTGCGGGTGGCTTGGCCGGCGGTTTGCGTGTAGGTGCGCTCGGAGTTCCAGCTGGCCGTGCCGGTGGGTGTGGTGATGCTCGCTTCCTGCACCCGCAGCGTATAGGTGCCGTTGCCGGTGTAGGTAATGATGCGGGTGCCTTTGTGCGGGTTGCCGTTTACGGAGTAGTTCACCTGCGTAACCACCACCGACGCGCCCGGCTGTCGGTGCTGCCCGCTGAATACCGCCACAATTTGCCCGCGGCGCACGCGGCCGTCGCGGCCCACGCAGCCGTTGGGGTCGAAAGTGAGCGTGAGGGTGCGGGTGGCGGCGTCGTAGGTGCGCGTAACGCAGGAGCCACACACCGAGCGCAAGTCGTCGGCGGAGGCGTAGGTGCCGGCAGCGGCTTGGTTTACATCGGCGGGGGCGTTGGCATCGATGTATTCCAGGGTGGCGGCGTCGGAGCCTTCGGCGTCGGCCTGGTCTTCAGCGGAGGTGGTGGTAGCCAGTCCTAGGTCATCTTTGGCGCAGCTGCCGAGGCCGGCAAGCAGGCCCGAGCCAAGGAGTACAGCAAGTGCGGTACGATAGGCGGTGTGTTTCATGATGGAGTTGTGTGGGGTGTAAAATACCGGCTGTTAAGGGCATTAGCAATGGCTTAGAAGGTGCTGCCACGCTGTGGTTTAATGGCTTGGCAGAAAAATTTTCCGGAGGCGGAACTAATTTCTATGAACCGCTTGCGCATGGGTGCGTATAGCCCAGATACCGGACGTGGGCCGGCCCGAATGCACCGATTATGCACCTGCTCAAACAATACTTACCGCTATGCCTCCTAGGTAGCCTGCTGGCTTGTAACTCCGGCAACCGCGACCCAGTGGCCGACGCCAAGTTTGAGAACGAGCAGCGCATCGGCAACGAAGACATAACCAAACGCCAGGAGCAAGACGCCGAATTTTTGGTGGAGGCTACCACCAATGGCTTGCTCGAAGTAGAGCTCAGCAAGCTTGCCCAGTCGAAGGCGACCCGCCCCGAAGTGCGCAACCTGGCCCAACAGCTTATGCGTGGGCACACGGGCATCAACGCCTCGTTGCGCACCTTGGCCGGCCAGAAAAACATTGCCGTGCCCGATGGATTGGGCGGTGACCAGCAGGATCTGTACAAAGAATTGGCAGGCCTGACGGGTGCCGAATTCGACCGCCAATACGTAGAGGAAATTGTGGATGCGCATAGCAACGCCGAAGATGCCTTTGAGGACATGGCCGACGAAGCGTACGACGGCGACATTCGCGCGTTTGCCGCCAAGTACGCGCCCGTGCTCGAGGAGCACCGCAAGCAGGCCGAGCAGGTAGAAGACCAGCTAAAGCCCTAGGCGCCACCGGCCTTTCGTTCACTTTTACTTAGCACCGCATGAAACGCTCAACCCTATGGCTGGCCCTGCTGGCTGGCTCGCTTACCCTAGGTACCGCTTGCTCCGGCAACGACACCCAGCGCACCGACGGCACCGCCGGCGAGGCCGTTTCCAATATGGACAAAGCAGCCGATGAAGGCGGTGTAGAGTCGGAGGCAGTGGTTATCGACAACAACGCCGGCCCCACCGTTTCGGCCGATGCCGACAGCGCAGCCCAGGCCGGCGCCGCCGGCGACACCTCGGGCGCAGCCGCCAACCAATAGTTTTTTCCCTACCCAACCATAACACTGTTTCATTCATGAAAAAGCTACTTCTGCCGGCGCTGCTTAGCGCGGCCCTGCTGGCCGGCACCTCAGCCTGCACCGACAACAAGGGCAGCAACCCCGACACCACTGCCACGGCCAACAACAACGCCGACGACAACGCCATGGGCAACGGCACCAACGGCATGGCCAACGCCTCGAACGACGGCGACACCACCGGCCAGGGCGCGGGCATGTCGGCTGATAGCCGCACTGCCCCGATGGGCATGAACGGCAACAACTCGGGCGAAACCGCACCGCACAAAGACGACCCCGAGTTCATGAAATCAGCCGCGCACAGCGACCAGAACGAGATTCAGCTAAGCCGCCTCGTGCTGGAGAAGGGCGTAACGGGCATGGCCAAGGACCACGCCAACATGATGATTACCGACCACACCAAGTCGACGGCTGACCTGACGGCCATTGCCAAAAAGAAAGGCGTAACCTTGCCCACCGACATGGACGCCGAGCACAAAGCCATTGCCGACGAAATGCGCAAGCTGGGCGGCGAGCAGCTGGCCCAACGCTTTATGCAGCAAATGGTAACCGACCACCAGAAAACCCTGAACACCATGCAGGCTCACCTGCAGATGACCCAGGACGCCGACATCAAGGGCTTCATCACCAAAACCACGCCCGTGATTCAGAAGCACCTCGATACCTCGAAGCAGCACAGCAACATGAAAATGTAAGCTGACTGGCCCTTCGAAGGCTAACAACAAAGCGCCGCCTGCTAACCAGCAGGCGGCGCTTTGTTGTTAGGGCAGCACTAGGCCCGCTCACATACTGATGTGAGTTGGCTTGGTGAGGTGCAACGGTAGCCGGTGCCGATCGACGTTGGGCAGATTCAACCTTCAGTACCTCATCAACTATGAAACGCTTGTTCTTGGCAGCCGCGCTGCTTGGCGGTGCGCAACTTACCTCGGCGCAAACCGCAGCGCCAGCCAAATCACTTAATCGCCAAACTTTTAACCTGCATGCAGCCGGCGAAAACCAATACGGCTATGCGCAAGCCGTACTGGTTGGCAACACCCTGTACATATCGGGCACGGTGCACCCAGGCAAAACCATGGCCGAGCAGGTAGCAGGCATCTACCGAACCCTGGAGAAAACGCTGGCGCACCACGGCCTTGGCTTCCAGCACGTGGTAAAGGAAAACGTGTATACCGTCGACCTAAACGTCTTTCCGCAGGAAAACGAGCTGCGCAAGAAGTACTACAACGGCGTGTACCCCGCCGCTACCTGGGTGGAAGTAAAACGCTTACTGATGCCCTCGGCGTTGGTGGAAATAGAGCTGGTGGCCATGAAGCCTACGCCCTAGGTGTTGCTTACTTAGCTACGCCAACAGGAGCGGCTGCCCACTGCAGCTTGTAAGTGTCGCAGCCCAGGTTGTTGATGTTCATGCGGAAAGTGCCTTTGGCCGCGGCTTTGCCGCTGAACTCGCCTTGCACCTCGAAGCGCCAAGCCGTGCTGCCGCCGTTGGGCGGATCGACGGCCACCCCGGCTACTTTGCCGCCCACGATGTTAAATGCCGAATCGGGCCCCACGGTGGTTTGCTCGAGCTTGCCGCTGCAGCGCCAGTAGCCCGAAAACGTGAGGTCGGAGAGCTTCTTGCCGTCGGGCGACACCACAAAGCTGATTTTGTCGCCCTTCATGCCGTTGCTGATGGTGCCCTCCCATTTGGTGCCTTTTGGCGGCGCTTCTTTGGCGGGGGCATTCATGATGGCAACGGCCAACAGGACAGGGAAGAGTAGATGTTTCACAATAGGTGAGCGGGTGGGTAGGAATGGAAGCACCTAAAATAGGCCGCGCGTAATATTTAGGCAACATAAAAACGCCGCCCCGCCTAAAATTTAACATTGGGCGGGGCGGCAACGCTCTAGGCTTATGCGCAACTAAGCGGCCTCTTCGGCTGCCTTGGGTTTTTCCTCGGCGTACTTGCTCACCTTCAGCTCTTCGGCCAAAAAGCGTGCGGTGTGGCTTTTCTTCACCTTGGCCACTTGCTCGGGCGTGCCTTGGGCCACAATCATGCCGCCGCCGGCGCCGCCTTCGGGTCCTAGGTCGATGATGTGGTCGGCTACCTTAATCAGGTCGAGGTTGTGCTCGATGATGAGTACAGAGTTGCCCTTGTCGGCCAGCTTCTGCAGCACATCCGACAGGTGACGAATGTCCTCGAAGTGCAAGCCGGTGGTGGGCTCGTCGAGGATGTAGAAGGTCTTGCCGGTATCCTTTTTGCTCAGCTCGGTGGCCAGTTTTACGCGCTGCGCCTCGCCCCCGCTCAGCGTGGTAGCCTGCTGACCTAGGGTGATGTAGCCCAAGCCCACATCGGCCAAGGTCTTGATCTTGCGCAAAATACGGGGCTGGTTCTCGAAGAACTCCACGGCCTTCTCAATGGTCATGTCGAGCACATCGGTGATGCTCTTGCCTTTAAAGCGCACCTCCAGCGTTTCGCGGTTGTAGCGGCGGCCCTTGCAGGTTTCGCACTGCACGTGCACATCGGGCAAGAAGTTCATCTCGATGGTGCGCATGCCCGCGCCCTCGCAGGTTTCGCAGCGGCCGCCCTTCACGTTGAAAGAGAAGCGGCCCGGCCCGTAGCCCCGGATTTTGGCCTCGGGCAGGTTGGAGTACAGCTGCCGGATTTCGGTGAACACGCCGGTGTACGTAGCCGGGTTAGAGCGCGGCGTGCGGCCAATCGGCGACTGATCCACCTCGATTACCTTATCGATGTGCTCCAGGCCCTCGATGCTGCCGAATGCCAGCGGCTCGCGCTTGGCGTTGAAGAAGTGACGGTTGAGGATGGGGTACAAGGTATCGTGGATGAGCGACGACTTGCCCGAGCCCGACACCCCCGTAACGGCCACCAGCTTACCCAGGGGCACTTTCAGGGTTACGTTCTTCAGGTTGTGGCCTTTGGCGCCTTTCAGCACCAAATCCTTGCCTTCGCCCTCGCGCTTCTTTTTGCGCAGCTCGATGTGCTTTTCGCCGCTGAGGTACTGCGCCGTGAGCGAGCCGCTGCGCAAGAAAGCGTCGGGCTCGCCTTCGGCTACCACGTGCCCGCCGTGTATGCCGGCCCCGGGACCGATGTCGAGCACGTGGTCGGCATGGACGATCATGTCCTTGTCGTGTTCCACCACAATCACCGAGTTGCCTAGGTCGCGCAGGTGCTTGAGGGCGTTGATGAGGCGTTCGTTGTCGCGCTGGTGCAGGCCAATGCTGGGCTCGTCCATGATGTAGAGCACGCCCACCAATTGGGTACCGATTTGGGTAGCCAAGCGAATGCGCTGCGACTCGCCGCCCGACAGCGTGCGCACCGAGCGGTGCAGGTTGAGGTACTCCAAACCCACCTCCAGCAAGAAGCCGATGCGCTTGCGAATTTCCTTCAGCAGCTCGCGGGCAATCAGGTTCTGGCGTTCCGACAGGCGTTCCTCCAGGCCCTCAAACCAGCGGCTCAGCTCGCCAATATCCATGATCGACAGCTCGCCGATGTGCTTGCCGTCAATCTTGAAGTGCAACGATTCTTTTTTCAGGCGGTGGCCGTGGCACTCGGGGCACTCCACAGCTTGGGTGTACTGCTGAATCCACTCCCGAATGTTCTCCGAGTCGGAATCCATCTGCCGCTGCAGGAAGGGGATAATGCCCTCGAACGGCTCGCTGTACGTGGCTTTTTTCTTGTCGTCGTCCTCGTCTTCGGTTTCGGGCACGCCGTGGAGCAGGCGTTCCACCAGCTCGCGCGGCAGCTTCTCGATGGGCGTGGTCAGCGAAGCCTTGTTCTTCTTCAGAATCAGGTTCAGTTGCTGAAAGATCCAGATGTCGCGGTACTCACCTAGGGGCGCAATGCCGCCGCGGCTGATGCTCAGCTTGGGGTCGGGCATCACGGTTTCCTCGGTAATGCGCTGAATCTCGCCCAGGCCGTTGCAAGTGGGGCACGCACCATAGGGCGAGTTGAAGGAGAAGGTGTTGGGCGCCGGGTCGTCGTAAGCAATGCCGGTGGCCGGGTCCATGAGGAAGCGCGAGAAGAACTGCGTCTTGTTGGCCTCGGTATCGAGCACTAGTGCCGTGCCTTTGCCGTGCGTAAGGGCCGATTGCATCGAGCCCGACAAGCGAAACCGGTCGTCCTCCTTCACCACCAGCCGGTCAATCACGATTTCGATGTCGTGAATCTTGTAGCGGTCGAGCTGCATTTTGGGCGTGATGTCGAGCAGCTCGCCATCGACGCGCACTTTGGTAAAGCCTAGCTTGGCCACCTGCTGAAACAGCTCGCGGTAGTGGCCTTTGCGGCCTTTCACCACCGGCGCCAGCACCACCAGCTTGCGCTGGTCGAAGTGCTTGATGATGTAGTTGATGATCTGGTCGTCGGACTGCCGGATCATCTTCTTGCCCGTTACGTAGCTGAAGGCCTCGGCCGTACGGGCGTAGAACAGGCGCAGGAAGTCGTAGATCTCGGTGATGGTGCCCACCGTGGAGCGTGGGTTGCGCGAGGTCGTCTTCTGCTCGATGCTGATTACCGGCGACAAGCCTTCGATCTTGTCGACATCGGGGCGCTCCAGGCCGCCCATAAACGAGCGGGCGTAGGCCGAGAATGTTTCCATGTAGCGGCGCTGGCCCTCGGCGTAAATGGTATCGAACGCCAACGACGACTTGCCCGAGCCCGAAATGCCCGTGAACACCACCAGCTTGCCACGCGGTATTTGCACCGACACGTTCTTGAGGTTGTGCTCGCGCGCGCCGTACACCTCAATGAAAGGCGCCTCGATGGTAGCCGCCGACGAGTGGTAAGCCGAGCCGTTGGCACCTACCGGCAGGGCAGCCTCGGGCGTTGCAACAGAAACATCCGCAGCCGCCGTAGCCGCTAACGTGGGGGCCGAAGCCGGAGCAACCGCAGCGGCCGAGGCCGCCGATTTTTTCTTAGCCATGCAGTGCGTAGCAGATAAGCCCGCAAAAATACGTGAAATGCCCGCCCGCTGGCTACTCCGAATAGCTTATTTGCCAGTGGCTTTAGCCACAGCGGCCGGGTGCAATAGTACTCAACCGCGTGTTAGGGCTTTTCGTTCGGGCCCTAGGTGCCACGGGTGTTATCTTCGTAATGAGCCTACGCACAATCAGGCCGGCAGTTTGGCCTTGTTCTTGCCCAAGGCTTAGCCTTGTCTTCACCACCAGCATTTCGCGTTATGCAGCGCCTTTCCAAAACCTTGTTCGCCGCCTTGCTTTTGCTGAGCTCGGCCGGCGCCTTTACCGAGGCCAACGCCCAGGTTACCATCAACGTCAACCCGCCGAGCTGGGGGCCTGCTGTGCCCGCCGGCCGCCAGTACTACTACGTGCCCGAGTACGGCGGCTATTACGACGTGCGCGACCGGCAATACATTGTGCAGCGCAGCGGTAAATGGACGCGCCTTCGCTCGCTCAACGGCTACAACCCGGCCAACTTCCACCCCGTGGTAATTGATTACGTGGGCGCTACACCCTGGACGCAGTACTCGCAGCACCGCACGCGCTACGGCCACCCCCACGGCATGCCGCCCGGCCAGGCCAAAAAAATGCGCGGCAATTACCCTGCGCAGCCCGGCGTAATCGTGAACGTACCCGGCGGCGGCCGCTACGACGACGATTACAACGAAGGCCGCGGCCGTGGCAACAAGCACGGCGGTGGCCACCCCGGCAAGGGCCACGGCAAAGGCAAGCACTAAACCGCTGTTTTGCTTCTCGATTTTTGCAGCAAGCCCCGCCCAAACCTAGGCGGGGCTTGTTTGCTTTACGTACCTAGGAGCAACCCGCACCTTAAACCGCCACCCCGCGCCATGCCAACCGAATACCGCCCCATCAGCTGCTCGTTTTACGACGAACTGGAAGCCCGCGCCACCACCGGCCAGCGCTGCACCCTCACCTACCGCACCGAGCCCGACACGCCGCCCAGCACCTACGAGGGCATCATCAAGGAACTCTACATCCGCGAAAAAGTGGAGTACCTGCGCTTGGATGATGGCTTCGAGGTGCGGCTCGACAACCTAGTAGCCGTTGACGACAAGGAGCTGCGGAATTACTGCTGAGCCTGTTGGAGAAGGTTGCTAACTGGCGCTAAGGCGTATCTTCCGCCGCACAAATTCCCTAGGTCATTCATCATGCGCACAAGCAACGGGCTATTGGTAGCAGCGCTGCTGGCAGCAACGCCGGCCCCAAGTATGGCCTGCTCCTGCGTGGAGGTTGGCATCCGCAAAAGCTACCGGCAAGCCGACGTAATATTTGCGGGAACTCTCGTGAGCAAAACGCAAGTGGGCGGGCTGGTGCGGTATATTTTCCGGGTAAAGCATCTTTACAAAGGCTCGGCCCAAACAGATACGCTTTCGGTGCAAAGCAGCGGCAGTTCGGCCGCTTGCGGCAGCAGCTTTAACCTAGACACCGACTACCTAATTTACAGTTGGCTTCGGGATGTTAAACCCCAAAGCATCCTCGACCTGGGGCCGCAAGTCAGTCCTTATTTGTACACCAGTATTTGCTCCCGCAACAAGCCTGATCGGTTCGCGAATTTCTACGAAAAGGCGGTTTTGAAACTCTTGTAAACAGAAAAAGCCAGCGCTACAGCGTGCTGGCTTTTTCGTGTAAAGTTTAGAGCCGCTTAAAATTCCGCGTTTTTCGGGAAGCGCGGGAAGGGAATTACGTCCCGAATGTTCGTCATGCCCGTCACGAACAGCACCAGCCGCTCGAAGCCCAGACCGAAGCCCGAATGCGGGGCCGAGCCAAAGCGGCGCAGGTCGAGGTACCACCACAGGTCTTCTTCGGGCACGTGCATTTCCTGCATGCGCTGCTGCAATTTCCCTAGGTCTTCCTCGCGCTGCGAGCCGCCGATGATTTCGCCGATGCCGGGGAACAGCACGTCCATGGCGCGCACGGTGCGGCCGTCCTCGTCGAGCTTCATGTAGAATGCCTTGATGTCCTTCGGGTAGTTCGTCAGGATTACGGGCTTCTTGAAGTGCTTCTCCACCAAGTACCGCTCGTGCTCCGACTGCAGGTCGGTGCCCCAGTCCACGGGGAATTCGAATTTCTGCTTGGCCGACTTCAGAATTTCCACGGCCTCGGTGTAGGTCAGGCGCTGGAAGTCGTTGTCAATCACGAACTGCAACCGACCTAGGAGTTCCTTGTCGTACTGGTCGTTGAGGAACTGCAGATCGGCGGGGCACTTCTCCAGGGCGTAGCGCACGAGGTACTTCAGGAAGTCCTCTGCCAGGTCCATGTTGTCGTGCAGGTCGAAAAACGCCATTTCCGGCTCAATCATCCAGAACTCGGCCAGGTGCCGGGCCGTGTTGCTGTTCTCGGCCCGGAACGTGGGACCGAAGGTGTACACCTTACCAAGGGCCATGGCAGTTACTTCGCCCTCGAGCTGGCCCGATACGGTGAGGTTGGTGGCCTTGCCGAAAAAGTCTTCCTTGTAATCTACCTGGCCCTGCTCGTTGAGCGGCGGGTTTTGCTCGGGCAGCGTGGTTACCCGAAACATCTGCCCGGCACCCTCGGCATCGGAGCCGGTGATGATGGGCGTGTGCACGTAGAAAAAGCCGCGGTCGTTGAAGTACTGGTGCACGGCAAACGCCAGCGCGTGGCGCAGGCGCAGCACCGCGCCAAAGGTGTTGGTGCGGGGGCGCAGGTGCGCAATTTCGCGCAGGAACTCCAGCGAGTGGCCTTTCTTTTGGAGCGGGTACGTTTCGGGGTCGGCTTTGCCCAATACCTCAATTTCCGTGGCCTGAATCTCAACCGATTGGCCCTTGCCCTGCGAGGCTACCAAGGTGCCGCGCACGGCCACGCAGGCGCCGGTGGCCACGTCCTTCAGCGTTTCCTCCGGAAACTTCTCAGCGTCGGCTACTACCTGCAGATTATTGATCGTGGAGCCGTCGTTTACGGCGATAAACTGCACGTATTTGTTGCCGCGGCGGGTGCGTACCCAACCTTTCACGAGCACTTCGCGGTCTAGCTCTTGGCTAGCCAGCAGCGCCTCTACGCTTGATCTTCTGACGGACATTGTGTTGGCAATGAGAATGAGCGGGCAAAAATAGCGGTAAGTGTCGTAAGCCCGCCATACTACGCCGACGTTAGTTAGCCCGCAGAAGGCGCCGAGGCTTCCGCAGATGACGCAAAGCTCGGCGCCTTCTGCGAAAGCCTCGGCGCCCTCTGCGGGCTAAAGCCACCTGCGCCAAAACAGCCTACGTGCACCAACCTTTGCCCTAAAACCGAAGTACACAAAAGGCTATCTTTGGCAGAAGCGGCGCCCTCCCACGGCAGCCGACGCACGCGTACCGAGTTATGCAACGACTAGACATGAAACAGCTTCTCTCGCAGAAGCTGTCGCCCCAACAAATACAGTTCATCAAGCTGCTGCAGATACCCACCGCAGAGCTGGAGATGCGCATTAAAGAAGAGCTGGAAGCCAACCCCGCGCTCGAAGAAGGCGATGCGGAAGAGGCCGACATGGCCGATGACGATGCCGACGACGATTTCGGCGACGACCAAGACGATACCGACGACACCCCGGCCGAAGGCGAGGAGTACGACAACGACGAGAATATTCTCGACGAAGACTTTGACGAAACGCCGGAGCCCGAGCTGGAAATGCCCCGCGACGAGGACACCAGCGAAACCAAGGACTCGGACGACTTGAACCTCGAAGACTACCTCAACGACGACGAAATAGCCGGCTACAAAATGCAGGGCGATACCGGCGGCGACGAGGAAGAACGCGACATGCCCCTGGCCGACACCGGCAGCACGCTCACCGATTCTCTGTTCGAGCAGTTGCGCTTTATGGACCTCGACGAAAAGCACGAGGCCATTGGCCGCCAGCTCATTGGCTCCATTGATGCCGACGGTTACATCCGCCGCGACCTAGGAGCCATTGCCAACGACCTGGCTTTTTCGCAAAACATCGAAGCCACCGAGGCCGAAATTGAACAGGCCTTGCGCTTAATTCAGACGTTTGACCCGCCCGGCATTGGCGCGCGCGATTTGCGCGAGTGCCTGCTGCTGCAGCTCGACCGCCGCCCCCACGACGACGTGGTGGAGCACGCGCAGCGCATTCTGGAGGAAACCTTCGACGAGTTCACGAAGAAGCACTACCCCAAAATTCAGCAGCGCCTCGACCTGACCGACGAGGAAATTAAGGAAGCTATCGGCCTGATTCTGAAACTTAACCCCAAGCCAGGCGGCTCCGACCCTACCGGCGGGGGCCGGGTGCAGTACATCATCCCCGACTTTATCCTGACGAACGACAACGGCGAGCTGCACCTCACGCTAAACGCGCGCAACGCGCCCGACCTGCGCGTGAGCCGCGACTACCAAGAAATGTTTCAGGCCTACGACAAGGGCGCCAAGAAGGACAAGAAGCTGAAGGAAGCCGTGACCTTTGTGAAACAGAAGCTCGACGCGGCCAAGTGGTTTATCGACGCCATCAAGCAGCGCCAGCAAACCCTGCTGCGCACCATGGATTCCATTGTGCGCTACCAGAAAGATTTCTTCCTGGAAGGCGACGAGAGCAAGTTGCGGCCCATGATTCTGAAGGACATAGCCCAGGAAATTGGCATGGATATCAGCACCGTGTCGCGCGTGGCCAACTCCAAAGCCGTGCAGACGGAGTTTGGCATTTATCCTCTTAAGTACTTTTTCTCGGAGGGCATTGCTACCGACTCGGGCGAGGACGCGTCGAGCCGCGAGGTGAAGCACATTCTGAAAGAAATCATTGAGGCCGAAGACAAGCGCCGCCCGCTCTCCGACGACAAGCTGGAAAAGATGCTGAACACCCGCGGCTACAACATTGCCCGCCGCACCGTGGCCAAATACCGCGAACAGCTGAACATTCCGGTAGCACGTTTGCGCAAAGAGCTATAATAAGTTAAGGACGAAGGAGGAATGAGAAAGGACGAGCCAAGTGGGCAGTCCGCTTCGTTTCTGCTTTTTCATTCTTCCTTTTTCATTGAAAAACCGCTTGGCCTTCGGTCTGTCGGCTGTGTTTCATCCGCTGCTGGTGCCCACTTACCTGGTGCTGATGTTGGCCTATGGTATGCCAACGGCACTGCTGCCCCTGGCAACGGAGGCACGCTGGCAACTGACGCTGTGGGTGTGGCTGCTTACGTTTTGGCTGCCAGGCCTGGGCACGTGGCTGCTGTACCGCGCCGGGCGCATTAGTTCGGTTGAGCTATACGAACGTCGCCAACGCCCCGTGCCCTTGTTGCTTACAGCCCTAGGTTTCGGGGCGGCCACGGCACTGTTGGGCAGCACGGCAGCTTACCGAGCCCCGCTGCTGTTGCTAATGCTCGGCAGCATTACGCTGGCCGTTGTGCTCACGCTGGGCATCACGCTGCGCTGGAAAATATCGGCGCACGGCGTCGGCATGGGCGGTGCGTTGGGCCTGCTGCTACTGCTGGTGCTGGGCCCCTACCCCATCGGCTCCTGTGGCCCTAGGTGGCTGCTGGCCGCGGGCGGGGTGGCAGCCGCCGTGAGCTGGGCCCGCCTGGCGTTGCGGGCGCACACGCCGGCGCAGGTTGCTGCAGGGCTGGGCCTCGGGGCCGCAGTGGCCCTAGGTGCCGGCTGGCTAGTGTAGGCCGATGCCCGTGCTCGGCGGCAGCGGCGTCTGTCCTGTGTTACCTGTAACCTGTTACTTATCTACCTGCGCCATTTCCTGCTGCACCAGTTGCTGCACCTCAGAGCGGTCGTAGTCTTCTTCGGTGCGGATGTGGGCCATCAGGCGGCCCATAATGGCGTCTTGCCGCTGGCCGTTGGCCCAGGCTTCGGCGTAGGGGCGGTGCGAGAACGTAACCTGCGAATACAGCGGCAACCACTGATCGGGGTACTGCGCGGCAATCTTGCTTTCTATTTTCTTCTGCAACAAGAACTTCGGATCGGCCACCTTGTCGCGCATCTCCACGAAGTTGTACACCGCTAAATCGGCTATGGCGTCGGCGTTGGGCTTGCGCACACGCTGAAACTCCTGAAACACGGCGTGCCAATTGCCAGGGTGCTGGCGCAGCAGCTCATCCAGTACGGTGCAATCCTCGAAGCCGGCGTTCATGCCCTGGCCGTAAAACGGCACAATGGCGTGGGCCGCGTCGCCGAGCAGCACCACATCGTCCTGGTGCGCCCACGGAAAGCACTTTACCGTAACGAGCGACGCGGTGGGGTTGCCAAAAAAGTCGTCGGTGAGTTCAGGCATCAGCGGCACGGCATCCGGAAATACGCGTTCGAAGAATGCCTGCACCTGCTCGGGCGTGCGCAACGCAGCAAACGATTCTTCGCCCTCGAAGGGAAAGAACAGCGTGCACGTGAAGGTACCGTCGAGGTTGGGCAAGGCAATCATCATGTAGCGCCCGCGCGGCCAAATGTGCAGGGCGTGTTTTTCGAGCTGCCAGGTACCGTCGGCGGCCGGCGCGATGGTCAGCTCCTTGTAGCCATATTCCAAGTATGATTGCGCGTAGTCGAAGCGGTCGGTGCGCTGCATGGAGCCGCGCACAGCCGAAAAGGCGCCGTCGGTGCCAAACAGGCGCTGGTACCCTAGGTGCTTTTCCTGGCCGGTGGCGGCGTCGCGCAGGTGCAGCTGTTGGCCGCGCAAATCCACCTCGAGGCATTGCTGCCCGAAGTTGAGCTGAATGTTAGGCTCGGCCTCGGCCAAATCGAGCAGGCGACGGTTTAGCCCCCCGCGCGACACCGAGTAAATGCCCTGCCCCGGCTGCCCGTAGGGTTGGTAACTGAGGTTGCCCTGCGCGTCGTGCATCACGCGGCCGTACATCGGAATGGCCACTTCGCGCACGGCTTCGGCAATGCCAATGCCCTCTAGGGCGCGCCACCCGCGGTCCGACAACGCCAAATTGATGGAGCGGCCACCGTCGGCGCCAGCCCGGCGCGGATCGGGCCGCCGCTCGAACACTTGCACCCGGTGCCCGTGCCGGGCCAAGTACAAGCTCAGCAACGAGCCTACCAAGCCGCCACCCATTACGGTAAGCTGCTCTTTTTCAGTTTGGTTGTGTGATGCGGCAGGTTGGGGAGCGTTGGAGGTCATGGGTGCGGGTAGGCCAGGCAAACGTGCCAAATTAGTGGTTTGATACGGTGGTTGACATAGGAAACTCCTGCCTTCAGCCCGGAAAAGCATCGTATTAGCGCATTTGTTTGGCCGCGGCAATGCCTGCGCTTACCTTTGGGCACTACTAGCCAACCAGTTACGCTACCGCCCTATTCGCGTAATCTTCCTTAGTTCTTTGTATGCCCTTGTGTACTTCTGCGCGCCCGCATTTGTGGCGCAATTACCAGATGCCGCCTACTAAGGACCTAAGCCGACCACCGGTGTACCGAGCTGTGCCACCTGTTTTTAGATGCCAACCGATGCTTTATTAGCCCACCCATTGAGCACCTCTGGCTTTGCAACAGGAAGCTCGCACGAAACACAGCTTTCAGGCTACTCTAACCTACAATAGCAGCGCAGGCTCGCGGCGCGCATGCGCCACCGCCCGGTTTATGACAAAAATCATGAATTGGACTATTACTTCTCGGCTGTATATTTCTTGCTGTGCTTTTCCGAGGAATATAGAATTCTATAAAGTTCCTGATCTTTGCACGTTTGCCGAATGATCTTCGGCACTCTTCGCTCCGCTTTTTCTTTCTTCTTTTTCACACCTTTTTTATGCGGCAACTATACCCCTGCCTGCTTGCTTTGGGCGGCGCGCTGTTAGCAGCTCCTGCGCTTGCCCAGTCGGAAGCCGGTGTTAGCGGCGTCGTACGCAACGATGCTGGCGAGCCTATACCCGGCGCTACTGTTTTCTTGAAAGGCACCCTTATCGGTACCGGCACCAACTACCTAGGGCAGTTTTCGCTGCCCGCCGATTTCAGCCGCGGGCCCGTGGTTATCTCCATCTCGTTTGTGGGCTACGAAACCCGCGAGTTGGAACTGACTAAGCCCACTCCCGATGTGGTGGTTACGCTGAACGAAGCCGTAACCCTGAACGAAGTGGTAGTGGCGGCCTCGCGCGTGGAAGAATCGTTGCAACAGGCACCCGTAACCATTGAGAAAGTAGGCGCGCAGCAGATTATGCGCGTGCCTCCGCCCGATGTGCTGGCCAGCCTGAACAACTACAAAGGCATCGACGTGAACTCGAGCAGCATGGTGATGAGCAGCCTCAGCACCCGCGGCTTTAACTCTCCTAAATCGGAGCGCGTAATTCAGCTGGTCGATTACTTCGATACCCAGTCGCCTTCGCTCAACGTTAACTCGGGCAACCTCACGGGCATTCCGGAGTTGGATATTGCCAGCATTGAAGTGATTCACGGTCCGGCTTCGGCGCTGTACGGCGCCAACGCCTTCAACGGTGTGGTGCTGCTAAACTCGAAAGACCCGTTTGTGACCGAAGGGCTGAGCGCCCGCGTGCGCGGCGGCGAACGGACGTACCTCGACGGGCAGCTGCGCTACGCCAAGAAGTTTGGCAACAAACTCGCCCTTAAGGTGGTAGGCAGCTACCTCACCGGTCAGGACTGGTTGGCCAACAACTTCGACCCGACCAGCAAGCGCGTGGTGCCGACCAACAACGACGCCAACTCGCCCTTGGGCTACGACGCCGTGAACCGCTACGGCGACGTGTCGAACACCTTCCGGACCGGCCAGCCTTTCCCAACGGGCGTTAGCCCCGAGCTGGTGGGCAAAACGGTGTTCATGCCGGGCTTTAGCGAGCAAACGCTCGTGGCCGACGACGACAAAGCCCGGTCGTTTAAGGTAGTGCCCACGGTATCGTACCTGCTTACCGATAAGCTGAAGGCCACCGTAAGCGCCAGCCTGGCCCGCGGCACTGCCAGTTACCAAAGCTCGAGCCGCTACCGCCTACGCAACTTCGGCACCAACCAGTACCGCGGCGAACTGAAGGGCGAGCAATGGTTTTTGCGCGGCTCCTCCACCCAGGACTTCGGCAACAGCAGCTACGACCTAGGTTTCCTAGGTTCGTTTCTTCAGACCTCTCCAACTTCCGAGGGTGCCAACGCTCCGTCGTACGCGCAGCAATATTTCGGCACCTACAATTTTGCTTACAAGCAAGCTCGTGCAGCCGGCCTTCCGGCCGAACAAGCCCTGCAGGTGGCCCAGCGCGAGGCCAACAAGCAGCAACTCGACCCGAACAGCGAGCGGTTCAGCCAGCTGCGCGCGGCCATTATCAAGGACGCAACGCCTGGCCGCGGCGCGCGCCTGAACGCCAGCTCGCTGCTGAACGAAGGCAACGCGCAGTACAACTTCCGCCTGGGTGGCAAAACCGACCTGATTTTGGGTGCGGCGTACCGCAAATTCCGTTTGGGCTCGAACGGCAACCTGTTTTCGGACGACAACGAGCGCATCCAGAACCACGAAATGGGTGCCTACACCCAGCTGGCGCACCAACTGCTCGACGACCGCCTGAAGCTGGCGCTGGCCGTGCGCGTGGATGATTTCAAGAACTTCGACCCGGCTGTGTCGCCGCGGGCCTCGGTTGTATACTCGGCCGGTGCCAACAAGCAACACAGCTTCCGGGCCAGCTACGGCCGCGCCTTCCGCTCGCCCACCCAGCTCGATCAGTACATCCGCCTCGATGTAGGCCAAGTATTGCTGCTTGGCAACGTGGGCAACGGCTACCAAGGCTACGCCCTCACGGCGCAAGGCGTGGGCAGCGCTATCAACTTGGCCCCGCTGAAACTGGAGCGCCTGAGCACCTACGAAGGCGGCTACCGTGGCGTATTTGCCAACAAGCTGAGCGTCGACATCAACTACTTCCGCAGCCAGTACAACGACTTTATTGGTGGCCGCCGCTTTATCGGCAACACCAACGGCACGCGCCCCACGCCGCAGGAGTTGCAGGCCGCCGCGCCCGCGCAGTTCCAGAACAAGGCCCTGCCCACCCGCGTGCTGCAGGTATGGACGAACGCCGATCAGGAGGTGCGCACCCAAGGTGCGGCCATTGGCCTAAGCTACAACGTGGCTAAACCCCTGAACCTGACGGCCAACTACTCGCTGAACGTGCTCGACCGCGACAACATTGCCGACCCCGAGTTCCAGACGTTCTTCAACACGCCCAAGCACAAGTACAACGTGGGTGCCAACGGTGCCGCTGGCCAGTTTAGCTACTCGCTGAACTACCGCTGGGCCCAAGGCCACCTCTACGAAACGCCGTTTGCCGTTGGCGAGCTGAGCGATTACAGCGCCCTGGATGCTTACGTAGGCTACGCCCTGCCCAAGTACTCGAGCACGCTGCAAGTAGGGGCCTCGAACGTACTCGACAGCCGCAACGTGCAGATTTACGGCGGTCCGCAGATTGGCCGCTTGGCCTACGTGGGCCTGCTCGTCGACATTAAGTAGCAGCTGCGTTAGCCGCTACCAGGCGCCAACCGCCCGGTACCCTGCCTCCTCGGCAGCGGTGCCGGGCGGTTGGCTTTTGGCCCTAGCTGCTCCTGAGCGCGCTTGGTGCCTGTGGGCACCTAAGGCCAATTGCCCAGCTAAAGCCCAACGGTATTCGGCTATGATTTCGGCTTGTTGGGCGAGTTGGAGCCTTGTGCTGCGCCGCGCGTGAGTAAGCTTGACATCCGTTTCCAAATTTCCCCACACACCCTTTGCAATGAAGTACTGTTACCCCCTGATGTTATCGGGGCTTTTGCTTACGCAGGCTACCCCGGTTGCCATGGCCCAAACCGACAACCCGGCGGGCAATAAAGGACCGGCCGCGCAACCACCCCGCTCTGCTGCCGACAACGCCCTGCAGGCCCTAGGTGGCGTGGTGCGGACCGACGAAGGCATGCCGCTGCCGGGCGCTACCGTGTTCGTGAAAGGCACATTTATCGGTACCAGCACCGACCAGTTCGGTAAGTTCCGGCTCGAGGCGCCCTTTGGCAGCCAGCCGGTGGTGCTCGTGGTTTCGTACGTGGGCTACCAAACCCAGGAGCTGGAGCTGCGCTTGCCCGATAACCAACTGAGCGTGGGCCTGTCGGCTAGCCCGCAGCAACTAAACGAAACCGTGGTATCGGCCTCGCGCGTGGAGGAACAAATTATGCGCGCTCCGGTAACGGTCGAAAAGATTACCGGCCGCCAGATCGAGCGCGTTTCGACGCCCGAAATTTTGGCTGGTTTGGGCCAGTTTAAGGGCGTCGACGTGAACTCGGCCTCGATGCTGTTTACCTCCATCAGCACGCGCGGCTTCAACACGGCCAAATCGGAGCGCGTAATTCAGCTCTACGACTACGCCGACTCGCAGCTGCCTTCGCTCAACCTCAGCCCCGGTAACCTGGTGGGCATTCCGGAGGTCGACATGGAAAGCATCGAGATTGTGCACGGCCCGGCTTCGGCGCTGTACGGCGCTAACGCCTTCAACGGCGTGGTGCTGTTTAACTCGAAGGACCCGTTTGTGTACGAAGGGCTGACGATGCGGCTGCGCGGCGGCCAGCGCAACTTCCTCGATGGGCAACTGCGCTACGCCCGCCGCATTACCGATAAGCTGGCCTTTAAAGTAACGGGCAGCTACCTCACGGCCAACGACTGGATAGCCCGCAACTACGAGGCCAACGCCACCTCGGCCAACGCCGAAGGCTCGCCCCTGGGTTACGACGCCGTGAACCGCTACGGCGACCTGAGCTACACCTTTACGCCCCAGCAGCAGTTGCCCGGCGGCACCAGCCCCGAGCTGTACGGCCGGCGCCTGTACGCCCCTGGCTACACCGAGCAGGAGCTTATTGCCGACGACAACAAGACCCGCTCGTACCGGGTGGAAGGTACCCTCGCGTACTTGCTGCGCGACGACTTGAAGCTGACGTTGAGCGCCCGCCGCGCCGCCGGCACGGCCACGTACCAAAACCTGAGCCGTTTCCGCATCAAGGACCTAGGCATCAACCAATACCGCCTAGAGCTGAAAAGCTCGAAGGGCTTTTTGCGGGCCTACACCACCAAGGATTTCAGCGGCGACTCGTACGAGCTGAACCTGTTGGGCTCGTTCTTGACCGTTGCCCCGGCTCAGGAAGGCGCCACGGTAAGCTACGCCGACCAATACATTGGCACTTACAACGCCGTGTACAAGCAGGCCCGCGGCGCCAACCGCACCGTGGAGCAGGCCCTGGCTATGGCGCAGGCGGAGGCCGCGCGCACCATGCTGAAGAGCACCGATCCGCGCTTTGCCACTTTGCGCCAGCAACTCATAGGCAACGACGACCCGGTGAACCGGGGCGCCAAGATGAACCTCGACTCGTACTTGCACGACGTGAGCGGCCAGCGCCAGTTTAAGCTGGCCGAGGCTACGCAGTTGACCGTGGGCGCCGCTTACCGCGCGTACCGCTTAGGCTCGGGCGGCCGCATTTTTGCCGATACGCCGGGCAACCGCGTCCGCAACCACGAGTATGGCGCCTACGCCCAGGCTACCCAAACCCTGCTCGACGACCACCTGAAGCTGGCCGCCGCAGTCCGCGTCGATGAGTTCAAGAACTTTAAGGCGGCTGTGTCGCCGCGGGTGTCGGCCGTGTATTCGTTTGGTGCCGAAAAGCAGCACAGCTTCCGCAGCAGCTTTGGCTCGGCCTTCCGCAGCCCGGCGCAGCTGGAGCAATACACGCAGGTGGATATTATCGGGCGTGTGTACCAAGGCAACATCGGCAACGGCTACCAGGGCTACAGCCTCGTGAACAGCCAGGGCCAGCCGCTTGGCACGGCGCCGCTCAGCACCTTCGAGCTGAACGTGAAGCCCTTAGGTCTGGAGCGCGTAAACACCTTGGAGGTGGGTTACAAAGGCGTTATTCTGCCCAAGCTGTACGCCGATGTAAACTTCTACACCAGCCGCTACAACGACTTCATCGGGGCCACTTACTTTGTGGGCAACACCGATGGCACGCGCCCCACGCAGCAGCAGCTGCAAACGGCCCAGCGCGCCAACTTTGGGCCGGGCCAGCCCACGCGCTACCTGTTTGTGTACAACAACAACGAGCAGGAGGTGCACACGCGCGGCGGCGCCGTGGGCCTTACGTACTACGCCGCTCAGGCCCTGCACCTCTCGGCCAACTACTCGCTGAACGTGCTCGACCGCGACAACCTGCCCCAAGGTTTCGTAACGTTCTTCAACACGCCCAAGCACAAGTATAACGTGGGCGCCGAAGGCCAGGTGGGCCAGCACTTCCACTACAACGTAAACTACCGCTGGGTGGAGCGCCACTTGCAGGAAATGCCCTTTGCCACCGGCACCGTTAGCGACTACAGCACGCTTGATGCTTCGGCCGGCTACACGCTGCCCAAGCTGGGCACCACGCTGCAACTGGGTGCTTCCAACCTGCTCAACAACAACAACGTGCAGGTATACGGTGGCCCCGGCATCGGCCGCCTAGCTTACCTAGGCTTGCTTATCGAGCTGAAGTAAGCACGCCATTACCACCGCACAAAAAAGCCGGCCCCGCAGTGCGGGGCCGGCTTTTTCGTGCGCGCCGTTGCGCCCGCCGCCACCTAGGCCACGATGCGACGAAACGTGAGGTTGATACGCGGACCCACTGAGCGGGCCGTTTTAGGCAGGGCATGCTGCCAGTTGTGCTGCGTGGGGCCTTGCATCAGCAGCAGGCTGCCGCCGGGCAACTCGAGCGACACGGGCGCCGCTTCGAAACCGGCCCCGCTACGCGGCCGAAACCGAAAGCGCCGCGTGGCACCTAGGCTCAGCGAAGCAATAACGGGAGCGGGACCAAGTTCGGACTCGTCGTCGGCGTGCCAGCCCATGCTGTCTTGCCCGTGGCGGTAGAGGTTGAGCAGCACGCTGTTGTACGCGGCACCGGTGGCTTGCTGCAGGCGCAGGCGCAAGGCATGCAGCACAGGCGTGAGCGGCTCGGGCTGCAGCTGCAAGCCCGAGTAGCGGTAAGTAGCGCCGGCGTCGCCGTGCCAGGCAATAAGGCGGGGCTGCGGCACCGCGCGGCCAAACAGGTGAATTGCTTCTTGCCGCCACGCAATGCCGTTGGTCAGCTCCAGAAACAAGGCCGCGGCTTCGTTGGGGGGCAGAAAGTCGTTTTGGAAGCGCACGTCGGCGCGGGGCATGGCAAGCGGCAGCAGCGGCATACCTAGGCGCTGGGTTACTGGCCGAGGCCCGGTATGGCCACGCCGGCGTAGCGCAGCAATACCATAAACAGCATATTGAGGGCGAAGATGATGAGCAGCGGCATTAGCCAGCCGCGGGGCCGGTAGGTTTGGGCCCCGATAAAGTTGGGCCACAGCACGTACACATAAAGCGCCGCCAGCACCACGTTGATGGCCAGAAAAATGTATTCGGGCCGCACTGCCACCAGCTTCGATATCCAGCCTAATCCGCTGATGCCCAGCACCACCAATGCTACTAGCAAGGCCGCGCCGCCGTAGCGGCGCAGGCGCAGCAAGTTTAGCAGCATCAACACGCCGCCAATCAGAAAAGAGAATACCGAAAACACCACCACCGTGGTGGGCGAGTACAGGGCCGGCGCATCCGGGGCAACCTGTTCGGGTTCTTCGGGAGTGGCGGGCCTGGTCATCCAGGCCGGTTCGGGCGCGGGGTTGCGCAGGGCCTCCGCCTCCGACTCCACAAACGAAGCCTGCAGCTCGCTTCGCAGCGCAGCCACGTTATCGATGGCATGGCCCCGGCGCTCCAATTCGTTTACCGCTGCCAGCACAGCCTGCTCGCGGTATTCGTTGCGGCGCTCCACGTACAGCAGAAGCTCGGCGTCGGTTTTGCCGACCATTTTGGCGGCGTAATCTTCCATAATGCAAAGGCGAAAACCAGGCCCGCCCGAGAGTGGGCGGCCTGCCGGTGTAATAGTACGAGAAACCTAGGGCCTTGGGTAGCTTAGGTTTGCAGCACTGCCCACGGTAGTAAACCGTTTAGCGCGCCGATCGGTTGGCCCACTGCGCAAACGCTTGCCCAATGCGCCACACCTCCTCGAACGAGTTGTAGAGCGGCACGGGCGCCAGCCGGATAACGTTCGGCTCGCGCCAATCGGCCACAATGCCTTGCGCGGCCAGGTAGTCGAACAAAGCGCGGCCCTCGCGGTGCACCAGCACCGAAAGCTGGCAGCCGCGCTCGGCCGGATTTTCGGGCGTAATGATTTCCAGCTCGTTGGCCGGCAGGCCGGCTTCGCGCAGCACAAACGCGAGGTAGCCCGTCAGCTGCTCGCTTTTGCTACGCAGCGCCGGCATGCCGCCGGCTTCCTCAACCACCGCCAGCGCGGCGCGATGAATGGCCATCGGGAATATTTGCCCGTTGGAAAGCTGCCAACCCGCTGCCCCGGGCATCGGCCGGAAGCCTTTTTTCATCTGGAAACGGTCGGCGGGGTCGTGGCCCCACCAGCCGGCCAGGCGCGGCAAATCGGGTTGGTGGGCAAACCGCTCGTGCACGAATACGCCGGAAGTGCCGCCCGGGCCCGAATTCAGGTACTTGTAGGTGCACCAGCAAGCAAAGTCAACGTCCCAATCGTGCAGGTGCAGCACCAGGTTACCGGCCGCGTGGGCCAGGTCGAACCCTACCACGGCCCCGGCGGCGTGGCCGGCGCGCGTAATGGCGGCCATGTCGAAGGCCTGGCCGGTGTAGTAGTTTACGCCACCTAGGAGCACCAAGGCCAGCTCTTCGCCCAACTCCGCGATGCGCGCTTCAATGTCCTGGGTGCGCAGGGTATGCTCGCCCGGGCGGGGCACCAGCTCTACAATGGCGTCGTCGGGGGCGTAGCCGTGCAGCTTCACCTGGCTTTCCAGGGCGTACTGATCCGAAGGAAACGCGCCGCCCTCCATCAGCACTTTGTAGCGCTTGCCGGCGGGGCGGTAAAACGAGATCAGCAGCAGGTGCAGGTTGGTGGTGAGGTTGTTCATCACCACCACTTCCAGGGGTTTGGCCCCAACTACCCGCGCGGTGGCGTCGGTGAGGGTTTCGTGGTAGTGCATCCAGGGCGAGGTGCCATGAAAGTGGCCCTCTACAGCGCGCTCCTCCCAGCTCCGGAACTCCTGCTCCACGGCCGCGCGGGCGTTTTTGGGCAGCAGCCCCAGCGAGTTGCCGCAGCAGTAAATAGCCGGCTGGCCGTTGGGCCCGGCAGGAATGTGAAACCGCTCCCGAAACGCGCGGAGCGGGTCGGCCGCATCGAGTTGGAGGGCGAAACTATGGGTGTTCTGAAACGTCATGAAACCAGGTTGAAGCCGCGCGACCGAACGGGAGCGGCTGTTGTGCAAACCCGTGGCGAGGCAGGCTGGGCAGGCGCCGCCACGGGCCGGGCAAGTTACCACCGCCCTGCGGTACTTTAGCAAGCGCTGGGCTGCCGATGGCTTGGCCCGATGCCTGGCCGCACCCGCGAAGCGACGCGGCGCGGCTGCGCCAGCCCCCTGCTTTAGCCGCGCCGGGCACTGGCACGGCCCAGCAGGTGCTTGCTGAAATGCTCGGCCGGCATGCCCATCCAGTCCAGGGCGTTTTGGCCGAGCATGCGGGCCTTCACGTCGTCGGCGTAGGGCATGGAGCGAATTAGCTGGCCGGGCTCCAGCTCGCCGAGCGGGAAAGGGTAATCGGTACCGAGCACGATTTTTTCGGGGCCTACGGTTTTTACCAGGTAATCAAGCATCATCGGGTCGTGCACCAGCGAATCAACCCAAAAGCGCCCTAGGTACTCGCGCGGGTTCACGGGGTTATCGATGGCGCAGAGGTCGGGGCGTACCTGAAAGCCGTGCTCGATGCGCCCGATGGTGGCCGCAAAGGTGCCGCCGCCGTGCGCTACGGCCACGCGCAGCTTGGGCAAGCGCTCCAGCACCCCGCCAAACACCAGCGAGCAGAGCGCTAGGGTGCTTTCGGCGGGCATGCCCACCAGCCACGGCAGCCAATACTTGGGCATTTTTTGCTGGGCCATCATGTCCCAGGGGTGCACAAACACGGCCGCGCCCAACTCCTCGGCCGCCGCAAACACCTCGAACAGTTCGGGGGCATCGAGGTTCCAGTCGTTGACGTGCGAACCGATTTGCACGCCGATCAGCCCGAGTTCTTTTACACAGCGCTCCAGCTCCTTAACGGCCAGCTCGGGCGCTTGCATCGGAATGGTGCCCAGGCCAGCAAAGCGGTCGGGGTAGTCGGCCACCACGCCGGCCAGGTGGTCGTTGAGCAGGCGGCTCAGGTCGAGGGCATCGTGGGGCTTGGCCCAATAGCTGAACATCACGGGTACCGTGCTCAGTACCTGCACATCCACCCCAAAGTGCTGGCACTCGCGCAGGCGCACGGCGGGGTCCCAGCAGTTGTCCTGGATTTCGCGGAAGAACTTGTCGTCCTGCATCATGCGGGCGCAGCAGGGCTTGTGGTGCTCCAACCGAATGAAGCCGCCGTAGCCGTATCGCTCGCGCAAATCGGGCCACTGCTTGGGCAGGATGTGGGTGTGGATGTCTACCGTTAAGGAGGAAGGAGGAAGGACCAAGGAGGACTGATTGGGGTGGGCAGCAGACTGGATCATGGGTGGGTAAGCCGTATCCTCTTTCGCAACTTTGGCAGGGGCGTCAGGAGGCAGCACGACGGTTTTCGCGCGTTGAGTTGAGGATGGCGCGGCTGATGCGGCACAGCTCGTCACAATCGGCTTGCA
Organism: Hymenobacter oligotrophus; assembly: GCF_003574965.1. Classification (NCBI taxonomy): domain Bacteria; kingdom Pseudomonadati; phylum Bacteroidota; class Cytophagia; order Cytophagales; family Hymenobacteraceae; genus Hymenobacter; species Hymenobacter oligotrophus. Next base: position 3,329,318 of record NZ_CP032317.1, on the reverse strand, counting down.
GGCTTTCGTAAGCAGCTGGCTCCAGCGAGCCTACTTCGCGCAAGAGCCGAAGCCAATAGGAGGTTTCGCGCGCTTCTTTGTAAGCTATACCGATTTTCTGCGAAAACTCGGCTTTAGAGATGCCGCCGGCTGCTTCTTCGGCGTTGGCTCCGATTGCAGTACCGCTGCGCAGCAGTTGGCGCACCAGCTCGGCTTCGCAACGTTGCTCGCGCAAATACCGGCTCAGCCGAACAATGCGCACCGCAAACGCGAAGGACTTATCTAGCAGCACATTGCTGCGCACTTGCGAGCCTGCGGCATCATCCTTCGTCATTCTTCCTTATTCCTTGGCCGCAGCTGGCGCCGGGGGCTGCATTACGGTGCCACAGCTACGGCAGGTGCGGCGCTCCTCGTTTTGCCAGAAGTTGTTCATGATGACGGGCAGTTGCTTTACGATGTCGGTTACTTCGGCAAACTCCTCGTGCAGCTTGGTGCCGCAGTTTTCGCAGTACCACTGAAAGCCGTCCAGTTCACCGGGCTTGCGGTAGCGCTCCACCACCAGGCCCACCGTGTTGGCCGGGCGCTGCGGCGAGTGCGGCACGCCGGCTGGCAGCAAAAAGATTTCGCCGGCCCGAATGGGCACGTCCACCGGCTGGCCGTCCTCGATGATCTTCAGCGTCATGTCGCCTTCGAGCTGAAAGAAAAACTCCTCGCTGTCGTCGACGTGGTAATCCTTGCGGGCGTTGGGCCCGCCCACTACCATTACAATAAAGTCGTCGTTGCCTTTAAATACCTGCTGGTTGCCCACGGGTGGCTTCAGCAAATGGCGGTGTTCATCAATCCACTGCTGAAAATTGAAAGGGCGGGTAACGGGCATGGGCGGGAGTGTTGGGTGGTGAAGTGAGGGAACTTGCTGCCCGGCACCTAGGGTACGCGGCAACAGCGCCGGGGCCTTGGGCTGGCCGCGCAGCACCGCGCCAAAACCACCTAGGCAGAGGTGCAATTCCTCTGCCCAACTTACGCAAAACGCCCCATTTGGTGCCAATGAGCCGCCGTTTGTCTACTTTCGAGCTTATGCTTTCAGAACAACTCTCGGGGCGCCGCGCCGTGGTGTGCGGCAGCACGCAAGGGATAGGCCGCGCCGTGGCCGAGGCGCTGGCGGCGCAAGGCGCCGCCGTTACGCTCGTGGCCCGCAACGAAGCCCGCCTGCGCGAGGCCGCTGCCGCGCTGCCTGCGCACCTAGGGCAACAGCACGATTGGCTGGTGGCCGATTTTGCCCACCCCCTCGACGTGGCCGCCCAGATAGCCAGCCACGTGGCCCGTCATCCTGCCACCCACATTTTGGTGAACAACACCGGCGGCCCCGCCGGCGGCCCCTTGCTCGACGCCGCCGTGGATGCCTTGCGCGCTGCCTTCGAGCAGCACGTTATCTGCAACCACTTGCTGGCCCAAGCCCTGGTGCCGGGCATGAAAGCAGCTGGGTACGGGCGCATCGTCAACATTATCAGCACATCGGTGAAGCAGCCGCTGCCTAACCTAGGGGTATCGAACACCATTCGGGGGGCCGTAGCCAATTGGGCCAAAACCCTGGCCACCGAGCTGGGCCCACACGGCATTACGGTAAATAACGTGCTGCCCGGCGCCACCCTTACCCAGCGCCACCACAGCTTGCTCGAAGCACGCAGCGCCAGTACGGGCCAACCCGTGGAGGCGCTCGAAGCCAACATGCTGCGCCTGATTCCGGCCGGGCGGTTTGGGCACTCGGAGGAAGTGGCAGCGGCCGTGGCTTTCCTGGCTTCGCCGGCGGCGGGCTACATCAACGGCATCAACGTACCCGTAGACGGCGGCCGCACCAGCAGTTTATAACTCCGCTTTGCCTACCAGCCTTCCCGACCCAGCCCCGCGCATTGGCCTGCTCTCGGTAATCATCCCGCTCTACAACGAAGCCGCCACCATTGGGCGCGTGCTCGATGCCGTGTACGCGGCGCCGCTGCCGCCCGGCGTGGCGCGCGAGGTAGTGGTAATTGATGACGGCTCGGCCGATGGATCGGCCGACGTGGTGGCCGCCTACGCCGCCGCCCGCCCCGCCCTAGGTGTGCGGCTGTTGCGCCATGCCCACAACCAAGGCAAAGGCGCCGCGTTGCACACCGGCATTGCCGCCGCCACCGGCGAATACATTGTGGTGCAAGACGCCGACCTGGAATACGACCCAGCCGACTACGCCAAGCTGTTGCAACCCGTGTTCAAGGCCAACGCCGATGTGGTGTACGGCTCGCGGTTTGTGGGCGGCGAGCCGCACCGCATTCTGTTCTTCTGGCACAGCATCGGCAACAAGCTGCTTACGTTTCTATCGAACGCTTTTAACGACCTGAACCTGACCGACATGGAAACCGGCGCCAAGCTGTTCCGGCGCGAGTTGCTACAAGGCCTGGTGCTGCGCGAAAAACGGTTCGGCTTCGAGCCCGAGGTAACGGCCAAAATGGCCCGCGTGCCGGGCGTACGCATTTACGAAGTGGGCGTGGGCTACTACGGGCGCACCTACGCCGAGGGCAAAAAAATTAACTGGCGCGACGGCCTGTGGGCCCTGTGGTGCATTGCGCGGTACGGCTTGTTCCGGTAAGCTCCGAATTTCAGGCGCGGGCATACAACCCCCACGCCCCGCCAAGGCTCCTAGGCCGCGGCCAGCCTCGTGGCACCTAGGCCAAAGGCAGCACTGCGGCGGCCGGGCCTACGCGCCAACTCCTAGCCCTGCTTTAAGCCCGAACGCGTAACTTGCGGGTTCAACACTAGTCTGATTTTCTTTAGCCTGCCCAGGCGCATCCGATGCAGCAGCATTCCTCACGCTGGCCTTATTTTCTGATTCTGCTGATCACGTTGGGATTGATGGCTGTTGTATACGGGCCGGTGTTATTTCACCCCAACCAATACCTGTTCAACTCCGCCGGCGACGGCGTTCGGGGCTACTACTCAATAGCCTATTACATCCGCTACAACTTCGGCACGCACTTTAGCGGCATGCAGTACCCCTACGGCGAGCATATCAACTACAACGATATGCAGCCGCTGGTGTCGTACCCGCTGGCCTGGGTCAACCAGCACCTTTTGCCCTTCGACGAGCGCATCCTGGGCGTGCTGAATATCATCAGCTTGGCTTCGATTGGGCTTACGCCGGTAGCGGTGCTGGGCGTGTGCCGCCGCTTGGGCCTGCCCAATTGGTATGCCGTTCCGGCGGCGCTTATCATCGCGTTTTTGTCGCCGCAAATGGCGCGCCTCGATTCGCACGCCTCCATGGCGCACCCGGCCGTGTTGCCGCTGCTGTGGTACTGGTTGTTGCGCAGCAAAGACGAGCCGCGCCGCTGGCGTTGGTACCTGGCTTACGCCCTTACGGCCTTGCTTTCGGGGCTGCTGCACCCCTACTTCCTGCTGATGGGCTCCATCATCACCATCACGTTCGGCGGGGTGTTTTTGGCGCAGCAATGGCGGCAGCGCCAGCAACACTACGCTTGGCTGCTGCGCCTGCTTACGGCGGCTATAACGCCTTTGGTGGTGTACCGCGTGTGGCTGCTGCTTACCGATGCGGTAACCGACCGCCCGCCCAACCCGTGGGGGCTCATGCATTACTACGCCAACTTCGCCAGCGTATTTCTGCCGGTAATTAACCCCGTGCGCGATGCGCTCCGACACATATTCCCGTGGCTGCCGAACCCGTACGCCTGGGAGGGCGAATCGTACGTGGGCGCGTTGGGCTTGCTGGTGCTGGTGGTGGCGGCTGTGCGGCTGGTGCGCTACGTAATGCGTGGCCATGCCCGCCTGGTGCTGCGCCCAGCGCTGCCGCAAGGGCTGCGGGCCGCTTTGTGGGCCTCGGTGCTGCTGCTGCTGTGGGCCATGGCGCTGCCGCTGCGTGCGCCGGGCGGCGAGCTGCTGCTGCCGTTCCTAGGTCCTGTTAAGCAATTGCGCGCGTTGGGGCGTTTTGCCTGGTATTTCTATTACGTCTACACCGTTTACGTCGCCTACTACTTTTACCAGCTGTATCGCTACCTCAAGCAGCGCCGGGCCCAGCGCTTCGGCGTTTCGGTGCTGTTGGTGGCGGGGGCGGTAGCCGGCTTCGAGGCGTTGGTGAACTGGCAGGCGCAAGCCCGCCCGCTGCGCGACCGTGCCAACGCCGCCGACTTGCAGGCGGGCCAAGGCAACTACCGCGAAGCACTGCGGGGCATTGGGCGCCAACCCGAAGATTTTCAGGCCATTTTGCCGCTGCCCTACGCTCGTTTCGGCACCGACAAGCTGCAGTTCGATGCGCCCGACCGCGCCCGTTACGAGAGCTTTCGGGCCTCGCTCGATACCAAACTGCCGTTGCTCTCGGCTGCCATGGCACGCACCTCCATCGGCCAAACGCTGCGCCTGACGGAGATTTTGGGCAGCCCGCTGGTTGATAAGCCCTTGCTGCGCCAGCTGCCCAACGGCAAACCGTTTTTGCTGCTGGTAACGCCCGACGAGCTAGCCGCCTTCGAAAAGCGCATCGTGGCGCTGGGCAAGCCGTTGGTCAGCACCCCTAGGTTCAGCTTGTACGAGTTGCCGGTGGCAGCCTTGGCCGCCACCGACCGAGCCGCTGCGCTGCAATATTTTCAGGAGCACCGGTTGCAGCTCACGGCGCATCCGCAGCAGGTGTACGCCACCACGCCGCGGGGTGTGCTGCTCGAGTCGTACGCCGGCCGCGCTTCGGAGCGCGCGTTTCTGCGGCCGGGGGCTTTTACCTCGCCCAAAGGCTTTGCTACCTTGTACGATGGCCCCCTGCCCGCCCCCGCCGATACGGGCCGCTACGAGGTATCGGTATGGATTGACGCGCGCAGCCAGTACGGCATCGGGCACATTCAGGCCAAGCTGTACGACAAGCAGGGCAACTTGCTGGAGCACGTAGTAAACGACACGCGGCGCTCCACCGAAATCAGCGGCGATTGGGTGCGCAGCGCCGTGGTGGTGCACGCCACGCCGGCCACCACCCGCCTGGAGGTGCTGTACGAAAACGACGACCTGATTGCCGATGAGCTGCTGATCCGGCCGCTCGATACCGATGTTTACACCATCAGCAACCTAGGCCCCCACAAGCAAATAGCCAAAAACGGTTACCCCATTGGTAACCTGCCCCGACTTTAAATGGATATACGTTACGAAGCGCAATACCACCTGCTGGAAGAAAAACACTGGTGGTTTGAAGGGCGCCGCGATTTTGTCTTTTCCTTGGTTCAGCAGCTGGGCCTTGCGCCTACGGCTTCGATTCTTGAAATCGGGTGCTCGGGCGGTCCGCTGATGTTGCGCATGCGCGACAAAGGCTTTAGCAACCTTACGGGCATCGACATTAGCCCGCGTGCCATTGCCCTGGCCCAGCAACGGGGCTTGCCCAGCACCTCGGTGATGGACGCGGCGCACCTCGATTTTGAGGACGAAAAGTTCGATCTGATCATTGCTTCCGACGTGCTCGAGCACATCGAGGACGAGGCCCAGGCCTTGCGCGAGTGGCACCGCGTGCTGAAGCCCGGCGGGCGGCTGCTTGTGTTTGTACCTGCTTTTCCGGTGCTCTGGAGCCAGCACGACGTGGTGAATCACCACTTTAGGCGCTACACGCGCGAAACGCTGTTGGCCGCGTTGCGCACCAGCGCGTTCGGGGTGAGCCGCAGCTCGTACTGGAACGGGGCCTTGTTTGCGCCCGCCCTGCTGGTGCGCAGCCTACAGCGGCTGCTGCAGCCCAGCAAAGCGCAAAGCCAAGCCACCAACGCCAGCGGCGACCTAGCAGCCCTGCCCAAACCGCTGAACAGCACCCTCCTCGGTTTGCTACGGCTCGAAAACGCCGTGCTCAACCGCCTTAACTTTCCGGTGGGCATGAGTGTGTTTGCCGTGGCGCACAAGCCCAGCTGCCCCGCAGCCTAATTTTGCAGCCCGGTTTTTAGCCCTACCCCACCCACATACCTGCCCGCTGTGGACCTCTCCGTTATCATTCCTATCTACAACGAGGAAGCGAACATCCCGACGCTGTATCAGCGCCTGCGCGGTGTAATCGACCCGATGCAGCTGCAGTGCGAGTACATCTTCATCAACGATGGCTCGCGCGACCGTTCGTTGGCGCTGATTCATGAGCTGGCGGCCCAGCACGCCGATGTGCGCTACATCAATTTCAGCCGCAATTTCGGCCACCAAATTGCCGTAACGGCGGGCCTCGATTTGTCGCAGGGCGAGGCGGTGGTGATTATCGATGCCGACCTGCAGGACCCGCCCGAGTTGATTCCGGAGCTGTACCAGCGCATGCGCGAGGGCTACGAAGTGGTGTACGCCAAGCGCCGCCGCCGCCAGGGCGAAAGCGCCATGAAGCTGTTTACGGCCAAGATGTTCTACCGCATTCTGGCCAACATTACTAACGTTTCCATTCCGGTTGATACCGGCGACTTCCGCATCATTTCGCGCAAGGTGGTGGAGGCGCTTAAGTTGATGCCCGAGCAGAACAAGTTTTTGCGCGGGCAGATATCGTGGATCGGCTACCGGCAAACCTACATCGAGTACGACCGGGCCCAGCGCGCCGGCGGCGAAACCGGCTACACCTACCGCAAGATGTTCCGGCTGGCTCTGGACGGCATCACGGCGTTTTCCGACGTGCCCCTAAAAGCCGCTACGATAATGGGCTTTACGGTATCGGGTGTGGCCTTTTTGGTGCTGCTCTACACGCTATACGCCCGCTTCATCGCGCAGGAATACGAACCCGGCTGGCCTTCGCTCATGGTTAGCATCCTGTTCTTGGGGGGCGTGCAGCTGATTGCCGTGGGCGTGATTGGCGAGTACCTAGCTCGCCTCAACAACAACGTGCGCCGCCGCCCGCTCTACATTATTTCCGACACCAACATTCCGGTGGAGCTAAACCCGCAGGCGTTGTCGTCCTCAACGCATCCGTAAGCGCCGCGTTCCGAGGTTTGTCAACGCCCCGCTCTGCCCCGGAGCGGGGCGTTGCCGTTGGCGGCTCCTGCTTGTGCCAACGCTTTTGGGCACCTAGGGCTGGCCGAAACGCCGGGCAGTTTTGGTAGCTTTGGCTGCTTACACCTCCTGCTTTATGCTTCAGCTTCGCAACTACATCGGCGGGCAATTGGTAGCGCCGGCCGCCGGCCGCTACTTGCCCAACATCGAACCGGCTACCGGCCAGGTGTACAGCCAAGTTCCCGATTCGGATGCGCAGGACGTACAACGGGCCGTGGAAGCAGCGCAGGCAGCGTGGCCGGCGTGGCGCGCTACTCCGGCTGAGCAGCGGGGCAAGCTGCTGGTGCGCATCAGCGAGCTGATTGAGCGCGACCTGGAGCGGCTGGCCCGCGCCGAAAGCATCGACAACGGCAAACCGCTGAAGCTGGCCCGCACCGTGGATATACCTAGGGCTGCCAGCAACTTCTCTTTCTTCGGTACGGCGGCGCAGCATTTTGCCTCCGAAACGCACATGCAGGACGGCGTAGCCCTGAACTACACGGTGCGCCACCCCCTAGGTGTGGTGGGCTGCATTTCGCCCTGGAACCTGCCGCTGTACCTCTTCACCTGGAAGATTGCGCCCGCACTGGCCGCCGGCAACTGCGTGGTGGCCAAACCCTCGGAAGTAACGCCCATGACGGCTTACCTGCTGAGCGAGCTGTGCCAGGAGGCGGGCTTGCCAGCGGGCGTGCTGAACATTGTGCACGGCACCGGCCCCGGCGCCGGCCAAGCCATGGTGGAGCATCCGCACATCAAGGCCATCAGCTTTACGGGCGGCACCAAAACGGGCGAGCATATTGCCCGCACGGCCGCCCCCATGTTCAAAAAACTGTCGTTGGAGCTGGGCGGCAAAAACCCCAACATCGTCTTCGCCGACTGCGACTTTGAAGCGGCCGTGAATACCAGCGTGCAGTCGAGCTTTGCCAACCAAGGCCAGATTTGCCTGTGCGGCTCGCGCATTTTCGTGGAGCGGCCCGTGTACGAGCAATTTAAGGCGGCATTTCTGGAGCGCGTGGCCATGCTTAATGTTGGCGACCCGCTGGAAGAGGGCAGCCGCCAAGGCGCGCTGGTAAGCGAGCCGCACCTGCAAAAAGTGCTGAGCTACATCGAACTGGCGCACCACGAAGGCGGCACCCTGCTGGCCGGCGGGCAGCGCGTGCACCTAGGTGGCCGCTGCGCCGGCGGCTACTTTTTGCAACCTACCGTGTTCGAGGGCCTAGGTCCGGAGTGCCGCGTCAACCGCGAGGAGGTGTTTGGTCCGGTAGTCACCCTCACGCCCTTCGACACCGAAGAGGAGGTGCTGCGCTGGGCCAACGGCACCGAGTACGGCCTGGCCGCCACCCTCTGGACGCGCGACCTGCAGCGGGCCCACCGCGTGGCGCACGCGCTGGAAACGGGCATTGTGTGGGTGAACACCTGGCTGCACCGCGACCTGCGCACGCCCTTCGGCGGCATGAAAAACTCGGGCGTGGGGCGCGAAGGCGGCTTGGAAGCGTTGCGCTTTTTCACCGAGCCCCAAAGCATTACCGTTAAGCTGTAACGAGCCGCAGGCACCTAGGCGTATGCTTTCGTAGCTTGCTGCTTCTGTGTTAAGTTCTTGAAGCGTTTCGTGCCGGTTTCTTCTCCTGTTTCGGCTAAGTCGGATTGGCGGCGGTGGTTGCCGTTGCTGTTGTTGCTGGGCCTTTCGTTTATTCCGCTGTTTTGGCTGCTGAGCAGTTTGCCGGTGCAGCAGTGGGACGAAGCCCGCACGGGCCTAAACGGCCTCGGCATTTGGCTGCACCACGACTGGATTGTGCTGCGCCACCTAGGCGAGCCTGATTTGTGGAACGGCAAGCCGCCGCTTTGGCCCTGGCTGCTGGCCCTCAGCTTTCGGGTATTTGGCCCGAACGAACTCGGTTTGCGTTTGCCCGCGGCTTTGGTAGCCTTGGCTACCGTGCTGCTGGTATACCGCGCCGGCCACCACTGGCTGGGCAGCCGCCGCGCCGGCCTGCTGGCGGGCCTGGTGCTGCTCACTAGCCAAGGCTATGTAACGCTGCACGTTACTCGCACCGGCGACTACGACACGCTGCTCACCTTTTGGGCCACGGCTGGGGCGCTCAGCTGGCTGGCTTACCTGCGCACGGGCACTGCCCGCTGGGCCTGGCTTACGGGGGCAGCGTTTGCGCTGGCGCTGTTTACCAAGGGCATTGCCGGCGTGCTGTTCGGCCCGGGGCTGCTGGTGGCCGTGGCGCTTACCAAGCAGTGGCAGCGCCTGCGCCACCCGGTGCCCTGGCTGGCCGCCGGCTTGGTGCTGATTACCGCCGTTGGCTGGTACACCGTGCGCGAGTTGGCGGCGCCCGGCTACCTCGCGGGCGTATGGGCTTACGAAGTGGGCGGCCCGGCCGGCGAGCAGCTCGAGGAGCATTACCACCCCTTCGAATGGTACCTCAGCCTGCTGGCCGAACGCAAGTTCACGGCTTGGCTATTGGCTGCCCTATTGGGTTGGCTGATCGGGTTTTGGCAACCGCAGCACAGCCCCGGTTGGTGGCTTAGCCGCTTTACGGCCGCCGTAGCGGTTAGCTTTTTGCTGAGTATTTCGCTGGTGCAAACGCGCCTCGAGTGGTACGATGCCCAGGTATACCCGCTGCTGGCGTTGCAGGCGGCGGCGGGCTTGGTCTGGACGGGCCGCGCCCTGGCCGCCCACTTCGGGCGGCAGCCGAAAGAGCTGCTGCGCCTAGGTGGCGTGCTGGCCGTAGCCGCTTTTCCGTACCTGGCCCAGTGGCAGCACATCCGCATGCTGCACAAGCACCGCCTCGATTGGTCGCAGCTCTTGTACGGCCGGCACATTCAGGCGCAAGCGGCCAAGCTACCCGAGCTGCGCCAGTACACGCTGGTAACCGAGGCCATTTTCAACGACAGCCCGGAGTTTTATCGCACAGCCGCTGAAATGCAATACGGCCACCAAGTAGAGCGCCTGGCCTCGTGGCAAACCGACAAAGGCTACCCCGGCAAAATTATCGTTACCTGCGGCGACCGGGCCGCTCGCCATTGGCTGCAACAGTACGAAACGCAAGTGCTCCTGCAAACCGACTCGTGCAAAACCGTGCGCCTGCTCGCGCGCAAGCAGCCCTAGGTTGGCAGGCTAGCGCAAGCGCTCCAGCAGTTGTTCCAAGTCGCCGAGGGTACTTTCTTTGAACTCGAGCGGCGCTACGGGGCCACTGCCGGGCACCACCTCGCGCATGGCTATGTAGGGGCTGCCGTTGAAGTAGCGCAGGCCCACCAGCACGGCTCGTTGCTGCGCCGGTACTTGCGCAAACGAATAGCCATCGGCTTGCGGCTCGCCTTCCAGAATCACGGGCGAATCGGGGTACACCAAGCGCACGGTGGTGTGCTCATCCACATCGGCAGCTACGGTGAAGGACGTAGTTTGCGAGGCCGTGCGCCAAGGGCGCAGGCAGGTAAGCCAACCTAGGCGCCCGCTCCGGAACATCGAGCCGGGCTCGGGTGCGGGTTCGGCAGGAGCAGCGGGCGCGGCCGGAAACTCGCTGGCGGCAGGTGCAGCAGCCACTGCCGTGCTTTCAGCCGAAGCCACCACGGCATCGTTCATCGTGAAGCGGATGGGCACTACCATTTTCACTTTCACGGCTTGGCTGCCTTGCCGGCCCGGCAGCCAGTGCCCCGACGATTGCTGCAGCACGCGCAGGGCTTCTTCGTCGCAGCCGTCGCCCAGGCCGCGCAATACCTTGGGGCTTTGCACGCGGCCGGCTTCATCAACCACAAACGAGGCAAACACAAAGCCTTCGGTTTTGCGCTCGGCGGCCGAGGCAGGGTAGCGCACCAAGCGGCTCAGGGCCTCGGGGCCGCTGCCGTAGCTGGGCATGGTTTGGGCCTCGGTGAGTACCTGCTCTTCGTCGGCGGGTACGGGGGCGGCGGCCCAGCGTTTGGGCGTGCGGCCGGAGCTGTGGTACAACTGCAGCCCCGGGTGGCGCTGTTCGCTGGGTACCACCAGTTCAAGCGCGCGGCCTTCGGCCAACCGCAATTGCTGCCCGCGGGCGGTGGTGGCGCGCACCAGCAGCATGCCGCTGGCCTGCAGCGCATCGCCGCTCACGCTCATGCTCACGCAGTTCGAGAGCAGCAAATCGGTAAGCGAGTAGCATTCTTTCAGCTCTACCCACACCGCGCCCCTAGGTGTTTGCTGGCGCGCATCAACCAAGGCATTGGCCGGTATGCGCACCACGGTGCCCTCGCGGCCGCGCACTTCGGCGGGCTGCGTGGGGTCGATGCGGAAAAACTCGCTCGGTTTTAAGGTCAGGTCGAACAGGCGCGCTTCGCTGGGCGGCGGCGCGGCGGTATCGAGCGCGGCGGGCCGGCGTACGGCGGCGTAGCGAATGAGCGGTGCTTTGCGGCTGGTGGCTTGCTGCAGCCGGTGCCAGGTTACTTGCGTGGCCTGCTGCGCGGCGGTGTCGGCACCTAGGGCGGCATCGGCATCCAGGGCATCGGTTTGGCGCGCCGCGGCAGCCTCGGCTTTGGCGGCCGGTTCGCGTTGGCAGCTGCCAAGCACCCACACCCCAAGGGTTGCTCCTACCAGTGCCGTTTTCAGTGTAAGCATACGCATGGCGGGGTTGTACGCAAAATTCACCTGTAGGGAAACGGCCGGGGGCAGGTTTTCTTACGGAAAATAAAAAATCCTCCTCTTGACCGAGCACGTTGGCTGCGGTGCCGGGGGCACGCGCGACCTAGGGCTCAGCTCAAAAGAAGGACTTTTTATTGGAAATTTTTACTCTTTACAGGTTCTGCTGCAGGAAATTTGTCATTTGCCGGAACAGGTGCAGGCGCGTGTTGCCTCCGTAAATGCTGTGGTTGCGGTTGGGGTAATACAGCTGCTGGAAGTCCTTGTTGGCCTTCACGAGGGCATCGGTAAAAGCCACGGAGTTCTGGAAGTGCACGTTGTCGTCGCCGGTACCGTGCACCAGCAGCAGCTTGCCCTTCAGCTGGTTAGCAAACTGCACAGGCGAGTTGTCGTCGTAGCCCGAAGGGTTTTCCTGCGGGGTTTTCAGGAAACGCTCGGTGTAGATGGAGTCGTAGTAACGCCAAGTGGTTACGGGCGCCACCGAAATGCCCACTTTAAACAAGTCGGCGTTTTTGGTGACGGCCAAAGCCGAGAGGTAGCCGCCGAAGCTCCAGCCGAAGATGCCAATGCGCGCCTTGTCGGCCCAGGGCTGGGCACCCAGGTACTTGGCGGCCTCGCCCTGGTCGATGGTTTCGAGCTTGCCCAACTGACCGTAGGTAGCCTTCTTGAAAGCCGCGCCGCGGCCACCAGTGCCGCGGTTATCTACAATGGCCACCACGTAGCCTTGCTGCGCCAGCATCTGGAACCAGGTGTAGTAGTCGACGCTGTTCCACTTATCGAGCACCTTCTGCGAACCGGGGCCACCGTACAGGAACATCAGCACCGGGTACTTTTTGCCGGCCTCCATGTTGGCGGGCTTAATGGTGGTGCCGTTCAGCTGCACACCCTCCGAGGTCTTGAACGAGAAGAACTCCTGCGGCACAAATCCATAGTCCTTCATGCGCTGCTTCAGGGCGGCGTTGTCTTCGAGCACCTTCACGGCTTTGCCGTCCTGGGCGGTGCGCAGGCTTACGGTTACGGGCTCGTTGGCGGCGGTGTGGTAGTTGAGGTAGTAGCGGAAGTCGGGGCTCATGTTCACCACATCGGTGCCGCCGCCCGATTCGCCTAGGCGCTGCTTGCCTTTGCCTTTCAGGTCTACGCGGTAGAGGTGGCGCTCGAAGGGCGAGGCCTCGGCCGAGAGGTAATAAGCCAGTCCTTTGGCTTCATCGATGCCCAAAAACTCCGATACATCCCAGTTGCCTTGGGTTAGCTGCTTCACCAGCTTGCCCTTCATATCGAAAAGGTAAAGGTGGCGGTAGCCGTTGCGCTCCGAGCTGATGATGAACTGCTTGCCGTTTTTCAGGTAGCGCAAATCGTCGGTTACTTCCACGTAGGCCTTGTCGGTGTCCGCCCAAGCTACCGAGCTTTTGCCTGTGGTGGCATCGGCGTGCAGAATCTCGAGCTTGTTCTGCAGGCGGTTCATGCGCTGGATGCTCAGCAGGTTGGGCGTCTGCGTCCAGAGGATGCGCGGAATGTACTGATCGGTTTCCGGGCCGATGTCCATTTTGGCCGTGCGGCCGGCGGCTACGTCGTACACCGAAACCGAAACCACCGAGTTCGGCTCGCCGGCTTTGGGGTACTTGTAGCGGTAATCTTTGGGGTAGAGCGGGCCCCACTCCTGCATGTTGTACTCGGGCACGCGGCTTTCATCGAAGCTGATGAAGGCTACCTGCTTGGAGTCAGGCGACCATTGAAAGGCCTTTGACACCTCAAACTCTTCCTCGTACACCCAGTCGCCGCCGCCGTGAATGAGCTTGTTCACTTGCCCATCGGTGGTGATGGGGGTTTCCTGCATGGTTTGCAGGTCAACCACAAACAGGTTGTTGTTGCGCATGAAAGCCACGCGGCGGCCATCGGGCGAGAAGGTGGCGTAGCTTTGCTTGCCTCCGGCACTTAGCGGCACCAGCTTTTGGCCGGCGCGGTCGTACACGTAGTAGTTGGCCTTGCTGGAGCGGCGGTAAATCGGCTCCACATCGGTGCTGAAGAGCATCTTCTGCTCGTCGGCGTTGAACTCGTAGCCCTCCACGGCAATGGGTTGCTGCGAGCCGGCCGGGCGCAGTTGCTGGGCCGATACCAGGGTTTGCGTGGCCTGGCCGGTAGTTACGTCGTGCTGCACTACTTCGCCTTTGTCGAGCGAGGAGTAGTAGCGGCCGTCGCGCATCCAGTTGAAGCCCTGCACCTGCTTGGCAGCAAAGGTGCCCTTGGCCCAGATATCCTCGAGGGTAATGGACTGGCGCTGCTGCGCCACCGCTGGTGCCGCGGGCACCAGCACAGCCACGGGCGCGCTGCTTAGCAGCAGGCCAGCCGCGAGGCCGAAGGTCTTGAATCGGTGGGTCATGTAAGAAAACTCAGTAGCAGCGTTAAAGGTACACAAACACCGCCCTCCGCCCAGCGTGCCACCGTTGGGCTTGCCGGCGGCCGGCTTACGGCCCTAGGTGCGCAAATTGGCCGCTTTCCCCGACCTTTGGTTTCAGCTATGCGTTTTCGCCTCGTTTCCCTTTTGCTTCTGCTTGCCCCCGCCCTGCTCGGCAGTTGCGGGGCCGATCCGTCGCCGGCGCCTTACCTCGATTTCTTGTCGGAAGGCGCGCTGCTGACGAACACCCGCGCCGCCACCCCCAGCGACACGTTTCGCACGCGCGCCTTCAGCGAAGTGCGCGACGCGGCGCGCAGCCCCAAGTTGCGGCGCTTCACCATTGGGGTGCAGTACTCGGTTCGGCTGAACAACCAGGAGGCACGCGTAGAAGAACCCGAGCGCCTGTACCTCGATACACTCATCAGCGGCCGCGACTTCTTTTTGTTTACCAACCGCCTCAAAGCAAGCAACATATCGGGCCGCGAAACTTGGACGTATGCCGTGGAGGACGCCGATGGCCAAACCACCCGGCGTAGCTATGTGCTTACCGTGCGCCAGCCCGACTCCATCCGGACGTGGCTTAGCTACTCGGCCCGCCTCGAGCCCTCGGTGCGGCGCACCAGCCTCGCAGCCTTGGCTACCCCGCGCGGCTTGGTACTGCCCGCCCACGCCGCCGATGCCCGCGGGTTTCAGGAGCTCATTGACCTAGTGTACGTACCCAACGGAACCGGCCCCACGCTGGCCGCGCCCGGCGCGGCCGCAGCCGAAACGGCTCCCAATTTAAAGGTGCGCGGCTGGGCCACGCGCCGCAACACAGGCTTGCAGCTTACGGCCCTCACGCCCACGGGCTTTGGCCAAATCAACTCCGATGTGGCCATTACCGCCGCCGTGGCCGCCGCCGGCAACCGCGTGGGCTCCTTGCGCGTGCAAAAAGACCAAGTGCTGGCTTTCCGGACCGCCGACAACAAAGACGGCCTGTTGCTCGTGCGCGACGTAGGCACCACCAGCCCCGTTGCGCTGGTGCTGGATGTGAAAGTGATTCGCTGAAAATCAGGAACAAATGCACAAGGGGCAGCGCCGCAGTGGCGCTGCCCCTTGTGCATTTGTTTGGCCCCTAGGTACAAACTAAAATTGCAAACCTAGGGTGAGCGTGGTGCTGAGGCGGTTGCCCTCCACCTGCACCACCGGCTGCGAGCTATCGGAGAGGGTGTAGGGCGAGTAGTAGCGGTCGGCAAGGCTGTACACACCGGCCAAGTCGAGGCTTAGGTTTTTCTGCCGCAAGCCCACACCGCCGGTAAAAAACTGCTGGGTGCGGTCAAAGTCACTGCGGCGGTACGGGTCGCCGTAGTTGGCGTAGCCGAGGCGCAGCCGGAAGGCATCGAGGCGGGCCTCGCCGCCCACGCGCACGTTGAAGGTGCGCTGGTAATCGTTGCGAATGGCGTCGTTTTCGGGCCCGAAGCTGTAGTTGAAACCGTACTCCAAGCTGGTGTCGCTGCGCAGGCGCGCCTGGCCGTAGTCCACCATTTCCACGTCGGCTGATACAAAGCCGTACTTGCCGATGATTGCCGCCGCGCCGGTGTTCAGGCGCCACGGCGTGCTAAGACGGTAGCTGTAGCGCCCTAGGTCGGGCTCGGTAGCCACCGATACGGAGCTGATGTTCTGGCCATCGACGCGGATGGGTTGCTTAAACTGCACGTCGAGGGAGGTTTCGTCGGTATCGTCGAGCTGAAAAGCCGTGGGCGACTGCGCCGAAGCGCCCACGCGCAACCAGCCGAGGGGGCGGTAAATTACCCCCAAGCGCACGTTGAACCCGCTGCCCCGCGTTTCCAGTTCGTTGCGCAGCAGCAACGAGCCAAACGAGCGGCTGCCGCCTACTTCATCGACTTCGCGCAGCTCGCGCACTGAGTTAAAGCGCGTGCTCACGATGCCCAGCGCACCGCCCACGTACAGCTTGTCGCGGTAACTGCCGCCGTAGCCCACGTCGAACTGGGTTTGCGAGCCGGTGTTCAGCACGGTCTCCTCTTGCCGCACCACCGAGCGGCGCAGGTCCGAAGGCGTGCTCACCACGTAGTTGCCGTTGGCGGTGCGGTCGTAGTTTACCAGGTACGCGCCGTAGGCCAAGCCATCCAAGGTGGCGTATTGGTTGTCGGCAAACTGCTGATCCACATCGTCGTACACATCGCCCAAGCTCTGGCCCGCGCCGGCCCTAGGTTCGCGGAAGCGCTGAAACAAAGAGCGGTTGTCGGCCACGTTGCTGCGGTAGCGGAAACTGGCGTTGAAATCGTTGATGCGTGTGAAGCCGAAGGCCAGCGTACCGCCGCGCCAGTCGTTGTTGTCGCTGTCGGGCCGGCGGTTTACAAAGGCCAGGCCAGCGTTGGCCACGTGCACGCTGTTGCGCCCGTCGGAAAGGCTAGGTGCGCCCTGGGCGTTGGTAACCTGTGCGTTGGCGTTGCCAATGCCCAAGCCGGGCGAAAAAGTAAACTCCGAGCGTTGGTACAACCCCAGGCCGGCCGGGTTGCTGCTGAGGCTGTTCAGATCGGCGCCCACGGCCACGTTGGCTCCGCCAATGGCCTGCGTACGGGCCGTGCCGCCAAATTGCAGCCGCGAGTAGCGCAGGGCGTCGGCTTCGGATTGGGCAAAAAGAGGGCTGGCCAAGCCCAGCAAGGCCAGCCCCACAAAGTATTGTTTCATAGCTGAAGGAAGAACTCCGAGAGCGTGTGCAAAAAGGCAGGAGGCGTTGGTTACTCTACCCGGCCGCGGCTACGGCCGCCCCCGCTGCTGCCGCTGTTAGAACCGCCACTGCTGCTGTTGCCCCGGTCGTACGAGCGCGTGGGTGCTTCGTAAGAACGCTGCGGCGCCTCGTACGAACGTTGGGGCGCGTCGTAGCTGCGTGGGCGCTCGGGTGCGGGCGAGCTGTAGTCGGCGGCCCGTTCGCGGCGCGGGCGCGGCTGCGGGGCGTAATCAGCATCGCGCTGCGGCTCGCTGGCGGGGCTGCCGCCTTCGTCGATGCGGTTCCGGCGCCGATCGTACCCGGTGTTAGCAGGCTGGTCGGCGGTGGTGCCCGGTGCGGTGCGGCCACTGCCATCGGTCGGCACCGAGCCGCCCTCCACAATGCGGTACAAGCGGCCACGGCCCGGCTGCGGAACGGTGGTGGTATTGGTGGTGCCGGTAGGCGCGTTGCCGGTTTCGGGGGCATCTTCCACGCGGCCCCGTGCCCGCGGCGTAACGCTGGGCGAGGCAACGGTGCCGGTGTTGGCCATGCGGCCGCCGGTGGGGCCATCTACCCGCGGCCGACCCGTGCCCGAGTTGCCCGCGTTAATAGCTTCCACGGCCCGGTCGCGGCGCGGGCCGCGGTTTACGTTGCGGTCGTCGTTGTCGAAGCCGCCCCAGTTTCGGCTGTTGCGGTAGTTGCGCCAGCCCCAGTTGTTGCCGTAGTAGCCGGAGTAATAGCCGTCGTAGAAACCGCGGTTGTAGCCTCCGCCCCAGCCCCACGGGCGGTACGGGTTGTAGTAGCCGCCCCAAGGGTTGCCCCACCCTAGGTTGATGCTGACGGCGGGCCCGCCCCACGCCGACCAGCTAGGCCCCCAAAAGGGGTCGTAGCCCCAAGGCCGGCCGTAAATGTCGTAGCCATAGTAAAACGGGCTGGGGTTGTACCAGTAATAATCGGTATAAGCGTAATCGTAATAACCCAAGCCCAGGCCGCGGTAGCTGGGCTGATGAAAGCGCCGGATGCGGGCCGAGTACGAATAGTCGTAGTCATCGGCGTAATACTCGCTGGAGGCGCCGCCGCGGGGGCGGGCGGTGCCGTCGCGGTACTCCGGGTTGGCTATAGCGTTGGGGTCGTCGGAGGAGGTTGCAGCTCCTAGGTCGGCAGGCCCGGTTTCCGTCGAGGCAGTAACGATTTCGGTGGTCCGGTCCTTCGATGAATAATATACCCCGTCCGGCTCGGTGGTAGTGGTCGTTCGTACGACCGTGCAGCCACCTAGCGTAAGCAGAGCCAAGGCGGGCACTAGGTTTGCAGGAATATGTTTCATGGCAGCGTGCGCAGAAAAGGTAAGGACCGGTAAGTAAAAGAACGAGCGTGGGGTTGGCTTGTTTGCGCCGACGCGCCCGTGGGAGAGCGGAATGCTCCGTTTTAATAACGTATTTTTGGGCCGAAACGGTGCCCGGTTTTTACTCTCAAATCTTGTACCAAAACCGGTAACTATTCTCCTTCTCTAAGATACTCCGATATGAGCAAACAGTTGCCCAAGCGCAGCGAAGATTATTCCCTGTGGTACAACGAGTTGGTGAAGCGCGCCGGCCTTGCCGAAAACTCCGCCGTGCGGGGATGCATGGTCATCAAGCCCTACGGCTACGCCATCTGGGAAAAAATGCAGCGCACCCTGGACGACATGTTCAAGCGCACCGGCCACCAGAATGCTTACTTCCCGCTCTTCGTACCCAAAAGCTTGTTTGAAGCCGAGGAGAAAAACGCCGAGGGTTTTGCCAAAGAGTGCGCCGTAGTGACGCACTACCGCCTGCAAACCGACCCCGACAACGCGGGTAAACTGCGCGTCGACCCGAACGCCAAGCTGGAGGAAGAGCTGGTGGTGCGCCCCACCTCGGAGGCCATCATCTGGAGCACGTACAAAGGCTGGATTCAGAGCTACCGCGACCTGCCGCTGCTCATCAACCAGTGGGCCAACGTGGTACGCTGGGAAATGCGCACGCGCCTGTTTCTGCGCACGGCCGAGTTCCTGTGGCAGGAAGGCCACACCGCCCACGCCACCGACGCCGAAGCCCTGGCCGAAACCCGCCAAATGCTGGACGTGTACGCCGAGTTTGCCGAAGAGCACCTGGCGCTGCCCGTGGTAAAGGGCGTGAAGACAGAGAATGAACGCTTCGCCGGTGCCGTAGAAACCTACTGCATCGAGGGGTTGATGCAGGATGGCAAGGCACTGCAAGCCGGCACTTCGCACTTCTTGGGTCAGAACTTCGCGAAGGCGTTCGACGTGAAGTTTCAGACGAAAGAAGGCGGCCTCGAGCACGTGTGGGGTACGTCGTGGGGCGTGAGCACGCGCCTGATGGGTGCCCTGGTAATGGCGCACTCCGACGACGAAGGCCTGGTGCTGCCGCCCAAGCTGGCGCCGATTCAGGTAGTGATTGTGCCGATTTACAAAACCGGCCAACTCGACGAGCTGCTGGAGCGCATCCGCCCCATTCAGATGGGCCTGATTGCGCGCGGCATCTCGGTGAAAGTAGACGACCGCGACACCGAGCGCCCGGGCTTTAAGTTTGCCGAGTGGGAGCTGAAAGGCGTACCCGTGCGCCTGGCCGTAGGTGCCCGCGACTTGGACAACGGCACCGTGGAGGTAGCTCGCCGCGACACCAAGGAGAAGATGAACCTGCCGCTGGCCGACATCGTGAGCAGCATCGACCAGCTGCTGCAGGACATTCAGCAGAACATTTACCGCCGGGCCTTGCGCTTCCGCGAAGAGCACACCACCCGTGTGGAAAGCTACGAGGAGTTCAAGCAGGTGCTCGACGGCAAAGGCGGCTTCGTACTGGCCCACTACGACGGCACCTCCGAAACCGAAGAGCGCATCAAGGAAGAAACCAAGGCCACCATCCGGTGCCTGGCCCTGGCCGAGCCCGACGAAGAAGGCGTGTGCATTGTAACCGGCAAGCCCTCGACGCGCCGCGCCCACTTTGCCCGCGCGTACTAGCCCTATGTGCTTACCAACGGCAACGGCGCTCCTGCTTCGGTAGCAGGGGCGCCGTTCTGTTTTTCCCTAGGTACTCGAGGGTGGCTTAGCGTTCGGCAGCAATGGCCGCTACCAGTTCTTCGTCGGAAAGGTTTTCGAGCCAGTCTTTTTGCAGCTCGAGGCGCACGGTTTGGGCGCCGCCGCTAGGCGTGCACACCACGGGCACGGCGCCCTCATCGGTTGCGGAGCGCTCGGTAGCTTCGGCGGCGGCTTGGCTATCCACGCCGGCGTAAGCTTGCACGCACGTCCAGGTGGTGTTGTCTTGGTCGGTTACTTCGCGTTGTTGCATCATGCTGCCGCTTACGCAGGGCCCTAGGTGCTGGGTTGGCCACGTGGTGCCAGCACCTACACCACCAAGGCTGGTGCGGCGGCTTGGGCTTGCTTGGCAGCACGCTGGGCTTGCTGCACGTGGCGCTCCTCGTGCAGCACTACAAACTCCAACGCCTCACCCAAACGCAGCTTCAACAGCCGGAAAAACTCCACGGGCACGGCTTTGCGGTTGAGGTCGGCGGTGTGGGCGGCGGCCAGCACGGCCAGCAGGCGCGATTGATGCTGCAAAAACTCCTCGAGCACGCCGCGGCTTAGTTGGCTGCCCGCGGGGTTCATGTGCTTCACGGTTTTGCTGGCTTTGCCGTTGCCGGGCCGCACCACTTCCAGCGACTTCTTGCCCAGCCAGCTGTAGCCCACTTCGGCAGTGGCGCCGGGCCGCCGCGGGTGCTGCATGGCCTGCTCGAAAGCCGGCAGGTAGTAGCGGCTGTAGCGGTTGAGGTGCTCCAAGCACTCGAGCACGCTCCAACTTTGGGCGTTGCTCTTGTGGTTAAGCGCTTCGCTCGAAAGCGGCGCTAGTTCGGCTTCGGTGGTTTGCTGCAGGCGGCGCACCGCGGCTTGCAGTTGCTGAAGAAAGGTGTTGGCGTTCATGGCTTTTGCGTTTGTGCAAAGGTGGCCTTCCCTCCTGCCCCAAAACCTTGATTGAACGCAAGATTTAGCGCAGCCGGCTGAGCGTTTCGGGTGTCATGCGCAGGTACGAGGCAATGTACTTTTTAGGCACCAACTGAAAGAGGTGCGGGCTGCGGCGCAGCAATCTTTCCAGGCGGCGTTCGGGCTCGGCCAGCAGTAAATCAATTTCCCGATCGATGCGGCCCACGAGCACCTTCTCCAGCTCTTCGCGCCAAAAGCGGGCAATGTTGGGCAGCAGCTCCAATAGGGCCGTAAAGTCGTTTTTGCTGATGCCCAGCAGCTCGCTTTGCCGCAGCGCCTGAATGCAATACTCCGAAGGCGTGCCGTGCACAAAAGACGGGAACGAGCATACCACATTGGGCGCGTAGGCAAAGCCCACGCAAATTTCCTCGGTTTCGGTAGGGTAGTAAATGCGCAGCAAGCCGCTTTTCACGAAGTACAGGTTGCGCTCTACCTGCCCGTGCTGCACCAGGTTCTCGCCGCGGCGCAGCGTAATGGGCTTGTTCCAAGCCGCCACCAGCGCCTCTACCTCGCGGGCACCAAAATACGGGACTTGACCTAGGGCTTCGGCTAACATAAAAACACGCTGAGCTGCGCGAAAAGCTACGGAAGAATAGCTAACTAGGCCTGCCTAGGTGCTTTGTGCGTATCTTCCGGTAGGCATCTCACCCCGCTCCCATGGATTGGTTTCTGATCGTTGTTTTGCTTGTGTTCGGCGCTGCATTTCTGGCCGCCGAAGTGTTGCTCATTCCGGGCACCACCATCGTGGGGTTGGCCGGGTTCATTCTGCTCACGGTAGGCATCTGGCTGAGCTACCGCGACCTAGGTTCCACTACGGGCCACATCATCCTTGGCGCTTCGTTGGTGCTTACGGTGGTGGTGGTGTGGTACGGGCTCAGGCCGCAGTCCGTCAATAAGTTCGCGCTTACCGAGCGCAACACCGCCCGCGTGGATGATGTGCGCCGCGCCGCGGGTGTTGAGCCGGGGCAAGTAGGCCGGGCGCTATCGGCCATGCGGCCGGCCGGCACGGTGCTGTTCGGCGACGAGCGCCGCGAAGCCACCACGCGCGGCGAGTTTTTGGCGGCGGGCGCAGCCGTGCGCGTGCTGGGCATCGAGCAAAACCGCATTGTGGTAGCGGCGGCGTAGCTGGTTTGTCAGGGAAATGCGCTAACTACGGCCAGCAATTTTTCTGGCCATGAACGAGTTTCCGATTATTCCGATTGTGCTGGCGGCCGTTGTGCTGCTGGTGTTCCTGTACTTCTTCCCGATTAGCCTCTGGATTACGGCCATCTTCTCGGGCGTGCGGGTAGGGCTGTTTCAACTGGTGCTGATGCGCGTGCGCAAAGTACCGCCTTCGCTGATCGTGAACTCGCTGATCACGGCCACCAAAGCCGGCCTCAACATCACGGCCAACGACCTCGAAACGCACTACCTCGCCGGCGGCAACGTGCCCACGGTAATCAAGGCGCTGATTTCGGCCGACAAAGCCAACATCCCGCTCGATTTCAAGCAAGCCACCGCCATCGACCTGGCCGGACGTGATGTGTTCGAGGCCGTTACCACGTCCGTAAATCCCAAGGTCATCAACACGCCCAACGTGGCGGCCGTTGCGCAAGATGGCATCCAGCTCATCGCCAAAGCCCGCGTAACGGTGCGCGCCAACATCTCGCAACTGGTGGGCGGCGCCGGCGAGGAAACCATTCTGGCCCGCGTGGGCGAAGGCATCGTAACCAGCATCGGCTCGTCCATCTCGCATAAAGAGGTGCTCGAAAACCCCGACAAGATTTCGAAGCTGGTGCTGCAAAAAGGCCTCGACGCCGGTACGGCTTTCCAAATTTTGTCCATCGACATTGCCGACGTAGACATCGGAGAAAACATCGGCGCCAAGCTGCAAACCGACCAAGCCTCGGCCGACTTGCGCGTGGCCGAAGCCCGCGCCGAAGAGCGCCGCGCCATGGCCGTGGCCATGGAGCAGGAAAACCGCGCCAAAACCCAAGAAGCCAAAGCCCGCGTGGTAGAAGCCGAAGCCGAAATTCCGAAGGCCATTGCGGAAGCTTTCCGCAGCGGCAACCTAGGGATTATGGACTACTACAAGATGCGCAACATCCAGGCCGACACCGATATGCGCGACTCCATAGCCAACCCCGGCGGCAGCAGCAACACCAAGCCCAGCCCGAACGTGTAACGCCCCTAGGTGCCCGCAGCCGCGGCCATTAAGAGGAGGCACGACATGCCGCGCATCGAGCGGCGTTAACCAATCCTAGGTTGGGCACCAGCATTCACCTAGCAATGCGCTAAAGTTACCGCACCAACAAAACCACAACCGCCCGAACCCTGGTAGCAGGGTTCGGGCGGTTGTGGTTTTTGGGCCAAGCGTATTCGGTTGCTGCCAGGAGGGCGGTGCTTCCCTGCTCAGGACCGATTGCTTCGCTGGGCTCGCAATGACAGCTGGGGGTATGGGCGTTACTTCTTGGTAATCACAAACTCTACGCGGCGATTGAGCTTGCGGGTTTCTTCCTGCTCGTTCGAGGCAATGGGCTTGGTGTCGCCGTAGCCTTGGGTGGTAATGCGGTTGCCCGGTATGCCCTTCGACACGAGGTACTTTTTCACCTCGTTCACACGGTCGACGGAGAGCTTCATGTTCAGGGCCGGGTCGCCTTGGTTGTCGGTGTGGCCGTCCACCCGAATTTCCATCTGCGGGTAATCCTTCATGATGCGCACCAGGCGCATCAGCTCGGGGTAGGAGCTTTCGCGCAGGTAGTACTTGCTTTGGGCGAAGAAGATGTTGTTGAGGCGAATGGTTTGGCCGACTTCAAACGGAATCAGAAATAAGTCCTGGGTTTGCTCGGAGTACTTCTGGCGGTCCGTTACGTCGAGGTTCTGGTCTTCGGAGAGGTAGCCCTTGGCATCGGCGCGGTAGCCGTAGTGCGAGCCTGCAGGCAGCACAATGGTGTAAGAGCCATCGGTGGGGTTGGTCTCAACCACGCCGATTTCCTCGCCCGTAATCAGGTTTTCGTAGCGCACGGTGGCCGTTACGGGTTTGCGCGTTACGGCATCGAGCACGCGGCCGCGTACCAGCGCCACCACTTCGGGCTTGTTTTTGGGAGCCAGGCTAATGCGGAAGATGTCGCGCGAGTTGTCGGTGCCGTTGCGGTCCGATAC
Source organism: Hymenobacter oligotrophus (assembly GCF_003574965.1). Classification (NCBI taxonomy): domain Bacteria; kingdom Pseudomonadati; phylum Bacteroidota; class Cytophagia; order Cytophagales; family Hymenobacteraceae; genus Hymenobacter; species Hymenobacter oligotrophus. The sequence continues at coordinate 3,305,479 of NZ_CP032317.1, read as the reverse complement.
CAGGTAGGCGTCGTCGCCGGCGGCCGAAAGGGTAAAGTAGGCATCGGCCGCGGGCGAGTTGATGCTCGGCCCTAGGTTGCGCGGCTTGCTCCAGTTCGTCCAGGAGTTATCGAGGCGCTTGGCGTAAAAAATATCGCTTTTGCCGTAGCCCTGCAGCCCCTCGGAGGCGAAGTAGAGGGTTTTGCCGTCGGGGGCCAGAAACGGGGCAAACTCGGCGGCCTTGGTGTTGATGCCGGACCCGAGGTTGGTGGGGCGGCTAAACGAGCCGTCGTCTTGCCGGAAGCTGATGTACAAATCCTGCTGGCCCTTGCCGTCTTTGCGGTCCACAGCCATCAGCAGCTGCTTGCCCGAGGTAGTCAGGAAAAAGTCGACGTTCTCGGGGTCGTCGTTGTAAAAATCCTGAATGTTCAGCTTTTCGGGTGCCGTCCAGCCGTTGCGCGTGCGGCGGGTAATGCTGGCGCCTTTGGGGTCGAAGGAGCCATCGGGCTTGTAAATGCTGATGAGCACCGCCGTGTTGCCGTCGGCCGACACGGAAGCCACGCCGTTGCCCCACGGCGTGTTGATGGGCGCGCCAATGTTTTTGGCCGGGCTCCAGGCTTTGGTTTTGGCGTTGCTGAGCGTGGCAAACCACACATCTTGCGGGTCGCGGGCGCCGCCGTTGTTTTGGGGGCTGCCTTGCCGCGCAAAAAACAGCGTGCGGCCGTCGGGGGCAATTACCGGGCGCACCTCCGTGAACTTGGTGTTCACGTTGGGCCCTAGGTTCACCATAGCCGAATCGAAGGATATGCTCTCGGTGGGCGCCGCCCGGAAGTCCTTCTTCACCATCACGTCCGTTACATCGGCCACGCCAATGGCGTCGATCTGGTTTACGCCGTTCACTTTGGCCGTATTCAGGGTTACCACCACGCCAATGGTGCGGTAAGCGGCTGGCCCAAAGGTTACCTGCAGCGTCCGGAACACCTCGGGCAACGGCCCGGGGTTGGGGTTTTCGTACACTTGGTGCCGCTCGTTGCGCGTATCTACCAGCTCGATTTTGGTGATGGCGCCCGGGTTGAAGTTTTCGACGATGGTAACCTGGCGGGCCACCACCGACTTGGCAAACTTCACCTCGATAAACTCCTTGGGCCCCTCTTTTTTCGGAATCCAGCCGTTGTTGCTGATCTGACCTAGGGGCAAGGCATCGGGTTCGCCGAGTACTTTTTCGGGCGAAAAGGCCTCTTTGCCTTCGGCTTTTTGCGACGACACCTCCACTACTTTGGAGGCCCACACCGCGTGTTGCGCGCTGGCCGCGCTACTTATTCCTATTAATGCACCAAACGTCAGGATGAATGTACGTATGCTCATACGGTTGCTAGCAAATCAGAAAGCCCAGGTGAAGGCGACCGAGCGGTGCGTTAAAGTCGACAGTTACCCAAAGACGTCCGTAAGTGGGTTCGAGTTTCGGTTGAGACGAAAAGCGCCCCAAAATTACCGCCTCTTGGCCAAAGGCGCCACCACACGATAATGCGACGCCTCCTGCGCCCTGCTGCTTGCGCACCCACCGGCCTAGGTTGGCAACGGCGCGGGCAGCCGATGTATTGTTCCCGCGCCGAAAGATGGTAACCCTAAACTAATCGGTCGTCACGTCGAGCCCCGTCGAGACATCTCGCGTGCTGACGTCCGAGAGTATTGTCATCCTGACGAAGGAAGGACCTTATTACATATGAACCTCACGGGACCCCTGCGGGGCACGGCCCCCTCTCACAAAGAGAGGGGGAGTGTATGCTATCGGGCGTCAGCACCCCAGATGTCTCGACGGGGCTCGACATGACAGTCAAGAGGTGACGCTCTTATTTACGCCACGCTACCAAAGTCCGCACCTAAGGTGCGGCCGCTGCGCCCCAGGTGCGGGCCCGCGCTACCAGCACGGGCAGCCCGGCAACTACCTGTGCAAACGTTTTTTTGAGTACCTTGCCGCGTACGAAAGGTTTTCCAAAAGTATATTGCGAATTCGCTATGAGCGAAAAATTGTTGGACGAAATTCCGTCGCTTGACCTGGCCGATTTCCGCTCGGGCGACCCTGAGCGCAAAGCCAAATTTGTGCAGCAACTGGGCGAGGCTTACCAGAACATCGGCTTCGTGGCCCTCAAAAACCACGGCCTCACCGACGAGCAAACCGAACAGCTGTACGCTGACGTTAAAGAGTTCTTCGCCTTGCCCGACGAGGTGAAGCAGAAGTACGAAAACCCCGAGCTGGCGGGCCAACGCGGCTACACCGGCAAAGGCAAGGAGCACGCAAAAGGCCGCAACACCGGCGACCTGAAGGAGTTCTTCCACGTGGGCCAGGAGGTTGACGACCCCAACGACCCCATCGCCAAGGAGTACCCCGACAACATCTTCCCCGAAGAGGTGTCGCGCTTTCAGGAAAGCACCCTGCGCACTTACAAAACGCTGGAGGCCGCCGGCAAAGACGTGCTGCGCGCTATTGCGCTGTACCTGAGCCTGCCCGAGAACTACTTCGACGACAAGGTGCGCAACGGCAACTCCATCCTGCGCCCCATTCACTACTATCCCATCGAAAACCCCGACAGCGTACCGGCCGATGCCGTGCGCGCTGCCGAGCACGGCGACATCAATCTGATTACTTTGCTGATGGGCGCCTCGGCCGATGGCCTGCAGGTACTGCGCCGCGACGGCAAGTGGATCGGTATCACGGCCCTGCCCGACCAAATTGTGGTGAACGTAGGCGACATGCTGCAGCGCCTCACCAACGGCGTGCTCAAGAGCACCATCCACCGCGTGGTGAACCCGCCCCGCGAGAAGATGAACTCTTCGCGCTACTCGATTCCGTTCTTCATGCACCCGCGCTCAGAAATGAGCCTCGCGGCCCTGGAGAACTGCGTAACCGCCGACAACCCCAAGCAGCAGCCCGACATCACGGCCGGCGCGTTCCTCGACGAGCGCCTCGTGGAGCTGGGCCTGAAAAAGGGCAAATCGACGATGTAATTGCTTGCCGAAAGGCAGGCTGGCAAGGGCTACCACTCCGCGGAGTGGTAGCCCTTGCCTTTTGGCCCTAGGTGCCCGCTTGGCCTGGCGGCACCTAGGGCCCGCTGCCTTGCCCCGGCAACCCGGCCAAAGCCTGCATTACTTTGCTTGCCGTTCGGGCCAGATTGTGCTTCTTTACTGTTGCCACCCACCCCTTAGCCCGTGCAGCTCCCGGAACCCGCCGAAGTAAAGCTGGCGCCTCCTCCCAGGCGCATGCACGCCAAGCGCGTACGCGGCATCATCTTCCTGAAGGACGTGGCTGTGCTAGCCCTCACAGCATTTGGGGGCCCGCAGGCCCACACCGCCATGATGCTGCGCTTGTTGGTGGACAAGCGGCGCTACCTCACGTCGGCCGAGTTGCTCGAGCTGATGGCGCTTTGCCAGGTGCTGCCCGGCCCTACCTCCACCCAAACCATCACCGCCATCGGGTTTCGGTTGGGCGGGCCTAATCTGGCTTACCTTACGCTGCTCGTTTGGATGCTGCCCGCCGTGTGCCTCATGACCATTGCCGGTCTGTCGATCAGCTACCTGGATAAAGACCTCGTGGCGCGGCTGGTGCGCTTTGTGCAGCCCGTGGCGGTGGGGTTTGTGGCGTACTCGGCCTATAAAATCGCCGAGAAGGTAATTCATACCAAAACCTCGGTGGCGCTGCTGGTGGCCTCGGCCCTGATTGCGTATTTCTTCCAGCTGCCTTGGGTACTGCCGCTGCTGCTCTTGGGCGGTGGCCTGATTACCACCTTCCGCTACCGCAAGCTCCCGAAAATTGAGGTAAAAGAGCCCCTCCGCATCGAGTGGTCGAATTTTGTGCTGTGGCTGGGGGTGGCGCTGGTGGCGGCCTTGCTGGGCCACTACACGCGCTTGCTGCCGGTGCGATTGTTCGAGAACTTTTACCGCAACGGCTCGCTGGTGTTTGGCGGCGGGCAAGTGCTGGCGCCCCTGCTCTACGCCGAGTTTGTGGAATTCAAAGGCTACCTCAGCAGCACCGAGTTTTTGTCGGGCTACGGCCTCACACAGGCATTGCCCGGGCCCAATTTTGCGTTCAGCTCCTACATCGGCGCCCTGGCCATGCGCGAGTACGGCATTGGCGGGCAACTGGTGGGCGCATTGGTGGCGGCGGCCGGCATTTTTATGCCCGGCACACTGCTAATATTTTTTTTGATCCGTTTCTGGGATCAGCTCAAGCAGTACCGCGTGGTTAAAGCGTCGCTTGAGGGCATCAACGCTGTAAGTGCTGGCTTGGTAGTGGCGGCCACGTTTCTGCTGTACCACCCCTTGCCCTATGGCGTGGTGTGGCACTGGCCGGGCCGTTACGGCGTCGATCTGCCGCTAAACCCGGTGTTGGTGGGCGCTACGTTTCTGGTGCTGCTGTGGGACCGGATTCCCTCCTACGTGCTGGTGCTGGGCGCTCTGCTGGCCGGCGCGTTGCTGCCCTAGGGGGCCGGTGTTAATTGATAATGATCAATGAACAATTAATAATGAGCAATGGCCAGTGCTGCCTAGGTGCCCGGCGCAAAACAAATGCCCGGCACCTAGGGGTACCGGGCATTGCTCATTGTTAATCCCCCATTACTAGAATACCAGTTGCTCGGGCAAGTGCAGCAGGTAGTCACCGTAGCCGCTTTTGCGCAGCGGTTCGGCGATTTTGCGCAGCTGATCGGCGTCGATGAAGCCTTGGCGGTAGGCCACTTCCTCAATCGAGCCCACCTTCAGGCCCTGGCGCTGCTCAATTACGCGCACAAACTCGCTGGCTTGCATCAGCGACTCGAAAGTGCCCGTGTCGAGCCAAGCCGTGCCCCGACCTAGGATGCCCACCTTCAGCTTGCCGCGGCGCAGGTATTCCTGGTTCACGTCGGTAATTTCGTATTCGCCGCGGGCACTGGGCTTCAGGGCTTTGGCAATGCTCACCACCTCGTTGTCGTAGAAGTACAAGCCCGGCACGGCGTAGTTGCTTTTGGGCTTCTTGGGCTTTTCCTCGATGCTGAGGGCCTGCAGGTTCTCGTCGAACTCCACCACACCGTAGCGCTCGGGGTCATGCACGTGGTAGGCGTACACCACGCCGCCGTCGGGGTTGTTGTTGCTTTGCAGCAGCTCTTCCATGCCCGCGCCATAGAAAATGTTGTCGCCGAGCACCAGGGCCACTTTGTCGCCGCCGATAAACTCTTCGCCAATCACAAAAGCCTGCGCCAGGCCGTTGGGCACCTCCTGCACGGCGTACTGGAAGTTGCAACCGAGGTTCTGGCCGTCGCCCAACAGGCGCTGGAACTGCGCTTGGTCGTGAGGCGTGGTAATGATCAGGATATCACGGATGCCGGCCATCATTAGCACCGACAACGGATAGTAGATCATCGGCTTGTCGTAAACCGGCATGAGCTGCTTGCTCACGGCCAGCGTCAGCGGGTGCAAACGGGTGCCGGAACCGCCGGCGAGGATAATGCCTTTCATGGAGTAGAGTTATGAGAACGTCATGTCGAGCTTGCCGGGACATCTCGCGTGCTGACGTCTGAGAGTGACTTCTTGGTTTAACGAGAAGATTACCACCCGAGCGAGATGTCTCGGCAAGCTCGACATGACGTTCTGGGCTCCTTGCTGTTAACCGCGTTCTTGAATAAATGCCTCGTTGGCCCGGAACCACTCGAGCGTACGCTTCAGGCCTTCGCGGATACGCACCTGCGGATTATAGCCCAGCAGACGCTCCGCCTTGCTTATATCGGCCAACGAATCGCGGATGTCGCCGGCGCGGTTGGGGCCGTACTCGGGCGTAATATCCACGCCGGCCTCTTCCTTTAGAATATTGAACAGGTCGTTGAGCGAGGTGCGGTCGGCCACGGCAATGTTGTACACCTGGTTCACGGCCTCGGGGTTTTGCACCAAAGCCGCCCGAATGTTGGCTTGCACGCAGTTCTCCACAAACGTGAAGTCGCGCGTTTGGCCGCCGTCGCCGTTGATGCGAGGCGCTTTGCCCTTAAGCACCGCGTCGATAAACAGCGGAATCACCGCCGCATACGCCCCATTTGGGTCTTGCCGCGGTCCGAAGATGTTGAAGTAGCGCAGGCCGATGATTTCCATGCCGTACGTTTTGCCAAACACGTCGGCGTATAGCTCGTTGGCGTACTTCGTTACCGCATAGGGCGACAGGGGCTTGCCGATGCGGTCCTCGATCTTGGGCAAGTGCGGCGAGTCGCCGTAAGTGCTGCTGGAAGCTGCGTACACGAAGCGCTTCACGCCGGCATTCTTGGCGGCTACCAGCATGTTCACGAAACCGCCCACGTTCACGTCGTTCGAGGTGATGGGGTCGTTAATGGAACGTGGTACCGAACCTAGGGCGGCTTGGTGCAACACCACATCAGCGCCTTCGCAGGCTGCGCGGCACGCTTGCGGGTCGCGAATGTCGCCGTCGAGAATTTCTAGCGCCGGGTTGCCCTCAAATAAGCGTAGGTTTTTGCGGAAACCGTTGGAGTAGTTGTCGAAGGTGCGCACCTTCTTCACCCCGTGCTTCAGCAGGTACTCTACGATGTTGGAACCGATAAAGCCTGCCCCGCCGGTGACGAGGAAAGTAAGATTATCGAGCGGCTGCTCGTGAAAGGGCTGTTCGTACATGAAAGTCAATTATCAATGAACAATGAGCAATGAACAATGCTGCTTTTGGCCTTTAGGCATCAAGAGCATTGTTCATTGCTCATTGACAATTGTTCATTGCAAGCGTATCAGCGCGCGGCGTATTGCTGGCGGTAGTAATCCTGGTAGGCGCCGCTGGTTACGCGCTCCAGCCACTCCTGATTTTCGAAGTACCAATCTACCGTTTGGCGCAGGCCCTGCTCGAAGGTTACCGAAGGTTTCCAGCCCAGATCGTTCATGATCTTGCTCGAGTCGATAGCGTAGCGCAAATCGTGGCCGGCGCGGTCGGTCACAAACTTAATTAGCTGACGCGAAGCACCTTGGGCTTTGCCCAACTTCTCGTCCATCACGTCGCAGAGCAAGTGAATAAGGTCGATGTTCTTCCATTCGTTCACACCACCGATGTTGTAGGTCTCGCCAACTTTGCCGCTGTGGAAAACCGCGTCGATGGCCGTGGCGTGGTCTTTCACGAACAGCCAGTCGCGCACGTTTTCGCCGCGGCCGTACACCGGAATGGCTTCGCCCTTCTGAATGCGGTGCAGCGCCAACGGAATCAGCTTCTCGGGGAAGTGGTTCGGACCGTAGTTGTTCGAGCAGTTGCTGATTTTCACCGGCATGTGGTACGTGTGAAACCAAGCCCGCACGAAGTGATCCGACGACGCCTTGGAGGCCGAGTAGGGCGAGCGAGGGTCGTAGGGCGTGTCTTCGGTGAACATGCCGCCGTCCATTTCCAAGGATCCGTATACCTCGTCGGTGCTCACGTGGTAAAACACGTGGCCCTCGTAGCCGTTGGGCTGCCACAGGTGCCGGGCCGCGTTCAGCAAGTGAACCGTACCCAGTACGTTTGTCTTTACGAACGCCAGCGGGTCGGTAATCGAGCGGTCGACGTGCGATTCCGCCGCCAGGTGAATCACCGAATCGGGCTGCTCGGTGGCAAACAGCTGGTCAACAAAAGCCTGGTCGGTCAGGTCGCCTTTGATGAAACGGTAGTTCGGCCGGTCCTCGATGTCGCGCAGGTTCTCTAGGTTACCCGCGTAGGTTAGCGCATCCAGGTTCAGGATCTGATACTCGGGGTACTTCGTTACGAACAACCGCACTACGTGCGAGCCAATGAAACCAGCGCCGCCGGTAATAAGGATTTTCATGATCGGGAGCAGAAGTCGTGTTGAGAGTTATTCGGGCTTGGCACCTAGGTTTTGCTGCCAGCGCCAAGCAGTGGCCAAGGCTTCCTCCAGCCCTACTTCGGTACGGAAACCAAGTACGTTGGCTCCCTTGGTAGCGTCGGCATAAATGGCAGGCACATCGCCGACGCGGCGCGGGCCGGTGCGGTATCTCAGCGGCTGCCCGGTTACTTTTTCGAAGGCTTTTACCACCTCTAGTACCGAGTTGCCGTGGCCGGTACCTACGTTGAACACTTCCACGGTTTCGGCTTTGCCATCGAGCTGGCGCTGCACCGCCACTACGTGGGCACGGGCTAGGTCGCCTACGTAGATGTAGTCGCGGATGCACGAGCCGTCGGGTGTATCGTAATCCACGCCGTACACCGTTAACTGGTCGCGCCAGCCAGCGGCGGTTTGCGTTACGAAGGGCACCAGGTTGTTGGGTACACCTAGGGGCAGCTCGCCGATCTTCCCCGATGGGTGCGCGCCGATGGGGTTAAAATAGCGCAGCAAGATGCTTTTTACTTCGTTGCCTGGCGCCTGCGACAAGTCGCGCAGGATGTCTTCGCACATTTGCTTGGTGCGGCCGTACGGCGAACTAGCCGCTTTGGTGGGCGTTTGCTCGGTTACCGGCAGCTGATCAGGCACACCGTACACGGTGCACGACGAGGAGAAAACAAGGTTGTTGACCTTAAACTCTTGCATCAGTTCCAGCAGCACCAGCAACGAGCCCACGTTGTTCTGGAAGTAAGCAAGCGGTTTCTCTACCGACTCGCCCACAGCTTTGTAGGCCGCGAAATGGATAACGCCTGCTAGGTCTGTTTCAGCTTCGAACACTTCCCGGAAAGCCACCTTATCGGCGCAGTCGGTGTGGTAACACTTTACGTCGGCACCTAGGATGCTCCGAATACCTTCCAGCGCCGTGTCTTTCGAGTTGGAAAAGTTATCGACAATGATAGGCGTGAAGCCTGCTTCCTTCAGCGCAACCACGGTGTGCGAACCGATGTAGCCAGCGCCGCCCGTAACAAGAATCTTTTTCATAATGAAAGAAGGAATAAATGAGCAGATGAATAGATGAACAACGAGCTTTTACCTACTCATTTATTCATCCCTTTATCTGCTCACCCAATAATTACAGGCTCCAGTACTGCAATTCGTTGATTTTCTCGCGGAACAAGCCCTTAATATCGACCAGGACAGCTTTAGGAGCCGTAATCGATTTAAAGTACTCTTCGTCGAGTTGCGTGTAAGGTTTGTGGCTTACGGCCACCACCACGGCATCGTAGTCGTTGCCAATCTGGCTTTCCGGAATCAGGCTGAAACCGTATTCGTGGTTCAGCTCTTGGGAGTCGGCGTGCGGATCGACGATGTCGACGTTGACCGAGAAGTTGCGCAACTCGTTGATAACGTCGGCTACTTTGGAGTTGCGGATGTCCTCCACGTTTTCCTTAAAAGTAGCGCCCATCACGAGCACCTTCGATTTGGCCACGTCCTTGCCCTGCTTGATCATCATCTGCACGGTTTTGCGCGCGATGTAAGCGCCCATGCCGTCGTTGGTGGTCCGGCCCGAGAGAATGACCTTGGCGTCGTAACCGAGTTCTTTAGCTTTGTAGGTGAGGTAGTACGGATCGACGCCGATGCAGTGGCCGCCCACCAAGCCGGGGCTAAACTTCAGGAAGTTCCACTTTGTACCAGCAGCCTCGAGCACTTCGTAAGTGTTAATGCGCATACGGTCGAAAATCATCGACAGCTCGTTCATCAGCGCAATGTTGACGTCGCGCTGGGTGTTTTCGATTATTTTAGCGGCTTCGGCCACTTTGATCGAAGAAGCGCGGTGTACGCCTGCGGTTACTACCAGCTCGTACGTTTTGGCAATTTCCTCGAGCGACTCGGCATCGCAGCCCGATACCACTTTTACGATCGTGGCCAGGGTGTGCTCTTTGTCGCCGGGGTTGATGCGTTCGGGCGAGTAGCCTACTTTAAAGTCAGCGGGAAACTTCAGGCCCGACTCGCGCTCCAAAATCGGAATGCAGTCCTCTTCGGTGCAGCCCGGGTACACGGTCGATTCGTACACTACGTAGTCGCCCTTTTTCAGCACTTTGCCTACGGTAGTGGAGGCGCCAATCAGCGGCTTGAGGTCGGGCATGGCGTGCTCGTCGATGGGCGTAGGCACGGCCACCACGAAAAAGCGCGCTTCGCGCAGCACATCCAGCGAATCGGTGAACGTGATGTTGCAGCCTTCGAATGCCTCGGCCTCCAGTTCGCCGCTGGGGTCTTGGTTGTTGCGCATCATCTCCACGCGCTGGGCGTTGATATCGAAGCCGATGACGCTGATTTTGCGGGCAAACTCCAGGGCAATAGGCAGGCCCACATAGCCTAGGCCGATAACGGCCAGCTTGGCCTCTTTATTCAGTAACTGCTCGTACACGGGTCGAAGAAACTTGGAAACGGGAGCTTGGATATTCAGATTATTGCTCGGCGCTCATACGCGAAACGCGCTGGCCGGTTAATTGGTATTGCCAGCCGCTTTCGGGGCAGGCCCCGGCACCGGCCGCATCAAACTGCAGCCTGTGGCCGTGCTGGCTTACCCAGCCGTGCTGGCGGGCCGGGTTGCCGTACACCAAGGCGTAGGGCAACACATTTTTGGTCACCACTGAGCCGGCACCCACAAAAGCGTAGGCCCCTAGGTGCACGCCGCACACGATGGTGCTGTTGGCCCCAATGCTCACGCCCTGCTCCAACACAGTGGCCTGATACTGGTGACGGCGGGGCACCGCAGCCCGAGGGTTGCGCACGTTGGTGAACACGGCCGATGGCCCGATGAACACGTCGTCGTGGCACACCACGCCGGAGTAAAGGCTCACATTGTTCTGCACCTTTACGTTACTACCCAGGCGTACTCCATCGGCCACAAACACATTTTGGCCCAACGAGCAGCCTTCGCCCAACTCAGCGCCGCTGCTCACGTGGCAAAAATGCCAAATGCGCGTACCGGCACCAATGCGGCAACCCTCGTCGAGAACGGCGGTGGGGTGCGCAAAGTAGTCGGGGGCAGTTTGGGTCATGGGCCAGCCAGCAGCAGTTGTTTTCGGCGGGCAAAGGTAGGCCTTTTCGCTTAGACGTCATTGGCTTAAACGCCGCGCCTTCAGCCAAGCCACGTAGCCCGCACCATGCGCGCGCGGCCCGTGAGGTCGGGCAGGGCGCGGGCTTGCTGGTAGCCTGCTTGCTCGAGCAGGGCCACGGTTTCGTGCGGCAGCGCCTCGTTGATTTCGAAGTAGATAGCTCCTCCCGCTTTGAGCAATTGCCTCCCTAGGTTGGTCAGGCGACGGTAGAATACGAGAGGGTCGTTGTCGGGCACGAACAGGGCAGTATGCGGCTCGTACTGCAGCACGTTGGGCCGCATCAGGGCCTGCTCCGACTCGCGCACGTAGGGCGGGTTGCTCACGAGCACATCGAGGCTGCGGGCTTCGAGGCCGGGCGGATCGGCTTGCAAAATATCGGCTTGCAGCCACTGCACCTGCGGGGCGTAGCGCTGTCCGTTTTGCTGGGCAACCGCTAAGGCTTCGGCCGAAATATCGAGCCCCCACACCTGGCTTGTAGGTAGCTGGCGCGCCAAACCAATTGGGATACAGCCCGAACCAGTGCCCACATCGAGCACGCGCAGGCCCTGCTTACTTGCCTGTTCCTGCACAATCAGCTGCACCAGCTCCTCGGTTTCGGACCTAGGAATGAGCGTGGCCGGTGTTACCAGCAGCTCCATATCGAGGAACGGCGCCACGCCCAGCACGTACTGCACGGGCTCGTGCTGCAGCAACCGGCCTAGGGCTGCCTGGGCACTTGCCTGCGCATCGGCCGGCACGGCATCGGCGGCTTGCACGCGGCGCTGCAGCGGCGAAAGATGCAACATGTGCTCTACCACTATGCCCGCGATGCTGCTGGCTTCGGGGGCCGGGTACAAAGGCAGCAACGCCTGGGTGAGCTGGTCGGTAAGCTGGCTAATGGTCACGTTCGGGCAGGGCTGTATCTTGTCGGGGCAAAGCTACACCACCCGCTTCGTTGCCCCTCATGACCGCGCCTTCCGACTTCACCGCCCACGACGAACTGCTGATGCGCCGGGCCCTCGACTTAGCCCTGCTGGGTCAGTTTACGGCCCGCCCCAACCCCATGGTGGGCTGCGTAGTAGCCGATGCCCAAGGGCGCATTGTGGGCGAAGGGTGGCACCGGCAGTATGGCGGCCCGCACGCCGAGGTAAATGCCTTGGCTGCCGTGCCGCCCGAAACCGACCTAGCCGAATGCCGCGTGTACGTAACGCTGGAGCCCTGCTCGCACTTCGGCAAAACGCCGCCCTGCGCCGACCTGCTGATTGCCCGCGGCGTGCGCGACGTGGTGGTGTGCAACGCCGACCCCAACCCGCTGGTAGCCGGCCGCGGTTTTACCAAGCTGCGCGAAGCCGGCATTCGGGTGCGCACGGGCTTGCTCGAGGCCGAGGGCCGCCGCCTCAACCGCCGCTTTTTTGCGGTGCAGGAGTTGGGCCGACCGTACATGATTCTGAAATGGGCCGAATCGAAAGATGGGTTTGTGGCCGGCGCGGGCGGGCAGCCGGTAGCCATCAGCTGCCCTACCTCGCGCATGCTGGTGCACCGGTGGCGCGCCGAGGAGCAAGCCATTATGGTAGGCACGCGCACGGCCCTGAACGACAACCCCCAGCTGAACGTGCGCGAGTGGCCCGGCCCCGATCCGCTGCGTTTGGTTATCGACCGCAACCTTTCGCTGCCCGCTGGGCACCACTTGCTCGATGGCTCGCAGCCCACGGTGGTTTACACCAACCGCGAGCAGCCCGATGCCGACAACCTGAGCTTCGTGACGGTGCCGCCCAGCCAAGACCTGCTGCCCGCTATCCTCGACGACCTGAATGCCCGGCGCGTGCAATCGGTGTTGGTGGAAGGCGGCCCGGCCCTGCACAACCTGCTGTTGCAAGCTGGCCTGTGGGATGAAATACGCGTGCTCCGCAGCCTGCACGTGCGCATTGGCGCAGGCGGCGTGGTGGCGCCGTCGCTTAACCTTACGGGTCTGCGCGAGCATCGCGCCCTAGGTGCCGACGAACTGTTTGTGTTTTACTAGGAGTTAGGATGAACTGGTCTTTGCAGCGGGGGTTGCACCCATCGGGTTACTTTTGCGTTGCCAACGTGTTACTTGTCACGTATTACCTGTCACCTCCATACAGATGGCCGAAGATCTTCTTATCGACCGTACGCTTTCCAAAGCCAATCAATACCAATCCCTCCTGCCCCAGATCGAAGCCCTGACCACGGGCGAACCCGATCAAGTAGCCAACCTGGCCAACGCCATGGCCGCCCTGAAAGAGACGTTCGGGTTTTTCTGGGTGGGCGTGTACGTGGTGAAGAATGACGAGCTGGTGCTAGGTCCGTTTCAGGGGCCGGTGGCCTGCACGCGCATCCGCCACGGCAAAGGCGTTTGCGGCAGCTCGTGGGCGCAGGCGCGCACCTTGCTAGTGCCCGATGTCGAGCAGTTTCCGGGGCACATTGCCTGCAGCTCGCTTTCGAAATCCGAAATAGTAGTGCCCATCATCAAAAACGGCAGCGTGGTAGCCGTGCTCGACGTAGACAGCGACCAACTCAACGATTTCAACGAAACCGACCAGCAGTACTTGGAGCAGTTGTGCCAGCGCATGGCGCAGTGGTTCTAAGTTTTACAAAGCCCTAGGTGCCGAGACCCATGCGGGCCTCCGCACCTAGGGCCGCTTTCCTCGCGTACGCATCACCCCTCCTCCCACCGGCCGCTCAAGCCATTAACTGCCATGAACAAACCCTTATACCGGCTCGGCGACTGGCGCCGCAACCTGCTGCTTGTAGCCGCGGCCACCAGCCTCGGGCTGTCGGTGCTGCCGGCCTGCACCTCCAACAACAGCCGCCCCGAAACCGAAGCCACCGGCGACTGGAGCGGCGAAACCTTCAGCCAGGGTGTAATTACCGAAATGACGGAAGTGCAGCCCGGCCAGTGGAAAATCACGGCTGAGCGCCCCGCCGGCAAAGAAGAAGTAGCCGCCATTTTGCGCCACTTTGATGGCAAGGTGGATACCCTGCAGGGCCAGGCTTTGCAGCGGCAAATGCAGGATTACGCCCGCCAATACCCCGAAAACCGCGTGGGCAGCACCGGCCTCATGGATGTGCTGATGTGGAGCGGCATCGGCTACATGGCCGGCCGCTTCCTCACGCCTAACCCGGGATTTTATGCCAACCCCGGCTTAATGCAACAGAACTACGGCTGGCGCCAAAACATTGCCCGCGAGCGTGAAAACCAAGGCCGCGGCTTTTATGGCCGTGGCTTCTACGGGGGCCGTAGCTCGCGCACGGCCGGTATTCAGGAAAGCCCCTCGTTTTCGCGCAGTGCTTACCGCACCGGCACGTACCGCAGCTCGGCCCCGAGCTACGGCCGCAGCAGCGGCTTTGGCACCCGCAGCAGCTCGCGCGGCTTTGGCGGGTAATAGTTATTAAGGAGGAAAGAAGAATGAGGAAGGAAGACGCGTGGCGCCAAGTGCGAATTCAGCTCTTCCTTCACTGCCATCTTCCTTCCTCATTCGTCCTTCTTCCTTACTTATGATTCGTCTCCTTCCGCTAACGGGCGATGTTACTCCGGCCATTCGGCGCTTGGGTTGGGACTGGGCCGTGGAGGATGCCTGCGCTACCTACTTGGCTACCGAGGCCATAGAGCTTAGCGAACCGCAAGCCGAAGAACTGCTGCAGGCGGCCGATACGCTCTACGAGATGCTGGTACAGGCCGTACCCGACCCTATCCCCGACGATTTTCTGCAGTTGCTGGGCATACCCACCAACTTGTGGCAGGCCGTGCGGCACTCCTGGAACGACGAACGGCACTGGCACCTCTACGGCCGTTTCGACCTGGCCAGCACCCCCGAAGGCGTCAAGCTAGTGGAGTTTAACGCCGATACGGCTACGAGCATTCCCGAAACCGCCGTGGTGCAGTGGGCCAGCCTCATGGCCGCTGGCCGCCCCGACGATCAGCAGCAAGCCAACGGGCTCTTCGAAGGCTTGGAACTGCAACTGCGGGAGTGGCTGGGCCTGAACGCCGACCTGGAGCCCAATTTGCTGCTTGTGCATTTGCCCGATAGCCAGGAAGACGAAACCAACTGCCAGGTAATTGCCGAAGCCGCCCGCGAGGCCGGCTTTGCCACGGTGCACGTGTGCCCCGTCGATGCGATGCAGGTTTCGGTGCTGGGAGAAGAGCGGGGCGCCTGGGCCGAAGTAGCTGCTGGCGAGTGGCAGCGCTTCCCGTTTGTGTTCAAGTTGGTGCCGTGGGAGATTCTGGCCGAAGAGGAACCCGAGCTTACTGCCGACCTGACCCAGCTGCTGCAAAGCCGCGACCTGATTATTGCCAACCCGGCGTACACGCTGCTGTTTCAGAGCAAAGCCATGCTGGCTTGGCTGTGGCAAGTGTTTCCGCACCACCCCCTGCTGGCCGAGGCCTCGATGCAGGACCTAGGCGGCCATTACGTACGCAAGCCCCTATTTGGCCGCGAAGGCCAGAGCCTTGCAGAGGTGCAGGATGGCCGTGTGCAGCACGCCGAGCCGGGCGATTACGACCAGCAGCCGCAAGTGCGCCAACGCTGGCTCGAGCTGCCCGCCGATGCGCAAGGCCGCCGCTACCAAGCCGGCGTGTTTTGGGCCGGCGAGGCCTGTGCCCTAGGCTTCCGCCGGGCCAACGGCATCATTACCAACCTTTCGGAGTTTGTGCCGCACGTGGTAAGCTAGGTCGTGTCATGTCGAGCCCCGTCGAGGCATCTCGCGTGCTGACGTCCGATGGCATTGTCATCCTGACGCAGGAAGGACCTTACCACGCGCGCTGACGCTGAGTTGCGGCGGGCCCGCGTGTAGCGCTGAGTGTTACTCGGCGCTGGCGCCAAAGGCGCCAATCCGGCACCGCGCCATATGGCATAAATCCGCGCGGTTACGAATGGCGGCTGTGGGCCGCCGCGCCGAGTAACACTCAGCGCTACACGCGGGCCCGCCGCAACGTGGGTTAAGTAGCATACACGCTTTCACTCTTTGGGTAAATGCGCATCGAACATTCTTCGGGCGCAGAGGTCACGTAAAATTCAGGCGTGGTAAGGTCCTTCCTTCGTCAGGATGACACTACTAAGCCCTAGGTAAAGAAAAAGGCCCGCTGCTCTGGGAGCAGCGGGCCTTTCGTTATGCAGTAAATCAAGCTTAGAACAAGCCCGACGACTGGGTTTTCAGTTGGGCAATAACCGTTTGGCCGCCTTTAACTTTTTCGCCGATCTGCACCTTCATTTCGGTGTCGACGGGCACGAAGATGTCGACGCGCGAGCCGAACTTGATGAAGCCGAACTCCTCGCCCTGGCTTACTTCGTCGCCTTCGTTTACGTACCACACAATGCGGCGGGCCATGGCGCCGGCAATCTGCCGGAACAATACCAGCGGGCCGGCTTCGGACTCTACCACCACCGTGGTGCGCTCGTTTTTGGTGCTGCTCTTGGGGTGCCAGGCCACCAGGTATTTGCCGGGGTGATACTTGAAGTACTTTACCGTGCCCGACACCGGGTTGCGGGTGATGTGCACGTTGATCGGCGACATGAAAATGCTGATCTGCTTGCGCACGTCGCCGAAGAACTCGGGCTCGTGCACGTCCTCAATTACCACCACTTTGCCGTCGGCCGGGGCAATTACCAGGTCCTCGTGGGTGAGCAGGTTGCGAAAGGGGCTGCGGAAAAATTGCAGCAGCAGCAAGAAGGCAATAACCGAAACTGCCGAAAACACGCGGTTGAACCCTTCGGCCTGCTCGTTGAACTGGTATAGCAACAAGTTGAGGGCAAGCAGGATTAGCAGCGTGAAGAAGAGAATACGGCGACCTTCTTTGTGGATTTTCATAAATCGCAGATTAGCGCTGATTGCGGTATGCAGCTGATGCTGAGGGCAATCAGGCAAAACAACCGAGCGGCAAACGAAGCGGGAATGCGGTAGCGGGGCGGAACGCGGTTACAAAGATAGCCCGGACCTCGCGGTCCGGGCTATACTTTATGCAGAACCCTGACGTTGGCGGCCAGCCCTAGGTTGCCTGCGGGCCGGCGCCAGTCAGGAGCGGGGCTTAGAAGCTGCCGCGGAACTTGTAGGTCTGGGCTACTTTATCGATGGCCACCACGTAGGCAGCAATGCGCATCGGGATGTTGTACTTCTGGCTCGTGGCGTACACCTTTTCGAAGGCATCGTTCATGATGCGGTCGGCGCGCTCGGTTACCATTTCTTCCGACCACTTAAAACCTTGGCGGTTTTGTACCCACTCGAAGTACGACACCGTTACACCGCCCGAGTTGGCCAGAATATCGGGCACCACCATAATGCCCTTCTCGTTGATGATGGAGTCGGCCGAAGCCGAAGTGGGGCCGTTGGCACCTTCCACAATCAGGCGAGCCTTGATGTCGTGGGCGTTGTGCTCGGTAATCACGTCTTCCACGGCGGCGGGCACCAACACATCCACGGGCGAGGTGAGCAGGTCTTCGGCATTTTCCATCAGCGTAGCGCCGGTGTAGCCATCGAGGCGGCCGTTGTGGGCGTTCTTGTAGGCAATGGCCTCGTCCACGTTGATGCCGTTCTCGTTCCAGTAAGCGCCCGAAACGTCGCTCACGGCTTTGATTTTCACGCCCTGCTCGCAAAGCAGCTTAGCTGCCCACGAGCCCACGTTGCCAAAGCCCTGCACAGCGGCCGAAGCCCCCTTAGGGTCCATGCCCAGCTTGCGCATAGCCGCCAGCGCCGATACCATTACCCCGCGGCCGGTAGCCTCGGTGCGGCCCAGCGAACCGCCCATTACCAGCGGCTTGCCCGTAACCACGGCCGGCGACGTCATGCCTACCGTCTTGGAGAATTCGTCCATCAGCCACGCCATTTCGCGCGGGCCGGTGCCCATGTCGGGGGCCGGAATGTCCTTGTCGGGGCCGAATACGTCCTTCATGGCCAGCGTGTAGGCGCGGGTGAGGCGCTCAATTTCGCCGGGGCTCATGGTGGTGGGGTCGCAGATGATGCCGCCTTTGGCACCGCCGTACGGAATGTCCACCACGGCGCACTTCCAGGTCATCCAGGCAGCCAAGGCTTTCACCTCGTCCAGGTGCACGTTTTTATCGTAGCGAATGCCGCCTTTCGACGGGCCGAGCACCGTGTTATGAACCACGCGGTAGCCCTCGAAAACGCGTACTTGGCCGTTGTCCATCGTCACGGGGATGTGCACGATGACTTGCTTGTCGGGCGCTTTCAGCACGTTGTACGTCGCGTCGTCGAGGCCGAGAATATCGGCGGCAACGTTGAAACGCGACATCATGGATTCGAGGGGGTTCTCGCGGTCCACCTTAGGGGCCGGCTCTTTATACACCGTAGTGGCCATGCTGTTGGTCGGGTAAGTGGGGTTGAAGAATGGGGGAATGCAAAAAACAGCGGCCGCCCGAGGCCGGCCGAGCAGCCAGCAAGCGGGCGGAAAAATGACGCGCCAAAGGTACTAGGATTCCCCAATACGCATAAAAAGGCTAAAAGGACTAGCGTTGGCGAGCCGAGGGCCCTAGGTGCCGCTTACAAATCGAACAGCAGCAGCAGCACCACCAGCACCGGCACGATGAACAAGAAGGCGTCGAACCGGTCGAGCAAACCGCCGTGGCCGGGCAATATGCGGCCCGAATCTTTTACGCCTACGCTGCGCTTCAGCATCGATTCGGCCAAATCGCCGAGCACACCGAACACCGCTACCACCGCGGCCGCCACCAAGCGGTGCGCCAGGGGCATATCGGGCAGCAGGTAGCCCAGGCCCCAACCTACCCCTAGGGTCAGCAACGTGCCGCCCACCCAGCCTTCCCAGGTTTTGCCGGGCGAGATGCCGGGTGCCAGCTTGTGTTTGCCAAAGTTTTTGCCGGCAATGTAGGCTCCGGTATCGGCCGCCCACACCAGAAAGAGCAAGCCAAAAATGCGGCGGTAGTCATAGCCGTCTTCCGTGAAACCGATAAGGCACAACAGGCTCATGGGCAGGCTCACGTAGAACAAGCCGCCCATGGCCACGCCTAGGTTGGCGAAGGGTTGGTGCTCGTTGGTGTCGTTCCAGCGAACCATTTCGCGCAGCAGAAACACCAAGGGCACAATTAGAATTAGCGAGGCTAGCGTGATCAGCACCGGCTCGGTGGTTTCGTAGGGGCGGGCATCCACGTCGCCGAGTACGTAGAGCAGGCCGAAGACCACCAAGCTGGTGCCCGTGCCGATGATGGCGGCGGGCCGGTAGCCGGCCACGCGCATCATGCGGTAAAACTCCCACAGCATGCGGGCCTGCACGATGCCGAAAAACAAGCCGAACGTCCAGCCGCTGTACCAAATGCAGCCCAGCAGCGCTACGGCCCCGATGGCGCCGGAAATAATGCGTTGCCACATGTTCGACATGCCAGGCGGCTTAGCAGCTTCGGGCGAGTTGGCGGGCGACGACGGAGTTGCGGAGGTAATCAAAAGTGCAAAGGTGCTGATGGCGGGAAAATGCAGTGGCGACGGCCCTAGGTGGTTATACGGCCGGAAGCTTCGGGCGGCGTTTCGATGCCGTGCGAGGTGAGCGTGTGCCCGGCTACTGGCGGCGCAGGCAGCGGCGCGTCGGCTTGGGTGCGCACCTGCACGCCGTGGCCCGTAAGCACGTGCGCCTCGGTGGTAGCGGCTTTGTGCGCTGCAAACTGCTGCTGCAGCCAGTACAGCAGCCCCAAGGTAAGCACCAGCGAAAGCAGCATCAGCGGCCACGGCATGGGCTCGTTGGCATCGGCATCGAAGCTGATGGTGCCGCGCTGCTGCAAAAACAGCAACAGCAACTGAAAGCCGTTTTGGGCGAAGTGGGCCGCCATGGGTACCAGTATGTTGCCGCTCCAGGCAAACAGGTAGCCCAGCAGCACGCCCAACACCATGCGCGGCACAAACCCGAAGAACTGCATGTGAATGGCGCTGAACACGATAGCCGACAGCCACACGCCCCAGTGCAAAGAGTTCGTCCAGCGGCTAAACTGGCGCAGCACCACGCCCCGGAAGGTTAGCTCCTCGGCAATAGCAGGCACCACGGCCACTACCAGCAGCGCCACCAAAAAGCGCGTGGTGGTGCCAAACTTGGTCAGGAAAGTGGTAAGCGCCTGAGCTTGGTCTTCTTTTTCGCGGGCGCCTTTTTCTAGGTCGTAAAGCCAAGAGGGCAAGTGAGCATCGGCGTTCCAGGCTACTAGGCCCGATAGCGCCGGCATGCTCACGATCATCAGCACCATGGCCGCGAGCAGCCACCAACCCGGCGTGGGGCGGCGCGGCATAAAGTAGTCGGCGGGCTTGAGGCCGCGCAGCACGGGCAAAAAGTAAGCGCCAGCTCCAAACCCAGCAAGCAGCGACAAGCCCTGCAGCCACATCAGCACAGCCCAGCCGTAGGTGTAGCGCGCGGGCGAGGCCAGTACCTCGGGCAGGCGCAGCAGATCGACGCCGTAGGTAATTGTAACCACCGATACAGCCAGAAACATACCGATGCACATGCCCGCCACCACCAGCAGCGTGAGCAGCAGCAGCGTAAGGGCGGGGTGCAGCGTTTCGGTGGAGCGGGCGAAACCTTTCATGCGCGTTGGGTAGTTGGTAGGCGGTAGTCAGACAAATAAACGTGCCGAGGGCTGCATTGGCTGGCACGTTTTGCCCGGGTGGCTGAGTCTCAGTACTCCATACCGGCTACTGACCACTCTTCTGTCGTAAATTTGCGCAAAATACGCTAACCGGCGCCGTTCAACGTCAGCCCGACGCTTGCGCGGCGCCCCCACAGTATGGTCTACATCCGCGACCTCGCCCTGCCCGATTTTCCGCTGCTGCTTGCCCCCATGGAGGACGTATCGGACCCGCCGTTCCGTGCCGTGTGCAAGCAGGGCGGCGCCGATCTGATGTACACCGAATTTGTGTCGTCGGAAGGCCTGATCCGCGACGCGGCCAAGAGCAAAAAGAAGCTCGACGTGTTCGACTACGAGCGGCCCATCGGCATTCAGCTCTTCGGCTCCGATGTGCAAACCATGGCCGAGTGCGCCAAAATCAGCACCGTAGCCGGGCCCGACCTCATCGATATTAACTACGGCTGCCCCGTGAAGCAGGTAGCCTGCCGGGGTGCTGGCGCGGCGCTGCTGCGCGATATTCCGAAGATGGTGCAGATGACCGAGGCCGTGGTAAAAGCCACACGCCTGCCCGTGACGGTGAAGACGCGCCTAGGTTGGGACGACTCGACCCGCAACGTAGAGGAAGTAGCTGAGCGCCTGCAGGATATTGGCATTGAGGCGCTGACCATCCATGGCCGCACCCGCGTGCAGATGTACAAAGGCGAAGCCGATTGGACCTTGATTGCCAAGATCAAGGAGAATCCGCGCATCCGCATTCCCATTTTCGGCAACGGCGACATCGATTCGCCCGAGAAAGCCATGGAGTACAAAAACCGCTACGGCGTCGACGGCATTATGATTGGCCGCGCTTCCATCGGCTACCCCTGGATTTTCCGCGAAATCAAGCACTACCTGGCCACCGGCGAAAAGCTGGCCCCGCCCACCCTGGAGGAGCGCGTAGGCGCCTGCCAAATGCACTTCGAGAAGAGCATTGAGTGGAAGGGCCCGAAAGTGGGCATTTTTGAGATGCGCCGCCACTACGCGCACTACTTCAAAGGTTTGGTGGGTGCCAAGCAATGGCGCACGCAGTTGGTAGAGGCCAACACCCCCGACGAAGTGCGTGCCATCCTGGCCACCATCGCCCAAAGCGAAGCCGTGCTGGCGGATTAAACAATACCTAGTTTGTCATCCTGAGCAAAGCGAAGGACCTTATCACGCAAGGTAGTATGCACTATCCAATGTGGTAAGGTCCTTCGCTTTGCGGACGCTAGATCAAGGATGACAGATGAAGGATGACAGTTTTTCTATTCAGCATCAGCAGCTCGACAGGACATGCCCTAGGTGCCACTGACCCGGCGCGGCGCTAGCACCTAGGGGCGGCCGCCGCAAGCATGGCATACCTCGCGCCTTGTTCCGACCTTTGCCGCCCATGTCCTCTACTCCTCCCCCCGCTCCCGCGGCTGCTGCCGCACCTGCCCCGCCCGTTGTAGCCGGACCGCCCCCACACCACACGCCGCTGTCGGCTTGGGTGTTGCTGGTGGTGCTGGCCTCCATTTGGGGCACGTCGTTTATTCTGATGAAGAAGGGACTGGCGGTGTTTTCGGCGTTGGAGTTGGGTGCTACCCGCGTCACGGTAGCGGCGCTGTTGCTGCTGCCGTTTGCGCTGCGCTACGTGCGCAAAGTAGAGCGCAGCCGCTTTAAGTGGCTGTTGCTGAGTGGGGTGGTGGGCACGCTCATTCCGGCCTTTTTGTTTGCCTACGCCGAAACCAAACTGGCCTCGGGCTTGGCCGGGGTGCTCAATGCCCTCACGGTAGCGTTTACCCTGCTCATGGGCGCCATGTTTTTTGGGCAGCGCATTACGTGGCTGCGCGCAGCGGGCATTGGGGCAGGCTTGCTGGGTACCGTTGTGCTAATGGGCCTAGGTGGCAGCGGCGGCGATGCTACGCCCACCGGCGAAGGCAACGCCTGGTATGGGCTGTACATCGTGCTGGCCACGCTGGGCTACGGCATCAGCATCAACGTCATCAAGCATCACTTCCACGGCATTCCGTCGTTGGCCGTAACGGGGCTGCTGCTCATGCTGATTGGCGGACCGGCCGCGGTTTACCTGCTCCTGGGTACCGATTTCCTGCACAAGCTGCAGCACGTGCCCGGCGCCTGGACGGCCTTCGGCTACATTGCGTTGCTGGCCACCCTCAGCACGGCCGTGGCCATGGTGTTGTTCAACAAGCTGATTCAGCAATCCACGGCGCTGTTTGCTTCCTCCAACACCTACCTCGTGCCCATTATGGCCCTGGGCTGGGGCCTGCTCGATGGCGAAATCATCAACGGGTGGCACCTGCTGGGCATGGGCATTATCCTGCTGAGCGTGTTCATCATCAACCGCGCCAAGTAGCCAACCACAAGTTTGCCCACGCAGCTCCACGCTATGGCTGAGTTCACCATCCGCCCACTTGTGTTTCCGGCCGACGAGCCCGCTTACACGGCGCTGCGCACCGACGGCCTCACGCGCCTGCCCGAGTGCTTCCGGGTAACGCCCGCCGACGACGCCCGCCGCCCGTTGCGCTGGGCGGCCTACCACCCCACCGCCGACGAAGTAATTTGGGGTGCTTTTGCGGGCGCTGCGCTGGTGGGCACCGTGGGCTTTGTGCGCGAACCACTCGATAAAATGCGCCACAAAGGCCTGCTCCGGGGCATGTACGTGCACCCCAAGGCCGGCCGCCGCGGCGTGGGCCGGGCGTTGCTGCGCGAGGCCATCGGTTTTGCCCGCCAGCTGCCGGGCCTCGAGCAAATACTCCTGACGCTGGTAGCCACCAACGCCCCGGCCCGCGCCCTGTACGCCGCCGAAGGCTTCGTAAGCACGGGCATCGAGCCGCGGGCCATGAAATGGCAAGGCCGGTATTTCGACGAGGAAACCATGTTGCTTTTTCTGCACCCTGAGGCGGCATCGGAGCCTGGCAGGTAGCGGCGCGGCCCTAGGTGGCGCGGGCGCTGGGCGCTGCGTAAGCGTAGGGCCACTCGCCGTAGCGTGCGGGCAGCTTTAGGCGCTGCGCATGGCCCAGCAGGTACGTTTGCACGCGCTGCAACTCGGCGGCATCGAGCACCGGCAGCTCATGAAAGCCCGGGTGCCAGAAATCGGCTTGCGCGGGCAGTTGGCCGCGCAACATGCGGCGGGCCAGAGCGGCGGTGCGTTGGTGCAGCAGCTCCACGGTTTTGTAGAGCGAGAGGCTGTGCCCCGCAGGCTGGTGCAGCACGGCGTGCAGGTGGTTGGGCAACAGCACAAAGCAGGGCACGCGTAGGCCTTGCTCTTCCAGCATCAGCAACTCGCCGGCCACGGCCTCAGCTATTTTCTCTTTGCCTAGGTAAGCTGGGCCCGTGGGGGCAGCATCCAGCAACGCATCAAACCCGGCGAAAAACCGTTTTTCGGCTTGGCGGTGCGCGGCCAGGGCTTCGTTGGCGGAGGCGACCGTGCGGGCGGCCTGCTGCGCCGCTACGCGCTGCTCTTGCAGCTCGCGGCCGGCACGGGCCGGAACGGAGCCCGCCAGGCGCAAAGTCAGCAGCAAGGTATCGCCGGAAGAAAACATAAGCCAAACGGGTTCAACGCTTTTGCTGACACACTACAACTACTCTACCTCCAAGGGCAGCGCCGCCGCTACGGGCTCGGTTGCCTCCGGAAAAGCTACGTAACGGCGTGCCTCCACGTGCCTGCTGGGCGCGGCCCCGTGGGCACCTAGGGGCTCGATGCCCAAGCGCGTGAGCGTGCTTAGCAAATCCTGAATGCTCTCGGCGCGCCAACGCACCCAGGCCGAGGCAAAACAGCGCCAAAATTGCCAGCCGGCCCGCTCCAGCACGCGCTGCCGGCGCAGGTCGTCGGCCCAGCGGTCGGGGCCGTGGTACTGGTCGCCGTCGCACTCCACGGCCAAGCGCTGGTCGGCGGCCCCTTCCACCACCAAGTCGATGCGGTACTGGCCCACCCGCACCTGGGGCTGCACGCGGTAGCCGCGCTCGGTGAGCACGTCGTACACCTCCTGCTCAAATGCCGACTCGCACCGCTCGCGCAGGTTGTTTACCCGAACTTCGTCGTGGCCGTAGGGCGTGGCAAAATGCGCCAGCAGGCCGCGGCGCAGGCGGTCGTTGGGGCTGAGTTGGTCGGCCTCGAGGCTGCGCACCAGGTACATTCGGTCGCGGGCCCTGGAAGCGGCCACGTTAAAGCGCTTGGCAAAGTCGTCGCGGCCCACGGCTGCGGCCTTGCCCGCCGACACCACCAGCGACAGAAACATCACGTCGCGTTCTTTGCCTTGAAAGGTGCGCGCATCGCCGCAGGCCAGCTCGTGGCGCAGCATCGCCTCGAGGCCGATTTCCCGTTCCAGCATATCCCAAGTCAATCGGGCCTGCTTGTCGGCCAGCAACGATACCACACCTAGGGTGCGCCCGGCCATGGCGGGGTCGGCCACCAGGCGCTTGATTTCCTCAACAATAAAGCGCGCCTCGCCGGGATTAGTGTCGTGGTGGCGCACGCCGTCTTCCACCAGCACATCAACCAGGGGCGGATCGAGGCGCTCGGCGGCACTGGGCAGCCGTAGTGGCCTGATTTCGTGGTTGTAGAACTCGCGCTTGGAGTATTCGATAATGGGGCCTACGCAGCGGAAATGCTCTTTCAGCATCACGCCCGAATCGGCAAACACCACCTTGAACAGATCGTAGATGGAACGCTCCGGCGAAAGTTGCGGCGCGTACAGCCCGACTTGCGTGCTGAGAAAGCGTGCCATCAGGCTGCGGATTTTGTCTTCTTCGAGCCCAATGCCTTCCGGCGATACCTGCTTGTCGTCGCCGACTACCAGGATTTTGCGGGCCCGCAGCAGCGCCGGTAGCGCCGTGAGGTCGGACTGCGAGGCCTCGTCCACAATTACTAGGTCGAAAGCGCCCAACTCTGCCGGCAGCGACTCCGATACACGGTAGTGCGGCATAATCCAGCACGGAATGGCCGCGTTGGCCTGAGCCGCGGCGCGCTGGGCATCGAGGCGGTAGCGCGCGGCCCGCTTGCCGGTACCCTTCCCGATTTTGGTAATGGCGTTGCGGTAGGCTTCCAGCGCGCTGCGTACCTGCGGGGTGGCGTTTTCGGCGAGGTGCAGCCAAGTGCGCTGGTTTATCAATTCCTGATACGTCAGCGTCAAGCCTTTCTCGGTTTCGCGGCGCTCGGTGGCCAGTTGCCGCAGCTCGGCGCGGCCATCGAGGCTGGCGAGGTGCGTAGCCAAGCGCCGCAGCCGCCAGCGGCGGCGCCAGTCGTCGGGCAATAATTCGTCGGCGGCTCCTAGGGCGGGTTGGGTTTGCAAGCGCTCGGCCCAGCGTAGGGCGCCGGAGGCAGTTATTTGCTCGGTAACGGCGGTTACGGTACCGAGCAGCGGCTGCAGGTTGTGTACCCGCCGCAGCTCCTGCGTGAGGGCAGCCCAGCGGGCTTGCAGATCGGCATCGGTAACGGCGGGGTTGCCCAACTCCTGCTCCAGAAAACCACGCAACGCTTCGCTGATGCGGCCAGAGGTGCCGTGCAGGGCGGTTTGGTAATGTTCGCGCACAGCCCAGGCGGTTTCCAGCTGCAAACGCTGTTGGTGCTGGCGCAGCACAACCGCGGCTTCGGGCAAGGTCACCGGTTGGGCTGCGGACGGATGAGCCGAAGCCCAGGCAGGCATTAGCTGATGTATTTGCTGACGCAGCGCTGCCTCGGCAATTTGGGTGTCGCGCACCTGCTCGTAGGCTTCGTAGTGCTGCCAGGCTTCGGTAGCGGCGGCCAACGGTTCGGGCTGGGTAAGCGCGGGCAGGCCCAACTCGGGCGCCAGGGCTTGCCAACGCGCTGCCAGCTCGTGCAATTGCCGGAGCAGGTGCAGATAACTGGCTACGTAGGCCCAATCGGCGGCCGAAGCCGGCGGGCTGGTAAGCACCCTGATTTCGCCAAGGCGTTGCTTTTGAGCCGTTTTACCGAATACGCCGAGTAAGCCAAACGGCCGCTCGCCGCGGGCCTGAGCCGCCACGGCAGCCAGTAGTTCGGGCTCCAGCTCCAGCCCGGCCGACACCCGCACGGGCCTAGGCAAAAACTGCTGCCGGGTGGCCAGGGCTTGTTGCAGTTCGGCACCTAGGGCTTCGAGCAGGGCATACAGACCGCTGGCGGTACCGGCACCTAGGCGAGCCGCTTGCGCAGCAGCCCACGGAAGCTGGGCCAACTTAATCTGCTGCGCCTCTAGGTTGCTGATTTGCTGCAGGGCGGCGGTGATGCGAGCAAGCGCATCGGGCACTGTGGCCAGCGGTGGCAGCTCGCCGGCAGCTACTGCCGCCTGCAGCTCCGCCGCACGGCCCAATTGCTGATGCGTGAGCAGCAACTCGCGAAGTTCAGGCAAAGCAGCCACGGCGGGCAGGTGGGCCGTGCGGTAATCCAAATCGGCCGCCAGCGCCAGGCGGGCGGCCCGCAGGCGGGCCACGGCGGCCTCGTCGAACTGCGGGCTGTGCGTCGGCGCTGGCGTTAGGGCATCGGGCAGCCACTCGGCCAAGGCTTCGGCTTCGGCTACTTCGCGGGCGGCTTCGCGGGGCTCGAGGCGCCCCTCGTCCAGCATCACGGCCTCGAGGTTTTGCCGGCCCCACTCGGCAAGGCGGCCGTCGGTGCGGGCCAGGCGGGCGTGGTAGCCATCGAGCTGCTCGGTTAGCTGGGCAATGGTGCGCTGCGCGGCGGCGCGGTCGAGGCGCTGCACTTGCTCGGCAATGTGCTGCACGGCGTGCTCGAACTGGCGCAGGCCCTCCCGCTCGCTCGTCAGCAGGCTAATAGCCAATGGGCGTACCGAAGCGGGCAGCTTGTCGCGCAGCACGCCCAGCGCAGGGTCGCGCATGGAGGTAACCAGCACCCGTTTGCCCAACGCGAGGTAGTGGCAAATAACGTTGGCAATGGTGTGGGTTTTGCCGGTGCCGGGCGGGCCCTGCACCACCACGCTGGGGGCGTGCTCCAGCAACTGCACAATGCGCACTTGCTCATCATTGAAAGGCAGCGGGAAGTACAGCTCCTGCGGCGCGGCACCATTGGCCTCGGCGGGGTTACCCACCATCGAAAGGCCCCGAAAAGCGGGTAGCGGCTGGTTGGCGTGGTAGCTGGCTGGCTCGCGCACCAACGCAGCCACGGCGGCGGGCAACGCGCCTCTAAGCGCCTGGATGCGGGTATGCAGGCGCTCTAAGTCTTGCAGAAACGTGTTGGTGCTGCGGGGCCGCGCAAACAGCACCCACGTGTCGGTTAGCTGAAGCTGCGGCGCGGCAGCGGGCACGGTGCGGGGCTCGTCGGGTAGGTAGCGGCCCTGGGCATCGAGCAAAGCCGCGGCCAGCCGCAGCACCGGCTCGAAGGTAGCGGCCTCGAAAGGTGACAAGTAGGGCGCTTCGGCCAGCAGCGTGCGGCTGCCTTGCTCTAGCGCGGCCACGCCGGGTACCTCGTGCGCGGCGTACACATCGGCCTCCAGGCGGGTGGTTAGCTCGCGGGGGCGCACCTCCAGGGCCATGGTTTGCGGGTTCAGCGTCAGCTCAACGAGGCGCGTGAGCACGGGGTGGCGCACCTCCACAGCGGGCAGCTGCCACGCGCCTACGCCCACGCCCCACACCAACTCCAAGGGGGCATCAGCTAGGCCGCCATCGAGTTGCTGCTTCAGGGCGTACAGCCGCGAATACCACCCGATGGTGCGGCGGCGGCGGGTTTCGTGCAGGGCCCAGGGCTGCCACGCTTGCTGCTGATACTGCGCCAGCGCGGCTGCGTATGCGGCGGCCTGGGGCAGCTCGGCCAGCGGTACCGGCGCCAGCGGATTGTAGCTGGGCTCTTGCTCGGTGCCTTCGCGCAACAGACCTAGGCGCACCAGCGTTTGGGCGGGCAATTGGGTGCGGAGCCGCGGGGCTTGGCCGGGGTCGTTGGTGAGTTCGGTGAGGGTGGCCAGCACGGCATCGGCAATGGCCGGCGCGGGCGTTTCCTGGAGGCGCTCCACGCGCAGCCACAATTCTTCGTCGGCGTAGTCAGGGGCCACGTTGAGCGTCACGCCGGGCAAGTCAGCCAATTGGGCCTCCAAGGCGCAAAAAGCCGATTGGCGGGTAACATCGGCGGCGGGCGTGGTTTTCAGCCGTACGCTTTCGCGAACAAAGCTCAGCAGTGCCAGCAGCCGTTCGCGCTCCAGCGGACTTGGGTCAGACGAAGAATTCATGCGGTAGAATAGCCGAAGTGGCAGGCCCTAGGTGGCCGCGCTGCTCGGCAGCCAATTATGCAAGTTAGCGCCCGCCGGGCGGCGGGCAAGCAAGCAAAAACCCCGGCCGCCTAGGTGGCAACCGGGGTTTCTGGCGGCAGGAGGCAGCAGCACCTAGGCAGCGGCAGTTGCCGCGCGGTTGAGCTTGCTGTGCTTGATGCCGTAGTTGAAGTAAATGGCCAGGCCGATAACCAGCCAGCCGCCAAACAGCACCCAGTTGCTGATGCCCAGCTGCGTCATCAGGTACAGGTTGGTGAGCAGGCCGAGCACCGGCAGCAACGACAGCTGCTTGCGGAACGATACCACGGCTATCAGCAGGCTGGCGAGCAGAAACACGAGCATCGGAATCTGGTGGCGGAAGCCCTCGTAGCCTTCGGCGAAGCTCACTTTGCGCAGGAAGTCGTCGATGTTCACGCGGTTGTACACCAATACCAGCGCGCCGGCAGCCAGCAAAATCAGCGGCACGAGGTAGCGGCCGTTGATGTAAGGCACCTTGAAGCGCGCGTTGCTTTGGCCCTTGGGGTCGATAACCAGGATGCCGCCGCACACCAGCGCGAAGGCGAACAGCGTGCCGATGGAGGTCAGGTCGATAACCAAGTCCATGTTCAACAACAAGGCCGGCACGCCCACAAACAAGCCCGTTACGATGGTGCTAAACGAGGGCGTGCGAAACTTGGGGTGCACGCGGGCAAACACCGGCGGCAGCAGCCCGTCGCGCGACATAGTCATCCAGATGCGTGGCTGGCCAATTTGGAATACCAACAACACCGAGGCCATGGCAAAAATGGCCGACACGGCCACAATGCCGCCGAGCCACTCCACGCCTACTTTGTTGAACACGTACGCCAGCGGATCGCCCACGGCCAGCTCTTTGTAGTTCACCATACCGGTCAGTACCAGCGTGATGATCACGTAGAGCACCGTGCAGATTACCAGGGCGTAAATCATGGCTCGCGGCAAATCGCGCTGCGGATTTTTGCACTCCTCGGCCGTGGTGCTAATGGCGTCGAAGCCGATGTAGGCGAAGAACACCGCCGACACGCCCTTCAGCACGCCGCCAATGCCGTTGGGCGCAAATGGGCTCCAGTTGGCGGGCTTGATGTAGAACACGCCCACCACAATTACTACGAACACCACCGCCAGCTTCAGCAGCACCAGCAGGTTCGAGGCGTTTTTCGACTCCTTAATGCCCACGTACACCAAGCTGGTAATGAGCACCGTAATGAGGAACGCCGGCAAATCGACCACAAAGCGCAGGCCTCCGAATAGCTCGGGGGCTGCGGCCCAGGCCTTGTAAGCCTCTAGCTGATCGGGAGCAGCATCGGTTAGCGGTTTGCCGGCCTGCATCAACTCGAGCACCGCGTGGTAGCCCTTGTAGGCGCTTTGCGTACCCATCGTCAGCCACAGCGGCAGCTCAACACCCACGCCGCTCAGCAAACCCGTAAAGTAATCGGACCAGCTAATGGCCACCACGATGTTGCCCACGGCGTACTCCATGATGAGCGCCCAGCCAATAATCCAGGCGGCCAGTTCGCCAAACGAAGCGTAGGCGTAGGTATAGGCCGAGCCCGACACCGGTATGGTAGCCGCAAACTGCGCGTAGCACAAGGCCGAAAACGCGCAGGCAATAGCCGTGAACACGAACAACAACGAAACCGCCGGGCCGCCGTCGTAGGAGGCGTTGCCTATGGTACTGAAGATGCCCGCCCCGATTACGGCGGCGATACCTAGGGAAGTGAGGTCGCGCACGGTGAGGTGGCGCGCCAGGCCATGCTCGCCGGGGTGCGAGCCGTGCAGGTCTTCGTCGGCCGGAGGGTTGGCCAGCAGGTCGGAAAGCGCTTTGCGGCGGAACAAACCGGCCGAGCGCGTGGGAGGTAGAGGAGCTGACAAGGCGAATTGGGTGAAATAAGGGGCAAAAGATAGAAAATAATGCGCCGGGGCTGCACGCATCCAAGGCTTCGCGATGCTGCTGTGCTGCTACTCAGCGTTGTTTTGGCTACTTTCTTTGCTTTTGAAACAAGCATCATCTATCCGCAAACCTTATTGTATGCTTATTGAAAATCCATTTACCTACTTCGTATTTCTCTCCATACTTGCTGTATCATCCCCTCACTTATTACCGCTTGATTACACGCATTCCGGCGCTGCAGCTCCAACTGAGGCGCACTTAACAAGCCCCGACTCGGTGTATTGCTGGGGCTACGTAAGCGGCTACCGGGGCCCACGGCCCGCCCGCATTCCGGTGCGTTTCAAGCGCCTGCGCCTCACCGTGTACACCCAACCCGACGGTCGTTTTCACCTGAATATTCCGCTTGACAAAGCCTTGCGCGTGGGGCACGACGAGGTGAGCGTAAACCTGCCACCCTACACCAAAGTGTCGGCGGGCAAGAATTTGTTTGCCCCAGGGCCCATCACCCTGAACTTGCTATGCCCCGAAGAAGTCCGCCATCTGCGCTCGGCCCAGCAATAAAGAGCAGCCCGCGGGGCCAGCCGCTGCAGGCAGGTGCAGCTCAGCTGAAACCTTTCGGCATGTCAGCAGCTTATGCCAAGGCCATGATGAATAAGCTGCTCCCGGCCGCCTTGCTGCTGACACTGCTCAGCCCCGCCTGTTCGCTCAAGCCCACCACCAAGCACGATGTGTTCAACCAGCAGGCCAAACTGCCGCAGGAAGAAGCCGTGCACCCGCGCAACTCGCTGGAGTGGTGGTACTTCACAGGTCATCTGCGCGATTCGCTTTCGGGCCACACCTACGGGCTGGAGTACGTGTTCTTCCACTTCAACCCCACCGGCAAGAAGGACCACCTGATGGTGAACGTGGCCCTGACGGACCCGCAGCAAAAAAGCTTCCGGTACGATTATAAGTGGAGCGGCCTGGCCGATGAGCTGCCCGCTACCCTGCCCCTGAACCTGCGCCTGCAGAAGAAAAACCAAACCTGGGCGCTGCGCGGCCAAGAGGGCAAGTACCAGTTGCAGGCCAACATGGTAAGCCAACCCGGCTTCGGGCTGAACCTGACCACCGTGCCCGCCAAGCCCTTGCTGCTGCACGGCGGCACCGGCTACGAAAACTACGGCAACATTGCCACCGCCGGCTATTACAGCTACCCGCGCCTCAGCACCCGCGGCACGCTTACCCTAGATGGCCAGGCCCGCCCCGTGGCCGGGGAGCTGTGGTACGACCGGCAGTGGAACTGCGGCTCCGTTACGCGCAAAGACATTGGCTGGGACTGGTTTAGCATTCAGCTCGACGAGCCGCGCGAGGAGCTGATGCTGTACACCGTGTACAACAAAAACACCGGCCAGTACCTAGGAGGCGGCTCGCACAACTCCACTGCCAACGAAAACACGCACCTGGGCGAGAAGGACTTTCAGCTGGAAACCCTGGCGTGGTGGAAAAGCCCCAAAACCGGCTTGCGCTACCCAGCCAAGTGGCGCGTGCGCGTGCCCAGCAAAGGCTACGACTTGCTCGTGGAGCCCGTAATGAACGACCAAGAGCTGGTGCTAAAGCTGATTGCCGGCATTAAGCTGCCCTACTGGGAAGGCATGTGCCGCGTAACTGGCACGCACCACGGCAAGCCCGTAAGCGGCAACAGCTACGTAGAAATTACCAACCGCAAAGAGCCACGCCGCCC
The DNA here is from genome assembly GCF_003574965.1 of Hymenobacter oligotrophus. Lineage (NCBI taxonomy): Bacteria > Pseudomonadati > Bacteroidota > Cytophagia > Cytophagales > Hymenobacteraceae > Hymenobacter > Hymenobacter oligotrophus. The sequence goes on along the minus strand of NZ_CP032317.1, from coordinate 3,273,132 downwards.
TGGTGGCGCTGCCGCAGCGGCTGCCGAAGGCGCTGCGCAGTAGCGCAATGCCTCGCGGTGTAGCGCGGGCTTTAGCACGCCTAGGCATTCAGCAGCACCCGGAAGGTAGTACCCTTGCCCACCTCCGACCAACGCACGTACAACCGGCCTTTGTGGTAGTTCTCGATGATGCGCTTGGCCAAGGCCAGCCCTAGGCCCCAACCGCGCTTTTTGGTGGTGTAGCCCGGCAAAAACACTGTTTCGAACTTGCTCTTAGGGATGCCTTTGCCGGTGTCGGTAATGTCGAGGGCAATTTGCTTGTGGTTGCGGCCGCCGTGGCGCAGCACCAGCGTAATGGAGCCGCGGCCATCCATGGCATCGACGGCGTTTTTACACACGTTCTCGATTACCCACTCCAGCAGCGGCACGTTCACGCGGGCCGTAGCGCCGGGCGGCAGCAAGCTTTCAACTTTGAAAACCACCTTGCGCGATACCCGCACCTTGAGGTAATCCACGGCGCGCTCGGCCACTTGGTAAATGTCCTCGTCCTTGAGCACCGGCACCGAGCCGATGTTGGAGAAGCGCTCCGTGATAATTTCGAGCCGACGGATGTCCTTGGCCAGCTCCTCCACCACCGGCTCGCCCTCGAACCTAGGCGAATCCTTCATGTAGCTCTGCCAGGCCATCAGGCTGCTGAGCGGGGTGCCCAGCTGGTGCGCGGTTTCCTTGGCCAAGCCCACCCACACGCGGTTTTGCTCGGCCCGGCGCGAGTAGCTGAAGGCGAAGTACGCCACTACCGCCAATGAGGCAATAACGGCCAGCTGCACCAGCGGATATGTGCGCAACTGGCTTAGAATCACTGAATCTTTGTAATAAATGTAGTTACGCAACCCGGCGCCCAGCTCCACTACAATGGGCGGGTGCTGGCTACGCATTTCGTCGATTTCGCGGTGCAGCAGCCGCTCGCGTTCGGCTTCGTTGAGGCGGGCCGGCACATCGAGGTTGCGGTAATCGAGCACCGTGCCCTCGGCATCGGCCCAGATTACCGGAATGGTTTTGTTGGCCTCAATGATTTCGGTGGAGGCAAACTGAATGTTCGTGTCGTCGGACTCGGAGTTGATGACAAAGCGCAAGGCCTTGGCATACAAGTCGATTTGCTGCTGCTCGCGCTCCGAGAGGCGGCGCACCAGCAAATTGGTATACACCACCGTAACGGCACCGATTACCAGCGCCATTACCACGATGAGCAGCTTAATCCGGGATTTTTGGTCGTAGATGGGAAGCACAGGCAAAAACAAACAACAGCAACCGCTAACCGGTTAGCTACCGGCAACGCTTGCATGGTTGCGAAAGTACGCAGCACCTAGGCCTACCGATGCCGGGTTGGCCTGCAATGCAGCGGGGCCTCGCCGAACACCTAGGGCCCGCGAGGGGTGCACGGTGCCGGGGTGACGCCGGTATTTTTTCAACAAGCTCTGGCTCATCACATGATTAGGCGATTGACCAACGCGCGCTTCGGTAGTACGTTTAACGTGTTGTTGGCAAGGCGTTTCGGCGGCCCCAAAAAGTTGATTTTTATCAACTCGCCGAGCGCCAAAGCCGCTTTAACGTTAAATAAGCCTACTTCAGCCTCTGCCCGAACCGCTTTACATTTTTCGGTGTTTTTCCCTAGCGAATTGCGCCGTAATTTTGCATTCCACTTCTACGTCGCCCGTAGCACCAGCTATGACCCACCCGTTTAAGGCCGTAGGGCTATCCTATAAAACCGCCCCGCTCGCGATTCGCGAGCTGATTGCGTTGGATGAACCGGCCTGCCGTCGCTTTCTCGACACGCTTCATCAGGAGCTCGGCTTGTCCGATCTGCTCGTGCTGAGCACCTGCAACCGTACCGAAATCTATTACGCCTCCGACCGCGACCAAAGCCCCGCCATTATTGAGGCGCTGGGCAACTTGAAGGGCGTGGCCGACATGGTGGCTTACTACGAGTACTTCAACCTCTACAACACCGCCGACAAGGCCGCGCAGCACCTTTTTGAGGTAGCGATGGGCCTCGACGCGCAAGTAGTTGGCGACCTACAAATCGCCAACCAGGTGAAGATGGCCTACCAGTGGTCGGCCGATGCCGATGCGGCCGGGCCCTTCCTGCACCGCATCATGCACTCGGTGTTTTTCACCAACAAGCGCGTGCAGCAGGAAACCTCGTTCCGCGACGGGGCTGCCTCTACCTCCTACGCCGCCGTGGAGCTGGTGGAGGAACTCACCACCGATTTTGCCAGCCCCCGCGTGCTGGTGGTTGGCCTAGGTGAAATTGGTGCCGATGTGTGCCGCCACCTCACCAATAACAAGTCGTTTGCCGATGTCACCATCTGCAACCGCACCCGCTCCAAAGCCGAGCTGCTGGCCGAAGAGTGCGAAGGCCTGAAGGTTATCGACTTCGAAAACTTGGCCGAGGCGCTGCAGGACGCCGACGTGGTTATTTCTTCCATCGCCCGCGACACGCCGTACTTTACGGCCGAGATGGTGAGCCGCCTCGAGGTACTCAGCTACAAGTTCTTCATCGATTTGTCGGTGCCGCGCAGCATCGAGCCCGAGGTAGAGGAAGTACCCGGCATTCTGCTCTACAACATCGACGCCATTCAGGGCCGCGCTTCCGAAGCGCTGGAGCGCCGCCTCGCGGCCGTGCCGCACGTGCGCGCCATCATCGGCGAGAGCATTGCCGGCCTCGACGAGTGGAGCCGCGAGATGATGGTATCACCGGTAATCCAGAAAATCAAAGGCGCGCTCGAGCAACTGCGTCAGGAGGAACTGGACCGCTACCAGAAGAAGGTATCGGCCGAAGAAGCGAAGCGCCTTGACGACGTTACCAAGTCGCTGATGCAGAAGATTCTGAAGCAGCATGTACTGCAGCTGAAAGCCGCCTGCAAGCGCGACGACGCCGACCAGATGATTGACGTGCTCAACGACCTCTTCGACCTGGAACGCCAACAGGCCACTGCCTAGCTCGCCTTACCACTGCACTTGCCACCTATTCGATGTAGCGCCCCCGCTCCCCGCGGGGGCGCTGTCGTTTAGGCGTCTTACCGGATGATATTGCCTGTCATCTTGAGCCTAAGCGAAGGACCTTATCACGCCAGGCTCCCTCTCCTCCGGAAAAGAAGGAGCCTGGCGACCTAGGTTCGTTGTCATGTCGAGCGAAGTCGAGACATCTCGCGTGCTGACGCCGGATACTAACCACCCTTTCTCTCTTCTATGTCGCGCATAGAGCGAGGCAGGGGGCGTTGCTCCGGAGGGGTTTCGTGAGACTCTGGCGTGATAAGGTCCTTCGCTTAGGCTCAGGATGACAATACTATTGGGCGTCAGCACGCAAAATTCCCCGACAAGCTCGGTACGGCGTTCGGGCACAATTACCCAAAAGCTCGAAGGCCCCGCTTCGTGGTTAGAAGCAGGGCCTTCGAGCTTTTGGTAAAGCTAGGCTTGGGTGGTAATCCCTTTTACATCGTATCGCAGCACCCCTCGAGCGTGTCAATCACGTCGAGCAGTTTGGGGATAGACAGGGAGTAGTAGATTTTGGTACCGACCTTGAACGACGATAAGATGCCGCGGTCTTTGAGTGTAATAAGGTGCTGAGAAGCTATGGCTTGGGGTAATCCGAGCGTGCGGTAGATTTCCGTCACGGTCATTTTATCTTCTTTGCCGAGCAAATCAACGATGGCCAAACGCTTGGGGTGAGCCAGCACTTTGAGCATCGCGGCAGCCTTATCCACTTTCTTGGATTCTACGCGCGAAAGCAGTGGTTTCATGGAGGCTTGCAAGGTGGAAATATTACTCTGGGTGTGCAGTACGCGTAATACGTGCTTCCTATAGTCTAAAGTTCCTATACAAGCGCCCCGCAGCCGAAATTTTTGGCCGTTTCCGCGAATGCTGCCTTTCAAGGGGAGTTTACGGCTCAGGTATTTTTCGGCCCAATGCCTAGGTCGCTGTACCTTTGGGCACCGGCCAGGGCACCCAGTGCTATTGGCCTGTTGGCATACCGCTTTCTCCCACCCAACCTCCTACCCGCTGATTATGCGCGACTTACTCGCCACCTTCGAGAACAAACGCCCCGAAATCGTATTTGAGTGGAAAGACTCCGAAACCGAGGCCGAAGGCTGGGTGGTAATTAACTCGCTGCGCGGCGGCGCGGCCGGCGGCGGCACCCGCATGCGCAAGGGCCTTGACAAGCGCGAGGTAGAGAGCCTGGCCAAAACAATGGAGGTGAAGTTCACCGTATCGGGGCCGGCCATTGGCGGCGCCAAATCGGGCATCAACTTCGATCCGCAGGACCCGCGCAAGCGCGGCGTACTGGAGCGCTGGTACCGCGCCGTTATTCCGCTGCTGAAAAACTACTACGGCACCGGCGGCGACCTGAACGTGGACGAAATCCACGAGGTAATTCCGATTACCGAAGACTACGGCCTGTGGCACCCGCAGGAGGGCGTGGTTACGGGTCACTACCGCGCCAGCGAGCCGCAAAAGATTCAGAAAGTAGGCCAACTGCGCCAAGGCGTAATTAAAGTAGTAGAGGACGAGCAGTTTACGCCCGACCGCGCCCGCCGCTACACCGTGGCCGACCTGATTACCGGCTACGGCGTGGCCGAGGCCGTACGCCACTACTACCGCCTATGGCCCGAGCAAGAGGTAGCGGGCAAACGCGCTATTATTCAGGGCTGGGGCAACGTAGGAGCTGCCGCCGCTTACTACCTGGCACAGCAAGGTGCCATTATCACCGGCATCATCGACCGGGCCGGTGGTTTGCTGCGCCCCGAGGGCTTCTCGTTCGAGGAAATCCGGGCTTTGCTGCTCAACCGCCAAGGCAACGCGCTTTCGGCCGACAACCTGCTTCCGTTCGAGGAAATAAACAAGCAAATTTGGTCGTCGGGGGCTGAGATATTCGTGCCGGCAGCGGCCTCGCGCCTTGTTACGCGCGAGCAAGTGGAGCAACTGCTGGCGGGCGGGCTCGAGGTAATCAGCTGCGGAGCCAACGTGCCCTTCGCCGACCCGGAAATCTTCTTCGGCCCAACCGGCGAATTTGCCGATGCCCACACGGCCGTAGTGCCCGATTTTATTGCCAACTGCGGCATGGCGCGGGTATTTGCCTACCTCATGGAAACCAACGCCGAAATCACCGACCAAGCCATTTTCGGCGACATTTCGCGCACCATTTTGCGGGCCCTAGAGCGCACGCACTCGCAAGGCCACACCAACCAAGTGGCGCGTACGTCGTTCGAGCTAGCGCTGCGCCAACTCGTATAAGCGGCAGCTACGGCCGCGCTTTTTGCCGGCGCCGCCTCGCCTGCCAAAGGTGCGGCGGCGCTGTTTCTTTCACCCCTGTTCTGCCATGAACACCAAACAATTTCTGGATCAGCAGTTTTTGGGCAATACCGTAGGCCAGTACCTGCTGTGCGGGGCCATTCTGCTGGTAGGCTTTGGCCTGCGGCGCTTGTTGTCGCGCATTGTTTCGGGCATTTTCTTCCGCATCATCAAACGCCACACGGCGGGCGTTTCGGAAAAGGAGCTGAACGATTTCCTGATTCAGCCGCTCTCGGTGGTGCTGTTTCTGTTCACGTTGTTTCTGGCCTTCAACGTGCTCGATTACCCGGCCTCGTTCACGCACGATTTGGACCGCTCCGAGCCTTGGCCCAAGCGCCTGGCCTTTGCCGTGTACCAAATCGGGGTGATATCGGCGCTGGCGTGGGTGGTGCTGCGCCTCGTCGATTTTGCCGAGCTGGTGTACCGCCGCCGAGCCGAGCTACTCACCTCCACCAACACCCGCCTCGACGCGCAATTCATTCCTTTCGCCAAGGACTTTGCGAAGGTGATGATTCTGATTTTTGCCTTTTTAGTGATGCTGGGCCAGGTATTCAACGTGAACGTAACGGCCTTAATCGGCGGCCTAGGTATCGGCGGCTTGGCGGTGGCCTTTGCAGCCAAGGAGAGCCTCGAAAACCTTATTGCCTCGTTCACTATCTTCCTCGACCGGCCTTTTCAGGTAGGCGACCTAGTAACGGTGGGCGGCATTACGGGCACGGTGGAGAAGGTGGGCTTCCGGAGCACGCGCCTGCGCACCGCCGAAAAGAGCTACGTAACGGTGCCCAACAAATCGATGATCGACAAGCCGCTCGATAACCTCTCGCTGCGCACGGCCCGCCGGGTAAATTTCACGCTCAACTTCGGCCACGAAACCACCCGCGAGCAACTGCTGGGCATTGCCGCCGATCTGCGCATCTTTTTGCACGAGCACCCACAAATTTTGCCCGAAGAAGTACAGATCAAGCTGGCTGCCCTCACCCAAGCCGGCCGCGACTTATCGGTGCAGTACTTTGTGCAGGTTGCTACATACGACGAATACCTCACGGTAAAAGAAGCCGTGAATTACCGCATCCTGGAAATTGTGGAAGCGCACGAGGGCGTATTTGCCACCAACACCACCGTGGTGCGCATGGTAACCGACCCCGGCATTACCTCCGGCACCGGCCAAGCCTCAGACGGCTCGATTATCTAAACCATTATTAAAACAGAAGCGGACCGGGGTAGCTGCCCCGGTCCGCTTCTGTTTTAATAATTGGCGCGCGCCTAGCGGCCGCCCAACAAGCCGCCGAGCAGGCTGCCCATGCCGCCACCCATCAGGCCACCTAGGCCGCCGCCGCCGGTGCTGCGCGGGCCCATGTGGGCACCGCCGCCCAGGCCACCCAGTACCGACATCAGGCCGCCCAAGCCGCCGCCGGGCACGCCGTAGCCGGCCGGGCGCGAGCCGTAGCCACCAGTTGCTCCGCCCAGCATACCGCCCAGGCCGCCGCTGTTCATCAGGCCACCTAGCAAGCCACCCATGGTACCGGCGCCGCCCATCGAGGCTGCGGCTCCGCCCAGCAAGCCGCCCAGGGTGCCGCCACCGCCGCCCATCATGCCACCGCCCATACCGCCGCGGTTGCCGCCCATCACGCGCGAAAGCACCATGGGCGCGGCTACCGCGAGCAGGCCGGTAAGCGCCGCTTGGGGCGGAATGCCCACCGAGCGCAGCTTATCGCCGAGCGAATCCATGAGGCCCTGCGGGGCTTGCTGCGGATTTTGGGCTTGTGCTTGCTGGGTTTGCGTTACCACGTTTTCGATGGTGCTTACCTGCTGCTGGTTCAGCCCTAGGTACGAAGCCATCTTGTTTACCATGGCTTCTTCTTCGTTGGAGTAAGCGCCGTCGGCGCGGGCAAAGCTTACCAGATCGGTTACCAGCGAGTAGCGCAGGTTGCTGTTGCGCATCGCATCGAGGTTGCCTTTGATGCTTTCGTTGGTGGAGTCCTGCGCGGCGTGGAGCACGTACTGCGTGCCCTGGGCCGAGAGGCCGGCCACCTGCGCCATCTGTTGCAGAAACTCGGCCTCGTGCTGGGTAGCTTGGCGGTCGGCGGTGGCCAAGCTGGCTATTACGCTGAGGTAAGCGGTTTTTTCTTGCTCGGAATACTGGTTAAATACTTCTTCGGGTTGCATACGCTAGGGGTTTTGGGTGTGGGAAACAAGCGCCCACCGCGCCGCGGCTGCTGGCGCAGCACACCGGGCGTGGGTGTTGCCTCTAAACGCATGCTTAGCTGAAATGTTGACGGGCTGGCCCTAGGTCAGAGCTCGAAGTACTCGCCAGGCTGCGGGGCAGCAGGCTTTTTTTGGTGGGGCGCGGCAGGCGCCGGTTGGCGGCCACGCAGGCCAGGCGCCGCCGGTGCAGCGGGCGTTGCTGCGCCCGTGCTGCCGGCGCCCGCCGGCCCCGAGGAGGCGCCTGCCGGCGCCGGTGGGCCCGCCTCTTGGCGCTGCGCCACGGCCCTTTCGCGGTCGTAGGCCACCCGAAACTTGTCTTCGTTGCCCCACACATGCAGCAGCAGGTTGGGGCCTTTGGCCAGGGCGCCGTCGAGGGCAGGGCGGCGCAGGCCCGGCAGCAGCGGAACGCTCAAGTGGTAATCCATCTGCTGATCGAAGGTGTGCGTGCCCGTAACGCGAATAAGCGAGGCACGCCGTACGTTCGAGCGGATTTCCATTTCGGGCACGTACACCGTCCGGCTTTGGATGTAGATGGTATTTGTAAGTTCGTCGAAGCGTAGGCGGCGCAGCTGTTCGCGGCTGGCCAACATGCTCAGCTGCTGCGCCGGCGCAAAATTGTTCAGCTCGCCGTGCCGCACCGTGGCCCGTACTTCGGCTTCCAGCTTGTTAGTGAGCGGCTGCAGCTGCGGTCCGAAATACATATCGGCTTCGGCTGTGCCGCTGAGCTGCCCGCGCAGGTGGCGGCTGGTGATGAAGTTTTGGCCGAAATCTTCGAAGACGTAAAGCAAACTATCGAGCTGCACCTGCTGGCACGCGGCTACGGCGCTTACTTTCAGCAGCGCGGGCTGGCGGGCGTCGAGGGTTCCGCGCAGCTGCAGGCGCCCGGCCGCAGCGGTTAGGGCAATGCCGGGCGAGGTAAGCATTTGCTCGTGCAGGCGCACCGCGCCGCTTAGCGCCCGCGCCCGAAAGCGCCGGAAGCGCAGTTGCTGCACGGTGGCGTTCAGGTCGAGGTCGATGTTGGCGGGCAGCTTCAGGGCGTAGCTACCGCCGCGGGGCGTCACCCTAGGTGCCGCACCCGCTGCAGTTGGCAAGGAACCGGTTTGCAGAAGCTCGTCGAGGTTGAGCAGGCCTGCGGCCACGTCGGCCTCTACCCGTAATGGCTGCCGCGGCAGCAAAAGCCACCCCAACGCGTTCCGGAATAAGCCATTCAGGCGGAAATCGGAACTACCCGCCCGCCCGGTAAAATCACTCACGGCCACATCGTTGCGGCGCAGCAGAAAGCTACCGTTAATTTGGGTTAAGCCCAGGTTTGGGTTGCGTAGGCGCAGGCGCACGTTGCGCAGCTGCAGCTCGCCCGAGGCTTCGCCTGCTGCCCGGGCCGGGTTTTGCCGAAAAGCGCGCAGGTTGCCGGCCAGTTGCGCCCGCACGCGCAGTTGGCCACTGGCTTGTTGCAAGGCTGCCACCGGATAAAAGCGCAGCGCATCGGCCACCTCCAGCTCGGCTTGCAGGCTAAGGCGCACATACGGGTCTTGCAAGTTGCGGTAGCTGAGGCTGCCACTGAAGGGCTTGCCCCCCAGGCGGCCCCGCACGTTGCGCAACTCGAGCACGGCCGCGCGCGCCGAGGCTTGCGGCCCGTTGCGAAACGAACCCGCCAGAAACACGTGCTCAACGCGCTGCCGGGTTTCGGGATGTACAAACGAGGCGTCGCGGCATCCAAAGCGAACATCTACCTGCGGGTAGCGCTTGCCCGACCACTCGCCCCGCACGCTGCCGCCAAAATACACCGCGCCCTCGCTGCGGTATGCGGCCAAGGGCTTGCTAAACCTAGGCGGCAACAACGCCAGCAAGCTTTGCACATCGGTGTTTTTGCCGCCGAGCTGTAAGGCCAACTGCGTGGGGCCGCGCCAGCCCACATTGCCCGCCACGGTGTAAGTGGCCGGCCCAATTTGCACCTCCGAGGGCTGAATGCGCACTTGCCGCGTAGCGCGGTTAATTGCCAAGGCCGTGCGTACAGTAATTTCGCGCTGCCGGAAGTACGTATCGGTGCCCACGCGCAGGCCCTCCACGCGCATCGGCCCGGTGGCGCGCACCTGCACGGTGTCGCCGGCAATTAGTAACGCGGCCGTCAAATTATGGGCTTGCAGGCGGTAGCGCTGCCGCACCGAGGAGTCGGCGTAGCTTACGGCCACGTTGCGCACCCGCACGCGCTCAAAGTCGAAGCGCACGGGCTCGTTGTCTGCAGGGGCAGCGGTGTCGGGCCGCAGTATAAGGTAGTTGGGGCGGCCCTCCCGATCGAGGCGCACCTGCACGGCGCCTTGCTCCACGGTTAGGGTGCGGATGCGGTAACGGCCGCCCAGCACATCCCAGGCGTTAAACGAGCAGTGGAGGCGCTGCACGCGAGCCAGCGCAACGGTATCGAGCGGCAACGAGCCCCCAACCCGCACGTTGGTGAGCAGAATACTTACCCGCGGAAAGTCTTCGCGCCACGACAGCTCCAGTTTTTGCACCTGCACCGGGGTGCGCAGGTGCTTATTGGCAGCCGCCACAAACAAGTTGATGATGCGCTCTTCGCCCAGCCACAAAGTTGCAGCCAGCCCCATTCCGACCAGCAGCACGCTCAGCAACCCGTACCCGAACCATTTTAGCGCCCGCACCCCAAAAATTTTAAGCTTGATTATTAGCTTCTTGCGCTTAAAAGGCGCTTTTAAGCAGAATTTTCTTGGTCGAAATGTCGGCAAACTGTTGCGGTTTCCGAAAACACCCCCCATATTTGCACTCGCAATCGGGACACAAGCCCGGTAGTCGAAGGGAGATTAGCTCAGCTGGTTCAGAGCATCTGCCTTACAAGCAGAGGGTCGGCGGTTCGAACCCGTCATCTCCCACCACTGGTAAACAGCCACTTAGTTGCAAAACTGAGTGGCTGATTTGCTTTTGGCGTGGGCGGCTACATTTGCCGCAACCAGCTGCCAGCCGTTGCCACGTCGTCGAAGGGCAACACGATTACGCCACCCGTTACGTGCTGCAACGAGCTATCGGTGGATAAACGGCTGTAGATATCCGGCGAATACACCCAAGCGGCGTACTCCAGTCCGGCAGCGCTTAGGGCTGGCATTAGCTCTTGGCCAATCCATTCAGCAGCCCCGCCCCACATTCCGGTTACGTAGGAATTGTCGTTGAGCACTTTGCGGGTGCGCTCCTGCTGCACGTACTCCAGAATTTTGGTTGCACCCGCGCGTACCGACTCCTCGGTTTGGTTGCCCAGCCAATTCACATACAACCAATCGTTTAGCGGATCAAACTGAATTTCGATGGTTGCGGCCTGGAATAGCAGTTGCGCCATGGGGATGGTTACAATTTGGCTAGCATACGCAGGCGTAGGCTAGCAGTTGAGTTGGCGGCAACGATGCAAAATTTGGCGGCACGCTCACGCCATTGCCGCCTAGGTGCTCGGTGGTTGTTTTGCCGCAGGGGCCTGCCCGAGCCGCCAGATTGTGATAAGCGGAAATAGCACAAATGCCGGCTCGGCAAACAAACGCCAGCGGTAGCCCACAAAAAACACCAGGCTCAGCAGCAGCACCACGGCAAACGGCGTAAGCAACAAAACATCGGCCGCCCGAAAGCGCAGCCCGCGCCAGCCCACGGCCGTGAGCAACAAGCTCAGCAGAAAGCCTAGGTGTACCGCGGCGGTTATGGGGTTAGCAGCGGTGCGGTAAGCATCGGCCACAAAGTTTTCGGGGCTGAAAAATACCAACAGCTTGCGCCCCAACAGCCGCAACTCGTGGGCGGGGTGCGCCGCTACCCATTGGCGGGCCAACCGGGCTCGTGCCTGGCTTTCCTGGTATTGATCAAGGGCAAGCAGGTTGGGAATGGATTGCTGCACCCACCGACCAAACGGCTTATCGGCTTCGTCCCAGTTGAACATGAATTTGCCTTCGGTAGCGGAGTTGTGGCCCTGTAGCAACTCGAAGCCGGCTTGGGTGCTAAGTATGTATGCGCCGAAAAGCCGTTGGTTTTTTACGAGGATGGGCAGGTGCAGCCCTACTGTTAGCACGAGCGTGAGCAGCGCCGGGCGCCACACGCGGCGCAGCAGGGCCGGCCCGGCCCGGTAGCCGCGCCACAGCACCCAGGCAAACATCAGCCCATACAAGGCCAGCAAATAACCGCGCAGCAAACACGAAACCACTACTACCAACGCCAGCAACAATGCTTTGGCAGCTGGCAACGGCCGGCCGGCCTGCAGGCGCAGCAGTTGGTGAGTAACCCACACCAAGGCCGGCAAACACAGGTTTTCGTACCAAAACCAGGCGCCCACGTACCACAGCACCGAGGGGTACAAGGCTAGCGCTCCGCCGCCAAGCCACGCCCAGCGCGGTGGCAATTGGTACCAGCGCAAAATGCGCTGGGCGTACAGCCACGTAACCACGCCGCCCGCAGCCATGGGCAGCATCAGGAGCGCAACCAAATAATACCGCGGCAACCCTACCCAGGCCCATGCAGCGTACACCCACACCGGAAAGGTGGCATGAAAAGCGTCGGGGCGCAGTTGCTGCCGTACCTGATCGAAACTGACGTACCCTTTGCCCTGCAACCAGTTATCGGCAATGCGGGCGTTGCGCACTTCGTCCCAGTTCAGCTCAAGCCCCGGGTTGTTGTGCCACAGCAGCCCCAGGCGTAGGGCAAACAGCATCAGGGCAACCACCCAAAAGGCACGGGGCAAACGACGCAGCATAACAGGCAGGAAAAACACAAAGTAACACTGCACCCGGCTAAGCTACCTTTGCGCGGCCCTGTTGCGGCAGTTTAAGTGGTTGCTATGCTCGATTTTTCATCCGACTCGGCGCGTCGCTGGGTAGTGCCGTTGTTTTTTGGAGCGCTGCTGGCGTTAGGCCTGGTGTTGCACCCCGACTACGGCATTGGGTGGGATGAATCGACGGAGCGCATCAACGGCATTATCAACGCCAAGTACGTGGCCGAGCGGCTGGGCCTAGGTGCGTTGGCGCGGCAAGAGCCTAATTACCGCGTGATACCCGCCTTGACTGATGCGCCCGATGCCGACCACGGAGTGGCTTATCAGCTGCTCTTGCTGCCCTTGGAGCGCCTGCTTGGAGCGCACGACCAACGCGCCATTTACCTGCTGCGCCACCTAGTCAACTTCCTGTTCTTCGTAGCCGGCGCGGCAGGGCTCTACGGCTTGGCGCGCGCACGCTTTGCCGATTGGCGGGCCGGCCTGCTGGCGGCCTCGTTGCTGGTACTCACACCCCGCTTTTTCGCCGAAGCGTTTATCAACTACAAGGATGTCGTGTTCGCCTCGGTATTTACCCTGAGCATCCTCACGTTGTGGCGCCTGCTGCAACGGCCTACCGCAGTACGTGTGCTTTTGCACGCGGCCGCTACGGCCTTTGCCATCGATGTGCGCACCATGGGCGTGCTGCTACCGGCCCTAACCCTAGGTTTCGGGCTGCTCGAAGCTTGGCAAGAGCCCACTCGCCGGCGCGCGCTTTTGGTGGCGTTGGTAGCTTACTTTCCGCTCATGGCTGCTTTTACGGTGGTGGGCTGGCCATTTCTTTGGGAGGCACCGTTCGCCAATTTTATGGCGGCCTTTCGCTCGTTTAGCCGCTACCGCTCCACGTTGCACAACTTTTACCTAGGCGAGCTGATTTCGGCGCGGCAGCTGCCTTGGCACTACGCCCCGGTGTGGATTGCAGTAACCACGCCCCTGCCGTTTGTGGCCTTGGCGTTGCTGGGGTTGCTACAAGCCGTATGTGGCGCTTGGCATTGCATCCGGCGCTGGGCCGTACCACCGGCAGCGCGTTTCGATTTGCTGATAACGGCATGGCTTTTCGGGCCGATTATTTCTGTAATAATCTTTCATTCTGTCATTTACGACGGATGGCGCCACCTGTATTTTGTGTACCCACCCATGGTTTTGCTGATGGTGGGCGGCTTTCGGATGCTGTTGGCGGTACTTACACGCTGGGCACCTAGGCGCGCCGCAACGGTGGCGGGCCTGCTTGCCGCGGGTTTACTGCTGCCGCCCATGGCCTATTTGATGCGTGCGCATCCGCAGCAGCAGCTCTATTTCTCTATTCCCAACGCAGTAGCAGCGCAGCAATTTGAGCGCGACTACTGGGGCGTGTCGTACCGGCAAGGGCTGGAGTGGCTTCTGCAGCAACACGCTTCCGGGCCTTTGCGCGTGAGCGGGCCGCACTTTATGCCGCTCTACAACGCCCGGCTGCTTTTGCGCCCCGCCGAGCGCGAACGAATCGTCCTCAGCAGCCCCGCCGAAGCCCAATACTTGCTTACCACGGAACGGTTGTCGCCGCCGTCGCGCGCGCTACCGCCCGCTACCACCGTGCACCGGATAACCGCCGATGGGATTACCGCGTTGCGGGTGCTACGGGTGCCGTAGCTAGGCTGAGCAGATGCTGATGCAAACCCAGCACCTGCGGCAACACCAGTTGATCGTCGTTGTTGTAAATGACGAAGTCCGCCCGCTGCAACTTTTCTTCTTCGCTCAGCTGCTTCCCGATGATGGCCGTTACATCGGCCAACGTGCGGTGCGCATCGCGGCGCAGCACGCGCTGCTGCCGCAGTTCCTGCGGTGCGTACACGGTGATAACTTTATCGAGTTGCTGCCACGAGCCCGACTCGAACATCAGGGCGGCTTCTTTCAGGATGTAAGGGTGGCCGGCCTGCTGCTGTGCGGCGGCCCATTGCGCAAAGTCGTGGCCCACGCGCGGGTGCACCAAGCCGTTGAGGTGGGCAAGCTTTTCGGGGTTGCTGAAAGCCAGGCCGGCCAAATACGTCCGGTTCAGCTCGCCTGTGGGCGCGTACACCTCCGGGCCGAAAGCCACAAGCAGGTTGTTGCGCAACACCGCGTCGTGGTGCATTACCCACTTGGCGCGGGTATCGGCGTCGTACACGGGCACGCCCAGCAGGGCAAACAGCCGGCACACCACTGATTTGCCTGAGCCAATGCCGCCTGTTATTCCAACTTTCAGCATACGCTAGGGCTTAGGTACCGCTTTGTATTTTGCGCCCGACAGCACCCGCACGGTGGTTACGCCAATGCGCGCGCCCCGAATAATCACCGGCAACGGGCGCAACGACAGCTGCACCGTGGAGTCGTCTTCGCGTAGCTGGCGGTAGTCGGCAAATACCTGCACTTGGCTGGGATTGAGCTTGACCGAGTCTTCGGGGAAGAACTGCACCTCCACGGGTACTTGCGCCGGCCACAATTTCACGGTGCTATCGGCCGGGAAGTGGCGCAGCTGCGGCTCGGCAATGATGGTGCGCGTCAGCACTTGCCGGGGCTGCAGCTTCACTTGCACTTCTTGCACATCGGTTTGTACCAAGGCTGGGCCGCCCACCGGCACCCGAATGCTGCCGTCGGTGCTGCCGGCAGGGGCTTGCGGCAAGTGCACCGGGTATGGGTTGGGCAGGGCGTTTACGGTGTTGGCGGGGCCTTTAAACGTGATGCTCGCCGGGGCAAACTTAGCGTCGAACGGCAGCGCCTCGCCGGTAGCGTCGGGGCTAAGGCGCAGTGGGAGCCGCCGCGTAATCAACCGATCGAACTCGAAGTAAACAGTATCGGTCAGTACTGCGTTGAGTTGCAGCCCGTCCATGGCACCGATGAGGCCCCCGCGCAGCGCCGTACCGGGCACGGCACCGGCGCCGCCCGGGCGGCGCACCAACACCTCGGCGGGCCGAATGTCGAGCCCCAGCGTGATGCGCAGCAGCTTCCAGCCACGCCCGGTTACCTGCACCGCTATGCTTTCGGTAAGCGGCCGCACCGGAATAAACTCCGCTTCGTTGTAGCGCCACTGCAAGGGGTAGCTCACGCGCGTGGTGTAGGTTTTGTTGAGCGCGTTGAGCAGCCACAGCGTTACGGCCGCCAAAAAACAGCTGGTTACCACACGCCAAAAACTACGCTCCGGCTCGGAAAGCGGCCGGACAAACCAGCGGGCCAGCGAACGAGCGGTTTGAAGCGGCATGGCGCGTGTTCGAAAAAATTAGGGGTACAACAGCCTAGGAGGCGGCCTCGCCCGACTTGCCGGCGTTCAGCTGCCGCGCTACGGCGCTGCGGTCGAAGGTCAGACGCGTGCCTTTGTCCACTTCCAGCACCACCTTGTCGTCGCTGAGCTCTACCACGCGGCCGTGCAGGCCCCCGATGGTTACCACCTGCGAACCTTTGCTTAGGCCTTCGCGCAGTTTGCGCGCCTCGGCTGCGCGCTTTTGCTGCGGCCGAATCATGAAGAAGTAAAATACGGCCAGCAGCAGCAGCGGAAACAGGTACTGCAACGGGCCCGTAGCGGCGGAGGCTTGCAACAAGAGCGTGAGAAGCACGGCGGAAGGGAAATGGTTGAAGAAAGACAAGTTTACAATAAAAAAGGCCTGCGGCGGTTGCCGCAGGCCTTTTTTCGCGACCTAGCAATTACTGCCGAACCGGTCCGTTGGCGCCATCGGGCAAAATATTGCCTTTGATGGTGAGCTGCGTGGTGCTCGGCTGGGTGTTGGCCGTGATGGTGATTTGCTTGTTTTGCATGCCCGTTTTGCCGTGGGCATCAAATTGAACTTCAATCTTGCCTTTCTGGCCCGGGGCTACCGGGTCTTTGGGCCAGCTGGGCACCGTGCAGCCGCACGAGGCCTGCGCGTTGTCGATCAGCAGCGGCGTTTTGCCCGTGTTGGTGAACTCAAAGGTGTGTTTCACCACGGAGTTGGGCTGAATGGTGCCGAAGTCGTGCTCGGGCTCGGCAAACGTCATCACCGGCGCGTTCGGGTTCGGCGCTTCCGTTTCGGCCGCTACGTTGGGGTTGTCTACCGTAGGGTTGGCGGCATCGGCAGCTTGGGTGGCGGCCACGTTCATGCCGGCTTCGCCT
The DNA here is from genome assembly GCF_003574965.1 of Hymenobacter oligotrophus. Classification (NCBI taxonomy): domain Bacteria; kingdom Pseudomonadati; phylum Bacteroidota; class Cytophagia; order Cytophagales; family Hymenobacteraceae; genus Hymenobacter; species Hymenobacter oligotrophus. The sequence goes on along the minus strand of NZ_CP032317.1, from coordinate 3,256,720 downwards.
ACCTCGGTTTTTTGCTGGTTGCAAGCGCCCGTAAAGAGCAGGCCAGTTACCAGCAGGGTCGAAAACAGGGTGCGTTTCATGAAATCGGGAAGATGGAAAAAACCGCGCCGCCATACAGCGGCGGCGCGGCTGGCTTTCCGTCAAATATACAACCGCCAGCGGGTTAGCGCAGGTTGTTGATTACGTTTTGGGCAAACTGCTGCGTGGTGGCCGGGCCGCCTAGGTCGCCGGTGCACTGCTCCTTGTGGCGCAGCGTTTCGTTCAGGGCCGTTTCGATGCGCGTAGCATACTCCTTCTCGCCTAGGTGCTCCAGCATCAGCAAAGCCGAGCGCAGCAAAGCGGTAGGGTTGGCAATGCCTTTGCCAGCAATGTCGGGGGCCGAGCCGTGCACCGCTTCGAAGATGGCCATGTCGTCGCCGATGTTGGCGCCGGCTACCACACCTAGGCCGCCCACCAAGCCAGCGCATAGGTCCGACAGGATGTCGCCAAACAGGTTGGTGGTCACAATCACGTCAAACTGCTCGGGCTTGGTCACGAGCTGCATGCACATGTTGTCGATGATCTTGTCCTCGAACTGAATTTGCGGGAACTCGCGCGAAGCTTCCTGCGCGGCATCCAGCATTAGCTTGCCGGCCATTTTCAAGATGTTGGCTTTGTGGGCCAGCGTTACCTTTTTGCGGCCGTGCTTGGCAGCGTAGGCAAAAGCCGCACGGCAAATCTTGCGCGAGCCCTCTACCGAAATGCGGTTAAACGAGTCGGCAATGCCGCGGGGCTCGTCGTATACTTCTAGGCCCGAGTACAGGCCTTCGGTGTTCTCGCGGAACAGCACAATGTCAACGCCCGAGTAGCGCGTAGGTACGCCTTCGGTGGTTTTGGCGGGGCGCAGGTTTTGGTACAGGTCGTACTTCTGGCGCAGCGTTACGTTGATGGAGCGAAAGCCCTTGCCTACCGGAGTAGTAATGGGGCCTTTCAGGGCCACGCAGTTGCGCTCGAGCGACTCGAGCAGGGCTTGCGGAATCAACTCACCCGATTGGTCGTAGGTGGTCTGGCCAGCGTTTTGTTCTTCCCACTGCACGGGCACTTGCGCGGCAGCGAAAATGTCCTGCACGGCACGGGTTATTTCGGGGCCGATGCCGTCGCCAGGAATGAGGGTGATAGTATGCATGACGAATGAATGTGCGGATATGAGAATGTGCCGATGTGCTCACGATGACTGCGCCTAGGTATCTCCTCAGCACATTTCATTCGGCAGCACATCAGCACATCGGTTTTCGGCGAAGCGTGTTAAACGGTGCGGCGCGAGTTGATTTGGTTGATGAGCTGATCAACGTCGCCCAGCAGTTGCTCGGCTTTGTCTTTCGCGTCGCGGATTACGCGCTGCCCCTCGGCCCGGGCCGACGACGGACCTTCGTCGACGCGGCTGGTAACCAAGTTCTCCGTTAGGTCGGCCAGCACTTCGCGGTACTTCTCGAGCTTGTAGCTAAGCCAGCTACGCGTTTCGCGGCCCTTTTCGGGCGCAAACAAAAGGCCGATAGTAGCGCCGGCTAGGGCGCCGGTGGCAAAGCACAAAATGCCGGTAGTGGTTTTGCTAGCCATGGGGCGGGAGCGGTAGGGAGAGAAGGGAAAGTGCGGAAAACAGAACGGTTTCTGAGGGGCTCAACGCAGGCGCCGTTGCCGGGGTTGCCTAGGTCTTACTGGTTGTCCAGCAGGCCGCGGCCCGACTTACGGATGGCGCCGCTGGCCATCAGGTCTTGCGCCAATTTATCCAGAATACCGTTGATAAACTGCTTGCTTTTGGGCGTGCTGTAGAGTTTGCTGATTTCGATGTACTCGTTGATGGTCACCTTCACCGGAATGGAGCGGAACAGATGCATTTCGCACAGGGCCATCTTCAGGATGATCTTGTCGAGCAGGGCCACGCGCTCCACGTCCCAGTTTTGCACGGCACCCGAAATGAGTTGCTCGTAGCGGGCGTCGTCGGCGAGGGTTTGCTTGTACAGCGTTTCGGCAAACTCCTTGTCTTCCTGCCAGTTGGCCGACAACGACAGAAGTTCCATGTTCTCGTCGGTGCCTTCTTCCAGCATCTTCATCGTCTTCACCACCAGATTCTTCACGATGGAGCGGTTCTCCTCCCAGTTCAGGTCTTGCTCTTCCAGCAGCGCCGGAATAGCCTCCCCCTTGAACACGTACGTCTTGTAGATGTGCTTGAGGATTTCCTGCTCGGCGCCGTAATCACGGACACCTTCGTCGCCGGCTGGCGCTTCAAAGTAGCTGCGCAGCTCGGTGTCGTTGCGCATTTCGTTGCGCCAGGCCTGGCGCAGGGCTTCCATCTCGTCTTCGCCAGCCCATTGCAGGGTGCGGCGGATGGTTAGCTCCTGCAGTTGCTTGTTGGCGGCAAGCTTTTGCAGCACCGGGTTTTGCTCGAGGCGCGTGGTATCGAGGCGGTCGGTGGCGGCCGTAAACCGGCGGGCTTCGCGGCTACGCTCCTCCTCCAGCACCTGCAGCAGGGCTGCCGGCAGGTTCAGCAGGTGAATGTACTGATCGTGGATGCTCTCCGTGGCGTGGAGCATCTGGTTCAGGTAGAATTGGTTTTCTTTCTGAACCTGCTTCTGATAGTACTTAACAGCGTCGCGGATGGCGTCGTTTACCTCCTGGTTGTCGAGTTCTTCGGGCTCAGCAGTACCGCCGGCCTTGTGCCACTCCCGAAAACCAGCTTCAGCCAGCTTCTGCTGCCCTTGCAGCAGGCGCCGGTCTTGCGGTACCATGGAGTTCAGGTCGGGCTGAAAAGCTTCGCTGATGCGGTCCAGAGCCAATAAAAAATCGGACCCAATTGCCTGATCGTAGGCATAAAGGGCCTGCATGACTTTGATGCGAAGCGTACGGCGGTTAAGCAAAACGGAAGGAGTTAATGAGTTTGCGAGTTGGGGAGTTTACGAGTTGGCGAAGTCGTAGCCCAGAAGTCCTGAACAACAACTCCTAAACTCACAAACTCCCCAACTCCTAAACTTTAGTACGTCGATTTCACCCGACCGATGGCAGCAATGCGCTGTTCGGCCTGGCGAACGGCCGCGGCTTGGGGGTGCGAACCCTCTTTGGCGGCTTTCTCCAGTACCTGGAGGGTGTAATCGTAAATCTTCTCGGTTTGGTTCAGCGCACCTTGGCGGCTGCTGCCTACCACTTCCGAGTACACGTTGATCAGGCCACCGGCGTTGATCAGGAAGTCGGGGGCGTAGATGATGCCGCGCTCCACCAGCGCCGGGCCGTGCACGTTTTCGTCCTTGAGCTGGTTGTTGGCGCAGCCTGCTACCACGGCGCACTTCAGGCGGCCGATAGTGTCGTCGTTGAGGGTGGCACCTAGGGCGCAGGGCGAGTAGATGTCCACGTCTTGGTCGTAGATTTCATCCAAGCCCACCACTTTGGCACCGAAACGGGCACCGGCTTCCTCGGCGCGCTCCGTGTAGTAATCGGTCAGCACAATTTCGGCGCCCTCTTTGGTGAGGTGCTCGAGCAGGTAAGTACCCACGTGGCCCACACCCTGCACGGCTACGCGCTTGCCTACGAGGCTATCCGAGCCGAATGCCTTCTTGGCGGCAGCCTTCATGCCCATGTAGGTGCCGTAAGCCGTGACCGGCGACGGGTCGCCCGAGCCGCCCATCGATTCGGGCAGGCCGGCTACGTGCGTGGTTTCCATGCGGATGTACTCCATGTCCTTGGTGGTCATGTTCACATCCTCGGCCGTGATGTACTTGCCGTTGAGGTTCTTTACAAAGCGGCCAAACTTGCGCAGCAACGCTTCGTTTTTCTGCGTTTTAGCGTCGCCGATAATCACGGCTTTGCCACCCCCTAGGTTCAGGCCCGAAATAGCGGCCTTGTAGGTCATGCCCCGCGAGAGGCGCAGCACGTCGTTCAGGGCTTCGGCGTCGGAGGCATAGTGCCACATGCGCGTGCCACCCAGGGCCGGGCCCAGCACGGTGTTGTGGATGCCGATGATGGCGCGGAGTCCGGTTTCGTGGTCGTGGCAAAACACCACTTGCTCGTGCTGGAACTCAGCAATTTGCCCAAAGATGCTGGTCTCGGGCAGGGCTTGGATCTCAACCATGGGGGAAAACGTTGTGGGAATGGGTAGGATGTAGGTAGACGGCACATGGTCGCCGTGGCCGGACCAAACGTTGCGTAGAACCTAGGGAGTCGTGGCCGGTTTCTGACTACTGACTTCCCACTACGCAGTACCTTTGGCCACCGCCCCGAAACCGGCCGCAAAGGTAACCCGTTTTTCCGACTCAGCCCACCGGGAATGCTCCCGAAAAACGGGTCAGCCCGGCCCCGATACTCCCGCCCGTGAAAGCCATCCGCGCTACCGATAAATACCTCGTCCGTTACAAATGGCACTTCCTAGGTGGAGTGCTGTTTGTGGCGTTAAGCACCCTGCTAGCCATATTTCCGGCGCAGGTAGTGCGCTACGCTTTCGATTTGGTGCAGGAAGGCATCGACCTGTACCACCTCTTCGGGGGCACCCAAGCCCAACAGGGCGTGTACAGCCTGTTCGGCCGCAACATTATCCTGTACGGGGCGCTCATCATCGGCTTGGCCTTGCTGCGCGGCGTGTTTCTGTTTTTCATGCGCCAAACGCTGATCGTGATGTCGCGGCTGATCGAGAACGACCAGAAAAACGAGATATACCAGCACTACCAGTCGTTGCCCCTCTCCTTTTACCGCCGCCACAGCACCGGCGACCTGATGTCGCGCATTTCCGAGGACGTAGGCCGCGTGCGCATGTACATCGGGCCGGCCATTATGTACTTCATGCAGCTGGTTATCCTGTTTCTGCTGATTGTGCCGCTGATGCTGATGGTGAACGTGAAGCTGACTTTGCTCACTTTGCTGCCCCTTCCCATTCTGAGCATCAGCATTTTCTACGTCAACAACCTCATCGAAAAGAAGTCGGACGAGATTCAGAAGGCGCTGGCCAACATGACCACCTTTGTGCAAGAGGCGTTTTCGGGCATTCGGGTGCTGAAGTCGTTTGTGCGCGAGCAAGACTCGCACCGGAACTTCACCACCGCTTCCGATGCCTACCGGGCCAAATCCCTGGAGCTGAACTTCGTTAACTCGCTGTTTTTCCCGCTGATCCTGTTCTTGGTTGGGGTTAGCACCATTGTTACGGTGTGGATTGGCGGACAAGAGGTAATCCGCGGCACAATTACCACGGGCACCATTGCCGAGTTTCTGATTTACGTGAACTTGCTGACGTGGCCGGTAACCGCCCTAGGTTGGACTTCGTCGTTGGTGCAAAGGGCCGAGGCTTCGCAAGCCCGCATCAACGAGTTCCTGAACCAGAAAACCGATATTGTTTCGCGCCAAAACATCGCGCAGCACATTCAGGGCGATATCGTGTTCGATAACGTCTCGTTTGTGTATCCCGACACGGGCATTCAGGCGCTTACCGGGGTGTCGTTTCGCATTCAGCCGGGGCATACGCTGGCCGTAATTGGCAACACGGGCTCGGGCAAAAGCACCATTGCCAACCTGCTCTGCCGCCTCTACGATGTCACCTCGGGCCGCATCTTGGTCGACGGGGTAGATGTGCGCGACTATGCACTCACCTCGCTGCGTAGCCAAATTGGTTACGTGCCGCAGGATGTATTTCTGTTTTCCGATACCATTGGCCACAACATTGGTTTCGGCTTGGATGCGCTTTCGGAAGAACGCATGGTGCAAGCGGCCAAGGATGCCGACGTGTACGAGAACATTATGCGCTTTCCGGAAGGCTTCGAGACCAAGGTAGGCGAGCGGGGCATTACCCTATCGGGCGGCCAAAAACAGCGCGTCAGCATTGCGCGGGCGTTGGTTAAGGAGCCGAGCATTCTGATTCTGGACGATGCGCTGTCGGCTGTTGATACCAAAACAGAAAACGTTATCCTGGGTAGCCTGCAGCGCATTATGCAGAACCGCACCAGCCTCATCATTTCGCACCGGGTGTCGTCGGTAAAGCTAGCCGACCATATCCTGGTGCTCGACGACGGCCGCATTGTGCAGCACGGCACCCACGAGGAGCTTATGGCCGACCAAGAAGGCCTGTACCGCGCCCTCTACGAGCGGCAACTGCAAAGCGAAGAGGCATGAGGTAAGGATTAATGACCGAGGAAGAAGGAGGCTGCTGTTCCTTCGTCCTTCTTCGTTATTCATTCAGCAGCTCCGCTGCGCGTTGGCCGCTTCTGGCACCCATGGCCACGCCCATGCCGTTGCAACGCAAAGCACCGTAGACACCGGGTGCCAGCTCACCGATAAACGGCTCCAACTCCTGCCCGAAGCCCATTACACCGCTCCAGCGGTGCTCTATTGCCACGTTGCGGCCGGGCAAGATTACCTCGCGCAACAGCAACTCTAGGTGCTGCTGCACCAAGGAGGTAAGGCCGGGCTCGGTGGTGGCTTCGGCGGCGAAGTCGAGGTTGCGGCCGCCGCCCAGCAATAGGCGGTTGCCTGCCACGGGCCGGAAGTAGTAATAGCCTTTGTCGTAGTGAAACGTGCCAGGTAAGTGCAGCCCGGGCACCGGCGCCGTTACGAGCACTTGCCCGCGGCCGGGTACCACGTCGAGGTCGGGGAAAAACGTGCGGCTGAATGCGTTGGTGGCCAGCAGCACTTGCCCGGCCTCCAGCTCGGCCAGCGGCGTTCGAAGTTTCACTACCCCTGAGCCGCCTTCGATGGCGGTAACGGGCACGCCGTGCAGCACCACCACGCCTTCTTGCCAGGCAAGCCGTAGCAGCGCGTGCATCATCCGGCCGGTATCGAGTGCGCCTTCGGCTACGTTTTCCAGCATGGCGTGCACACCGGCAAAGCCAAAACCGGCCAGTTTGTGGTCGGCCGGCCGGAAGACTTCGGCCTCGCCTATAATCGGTGCCAGCAGCGCGTTGTAATACCCTAGGTGCTGGCGGCACTGCGCGGCCAAGGCAGCCTCCTGCGCCCGAAACAGCTCGTAGCCACCTAGGGGCTCGTAGCCGATGGCTTCGTCGCCGAGCAACTCGCGCAACAAGCGCAGCCCCTCCCAGCGGTATTGCACCACCGATAGCAGCGCCGCCGTGCCCCCGCGCTTCTCCTGCTCCATTAGCTCCGATACGCTGCCAAAGCACGCAAAACCGGCATTTTTGGTGCTGGCGCCATTGGGCAGCACGTCGCGCTCCAGCACTACCACGCGGGCCCGGGGCCGCAGCCGCTTGGTGTAAATGGCTGCCGTAAGGCCTACTAGCCCCGCTCCCACTACAGCTACATCAAAGCCCTGCAGAAAGCTTTGTTTTTCCCAGTACGATAGCAAAGTAGCCACGGCAAGCGCGCAGAAGTGAAAACAGAAAAGCCTCCCGACCAGCACGGCCGGGAGGCTAAAGTACTAGCCCGCTGTAAAAGCAAGGGCTTACTGGCCGAGCGTAACGCGGCGCATAAACGTTTTGTCGGCTACCATGCAGCGCACTACGTACGAGCCGCCGGGCAAATTGCCCAAGGGCACCGAAATGGCCGAACCGTTGACCGACAATGCTTTGGTAAGCACCGGGTGGCCCGAGGCATCGTTTACTTCCAGCTGCATGGGGCCTTTGGCATTGGTGCGCACCCGCAGCGTGTTGTTTACGGGGTTGGCCTCCACATTGAAAGTGATGCCAGGGCCGGCCACAGGCTGCTGCACGCTATCCGAAGTGATAAGGGCGGGCTTGGCCGTGGGGCTGTTTTGAGCAAAGGCAGCACTGGATAGCGCCACAAACATAAAGGTGTAGACGTACGCTTTCATAGGTGGAAACGACTGCGTGTCAGAACTCAAAGATACTGATTTTGGCCATGATGCGCTTGAGCCAGCGACAGTTGGCAAGCTCGTCGGTGCATCAAACGCCCGTTACGCCAACTTTCGTGCCTATTCTGCGTAGTGGCACCCGCTGAAAAAAATCAGTTACCAAGGGTTGCACGTTTGCAAATTGCCTGCGTACATTTGCACCCACATTGTCCGAATCGGGGTGTAGCGCAGCCCGGTAGCGCGCTACGTTCGGGACGTAGAGGCCGTAGGTTCGAATCCTGCCACCCCGACTACGCAATAAGAAAGAAGCTAATACCAGGGCTTTTTTCTTGGACAATGTGAAGGCCGCCTTCCCGAAAGGCGCCACGCTCGGGGTGTAGCGTAGCCTGGTATCGCGCCAGCATGGGGTGCTGGAGGTCGCAGGTTCGAATCCTGCCACTCCGACGAAAGCCCGCCGAACAGCTAGTTCGGCGGGCTTTTTTGTTTTCACGCCTTTAAAAAGCTCATAACCCGCCTCAGGTCGGAACTATTTTGCCAGTCGTTGACACCTCGACAATAGTTTTGGCAAGGAAGTTGGATAAGCGGCGCAACATCTATGTCACACTATATTGTTGTTTACCCATGAAAGTTCTTGGATGGGCAGCCCTGCTGACGGGCGCAACCGCTATCAACGCACAAGCACAAATACCGGCTGGCACCGTTTTGTTGGGCGGCAGCGCGGCCTATTCGCGCAGTTCCTCGGGCGCCGAGCCTATTTTGCCCAACACCTCGGGCACCGAAAGCAACAGGCGCAGCGTATCGTTCGGCCCGCAGGCGGGCTACTTCATTAGCGACAACCTGGCCTTGGGCATCAACGCTGCCCTCGATGCCGATAAGTACCAAGCCACCGAGGAAGATACCCGTCGCTTTCTGGAGCTGTCGGTGGGCCCGTTTGTGCGCTACTACAAAATGTTTGGCGAAAGCCAGTTTGGCCTGGTAGGTACCCTAGGTGCCGGCTACCGCGAAAATTGGGACAAGTACAAGGCAACCGATCCGCGCTTCAACTACCACGGCCGCGGTGGCTACGCCGAGTTTACGCCCGGCGTGGTGTACTTCCCGGTGCCCAAGGTGGGCATTGAGGCCTCGTTTGGCAACATCGGCTACTCGTATTTCCGCAACAAGCAGGAACAGCCTTCCAACAGCCGGGTGGAGCGCCAGGAGTTCACCAGCCGCTCGTTTGCGGCCAACCTCAGCTTGCGCAACTTTGCCCTAGGTGCCTCGCTGTACCTAGGCCGCTAGCAGCAACCCAATTAGTTGGAGCGCCTACTTTAGCACTACCAGCATTTCTGACGGAGCGTCTTCGGGGAATTGTTCCACGAAGACGCTCTGCGTTTGGAGCTTACGCTCCTTCACGGCGTCCTTGAGGGCGGGGTACAACTTGCCCGGGGCCAGCATAAAGCTGGCCTTTACGCGGGCGCGCAGCACGCGCTGCCCAGCCGGCAAAGCCCGGAACGAGTAGCCTACGGGCAGTTGCTGGCTGGTGGTATCGGGCACCACCACCCCAACGAAGGCTTTTACCTCCTGCCCTTCCTTCTCGGGGTCGTTGTAGTAAATGTTGCCGAGGGTGCCTTTGAGCGTACCAGCGCGGTACAGCTCGTTGGTTTGGCTGAAGAGCTTGGCGAAGTTCTGATCGGGGATGCCCTCGTAGTAGCGCCCGGCTAGGTAAATGGGCTGCGGCGTGGTGAGCTGCTCAACCTGCGCCGTAGCAAAACCACCTAAGTAGGCATACACCGCCGCAAAAACCGACAGCAACACGCCGCCAATGATGAAAAACCAACGAGACATTTGGGTATTGAACAATTATCAATGAGCAATGAACAATGGGTAATTATCAGTGAGCAATTACCATGGAGTTGCTTGCTGGTAACTGCTCATTGATAATCGTTTATTGTTCACTGACTAAATACTGCATCTGATAAAGCTGGGCGTAGTACCCACCCAGGCGCAGCAACTCCTCGTGCGGGCCGCTTTCCTTTATTTCACCACGGTCGAGCACGATGATGCGGTCGGCTTTTTGAATGGTGCTGAGGCGGTGGGCAATTACCAGCGAGGTGCGGCCCTGCATCAGCTTTTCGATGGCGTCTTGAATCATCTCCTCGGTTTCGGAGTCGACCGACGAGGTAGCTTCGTCCAGGATGATGATGCGCGGGTCGTACACCAAAGCGCGCACGAAGCTGATGAGCTGCCGCTGGCCTACCGACAGCGTCGAGCCCCGCTCCATCACCTTATACTGCAGCCCACCGGGCAGGCGCTCAATAAACTTATCGGCCCCCACGAGCCGGGCCGAAGCCCACACTTGCTCCTCCGTGATGCTTTGGTCGCCTAGGGTAATGTTGTCCTGGATGGTGCCGTTGAACAGGAACACATCCTGCAACACGACTGCAATGTGGCGGCGCAAAGCCTTCAGGTCGTACTCGCGCAAGTCATGCCCATCCACACAAATTTCGCCGCGCTGAATGTCGTAGAAGCGCGATAGCAGGTTGATGATGCTGGTTTTACCGGCGCCGGTAGCGCCCACGAAAGCAATGGTTTGCCCGGCTTTTACCTCGAAGTTGATATCCTTAAGCACCCACTCGGGCTCATTATAGGCAAACCACACGTGGCGGAAATCAACCTCGCCGCGCAAGGTGGCGGGCTGGCGCGTGCCTTCGTTCGGGATAAACTCCTTGCTGTCGAGCAGCTTCAGCAAACGCTCGGTGCTCACTAGGCCCAGCTGCAGCGTATTGAAGCGGTCGGCAATTTGCCGAATGGGCCGGAAGAACAGCGAGTTGTACATGATGAAGGCAATGAGTGCCCCCTTCGAAATGGTGCCCTCAATCTGGCCCTGCGCGGCGTACCACACCAGCAAGCCCACGCCAATGGCACCTAGGACTTCGGCCACCGGGAAGTAAACCGAGTAGTACAACACCGAGCGAATGTTGGCGCGGGTGTGCTCCTGGTTCAGCTTCTCGAACTTGCGAAACTCGCGCTCCTCGTTGCCAAAAATCTGCACGATGCCCATGCCCGTGAGGTGCTCCTGCACGAAGGCGTTGAGGTTGGCCACGGCCGTGCGTACTTCCTGAAATGACTTTTTTACCTTCTCCTTGAACACGTACGTGCTCAGCAGCAGCGGCGGAATCACCGAGAGGCTCACCAACGTCAGACGCCAATCGATGTAAAACATGAAGGCCATGATGAACACCAACTGCAGGATGTCGCCAATCATGGCCGCCAAGCCTTCGCTGAACACGTCCGAGAGGGTTTCTACGTCGGAGATGTTGCGCGTTACCAGCACCCCAATGGGTGTGCGGTCGAAGAACTGCAGGCGCAGGTTGAGGATGTGTTGGTAAAGGTCGACGCGGATATCGCGCACGATGTACTGCCCCAACCAGCCGCCGTAGTAGGTTTGCAGATAGCTAACACCGGTGTGGGCCACGAGTATGCCTAGCAGCCAGGCAAACATGCGGTTCAGCCCGGGCCAGTCGCCGTTGCTGATCTGCACGTCCACCATTTGCTGAATGAGGAACGGGCGCACCGTACCCAGCACGGCCGTGGCAATGGTAAGGAAGATGAGCAGCGCAAAAGTGCCGCGGTACGGCCGGATGTACACCAGCAAGCGGCTGAGCACTTGCCAGTCGAAGATATTGCCAGCTTTGGCGGATGTAGCAGTAGCAGCAGACTCCACGGGCAGCGGGTGGGAATGAAAGGCTAGGAAAGAAACGTAGGCGGTAAACCGCCCAAGCAGGACGCAAGTTACACGACTAGCCTTCTAGCGGCATGCTTGGAGAATGATGACTAGATTTGTCATCTAAAGCACCACCTTCATTCTCTGTGATTTCCAAGGACACGTTGCGCAAGTTGAAGCTTGTGCATGATATGGTTCTGAGCTTGCCAATTGAACAAGAGCAATTCATTACCAGACTGGCATCCGCTACAGAACAACGCCCTTCCAGCCCTCGGTATTCAGCTGTTGAGGCTAATTACTCCTTTAACAGGGAATTTACCGGTAATGTTGGCCCCGACTGGTTTACCATTCGCCGCCGAGCCAGGTCATTCGAACGTAATAGTCTCACTCTGATAAAGGTCGAAGGAGCGGTTCTATCTGCAGAAGATGGATGCGTTGTGAAATTGGAGCTCAATGCCTTTCACCCTTTGTTCTATGCCCTTTACGGGATGCTGTTTATTTTCTATGCCTTTCTGGTGATTCAGGCACTCGATTCCAAGCCAACACTACTGTTGGTTGCCCTACTTCATGCCTCAATCTTCGTTGTGCTGCCTTACCTGCTGATGCGTCGACTTCTATCAAAAATGAAGCACTACTTAGAACGCGAGTTTTTCTTCCTGACAAGGCAAGCAAACTAACCAATTGTTAATCATTAGCTTGCCAATAATCATTTACAGATTGAATCTGTAGCCTCGCAAGCTTAGGACCGCCCCGTTGCTACTTCTGCTGCCAGTAAAACGGCTGCAAATCAGCGTCGGTGATGAAAAACGGCTTCTCGGCCGGCTCGTGCCCGGGCAGCAACGTTTCCGGCGGGTACTCCACGCGGCTCAGAAACAGCCCGTGCGCCGGCGCGGCACCGCTGGCGGCTATGCGCTCTTGGCGGTGCAATATCTCGGCGAATTGTGCGGGCGTAAGGCGGCCGCGGCCTACATCGAGCAAGGTGCCCACCACCAGCCGCACCATGCCGCGCACAAAACGGTTGGCCCGAATGAGGAACATCAGCCCGTGCGGCGTGGGGTGCCAGCCGGCCTCGTGCACCCAGCACACATAATGCGTCTCGGCGCCCTTGGTTTTCGAGAAGCTCGTAAAGTCGCGCTGACCTAGGAGGTACTGCGCGGCTTCGTTCATGGCTTCAACGTTCGGCGCTTTGTCGAGCCACAGGGCTTGGTCGCGCCGGAACGGGTCGCGGCGCAGCACCACGTGGTACTCGTAGGAACGCGCCACGGCCCCATAGCGGGCGTGGGCATCGGGCTGCACCGGGGTAACCGCGTACACCCCAATGTCGGGTGGCAAGGCGCGGTTGAGGCGATATACTAGCTGCTCCTCGTTAAGGTGCGCGGGCAGCTCGGCATCGAAGTGCGCCACCTGGTGGCTGGCGTGCACGCCGGCATCGGTGCGGCCGCTACCTAGGCTATACACCGGCTGCCGCAGCACCTGCGAAAGGCAGCGGTCCAGCTCTTGCTGTACGCTTAAGGCGTTGGGCTGCGTTTGCCAGCCGCAGTAGCGGGTGCCGTCGTAAGCGAGTTCGAGAAAGTAGCGCAAGGAGAAGGAAGAAGGAGGAATGAGGAAGGAAGATCAGAAGTTAAGCGGCTCGCGCGGGTAAGCAGACGGGAAACAAAGCAAATCCTCCTTCTTCATTTCTCATTCTTCCTTAACCAGAGCGTACAGCAAGCCATCCACGGTCCGTCCATCTTTGGTAATGCTCTTACGCAGGCGCGCTTCGAGCGTGAAACCGGCTTTTTCCAACACGCGCCCCGAGGCGGGATTGTACTCGAAAACACTCGCGTACAGGCGGCAGATGTCGAAGTTTGCCAAGGCATAGTCCGACAGCACCTTGGTAGCAGCCGAAGCAATGCCCCTACCCCAGTACGGCCGCCCCAGCCAGTAACCAATTTCGGCTTCGCGGCGGTTGATGTCGTCTTTGAACAACACGCTGATGCTGCCGGCGGCGGCACCGTCTACCTCAATGCACAAGTGTATGTCGGCAGCGCCTTCGGCTTGCACAAACCGCACGTACCACTCGGCATCGGCCAAGGAATACGGGTGCGGAAACCGGTCGCGCAGGTTCAGCCTAATGCCGCGGTCGTTGGCGTGGCGGGCCAAGGCGGGTGCATCGGCCGCTCCGAACGGACGCAAACGCGCCCCGGCTACCGGCAGTGGCAGCGTGGGCCGCAACAACTCGGTAGCAGGGGCGCTATGCATGCGGCAGGGCTTTAAAGCTTTTCGTAGATAACGGCAGCGCCCTGGCCTACGCCTACGCACATGGTGGCCAAACCGTAGCGCACACCTTCGCGGCGCTGCATTTCGTGCAGCAAGGTGGCCGTGATGCGGGCACCCGAAGCACCTAGGGGGTGGCCAATGGCAATGGAGCCGCCATTCACGTTGATTTTGCTCGGGTCGAGGTCTAGGTCGCGGCAGCAGGCAATTACCTGGGCAGCAAAGGCCTCGTTCAGCTCAATCAGGTCGAGGTCGTTTACCGTGAGGCCGGCGCGCTGCAGGGCTTTTTGGGTGGCCGGCACCGGGCCAACGCCCATAATGGCCGGATCGACCCCGGCTACGGCCGTGGATACCACACGGGCCAGCGGCTTCAGACCTAGGCGCTTTACCATCTCCTCGCTCACTACCATCGTGGCAGCGGCACCGTCGTTAATGCCCGACGAGTTACCGGCCGTAACCGAACCCTCGGTGGGGTTAAAGGCGGGCTTCAGCGTAGCCAGCTTTTCGAGCGAGGTGAGGCGCGGGTGTTCGTCGGTATCGAACATCACGGCCTCGGTTTTGGGCTGGGCCACAAACACGGGCACGATTTCGCGGCGGAAGCGGCCTTTTTCGAACGCGCGCTGGTATTTGCGCTGCGATTCAAACGCCCACTCGTCTTGCTCTTCGCGCGTGATGCCATACTTCTTGGCCACGTTCTCGGCGGTTTCGCCCATCGAGTACGGGTGGTGCATCTTGGCCAGCTTCGGGTTCACGAAGCGCCAGCCCAGGGTAGTATCGTGGGCGGTGAAGTCGCGGCCGAAAGCGGTTTCCGACTTCGCCATTACAAACGGCGCGCGGGTCATGCTCTCGGAGCCGCCGGCCAGGTACACGTCGCCGTCGCCGGAGCGCACGGCCCGCGTGGCGTCGATGATGCTCTGCAGGCCCGAGGCGCACAGGCGGTTTACCGTTACGCCGGCTACGCTGGCGGGCAGGCCCGCTAGCAGTCCGGCCATGCGGGCTACGTTGCGGTTGTCTTCGCCTGCCTGGTTGGCGGCGCCCATAATCACGTCTTCCACCAATTTCGGGTCGATGGTGTTGTTGCGGCGCAGCAGTTCGCGCAGTACTACGGCGGCCAGGTCGTCGGGGCGCACGGCGCTGAGCGCGCCACCAAATTTGCCAACGGGCGTACGCACCGCGTCGACGATATATGATTCAGGCATTGGATAAATGCGGGTTAGCGGAGTCTTTTGGCTACTTTTGCCGGCCTAACAAAGCCGGATTTAGCCCATAACCACAAAGATGATACAAAGAATCCAAAGCGTGTTTTTACTGTTGCTGGCCATCAGCATGGCTTGCGTGCTTTTCCTGCCCATCTGGTCGAAAACCGATCCGCAGACGCAGCAAACGCTGACCATGACGGCCACGCAGATTACCTCCAGCAACCCCAGCCAAGCTCCGGTGGGCACCTACGCCATTGCGGGCCTGGCGGCGGCTTCGGCGCTGGTAGCCCTCATCGAAATCTTACAGTACCGCAAGCGCATGACGCAGCTCATGCTTGGCTCGCTCAACCTCATGCTGATTGCGGCTACCCTAGGTGCCAGCTTCTACTACTCCTCCATCGGCGAGCGGATGCTGAACCTAAAGATGCCGGGCGAGTTCGAAGCGGGTTTTTACCTGCCCACGCTGGCGCTGCTGCTCAACCTGCTGGCCAACCGTTTCATCCGCCGCGACGAAAAGCTGGTGCGCTCGATGGACCGCCTGCGCTAATCGCGCCGCCTTCCGTAGCAACGCAACAGGCCCCGCAGCACGTGCTGCGGGGCCTGTTGCGTTGGGGCACTTAGGGCTGTTTAGCCGCGGCTGTCGGTCACGTACTGCTGCACTTCGCGCATGCTCAGGCTCGAGGTAAAAGCATCGGCAATGCGGTGGAAATTTTGCCGATCCGACACGTGCGAGTAGGCGTATTTGGCCAGCTCTACTTTGTAGCTGTCGAAGCTAATGCCCCCGAGCAAGCGGCGCAGGTCTTCGGCCCTGATGTCACTTTCGGCTAAGGTTTGCTTTGCCAGCTGCACCCGCTCCTCGTCGAACGAACGTGCCCGCAAGGCCTTTAGCAGCTGGTCTACATCCGAAGCGCCAAGCAAATGCCGGTAGCCAGGGTTGTAGCCGCCGCTTGGGTTGCCGGCCGCGGCAAATTCCTCCACGAAGCGCTGCAGCTCGCTTATGCTCGCGCGGAACGAAAATTGGTTGTAGATCTGGTAGAAGTTGTGCCGATCGGTGAGGCGCGGGTAGGCGTACTTGGCCAGCTTCACCTTGCCCTCGTCGAAACCAAAGCCGCTGAGCAGGCGCCCTAGGTCGTCGGTGCGCAGGTTGCTTTCGGCAATGGCCTGCTTGGCCAGTTGCACCTTTTCGTCGTCGAAGGAGCGGGCCCGGATGGCGCGCAGCAGTTCGTCGGCTTCTTGCGGGGTCATCAGGTGGCGGTAGTTGTTGCTGTAACCGCCGTTGCCGTAACCGCCGGGTACCGGCTCGTACGGGTCGCGGCCGTAGCCACCGTTGTTGCCGTAGCCATCGTCGTCGCGGCCGTACCAATCGTCGCGGGTGCCGGGCACGGGCCAGTTGCTGGGGCCGCTGTAGGGCGTGGGCTCGCACTGGTAGCCGTACTCGTAGGCCGGCTGCGGGCCGCGGCCATACCCGCCGGCCCAACCCGGCAGCGGCACTTCATCGAAGCGTTGCAGCACCGGCGGGTAGCCACGGCGCGTTACCAACACAAAGCGGGTTTCGCGGCCGGGCAGCAGCTGCACGCGGGTGCGGTAGTTGAGCACGCCGCCGTTGGCGGGCACCTGGAACTCGGCCCAGTGGTAGCCCGGCGCGAGACGCACAAAGCGCACTTGCGTGAGGCCGTAGCGGCTGCCAATGCGGTTGCCATCGAGGCGCAGCCGGAAAGGCAAGCCGCGCTCAGAGCGCACGGCCATGCCCGCCGGAATGGCCAGCGCTACTTGGGCCAGCAGCAGGCTCAGGCACAGGAGTAGGGTTCGTTTCATAGCTGAGAGAGGCAAATAGGCCGCGCCCTAGGTCGGAGCGACTGCTTGAGCCTAAGCCAACTTCTGTGCCAATTCAGCTGCTCGCGGCTCACATCATTATGTGCTGCCGAGCTTTTGCGCGTGCGCCTACCTAGGGCCTGAAACCAATTGGCCAAGGTGTAGCGCGGAAATCCGTTCCGCGACGCGCCCCGAAGGCGCGTATCCATCTGTTGCACAGAACCACATACGCGCCCATGGCGCGTCGCGGAACGGATTTCCGCGCTACATTTCTGTAATCTAGGGTCGCAAAAAAAGCCCCCGGCCGGTGGGCGCGGGGGCTTTTTTGTGTTGAGCTAAACCAGCGGGTTAGCGCCCGTTGATTTTGGTGACTTTGAACTCGGTGCGGCGGTTGCGCTGGTGCTCGGGCTCGGTTTTGGCCGTGCGGATAACCGGACGGGTTTCGCCGTAGCCACGGGCCGTAATGCGCGACTTATCAACGCCTTTCGAGATGATGTAGTCGACAGCCGATTGCGCGCGGCGCTGCGACAGATCCTGGTTAAAGGCGTCCTTGCCGCGGGCGTCGGTGTGCGAACTGAGCTCGATGGTAATGTCGGGGTTGTCCTGCAGGGTTTGCACAAGCTTATCCAGCTCCACGGCGGCATCGGGGCGGATGTTGGCCTTGTTGTAGTCGTAGAAAATGTTCTCGACCACAATGGCTTTGTTCACCACAATCTTGCTGAGCGTGAGCGTCACCGGAATGCTGATGTCGTTCATCTCGTTGGGCAGCTGGTCTTGCGGCGGCACCTTGCCCACGGTGGTTATGCTCTGGCGCGCCGAGAAATAACCCGGACGGTCGGCAAACAGCGTGTAGGCGGCCGAGGTATCGAGCTTGGTCTTGAAGGTGCCATCGGCCCCAACCTGCACCTCTTGCTTTTGGCCCCTGCTACCGCTGATGGTAACCGTTTCGTTGGCCAGCGGAGCAGTAGCACCGGTTTTGGTATCAAGCTCCTGCACCTTGCCCTCCACGTAAAAAGCAACCAGCTTCAGCGGCTTCTTCCGGAAGAAGTACAGGTCGTCGGAGCCTTTGCCGCCGGCGCGGTTCGAGGCAAACACGCCCACGTCTTTGCCCGTGAGGTAGGGCGCAAAGTCGTCGCCGGTGCTGTTGATGGGCGCGCCCATGTTCGTCACCTTGCTGTTCTTTTCCACCCGAAACAAATCGAGCTTGCCCAGGCCCGGGTGCCCGTCGGAAGAGAAATACAGCGTGCCATCGGGCGCCACGGCCGGGAAGTTCTCGTTGCCGGGCGTGTTGATTTGTTCGCCTAGGTTTTCGGGCGTTGCCCAGCGGTTGTTTTCACCTAGGGTCGATTTGTATAAGTCGTTGCCGCCTTGCCCGCCGGGGCGCGACGAGGCAAAGTACAGCGTACGGCCATCGGGCGAAAGCACCGGCGCAAAGTCGTCGGCGCGGCTGTTGTTGATGCCCCGGATGATTTCTGGTTCCGTCCAGGCCCCGCCGCGGAAGTACGAGGCGTACAAATCCACGCTCAGGTAGCCTTTCTTCGAGCCGTCGTTTGAGCGGGCGAAGATCATCATCTTGCCATCGGGCGAGAACGTGGGCGAGGCCTCGTGCGTGCCGGGCTTGTTGAACAGCGGCTTGCCCGTGTCCTTGGCCGCATCGGTACCGGCCACTGCGGCGCCTTTGGCTACCGTTTCGAACGGCACTACGGTGCCGCCCGTCATCTTCTCCACGTTATCAAACTTGATGGCGTACAGGTCGTTGAATCCTTCGCCGTTGCCTAGGTACTTTTTGCCGTCGCGGCCCGAGGCAAAGATCAGCTCTTTGGTATCGGGCTTGATGGTGGCGCTGAACTCGGCCGACGGCGTGTTGATCTGCTCAAGCGGCAGCACCTCGCTGTTGCTGCGCATGGCCACCAACTGCGATACAGCCTGCGCGTTTTGCACTTCCAACTCGGCGCGCGGTATCAGGTTGCGGTTGGTGCCGCTTTCGGCGTACTGCTTAAAGCGCGCGGCGGCGTCATCGTACTTGCCGTTGGCCTTCATGGCCAAGGCGTAGTAAAACGGCGCGTCGGCGTTTTTCAGCCCGCCGTCGAGGGCGGCTTTGTAATAATCTTCGGCCAGCTCAATGCGGTTCGAGAGGCGGTAGGCTTCCGCTATTTTGTGGTTGGCCGTGGCTACGTCTTTGCCGCGCGCTACATCCGCTTTGTACAGCTGAATGGCGGTTTCGTACTCGCCGCGCGAAAAACGTTTTTCGGCCTTGCTCATGTTGCCCGAGGCGGCGCAACCGCCAAGCAGGGCAACCGATCCGGCCGCAGCACAGACAACTAACAGGTTCCTCATGGGAAGTCGGAAGGGAAAGGTGGGGTACCGCCGGGGTGGCTGCGGCCCTAGGTCCGGGCCGCTTTCAACCCAACTTGGGCTAACAATAATACTAAGTTTACGAAGCAATCGGCCGCGGTGCAGCTTTTTCTAGGCCGCGCCGAAATACCGCGCCAGCCAAGTAGCCGAAGCGGGTGCGGGCCACCCTGCCTCTAACGCACCGCGTTGGCTTATGGTGTTGTCGAAGTACAAAGAATTCGGCTGCAGCGCGCCATCGGCCACGGCCTGCTTCAGGTCGCGGCGGTTGAAGAGCTGCACTTGCCCCTCCGGACCTAGGAAAGCCAGTTGTTCTTTGGCCAGCAACTGTAGGCCCAAGGCGGCTTCAAGCTCGCGCACAAAGCGTACCGAGGAATCGATCGAGCAGCCGCTGGCATCGGCCACGGCTTCGTCGAGGCCGATTACCAAAAACTGGCGGTGCCTGAATTCGGCCGAGGCACGCAGCTCGCGGCCGTGGCTTGTCCAGGCTTCCGAAAATTGCCGCAGCGCGGGCTGCACGGCCGCTAGTTCGGCCTCGGTAAGGGGGCGGCTGGCCTGGTAAATCCAGATGCGCGCCGACGGGGGAAGTTCGTGAAACGGAACGAACATAGCAGACAGGAAAGATCAGTACCGCCGGGCCTTGGCGGGCGGCTTGTGCCCGCCCTAGGTGCCTGCGGCTTACCCAAACAAAAGCCCGCGCCCCGGAGCAAAGTTCCGGCGGCGCGGGCCTCAAGTTAGGCAGGTTTTGCGGCTGCGGCGGTTAGGCGTTCAGGCCTTCGGCCGAGGCCACGAGTTCGGCCAGGTCGAACACCTGCACCGAGCTTTCGCGCTCTTTGTTTTTCACGCCGTCGCTCATCATCGTCATGCAGAAGGGGCAGCTCACCGCAATGATGCCGTTGCCGTTGCCCTTGGCGGGCGTGGCGCCGGCGTTGCCGCTTTCCACGCCGTACAGGTTTTCGAGCGCGGCCGCGTTGCCGTCGAGCGTGGCCAGGGCTTCTTCAGTTCGCTCAATGTTGATGTCTTTTTTGCCGGGCTCGGGCTCTTTCCACATTTGGGCACCGCCAGCGCCGCAGCACAGGCCGTTGGCTTTGCTGCGCTTCATTTCCACCAAGTCGGCATCGAGAGCGGCCAGCACGTCGCGCGGCGCTTCGTAAATGTCGTTGGCGCGGCCCAGGTAGCAGGAGTCGTGGAAGGTAATGCGGCGGCCCTTGTACGACTCACCGCCCTGCACTTTCACGCGGCCCTCGTTGATGAGCTGCTGCAGGAAAGTGCTGTGGTGAATCACCTCGTAGTTGCCGCCTAGGGCGGGGTACTCGTTCTTGATGGTATTGAAGCAGTGCGGACAGGCCGTCACAATCGTCTTGATAGCGTAGCCATCCAACGTAGTGATATTTTGCATGGCCTGCATCTGAAACAAGAACTCGTTGCCGGCGCGCTTGGCGGGGTCGCCGGTGCAGCTTTCTTCCATGCCTAACACGGCATACTTCACGCCTACGTGCTCCAGAATGCGCACAAAGGCACGGGTTACGCGCTTATACCGGTCGTCGAAGGCGCCGGCGCAGCCCACCCAAAACAACACTTCGGGCTGCTCGCCGCGGGCGGCGAGGTCGGCCATCAGGGGTACGTTTACTTGACGCTTGGCTACTTGCTCAGCCATTGTATTGAGTTGACAGTTGTCAGTTGTTAGTTGTCAGTGAATGCGTCAGCGCCAATCACCATTGTCTGTTTCTGACAACTGATAACCAGCAACTGACAACTCCTTTTATTTCTCGGCCACGTACAGTTCTTCGGCCCAGTTAAAGCGGTCGGAAGGCGAGAAAGCCCAGGGCGCGCCGTTGTTTTCAATGTTGCTAAACATCACGTTTAGCGAGTGCGGTGCCGCCGACTCCTCGAGCACCAGGTAGCGGCGCATCTCCACAATGCTGTCGAGCGGGTTAATGTTCACGGGGCAAGCTTCCACGCAGGCGTTGCAGGTGGTGCAAGCCCATAGCTCTTCGGGGGTTACTTTGCCACGCACCAACGAGCCGTCTTCGCTTTCGGCCCCGATTTCGCCGTTGTACTGGTTGGGCCGGAAAATCAGCGGCGACTCGTACTTTTCCTCAATCCGGTCGCGCGTGTCCATGATGATTTTGCGCGGCGAGAGGAGCTTGCCCGTAATGTTGGCGGGGCACACCGAGGTGCAGCGGCCGCACTCGGTGCAGGAGTAGGCGTTCAGCAGGTTCAGCCACGAGAGGTCGTCGGCATCCTTGGCGCCGAAGCGCTGCACCACGGGGTTGCCGTCGGCATCCACAGGCCCGGCGGGCACTTGGTAGCTCGGGTCCATCATGGCCTTTACCTCGTGCGTAATGCTGTCCACGTTCGAGAATTGGCCTTGCGGTACCAAACGCGTGTAGTACACGTTCGGGAAGGCCATGATGATGTGGAAGTGCTTCGACGAGGGCAGGTAGTTCAGGAAGGCCAGAATGCCCAAAATGTGCAGCCACCAGCCCACGCGCTCCAGCGCGTGCAGCGCGGTCACGTTTTCCGGGAACAGGCCCACCAACAGCGAGCTGATCGGGAACGAGCCGGGCAAGTCAACGCCCTCCAGTTGGTGCAGCTTTAGGTCGGCGGTGTTCATCGTGAACAAGGCCGTCATCAGCACAATCTCCACGTACAGAATGATGTTGCCATCGAGGCGAGGCCAGGCGCGCATTTCCACGCCGGCGCTCAGGCGGTGTACCTTCTGCACGTTGCGGCGCCACCACAAGGCCACCACCGCCACAATCACCAAGGCACCTAAGATTTCGTTGGTAGCCATCAGCACATCGTACACCGGGCCCATAAAGCTTAGCGCACGGTGCGTGCCGAAGATGCCGTCGATCATGATTTCGATGACTTCAACGTTGATGACCAAAAAGCCCACGTACACCACCAAGTGCAACAAGGCCGGCGTAATGCGCTTGAACATTTTCTGCTGGCCAAACGCGACGAGCAGGGTCTTGTTGATTCGCTCGCTCACGGAGCCGCCCATCACGCGGTCCTTACCCTTCAAGATGTTGGCGCGAATCTTTCGCACCTGCCACACAAACAGCCCTATCCCTAGCGCTGCCACGAGCAGAAAAAGAATTTGTTGAATCACAACTCAGCGAGATTTCGTTGTCGGCAAGATAGTAGGCATGCCTAATACTTTTGCTACGTGAGCAAAAGTAATCCGTTTCGGTGCAAAGATTTTTTTCAGCAGAAATATTGCATTGTAAAATCTGGTTCCTAGTTTTGCGCTCCATTCAGCCACATACTGGCACCTGGTGATGTAGCTCAGCTGGTAGAGCAAAGGACTGAAAATCCTTGTGTCGGCGGTTCGATTCCGTCCATCACCACTTCCAAAGCCTCCGAGAAATCGGAGGCTTTTTTCGTTACGGGCATTTCGCTTTCCGCACCGGCTTCTCCGGATAAACAGCCGGCGCTTGGCTGTACTTCAGCACCATGCATACAAAACAGGTATTGCCCAGCGCTGTTCGAGTTGCCGGTATGTTTTGCTTATGCTGTTGCTGATTGCGCGTACGCCGCTGCTTGGTTGGGCTGCTTATGCTTAGGGGCTGCAAGCGTTGCGGCGCGTGGCCTCCACGGCGGGCAGGTACCCTAGGTGCGCGCCCCGCCGGAAAAACTCGCAGGCCGCAGCTTTGCGGTTTTGCTTTTGCGCCACCCGCCCCAGCAAGAAATAGATCTGCCCGTTGTTGGGTTTCAGCAGCAGCACTTGCTGATAATCGGCCAGGGCAGCGGGGTAGTCGCCTAGCTTAAAGTAGGCCAAGCCGCGGTAGGTAAGCCACTTCACCGACGGCGAGTGGTTGCCGGCGCGTTGCCGCAGGCCAATGCTTAGGTCGCGGGCGGCGGCCGTAAACCGGCGCTGCTCAAACAACGACACCTCGCCGCGGGCCAGCCACGCATCGGTGAGGGCCGTGTCGAGGGCCAAGGCGCGGCTGAAACTGCGCACCGCCGCCCGGTGCTTGCCCAACTCGGTTTCGCATTGCCCCACGCGGTACAACAGTTCGGCCACCAGCAAGCGGTTGTCGGCTTGGCGCAAGGCGGCTCTGTAGTTGGCGTTGGCGGCAGCATAGTTGCGGTACACCAATTGCTCAATTTCGCCCCGCCGACGCAGGGCCCCAACGTGGTTTGGCTGCGCTTCCAGGGTTTCGCTTAGGAAGCTGTGTGCGGTGCCCCAGCGCCGCTGGGCATAGGCCTTCAGGCCCTGCTGGTAGTTGCTGCTGGCTGCCACGCGTTCCATCACGAATTTTACACCTAGGGCAAACAGCACAACCCCGAGCAGCAAGCCAATCACCAAGATATAATCCTTGCGGTTGAAGCGGGCTTTTTGGCGGCGTACGTAGTGCCGCTCGGCCGACGATGCCGGCCGGCGCGTGCGCAGTGGCTGGGGCGGCGGCATGGGCACGCCGTACACGTGCTGGGCCTGCGGCCGAAAGGCCTGCGCGCGGCGGGCTTCGTCGGCGCGCAACTTGGCCAAGTGCAGTTGGTGGTCGTAGCTGGCGCGGCGGGCCTGATCCGACAGCACTTTGTAGGCGGCCACCACGGCCTTGAAGTGCTCTTCGTGCACTTTGCTGCCCCCGTTGCGGTCGGGGTGGTAGCGCAAAGCCAGCTGCTTGTAGGCCTGCTTAATGTCGGCCAGCGTGGCCGTGGGCGCAAGGCCCAGCACCTGGTAGAGGGTTTGACTCACGATGGCAGACGAAGGGTTGTGGTAAAAATATAGGGAAGTTCAGACGCGCAACGGCCTTTTCCGTAGATACCCTCGACCTGCAGAACGACGACCTAGGGGTTGGAGTTCGGCGGGGCTTTCTACTTTCCCGTGTCTTCTCGATCCAAACCACTCACCTAAACAAACCTCGCCGCTGCATGGCTACCGACGACGACAAAACGCCCCGCAACGATTCGCTGATGGGCAACCTAATGGGCTACATCGACACGCGCATTGATTTGGTGCGCCTGGAGGTGCAAGAAAAAGTCAAGACGGCATTTGTCGGCACGGCCCAGGGCGTAACGCTCGGGCTGCTCGGGCTACTCTTTCTGGTATTCCTGAGCATCTTCGCGGGCCTGGCTCTCAACGATGCGCTGGATAGCCCGTTTTGGGGCTTTGGCATTGTGGCAGGCTTTTACTTGCTGCTGCTCATCGTATTTCTGGTGGGCGTAGGCAAGAAACTTTACCAAGGGCTAGCCGACAAAATGCTGAGCAATACCATTTACAAATCGGACAAGCGCCAATAACCCCCCAACCGTTTTAGCGCGATGAGCGAATTGCACAACCCGCTGTTCGACGACGAACGTGAATTTCTGGAGCGCCAGAAGCAGGAGTACGAACGTGCCCTTCTCGGCGACGTGGACCATATCAAGGAACGCACTACCCAAGTGGGTAAGTACGTAGCCATCGGGGCTGCCCTGCTGGGCGGCGTCTGGCTCGTGAGCAAAGTGCTAGGTGGCCGCGACGACGAAGACGACGAGGACCACGCCTCGCAGCGCCGTCGGAAAAAGCAAAAGGCCAAAAAAGTTAAGGGCGGCCGGCGCAAAGCGCAACTCGTGGCCCACTCCGACGACTACCACTTTGGCTCGTCGGGCCTGAGCCCCCGCGCCCAATTGGCCCCGCCGGTGTACCACGCCACCGCTGCCTCCGATGCCGACCCTTTCCCGGCTTTCGATACCACGGAGCCCTACGCGGCAGGCCTGCCGGCCGTGGCAGCGCCGGCGTACCAGGCGCCCCGCGGCGGCTACCGCGCGCAACCCAAGCCCGCCGAGCAAGGTTCGATGGTATTGGATACGCTGCGGGCCCTGGCCGAATCCGACACAGGCAAAATGCTGATCGGGCAGGTTTCGGGCGTGCTCATCGCAATGCTCACGCGCAAGGTGAACGAGTGGATGGAAATGAACAAAAATTCGGACCTTGCAGCTTCGGCCACTGAGCCCGAAACCAAGGACATCGACTTTGTCATCCACCACGACGACGCGCATGCGCCTGACCCCACTGCATGATGCCCTGCGCCACCGCTGCTCCCGCGGCCAGAAATCTCTGGCCGTGCTGCTCGACCCCGACGACCTCGACGAGGCCGGCACGCGGCGTATTCTGGCGCTAAGCAACACGCATCCCGTTGATTACTTCTTCGTAGGGGGCAGCCTGGTGACTTCGCAGCACCAGGCTGCCCTTATTCGCTTGCTGAAGGCGCACTCGCAGGTGCCCGTGGTGCTGTTCCCGAGCAACAGCCTGCACATCGATGCGCAAGCCGATGCCATTCTGCTACTCTCGCTGATTTCGGGCCGCAACCCCGATTTCCTGATCGGCCAGCACGTAGTAGCCGCGCCGCTGCTGCGCGCCAGCCAGCTCGAGATTTTACCCACCGGCTACATGCTCGTCGATTCGGGCCGGCAAACCACGGCCAGCTACATGAGCGGCACCACGCCCCTGCCCCACGACAAGCCCACCATTGCGGCCTGCACGGCCATGGCGGGCGAGCAATTGGGCCTAGGTCTCATTTACCTCGATGGCGGCAGCGGGGCCTTGCACCCCGTGTCGCCGGCCATGATTCGGGCTGTGCGCCAGGCCGTGGCGTTGCCCATTGTGGTGGGTGGCGGTATCAGCACAGCCGAGAAAGCCCATACCGCCTTAGCTGCCGGCGCCGATGTCATTGTCATCGGCAACCAGATTGAGCGCGACCCGGAGTTCTTGGGCGAAGTGTCGCGCGTGGTGCACTCCTACAACGCGGTACTCGACGCCACGCTTAACTAAACCACCTAGGGCCGCAAGCAAAAGCGCCCGCCGCCCCACGTGGGGCGGCGGGCGCTTTTGCTTGCGGCCCTAGGTTAAATGTTCATGGCCGACTCGCGGCGGCGCATCTTACCGGCCGGAATGCCGAACATCATTTTAAAGCGGCGGCAGAAGTACGCGGTGTCTTTGTAGCCCACTTCCTTGCCAATGTCGCGGATGCTCTTTTTGGTGGTACGGAGCAGGAACACGGCGCGCTCCATGCGCTGGTATTCAATGTAGTCTTGCGGGTTAATGCCAGTCAGCATCTTGAAGTACTGGCCCACGTAGTCTTCGGACACGTTGGCCACGCCCGACAGCACCTTGTTGGATAGGTCGCCACCTAGGTTCTCCTTGATGTAATTGAACAAGTCGATCAGGCGCGGGTCTTTGAAGTACGTGCTGTTAGTGGCCAATTGCTCCACAAACATCTTGTTCTTCAGGATGTAGCGAATGATTTCGACAACGATGTTCTCGGTGTAAATCGAAATCAGACGCTCGCGGCCCGGCAGCTCCTGCAAGCTCTCCTCCACCACCTTGATGACCAGGTTGGCTAGCTTGGAATTGCCGCTGATCAGGAACGCCGGCACGTCGAGCGACGCGAAGAAGTTCACCGAATCGAACACTTTGGCCTCGAACGACACAAACGAGTGGCTTTCCTCGGCGTCGGAAATTAGATCGAGGTCAACGTTGGAGTGGAAGAACTTGTCCTTGTTGCTGATCAGGTCGTCGTTGGTGATGGTTTTGCCGCCCGCTTCGCCGTAGCTCACGCGGGTAGCCCGGCCCCCCGGGATGAAGAGCATATCGCCTTCTTCTACCACCGTGTCCTCGTCGCCAAACGAAATACGCCCCTTGTGCAACAGAATAAGGTTGTTGCCTACATCGTAGGAGTTGCGCACGGTAAAGGGCTGCTGCAACACCAAGTTCTTGGCCTTGATGTAGCGCACACCGAGCGATTCTATGACTTTATTATAATCTTCCATATTCGGACGCGGGAGTGGTTGGCTGAGTACCAGCGGACTACGGCGACGCCGCTGTTTCGACAATGCAAAATAAGATATAAAAATTCACAAAAACGAAAACCCAGCCAGAAATTTGGCTGGGTTTTGTGCAAGGATTCTGACTTTAAGGCAATTCCGATTCTACTTCAGAATTTCCCGCGAGATTACAATTTTCTGAATCTCAGAAGTTCCCTCGTAAATCTGGGTGATTTTGGCGTCGCGCATTAGGCGCTCCACGTGGAATTCTTTCACGAATCCGTAGCCGCCGTGCACCTGTACGGCTTCCACCGCCGTGTCCATGGCAACCTTCGAGGCGAAGAGCTTGGCCATGGCGCCCGACTTGGCGTAGTCGAGGTGGGCATCCTTATCGTGTGCGGCCTGCAAGCAAAGCAAACGGGCAGCGTCGATGTTGGTCGCCATATCGGCCAGCTTAAACTGGATGGCTTGGTGCTGCGAAATCGGCACGCCGAAAGCCTTGCGCTCTTTCGAATATTTCACGGCCAGCTCGTAAGCACCCGAAGCAATGCCTAGGGCTTGCGCGGCGATGCCAATGCGGCCACCGGCCAGCACCTGCATGGCAAACTTAAAGCCGAAGCCATCTTCGCCGATGCGGTTTTCCTTGGGCACTTTCACGTCGGTGAACATAAGCGAGTGCGTGTCGGAGCCGCGGATGCCCAGCTTGTTTTCCTTGGTGCCTACCACAAACCCGGGGGTGTCGCGCTCCACAATCAGGGCGTTGATGCCGCGGTGCTTGAGCTCGGGGTTGGTTTGAGCAATTACCAGGTACACCGAAGCCGACGAGCCGTTGGTAATCCAGTTTTTGGTGCCGTTCAGCAGGTAATGGTCGCCCATGTCAACGGCGGTGGTGCGCTGCATGGTGGCATCGGAGCCGGCTTCGGGCTCCGAGAGGCAGAACGCGCCGATGATTTCGCCGGTGGCCAGCTTAGTCAGGTATTTCTGCTTTTGCTCTTCGGTGCCGTACTTCTCGAGGCCCCAGCACACCAGCGAGTTGTTCACCGACATGATAACCGAGCACGAAGCATCGACCTTGGAAATTTCTTCCATGGCCAACACGTACGATACGGTATCCATGCCGCCGCCGCCGTACTCGGGGCTCACCATCATGCCCATAAAGCCCAGCTCGCCCATCTTCTTGATTTGCTCGGCGGGGAATTTCTGGTGTTCGTCGCGCTCGATTACGCCGGCCCACAGTTCGTTCTGGGCAAATTCGCGGGCCGCGGCTTGCACGGCGAGTTGTTCTTCGGTGAGCTGAAAGTTCATTGTGGGAATGGGAATAGAGGCTTGGCACCTACCGGAGCCCGGTACGGCGCCGCGAAATTACAAGCTGGTCAGTGGTTATCAACCTATAACCAGCATTAAACGCACCGATGCGCACGCTAAGTTATAGGCTGCTTGCCTAACATGCCTAACGCCCGTTAGGTTTAACTGCTGTTTTGGTTGTTACCACCTAGGGAGCAAAACAAAGCGCCCGCAGGTGCGGGCGCTTGTGCAAGCTGCAATAGCTACAGCAGCGGGGGTTAGTTGCGGCGGCTGCCGCCCATGAAAATACTCACGTAGTACAGCAAGGTAGCCAGCGAGCTAATCGCCGCTACCACGTACGTCATGGCGGCCCACCACAAGGCATCTTTGGCCAGTGCGTGTTCTTGCGCGGTTACAATGCCACGCTTATCAATCCAAACGAGGGCACGGCGCGAGGCGTCGAACTCAACGGGCAAGGTGATAAAGCTGAACAGCGTGGTGAGGGCAAAAAGCGCAATGCCAATGCCCAACGGAATAGGTGTGCTTTGCATCATCAGCATGCCCCCGATCAGGATGAACGGCATGAAGCGCGACACAGCGCTAAGGGCCGGCACCATGGCCGAGCGGAATTGCAGCATGCTGTAGGCCGTAGCGTGCTGCACGGCGTGGCCGCACTCGTGGGCAGCTACGGCGGCGGCAGCGGCCGAGCGGCCGTCGTACACCTCTTCGCTAAGGTTGACGGTTTTGTCGGCGGGGTTGTAGTGGTCGGTGAGGCGACCCGAGGTCGAAATCACGCGCACGTCGTGGATGTTGTTGTCGGCCAGCATCAGCTCGGCTATTTGCTTGCCCGAAAGGCCCGACTGCAACCCGATGTGGGAGTACTTGGTGAACTTGCTGCGGAGGCGCCACTGGATGCCCATGCTCACAACCATGAGCAGGATCATCAGCATGTAAAAAGCGTTCGGACTCATCGTCTGGAAAAAAGTAAAGCCGTGTGAATGTTGGAAGCGTGGTGCTCGGCAACTCGCAGCCCTACTGGCTCCGAGCTGGTTAGGCGCCCGTACTGCCCTCGGCCCGGCGCACGCGCTCCACGATGCGGGTAGTGCTGTAGCCGGGCACCAAGGGTACGGTGAGCACCTGCCCTCCGTTGCTTAACACAAACTCGTGGCCTACGATTCCGCTTAGGGCGTAGTCGTCGCCCTTCACCAACACATCGGGCCGCACGAGGTGAATAAGCTCCAGCGGGGTAGGTTCGCCGAATAGCACCACCGCATCTACAAACAAAAGCGAGGCCAGCACCCGCGCGCGTGACATTTCGTCTTGCAACGGGCGGCCGGGTTTCAGGCAACTTACCGAGGCATCGGTGTTCAGGCCCACCACCATGGCGTCGCCTAGGGCGCGGGCCTTTTCGAGGTAATCGACGTGCCCTAGGTGCAGCAGATCGAAGCAGCCGTTGGTGAACACGATGCGCTTGCCTTGCTGGCGCCAGGTGTCGAGTACGGCGGGTAGCTGCTCGCGGGTCAGGATTTTATCTTTTGTCGGCATGGATTACAGACAGTTCGGCAGGCTCGGCTGTGCCCACGCGGGCTCTTCGGCCGGCCTGCATCATGCTAGCTACAAAGCTGATACCGCCCATTAGCACCACCAGCAAAGTTTGGGCGCCGTGCACCACCAGCGCGTAGGCAATGCCGGCTTCGGGCGAAACGCCGAACACGATGAGGATGCTTTGCACCAACAAGTGAAAGGTGCCAATGCCCCCGGATACCGGAGCGGCCATGCCAAAGGCCCCAAACGTGAGCACCGCCAGGCCCGCCCGGGCCCCTAGGTTGTAGGTTTCAGGAAAGGCAAAGAAGGCTAAGTAATCCATGAGGAAATACACCAGCCAGGTAAAGAACGTGTGCAGCAAGAACAAGCCTTTGTTCTCGAGCTTACGGATGCTGAATACGCCCTCGAGCAGCCCCCGCACAAACTTGATGATGCGGTTGAACAAGCGGTTTTCGTTGATGCGCTCGAGGTTGCGCCACAAAGCATACGCCACAATCAGCAGCAGCACGCCGGCTATGACGGCCGCCCACAGCAGGGGCGTGCGGTTGCGGGCCAGGGCATCGTACTGGGCTTGCCCGCCGAGGAGCTTGTCTACCACAAACGCCCAGAACTTGTGAAAATCGAGCAGCAACGTGGCGCCCAACAAACCAAACAGCACCAACACATCAATAACGCGCTCGGTAATCACCGTGCCCACCGCCACGTGTACCGGTACGCCGCTCGTGCGGCGCAACACCGAACACCGAATAACCTCGCCCATGCGGGGCAGTACCATGTTGGCCAAGTATCCCACCATCATGGCGTGGTACACTTGCCAGAAAGGCGCCCGGTAATTGGCTGCATCCAGTTGCATTTTCCAGCGGTAGCTGCGGCTGAAGTAGCCCATCACCGACAACGCCATGGTTAAGCCGAGCCAGCTGTAGTCGGCTTCGAGCATGTACTGCCCAATGCGGCTCAGGTCCTGGCCCCGGATGGCGTAAATCATCAGTGCCGCCGAAAAAGCCAGCAGCAAAGCGTATTTGAGAATATCGAGTACCCGTTTCACTCTAACTGATTGGGTAATACTAATCGGGGCTGAGCACTAAAAACAAAGCCAGCAGCGGGGCTACTGGCTTCGGAGGCGGAAGCAACGTGGCTATACCAACCGGTTGTGCTGATCGGGGAACACCAAAGTTGGTTTGTGTTCGCGCGCTACGGCAAAGTCGATCAGGCAGTACGAGAAGACGATAACGATGTCGCCAACGGCGACGCGGCGGGCTGCCGGGCCGTTCAGGCAAACCATGCCCGAGCCTCGTTCGCCTTTGATGGTATAGGTTTCGAACCGCTCGCCGTTGTTGACGTTCACGACCGTGACCTTCTCGTTTTCCACCATGTTGGCCGCGTCGAGCAGGTCCTCATCAATGGTGATGCTGCCCACGTAGTGGAGCTCGGCCTGGGTGACTTTGGCGCGGTGTATCTTGGATTTTAAAACCTCAATGTGCATGGGTAAGCGGTGCGGGTAACAAGGCGGCAAAGATACGCAAATAAGCCCCGCTCTGCCGCGGGTGCCAGCCCTAGGTAAGCAAGAGTACCACGTTGTCAATCAGGCGCACGCCACCGAGCCACGCCGCCAAGCAAATCACGGCTTCTTGCCCAGGCTCCGTACCGGCCGGCAGTGGTTGCAGCAAACGGGCGTCGGCCACTTGCAGGTACTCCACTTCAATTTGCGGGTAGGCACCTAGGAAGTCCAGCGCCGCTTGTTGCGCTAGCTCCGGCTGCCGGGTGTGTTGGAGCTGTGCAGCGGCCAGCTGCAAGGCCTCGTACAGGCGCGGGGCCACGGCCCGCGCTTCGGGCGAAAGCCGCCGGTTGCGCGACGACATAGCCAGGCCATCGGTTTCGCGAATGGTTGGGCAGCTAATCAAGTCCAGGTCAAAACTTAAGTCTTGCACCAACTGGCGCACCACGGCCACTTGTTGCCAATCCTTCTGCCCGAAGTACGCGCGGTGCGGGCGCCCTAGGTGAAACAACTTGCTCACCACAGTAGCCACCCCGTTGAAGTGGCCCGGCCGGTGCGCGCCTTCCATCACGTTCTCCAGCGCCCCGAAATTAAACTGCAGCACCGTGGGGCGCGGGTACACCTCCTCCACCGTGGGCGTAAACAAAACAGTGCAGCCGGTTCCGCGCAGCATTTCCGCATCCGAATCGGGTACGCGGGGATATAATTTGAAATCTTCGCTGTTGTTGAACTGCGTGGGGTTCACAAATATGCTTACCACCACCTCGTCGTTTTGGGCGGCGGCGGTGCGCACCAGTTGCAAATGACCCTCGTGTAGGGCACCCATAGTGGGCACTAAGCCGATGCTGCGGCCTTCGCGGCGCCATTTTTCGGTAAGGGCTTGCAACGCGGCGGCGGTTTCAAGTATCTCCATGTCAGGCAGACGGCCCCGGACGTCCGGGGTAAGCATAGTGGATTTATCGGGCAAAATTGTTTAATTTTGTGCGTCCCAATGGTGTTTCCTTTTCCTAACTTCTCCATTAACCCCGTATGTCGAAGCTGAGAATTCTCTATGCTGCCACGGAAATCAATCCGTTTTTGCAAACGACCCGGGTAGCGGAGTTCCTGCGGCGCCTGCCGCAAGGCATGCAAGAGATGGGGATGGAAATCCGCATTTTCGTACCCCGCTTCGGCATTATCAACGAACGCAAAAACCGCCTGCACGAGGTGGTGCGCTTGTCGGGCATCAACATTGCCGTAGGCGAGGACGAAAAGCCGCTCATTATCAAAGTGGCCTCTATTCCGAACGCAAAGCTGCAAGTATACTTCATCGATAACGAAGATTACTTCCACCGCAAGTCGGTATTGCGCGACAAGAACGACCAGTTCCACGCCGATAACGACGAGCGCGCTATCTTTTTCTGCAAAGGTGTGCTCGAAACCGTCAAGAAACTTGGTTGGGCCCCCGACATCGTGCACTGCAACGACTGGATGACGGGCCTGATGCCGTTGTACCTCAAAACGACGTACAAGAAAGACCCCATCTTCAAAGATGCGAAGTCGATCTTTACCGTTTACAACAACGAGTTCGATTACAAATTCGAAGGCGACATCATCGAGAAGGCCAAAATGCTTGATATCGACGACTCGATGCTGGCAGCCTTGCAATCGGCCGACTTTACGGGTTTTGTGAAGATTGGCATGGAATACGCCGATTCGGTGGTACGCTCCGACGAAGATTTCAGCGAAAACCTGAACGCGCTGTTTCAAGAATACGCCCAGCGCCATAGCCTTGGCCAAGTGGCCGACGACGAGAACCTGCTTAGCTCATACTACGCCCTGTATAATGAATTGGCCAACTAGGCTATTGAACATGCGGACGTCGACGGCCTTGCTGTTGGCGTCCGCTTTGTTTTCGCTCGGCTCGTGCGAAGACCCCAACGAGCTTGGCCTTGACCTGCCGGGTTCCGCATCCGTCGATACGAAGTACGAGGACTTCCCGGTAACGGCTTCCACCATCCACCAGGATTCGGTGCCTACACTGCGCCGTACCCGCTTTTTGGTGGGCAGGCTTACCGATGCCAACACGGGCGCTACGCTGGAGGCACGCGCCTATTCAGAGGTGCAGCCCAGCCTCAACGCCACCTCCGACCCGCTGCCCTCCAAATTTGCTGCGCAAAATCCCCGGCTCGATTCCATCGTCCTCACGGGCGGTTTCGACCGGGTATATGGCAGCGCTACCCAACCCGTGCGGCTGAGCTTGTACGACCTAGACAAGCCGCTTGACGAACGCACCACTTACAACGCAGCCAGCCGCCCGGCTCTAGGTCAGGCGATTGTGGAAAATGCTCCGGTGTCGTTGAACCGCATTATTCGCAACAAAGCCAACACGGCCGACAGCTTGCAATTGCCGTTGCGCATCCTGATTTCCGGCCCGCAGCCCACCGCTTTTGCCACCAGCCTGTTCGACCTGATGAAGGCCACTACCACCGAAACGCTGTCGCAGCAGGAGCTGCAACGTGTTTGGCGGGGTTTGGCCATTATTCCGGGCGCTGGTACCGAGCGCACTGTAATCGGCTTCGACCGATCGGTGATTTCGCAAATTCTGGTTTACTACCGGGTAAATACCACGTCGGGCACTCCGGCCACTGAGCAGAAAATATACCGCTTCAGTTACGTGAACAGCTCGGGTGCCGTATTCGAGCCGCGTTTTTTCACCGGCATTCAATACGATTTGAGCGGTGCCGGGGCCCCCTTTAGCTCGCTCAACAACAACCGCGCCGCCGAGGTACCTGCTAGCCTGCTAAATAACACCAGCTACACGCAAGATGGCACCGGCTTGGCCACCAAGCTGCTAATTCCTGGGCTGGAGCAACTCCGGGCCCTGCAACAGCGCGAAAACATTATCGTGAACCGTGCCGAGCTGATTGTGCCGCTGAAATCGGGCACCAACTTGGTGTACCCGGCGCCGACCAGCCTCTACCTCTACGAGGCCAACGCGCGCAACCAAGTGTTGAAAACGACTACTGGCGCAAGCCAGTCGTTGCGGTTTGTGCTGGGCGAAAACGCAAATGCCCAAGGTCAGCGGCTCGAAGCACAACTAAACCGCCAAAGCACAGCTACGGGCCCCAGCAACAACTACACAACGCTGCTGACGACTTACGTTCAAACGTATGTAACCAACCAGTTGCCAACGCCGTACCCGGCAGCATTTATTTTGTCGCCAACGTTGCGTCGGGAACTACGCTCCAACGAAACCAGTTTGCCGCTTTCACTGGACCGTGCTACCATCGACGCCAGCAACATTCGCTTGCGTGTGTACTACTCCAAACCCGGAGCTCAGTAAAACCCTGCTCTACTAACATCGGCACAAGCTTTGCTAAGGGCCGACTTTTTTAACTGTTTACTTTTCTTCTGACACGCTATGTGCGGAATTGTAGCTTACATCGGGCACCGCGAAGCCTGCCCCATCATCATTAAAGGTCTGCGCCGCTTGGAGTACCGCGGCTACGACTCGGCGGGTGTTGCCTTGCTCAACGGCGATCTGAACGTATTCAAAAAGAAAGGCAAGGTTGCCGACCTAGAAGCATTCATCGCCGACAAGAACGTGCACGCTCACGTGGGCATGGGCCACACGCGTTGGGCTACGCACGGCGAGCCGAACGATGTAAATGCGCACCCGCACTACTCCACGTCTGAACGTATTGCTATTATTCACAATGGCATCATCGAGAACTACGCTGCTCTAAAGCAACACTTGATCCAGCAGGGCCACGAATTTCACTCTGACACGGACACGGAGGTGTTCGTGAACCTGATTGAGGAAATTCAGAAGCAAAACAAATGCTCGCTGGAGGAAGCTGTACGCTTGGCTCTTCACGAAGTGGTAGGTGCTTACGCCATTGTGGTGCTGAGCAAGGACGAGCCTGACCAGCTTATTGCAGCCCGTAAAGGCTCGCCCATGGTAATTGGAGTTGGCGACAACGAGTTCTTCCTCGCTTCGGATGCTACTCCCATTATCGAGTACACGAACGAGGTGGTGTATGTGAACGACTACGAAATTGCGGTAATACGCAACGGCAAGCTTGATATTCGCAGCAAGGAAGATGTACCGCAGACGCCCTACATCCAGAAGCTGGAGTTGGAGCTCGACAGCATTGAGAAGGGCGGCTACGAGCACTTCATGCTGAAAGAAATCTACGAGCAGCCCAAGTCGATTCTCGACTCGATGCGCGGCCGTTTGGAGTTGGAGGCAGGTCACCTGAACATGGGCGGCGTGCGCGCTTTCGAGCAGAAGTTCATCAATGCTCAGCGCATCATCATCGTGGCGTGCGGTACCTCGTGGCACGCTGGCCTGGTGGCCGAGTACCTGATTGAGGACCTAGCGCGCATTCCGGTAGAAGTAGAGTATGCTTCGGAGTTCCGCTACCGCAACCCGGTGCTTTCGGAGCGCGACATCGTAATTGCCATTTCGCAATCGGGCGAAACGGCCGATACGCTGGCGGCCATCGAGCTAGCCAAGAGCAAGGGCGCTACCATCTTTGGTATCTGCAACGTGGTAGGCTCGAGCATTGCCCGTGCTACCGATGCTGGTGCCTACACCCACGCTGGTCCGGAAATCGGCGTAGCCTCGACGAAAGCCTTTACCGCCCAGGTAACCGTGCTGACGCTGCTGGCCATGATTGTAGGCCATCGCCGTGGTACGCTTTCCGATCAGCGCCTGCGCGAACTGACCATGGAGCTCCATACCATTCCGCAGAAAGTGGAAAAGGCATTGGAGCTCGACACCGAGATTCGCCAGATTTCCGAAATCTTCAAAGACGCCGCCAACTTCCTGTACCTAGGCCGCGGTTACAACTTCCCGGTGGCTTTGGAAGGCGCTCTAAAGCTAAAGGAAATCAGCTACATCCACGCCGAGGGTTACCCGGCGGCCGAGATGAAGCACGGCCCCATCGCCCTGATCGACGAGAACATGCCGGTGGTGGTTATTGCCACCCGCGACAGCTCGTACGAGAAGATCGTATCGAACATTCAGGAGGTGAAGGCGCGCAAAGGCCGCATCATTGCCATCGTGAGCGAGGGCGACAAGGTGATTCCGCCAATGGCTGAGTTTGTGGTGGAAGTGCCGCACACCTCCGACGAGCTGATGCCGTTGGTTTCGGTGATTCCGCTGCAGCTGCTTTCGTACCACATTGCCGTGCTGCGGGGCTGCAACGTCGATCAGCCGCGTAACCTGGCCAAATCGGTTACGGTGGAGTAATCCACATCAACCAAGCAACAAAAGAGAAAAGCGCCCCCTGGTGGGCGCTTTTTTTGTGCATTTTCGAAACGCTTCGTTCGGACAGTTCCACCGTTCCTGCCAGCTTTGCGGCCGTGAAAACTGCGTTATCAGCTTCCCGCTTTCGCTTAGGTACTTGGTTGCTGGCAGCGGCGGCGGCACTTGGCTTGTTGCCCTTCTTGGTGCTGTGCTGGTACGCGCACCCGTCGGCCGATGATTTTCTAATGGCTACCCAAGTGGACCAAAACGGTCATTTCGGGCAAATAACTTACCTGTACATGCAGTGGACGGGCCGTTACACCTCGGCGGTGTTGTGGGCCTTGCTGCACCCGGTAACGTACGGCTTCATTACCGAAGGATACGGTGCTGTTTGCCTGCTGATGATTTTGGCGGTGCCGGCAGCGTGGTACGCGCTGCTGCGGATGCTGCTGGGTACGCAATACGGCCGCTGGCAACTGTGGCTGGCCAGCGGCTTGCTCACTTTACTGTTCTTGTATCAGATGCCGAGCACTGCGGAAGCCTTTTACTGGATTACCAGCAACTTCAATTATTTATTGCCCGCCCTGCTGAGCCTAATCTGGTTGGGCGCCTTGGGCAAACACGCCAGCAGCACCGCCGCCCGCAGCCGGCGCAACTGGCTAGTGGCCGCCTGCTTGCTTGCCGTCGTGATTGTGGGCGGCAACGAAACCAATGCCGTGCCCCTGCTCCTAGGTGCGGGCGCCTTTGCCATACTGTGCAGCCTGGAGCAACGCCGCATTGCCTGGCCATACGTACTGCTGGCCCTGGTGGTGGGGGCGGCCTGCACGGCTACCTTTTTGGCGCCGGGCAATTTTGTGCGCCTCGATCAATCCACGCGGCAATACACCGTTTGGCAGGCACTCGATAAAGGCGGGTTAGCCGCCTACCGCCTTGTGGTAAACTGGCTCGGCAATGGGGTACTACTTGCGCTTACGGTGCTGCTGGCTCCAGTCGGCATTGGCTTACACAAAGTGCCCACGCTGCCCCTGAACCGCTTGGCCAAGCGCCCTCTGCTTATGCTCGTGCTGATGGCCGTGTCGTTGATGTTCCTGATGTTTGTGGCTTTCTGGACGACGAGCCTTGCCATGCCGCCTAGGTCGAAAAACGTGCTGTACCTATTCTTTCTGGTGTGGTGGTTTTTGCATGCTTACGCCTGGGCGCGCTACGGCTGGAGCAAGCTTGGCGTGCAGCGGCTTGCGGTACCTAGGGCGCTGCAGTGGGGGCTAATTTTATGGGTGGTAGTTGTGTTTGCCTTTGGGCACACGCGCCGCATGCGCGGCCGCGAACCGCGCGATAACGCCAACAACATTGTGGTGGCTTACCGCGACTGGCTAGGTGGTGCAGCGGCACGTTACGACCGGCAGCTGACTGCCCGCTACGCCTATCTACGCACTGCCACCCCGCCCGATGTAATGGTAGAACGCCTGCTCGACCCGCCCGCCACCGTCTTGTTTTCAGACCTGGAAACCAACCCCAACGATTGGGCCAACCAAGCCTACGCCGAGTACTTTGGCAAGCGCAGCATCCGGGTGCCCGAGCCGCCGACCGCCGATTCTCGGCAGCCCTAAAGCACGAAAGTTTCTTGCCGCTGCACCATGTGCTTAAGCAAAGGGGAGATTTTGTACCGCTCGTCGCGGGTATCTTCCCAGAGCATATTCAGCACCTCGTACACCCGCTCCACGCCTATGGCGTTGGCCCACTCAAACGGGCCCTTGGGGTAGTTGGTGCCGAGCTTCATCCCTAGGTCGATGTCGCGGATACTGGCCGTGCCTTCCTGCAGGGTATAGCAGGCTTCGTTGATGATCATGCAAACCACGCGCGGGGTTACCAGGCCCACGCGGTCTTCTACCACGCGGTACGCGGTGCCTAGGGCCGCGCAGGTGCTGGCGAGCAGCGCAGCATCGGCGGGGTCGTAGAGGCTTACCTCGAGCAAACTGCGGTTGAGCAAGGTGGGCAATCCGCAAAAGCCAAAAACCGGGTACGCGGGCTTGTCGGCACCAAAGCGCGAAGCCAACGACTCGGTAGCAGCCTCTACAAAAGCTACAATGCCTTCTTTTTCTTCGTAGAGCGGGCCGTAGTTGCCGAAATCGAACACCACGTCGGCGGTGGGCAGCGCGTCGTCGAGCAGCGGCATGGCCGATTCGAGCTCGTCGACGAGGCGGCCGCCGGCCTCGGGCACGAAGGTGTATTGGTGCTGCGCGCCGAACTTTTCGCGGAGTTCGGCTGCAAGGTGTTGACCGTCGAGGATGAGCAGGTGCATCGTTTTGGCTAAGTTCAGGCCACGAAAATAGGGTTTCGGCCCGCCTTTACCTTTCTCATGGCAAATACCATCATCAACTCGCCCGAGGCGCCGGCCCCCATCGGGCCCTACAGCCAGGCCGTGCAGGCCGGCAACACCATCTACGTATCGGGCCAAATTGCCCTCGACGCCTCGGGCGGACAGCTCATCGGCGAAGGCGACGTGCAGGCCCAAACCCACCAAGTAATGCGCAACCTGCAGGCCGTGCTGGCCGCCGGCGGCTACGCCCTGCCCGACGTGGTGAAGTGCAGCATCTTCGTGAAAGACCTAGGGCACTTCGGCACCATCAACGAAATCTACGGCTCGTACTTTGGCGCCGGTCCCTACCCCGCCCGCGAAACCGTGGAGGTAGCCCGCCTGCCCAAAGACGTGCTGGTGGAAATTTCGTGCATTGCCGTGAAGGCCTAGGTGTACTAAGCTCGGCGGCGCGGCGTTGCCCCCAAGTACTCTAAACAAAGCCGTTATGAAAGAGCTAGGCCTTGGCTTACTGCTGGTGGGGCTGGTGTCGTTGGTGTTGCCCTTTGTGGGCATGAAATTCATGTTCCTGAGCTGGATCGAGCAGTGGGGCGAAACCACGGCTTGGCTAATCCGGGGCGGCGTAACGCTGCTCGGGCTGGCGCTTTGGCTCGCGTTCCGAAACCGGGGCGAAGCTTAGCTACAGGGTTTAGGAGTTTGTGGGTTAGCGAAAGCAAGAGTGCCGAGGTGCCTGGGCCCCGACGCGCACGCGCGACCTAGGGCCTCGCTTGCTCTACTGCTCTGCGTAGCTTTCCTTAACTCACAAACTCATCTACTCTTCAACTGCCTAACTCATTAACTCCTAAACTACCTAACTTCCTTCCTACCTTTGCGCCGCTGTTAGGCCCCTGCAGTTGGTTGGGGCCCGATATTGTCGTTTTGTATGGAAAGAGAAGTTCGGGTGCGTTTTGCGCCCAGCCCGACCGGGCCGCTGCACATTGGCGGCGTGCGCACTGCGCTGTATAACTACCTGCTGGCCCGCAAGCTGGGCGGCAAGATGCTGCTACGCATCGAAGACACCGACCAGAACCGTTTCGTACCCGGCGCCGAGCAGTACATCATGGATTCGCTGCGGTGGTGCGGCATCGAGATTGACGAAGGCCCCGAGCAAGGCGGCCCGCACGCGCCGTACCGCCAAAGCGAGCGGAAGCCCATGTACATGCAGTACGCCATGCAGCTCATCGAGGCGGGCCACGCGTACTACGCCTTCGACACGCCCGAGGAGCTCGACGCCATGCGCGCGCGCCTCACGGCGGCCAAAGTGCCCAACCCGCAGTACAACAGCATTACGCGTACCCAAATGCGCAATTCCCTCACGCTGCCCGACGAGGAAGTAAAGCAGCTGCTCGAAAGCGGCGCGCCCTACGTCATTCGCCTGAAGGTGCCACGCAAGGAGGAAGTTCGCTTCAACGACCTGATCCGCGGTTGGGTGGTGGTGCATTCCTCGTCGATCGACGACAAGGTGCTGATGAAGTCGGACGGCATGCCTACATACCACCTGGCCAACATCGTGGACGACCACCTCATGGAAATCACCCACGTGATTCGGGGTGAGGAGTGGCTGCCCTCGGCCCCGTTGCACGTGCTGCTGTACCGCTACCTAGGCTGGGAAAGTACCATGCCGCAATTTGCCCACTTGCCCCTGCTGCTGAAGCCCGACGGCACCGGCAAGCTGAGCAAGCGCGACGGCGACCGGCTGGGTTTCCCGGTATTTCCGCTTGAATTCCACGGCAAGGACGCCGAAACCGGCGAGCCAACCGTGAGCAGCGGCTACCGCGAAGCGGGCTACTTGCCCGAGGCGTTCATCAACTTCCTGGCTTTCTTGGGCTGGAACCCCGGCACCACGCAGGAGCTGTTCTCGATGCCGGAGCTGATCGAGGCCTTTACGATTGAGCGCGTAAGCAAGTCGCCGGCCCGCTTCGACCAAAACAAAGTGCGCTGGTACAACGAGCAGTACCTGCGCGCCAAGCCCGATAGCGAGCTGGCGCAGTACCTCGTGGCCTCGCTGCAAGAGCAAGGCATTACGGCCGAAGTACCCGCCGACAAAGCCGAGCAAATTGCCGGGCTGGTGAAAGAGCGCGCCACCTTCCCGGCCGATTTGGCCCGCGAAGCTCGCTTGTTTTTCGAGCGCCCCAACGGCTACGACGAGCAGGTAATCAGCAAGAAG
Source organism: Hymenobacter oligotrophus (assembly GCF_003574965.1). Lineage (NCBI taxonomy): Bacteria > Pseudomonadati > Bacteroidota > Cytophagia > Cytophagales > Hymenobacteraceae > Hymenobacter > Hymenobacter oligotrophus. The sequence goes on along the minus strand of NZ_CP032317.1, from coordinate 3,215,789 downwards.
TGGAACGCCCAGGTAGCCGGCGCCCTAGGTGAATTTGCCCAGGCGCTGCCCGCGGCAACCGACACCACCCCCGACGGCATCAAGGCGCTGCTCACGCAGGTTCTCGAGCGCCTGGGCATCAAGATTGGCCAAGTGCTGCAAGCGCTGCGCGTAGCCGTTACCGGCGCCGCCGCCGGCCCCGATTTGATGGCCATCATGAGCATTCTGGGCACTCAGGAAACGGCCGAGCGAATTGAGGCCGCCGTGGCGGCCCTTGCGCCGCAAGCCAGCTAACCGGCAGGCTTGTTCTAGCTTGGCTTTGAAAAGCCCATCGGCAGTTTGTTGTCGATGGGCTTTTTGTTTGCACCCGGGCTGCTTGTGCTTGGCGGGCCCCGCGGCCTAATCCGTTGCGCAACGCATCCGAGAAGCTAGCCCCTACGTAATTGTGAAGCCACACAGCGGCTTTGGTTGCGCTGCAAACGCAGACGAAGCCGCCAGCACACCCCAACCCTAGGCGCGACCCATCATGGCCAAGAAACCCGTTAAAAAAAAGCAGCAGGACCCGGCCAAGAAGCCCCGGGTGCACAAAGAGCTGGAAGGCTTTGAAATCAAAGTGAACCCGCTGGGCGAAATCACCTCTACGTACAGCATCGAGCAGATCAACGAATTCTTGAACCGCCACGTGCGCGACAAGAAACTGGTGAACCGCGAAGGCCAGTTTGGCGAAAAAGCCTTGGCCGATGCCGCCGCCGAAGACGAGGAGGATTTTCCGCTGGAGGAAGGCGAAGCCGCCGAACCCGAGGAAACAGACGAGGACTTCATGCGGCGTACCTCGCGCGAGGCCAAACGCAGCAAAAAAACCGACGACGACACCGCATTGCCCACCGGCGGAACCACCGCCGAGCCCGAAGAATAACACCCGCCGCGCGTGGCTGCTGGCAGCGCCCCGGCACCTAGGTCAAGTGGCCTAGGTGCCGGGGCGCTGCTTTTTAATTAGCACTTCGCTATACTTGCTGCTGCACCAATCAGCTGCTTACCCATGCGTTCACACGACGTTGATTACCGCATTATTGGCCACGATATTCAGGTAGTAGAAATTGAGCTCGACCCGGGCGAATCGGTTATTGCCGAGGCCGGCACCATGGTGTACATGGACGAGCCCATTGCCTGGGATACGCGCATGGGCGACGGCTCGGAGCCTGATCAGGGCTTTTTCGGCAAGCTGCTTTCGGCTGGCACGCGCATGATTACCGGCGAGTCGCTCTTCATGACGCACTTTACCCACGCCGGGCACCACGGCAAAGCCCGGGTGGGCTTTTCGGCCCCCTACCCCGGCACCATTATGCCCCTCGACCTGAGCACCCTGCCCAACGGCCTGATTGTGCAGAAAGACGGCTTTTTGGCTGCCGCGCGGGGCACCAAAATCGGCATTCACTTCAACCAGCGCCTCGGTTCGGGCTTTTTCGGGGGCGAAGGATTTATCTTGCAGAAGCTTACCGGCGACGGCAAGGCATTTATTCATGCGGGCGGCACCGTAATTGAGCGCCGCCTGAACGGCGAAATGCTGCGCGTAGATACCGGCTGCGTGGTGGCCTTCGAGCCGGGCATCGAGTTCAGCATTGCCCGCGCCGGCAACCTCAAGTCGATGATTTTTGGCGGCGAAGGCCTGCTGCTGGCCACGCTGCGTGGCACCGGCCGCGTGTGGCTGCAAAGCATGCCCGTGAAAAAACTTATTCAGGCCCTGATGCCCAACGGTGGCAATGCCCAAAAAGAAAGCGGCTCGGTGCTAGGTGGCCTAGGCCGCGTGTTCGACCAATAAGCCAACTGCCCCCTACCAATCAACGGCAACGGCGGCACTCCAACGTTGGGGTGCCGCCGTTGCCGGGCTGCGCTATAGCTAATTAGTACAGAGCCGTTTGGTCCGATGAATGGTTACGTTGGGATGCCGCTTGCCAGGGAGCCGGCAATCACCCCCAGGCTGGCCAGCAAGGCTAGCACCAGCAGCCCCAGCAAAGCTAGCGTGGTTCGTTTCCCCAGAATGCTTTTGGGCTCGGTTACAACCCGGCGGCGGTAGCGCTTCTTGCGCGAAACGTACGGCTGCGAAGCGAGTTCGGTGGCAGTAAAAGTGTGCAATGCAGGTGGTATTTAGTAGCAGAACGAATACGATAAATATATAATCGCCTTAATAATAAACAAATAAAGACAATAGGATTATTTGCTGCCCTGCCTGCTGCTGCGGGGTTTGTGCGATACATTGGTCGCACCCTTGCCTTGGGCCATGCGGTAGCCTTTGTCGTAGAGCTCCCATCCGATTTCGCGCCCGATTGTGTCGTAAAGCAGCCACCGCCCAAACCAGTAGTACTGCACCACCGCGCTGTCGCTCTCCAAATGGGCTTGGCCCTGCCGGGCCACTTGCCCGTTGGCGTGGAAATGGCGCACCAGCATTAGCCCGCCCGAGCGGTACCGGTCGTCGTGGTCGAGTTGGCCTTGGTAGGCGTAGTAGCGCCAATGGCCACGGGGCCGGCCGTGCCGGTAGTGTCCGCGCGATGCCAGTTTGGTGGCGGCGCTATCGAAGTACGCGCGCCAAGGGCCGTGGCGCTCCTGCTGCGCATCGAGGCGGTTACGCGACCAAAAGCCCACGGGGCCGCGCGGCGCCTGGCAGGCAGCTAACGCAGCGGCCAACAACGCGCAGCTACCTACCAATGCTACCCTAGGTAATAAATCCATCGGGCCAAGGTAGCAGCCCTGCCAACCCGCTGCAACTGCCGGCCCACCTAGGGTAAGGTGGCTAGCTCAGCAGTTCTTCCAGCAGCTCGCGGTTGTTGCTGAGGCGGGGTACTTTGTGCTGCCCGCCCAGCTTGCCGCGGCGCGCCAGCCACTGCTCAAACGTGCCCGGCGCGGCCACCGTAAGTACGGGCGGCTGCAGGGCTATGTCGCGGTGGCGCTTGGCGTCGTAATCGGAGTTGAGTTGGCGCAGGGTTTCGTCGAGTACTTGCGCAAACTGTGCCTCGCTGGCGGGCGGTTGCGAAAACTCGATGAGCCACTGGTGCCCGCCGCGCGAGCCTTCGCCGGTGCTGAAGTAAATAGGCGCGGCCGTGTACTCTTTCACCAACGCGCCGGTGGTAGCAGCGGCGGCAGCAATGGCGGCATCGGCGTTTTCTACTACCACTTCTTCGCCAAAAGCGTTGAGAAAGTGCTTGGTGCGGCCCGAAATGCGGATGCGGTACGGCGCCACAGAAGTAAAGCGCACCGTATCGCCGATTTGGTAGCGCCACAGCCCCGCGTTGGTGCTGATGACGAGGGCGTAGCTGGGTCCTACCTCTACCTCTTCGAGCGTAAGCGTGCGCGGGTGCTCCTTCCCGAGCTCATCAATGGGAATGAACTCGTAGTAAATGCCGTGGTCGAGCAGCAGCAGCAAGTCCTGCGAGTCGGGCTGGTCCTGGAACGCCAAGTAGCCTTCGGAGGCATTGTAGATTTCCAGGTACCGCATCTGGGCTTCCGGTATCAGCTGCCGAAACAGCTCGCGGTACGGCCCAAAAGCCACGGCGCCGTGCATAAACAGGCGTAGGTTGGGCCACACTTCCGGAATGGGCCGGCCGCCAGCCAGCTCCGATACGCGGCGCAGCAGCATGATCATCCAGGTGGGCACGCCGGCCAAGCACGATACATTTTCGTGCAGCACGTGCTGGGCCATGCGCTCCAGCTTTTCCTCCCACTCATCAAGCAAAGCCAGCTCGAGCGGCGGCGTGCGGCGCGACTCGGCCCAGGCCGGCAGGTTTTGCATGATCACCGCCGACACGTCGCCCACGCGCGAGGCGGGGTCGTCGGGCCGGAAGGGGTTGGGCACGTGCGTGCCACCTAGGGAAAGGGTTTTGCCGCGCAGGATTCCCGCTTCGGGATACAAAGTTTGGGCTACGGCCACCATGTCGCGGCCGGCGCGGTAGTGGCAATCTTCGAGCGACTGCGGCGTAACGGGTATGTACTTGCTGCGGGCGTTGGTGGTGCCGCTGCTTTTGGCAAACCACTGCACGCGCCCGGGCCACAGCACGTCGTCCTCGCCGTGCAGCACGCGCTCAATCCAAGGGTACAGCTGCTCGTAGCTACTCACGGGCACGCGCTGGGCAAACTCGCGGGCGTTCAGCCCGTCGGCGTAGCCGTACATGCGGCCCCAATCGGTGTGGCGGGCGGTCTGAAGTAAATCCTGCAGCACCTCGCGCTGGGTAGCATGCGGCTCGGAGCGCATGCGCTCGAGGCGCACCATGCGCGGCTTTACCATCCAGGTGAGCAGGGTATCAATCATCAATCGCTGATTTTTGTGATTTCGCTGATTACGCAGATTACGCAGATTTGGCTCCGAGGGCTTGATTTACGCAAGGGCGGCTGGCCGAGCGCCCAAAACACCCCGATACGCCACCACCACAAGCCGTCTGGCTTCGAAAATCAGCGAAATCAGGGTAATCGGCATTAATCAGCGATTTAGATTTTGCGCTTCAGCTCAAAATGGCGGCCTAGGTATACGCGGCGCACCATTTCGTCGGCAGCCAGTTCTTCGGCGGTGCCGGCCTTCAGCAGCTTGCCTTCGAACAGCAAATAAGCCCGATCGACGATGCTCAGCGTCTCGTTCACGTTGTGGTCGGTGATGAGGATGCCGATGTTCTTGTGCTTCAGCTTGGCCACAATGCCTTGGATTTCCTCCACCGCAATCGGGTCGACGCCGGCAAAGGGTTCATCGAGCAGCACAAACTTGGGGTCGACGGCCAGGGCGCGCGCAATTTCGGTGCGCCGCCGCTCGCCGCCCGAGAGCACGCGCCCTAGGTTTTTGCGCACGTGCGTGAGGCTGAACTCGTTGAGCAGCTCTTCTACCTTATCGTGTTGCTGCTGCTTGCTGAGCTTGGTCATTTCCAGCACCGACAGGATGTTTTCCTCCACCGTCAGGTCGCGAAAAACGGAGGCCTCTTGGGCCAAGTAGCCGATGCCGCGGCGGGCGCGCTGGTAAATGGGCAGGCCGGTGATGTCTTCGTCGTCGAGGAAGATGCGGCCCGAGTTGGGCTTCACCATGCCCACCGTCATGTAAAACGAGGTGGTTTTGCCGGCCCCGTTGGGCCCTAGCAAGCCTACGATTTCGCCCTGCTCCACGTGCAGGGACATATCACTTACAACGGTGCGTTGCTTGTATTTCTTGACGAGGTGTTCGGCGCGCAGAATCATGCTGTCAGCAAAGGTAAGGGGGCGGCGCACAATGCTACCGCAAACGCTATAGTCGAGCTTGGCAACGTTTTTGAGCCGGATTTAGTCCACCTAACAATCAATTTGCATGCTTACGATTACTCGTGCTGGTGTTGTTGCCGCTATTAGCCTATTGCCTGGCTGGGCCACTGCCCAGGTGGTTACAGACCCAGGGAAAGCCACCGCCGCGCGCGACTCGGTGGTGCACGCGGCCAATACGCTGCGCCAAGAGTTGCAAAGCCGCACCATTGGCTTCAAAACCAAAGCGCCAGCTGCTGGCAAGCGCCGGGTAGTAGCGCGGGGCTACGCTCAGCCAGAACGCTTGATGGCTACGGCTAGTGCGTCTAGCGGGGGTCGCACAACCAAACAAGTGTTGCTCTGGAAGCACGTACGCCGTATTCGGCGCAACGGCACCACGCTCGATCGGTTCTACGGCTACCAGGGCAAACACCCCGTGCTGGAGGAAACCCGGCACAACGGCCAACTTACCTACGTGCGCGTCACGCGCTACAAGTGGACGCCCTACGTATCGTTGCCCACGGTTGCCAAGCAAGGTTGGCTTTCGAGCAGTGGCTACGTGCGTTGGGGTACCGAGACTTTCATCGTACCCACTGCTGCCAACAACTAGCGGCTACAAACAAACGTGCCGGCAAGAGTAGTCGCCGGCACGTTTGTTTGCGGATAAGCCCTAGGTGCTTGTTAGCTTTTGCTGTTGAGCAGCTGCCGACGCAGGGCCAGCTGTGCCGGCGTGGGCGTAGGGTTGGGGGCCAGGTGGTTCCGGATTTCTACATCGAACTCGCGCGGCGCGGCTTGGGCCTCCTTGGTGGCTGCGCCGCGGCGCAGCGTGAGGCGCACGGGCGTATCGGTGGCGGGCTCTACCAAGGGGCGCAGCAGTTGCTCGGCCGTGTCGAGCGTTACGGGCTTGCCATTTACGGCCACAATCACGTCGCCGTTCTGCAGGCCAAAAGCATTGGTTTCGGCCGTTACGTCGGCAGCGGCAAACTCCTTTTTGGCCTCGTCGTAGCGGAACCCTAGCTGCCCAAATGCTTTGATGCGGGCCGGGGCTTTATCGGCGTAGCGCCAGCCAATTTTGTCGAGGTACTCGGTTAGCGGCAGGGCTTCGGTGCCCACCACGTAGCGGTCGAAGAACTGCTGCACATCGGGGTGCGTGAGGGCTACTACCTCCGGTATTAGCTGCGCATCTTCGAAGGAGCGCGTGGGGCCGTACTTGTCGCGCAGGGTCAGCAGCACGTCGCGGAGGGTTTTCTGACCTTTGGTAAGCTCCTGAATGCGGATATCGAGCAGCAAACCAATGAGCGCGCCCTTCTTGTATACGTTTTCGTACATTTTGTCGTAGGGCGACTCCAGAATGCGGCGGCTCATTTCCGTAAACGACACGCCAGCCGGGTATTTCTCCGCGTCGCGGATTTTCTCCTGCATGGTGCCGCGGAACTGCTCTTCGGTAGTGAGTCCGGCCCGCACTTGCACCAAGTGGGCGAAGTACTCCGTCACGCCCTCGTACAGCCACAGGTGCTGCGACATTTTGGGGTTGCGAAAATCGAACTCGCCGATTTCGCGGGAGTGGATGTTCAGCGGGGCCAGCATGTGCAAAAACTCGTGCGAAGCCACCTCGCGCACCATTTCCGTCAGCTCGGCTTCGGTGTTGCGCTCGGGCAAAAAGTACAACGACGAGTACGAGTGCTCCATGGCCCCGAAGCCGCCCGTGCTGCGGTTGATTACCTGTGAGGTTTGGTAATCGGGGAAGTACATCAGGAACTGGTAGTTGGGTACCGGCATCTTCCCAAAAAACTGACCTAGGGCTTCGGCCATCGGGCGCATGGTTTGGCTGATTTGCGCCGCTTTTACCTTGCCCAGCTCCGATACTACCGACACGCCAATGCGCGCCCCACCGGCCACAAAGCTGGTGGTATCGGGCTTGCTGTACAGGATGGGGCCATCGGCCAGGGTTACGTAGCTATCGGCCCGAAATACATCCTGCGTGGCCGAGCGCTGCACCGGCAGCGCGGTGCTGGCGTAGAGCTCGGGCGCGTGCTTCACGGTTACTTCGTAAGGCACCATTTTGTAGCCCTCGAGGTAGCCGTACAGCCCGTAGTGGTTCAGCACGAAGTTGCGGAAGGGCGAGCGGGCGTCGAAGTTGGTACCGCCCGGCTGAAAGATGTAGCTGTCGTCCTGCTTGGCATCCCAGGTGTCATCCACGAGGTACTCGATGCGGGCGAGCTTGGTGGCTTTGTCGATGGTAAACAGGTTCTGGCCTTCGCGCGTCACCTTCAGCGCCTTGCCCCGCTCGTCGAATGCTTTCAAACTTTGCACAAAGCGGCCGTAATCCTTTTTGGAGTACGAGCCGGGCACCACGCTCGGCATCACGTACGTTACGCGCTCATCGCGCACGGGTGGCGTCTGGATGATGACGCGCAACTGATCGGAGCTGGCAGCGGGCTGCGTGTCGACGGTAATGCGGTAGGTGCCGGTGGCAGGAGTTTGCGCGTGGGCGCCATAAGCCAGTAAGCTGCCGAGGCCGGCGCTAAGCAGGATTGATTTCATCAACCTAGGAAAGGATAGAAAAGCGAATAGCCCAGGTTCGGCTGAGAACCTAGGCTACTAAGGTAATGGTTAGCCAAATGCGACGACGCGGCCGCCCTAGGCGCTTTATTCCCAGCCTATGTCTTTGAGGCGTAGCTGCAGCGATTTTTGACCGCGCCATTCGTTTACATCCACGGTGTAGCAGATATTGAACGGCTGGCCTTTGGAGATGCGCCCGTAATGATCCGACAAGCCGAAGCCGATGGCGTCGATCTGGTTTGAATCTTCCTGCATCAAGGTCAGCTTGAGGTGCGAGGTGCCTACCACCTTCGCGGTGCCGGGCACGGCGTACACCTGCTGGGCCTCAAATACCGGGCTGGGGTTGCCGGGGCCAAAGGGCTCCATCTGGCGCAGCAGGTTGAAGAAGTTCCAGGTTACCTCGCGCAGGCGCAGCGGCAAGTCAATCTCAACGGGCGGAATGAGCTGCTCTTCTTTGATGCGCGAGGCCACCACGGCCTCGAAACGGCGGCGGAACTCGGCCACATTCTCGAGCGGTAGCGTAAGGCCTGCCGCGTACATGTGGCCGCCAAACTGCTCGAGCAAATCGGAGCACTCCAAAATGGCTTGGTGCACATCAAACCCCGCCACCGAGCGGGCCGAACCTGTGGCCTTGCCGTTCGACTCTGTGAGGATAACCGTGGGGCGGTAGTACTTATCGAGGCAGCGCGAAGCCACAATGCCGATTACGCCCTTGTGCCAGTCCTGCTTGAACAGCACCGTGGAGCGGGCATTGCGCAGCTCCAGATCGGTTTCGATCATCTGCAGGGCTTCCTCGGTAATGCGTGTATCGAAGCCGCGGCGCTCGGTATTGGTTTGGTCGACTACGCTGGCCGTAGCCAGGGCCTGCTCGGCCGTTTCGGAGAGCAGCATGGCCACGGAGCGCTTGGCATCACCTAGGCGCCCGGCGGCGTTGATGCGCGGCGCAAAGCCAAACACCAGGCTGCTTACCGTAAGCGGGCCTTCGCGCAGGCCGGCCAGCTGGCGCAAGGCATACAGGCCGGGCCGCGTTTCGATGCTGGGGTCGTTGAGGCGGCGCAGGCCGTGGTACATCAGCGTGCGGTTTTCGCCGGTGATGGGCACAATATCAGCCGCAATGCTCACGGCCAGCAAGTCCATCAGCTCGTGCAGGGGCTCTTCGTCGAAGCCTTGGCTGCGGCACAGGGCCTGCATCAGCTTAAAACCTACGCCGCACCCCGATAGCTCTTTGTACGGATACGGGCAATCGGAACGTTTGGGGTCGAGCACGGCCACGGCGGGCGGCAGTTCGTCGCCGGGCAAGTGGTGGTCGCACACGATAAAATCGACGCCTTTGTCGCGGGCGTAACTGATTTTGTCCACGGCTTTTACGCCGCAGTCGAGTGCCACAATCAGCTTGAAGCCGTTAGCAGCCGCCCAATCAATGCCCATGTTCGAGATGCCGTAGCCCTCGATGTAGCGGTCGGGGATGTAGTAATCGATGCGGGCCGGGCCGAACAACGAGCGCAGGTACGAGTACACCAGCGCCACGGAGGTGGTGCCGTCCACGTCGTAGTCGCCGTACACCAGCACTTTTTCTTCCTGAAAAAGCGCCTCCACCAAACGCTGCACGGCCAAGTCCATGTCGCGCATGAGCATGGGGTCGGGCAGCGCTTCGAGCGTGGGGCGGAAGTACGCCTTGGCCTCGTCGAAGGAGCAAATGCCCCGCTGACACAGCAAAGCAATGATGGACTCGTTTACGCGCAGGGCTGCCGACAGGTGCTCGACCTTCTCGCGGTCGGGAGCAGGCTTACGAATCCAACGTTTTAGCATGGTGGGGAGGGCAATACCTTCAAAAGTAAGAAGAAAACGGCACGCTTTCAGCCCCAATTTTGCGAAACGCCACCTCGGCAGGAGTAATTTTGGGCACCATTTTGCTCTTTTTCAGCCATGCAGCCCCTCCGCGATTTTTACCAACGCTACAAGCAGTACATCCTCACCGATGGGCTGATGTACATAGCGTTCATCGTGGCGCTGTTGCTGATGTTTGTGTTCTTCGGGTAGCCCTAGGTAAGTGCGGGTTCGCGTTACTGCGGCACCGCGTTGCCGCGCAAAAGGCGCACGCGTTTGCGGGCCTCGGCGCCGTAGATGCTGCCAGGGTACTTGGTGAGCAACGAGGTGTAAAGCTCCTGCGCCCGCACGCGGTCTTGGCGGTTTTGCTCCTGTATCTCGGCCGTCAGGAACAAAGCGTCGTCGGAAAGAATATCGTATTTGGGGTTGCCCACGATGCGCTGCAGGGTTTCCAGGGCGCCGTTGTAGTCGCCGGAGCGGCGCTGCAGCTGGGCCTTCAGGTACCAAGCCTCGTCGGTGAGGGCGTGGCCGGGATACTTGGTCAGCAAATCGTCGAGGGCTTTGATGGCCTGCGGTATTTTGTTTTGGAACACCTGCAGCTCGGCAGCGGCGTAGGCGCGCATGGCCACGCCCGACGTGTCCATGGCGGTGTTGTCGCCGATGAGCAGGCTGAGCTGCATGGCGTCGTTGGCTATTTCGCGGCTGGTGGCCAGCTTCAGGATATCGAGGTGGCTTTGCGCCAGCTTAAAGTCGCCGGCAAAGTAGCTGAGGCGGGCGTTGCGCAACTTGGCCTCGTAGCCCAGCGGTTGGTCCTTGCGCGACTTTTCCACTTGCGAGTACAGCAGCGTGGCTTCCCACGGCTCGCCCCGCAGCAGGTAAATATCACCTAGGGCAATTTTGGCTTCGTCAACGAGCTGCGGGTCGGCACGAGGCAGGTCAATTACTTCCTGCAGCAGCTGCATGCCCTTGTTCTTTTCATCGAGCTGAAAGGCGTACAGCAGGGCCAAGTTGCGTAGCACGTCGGCGCTTTGGGCGGTGCGGCCCAGCTCGGTAAGCAACTGTTGGTAATCGGCTGCCAGCGCACGCAGCTTGGCTTGGTCGACGGGGAAGGTATTGCGCACCTGCTCCTCGCGAGCCTGAATCAGTTTTTGGCGGGCGGGTTGGTAAAATTGGCCGCCGCGGTACTCCTTGGCCAGGTACGCGTAGCCTTCAATGGCCGTGTCGTAATCCTTGTTGCGCTGGGCAATGGTGGCCACATCCATCACGTGGCGGCCCTCGGTACGCTGGCGCCGATCGAGGGCACGGGCCTGCACCAAAGCATTGCTAAAGTCGCGGCGCTGCTGGTAAAGCCACAGCAACAGCTCGGGCCAGGCGCTTTGCTCGGGGTTGCTTTGGGTGCGCGTGATGAGGGACTTCTCGAGCGCGCCAAATGCCTGCTCGTTTTGCCCTAGGTTCTGGAGCATGTTGCGCACGAAGGGCAGCTGCTTTTCGTCTTGCTCCACCAAGTTCAGCGCCTCGCCTACCAGCGGCTCTACGCGGCTCTGGCGGCTGTATAGGTCAATGAGCTGCTGGGCGTACTCGGTGCGGTTATTTGCCAGCTGCCGGCCCTGCAAATAGGCCTGCTCCGACCAGCGTACCAAGCCCCGCTGCTGAAACTCGGACGCCAGCGGCAGCACCTGCTCGGGCTTGAGGCTGGCTACCACCCGGCCGTATTGCTTGTTGGCAGCGGCACTGTCGCCGGCGGCGGCGTACACGCTACCTAGGGCCACGCCCAGCGTTGGCTCGGCAGGGCTTTTTTTGATGGCGCGGCGGGCCAACTTTTCGGCGTCTTTGTACTTCTTCAGCTCTACCAACACGCGCAGGTAATCGGGCAGCACGTTGGGGGCCAATTGCGCATCCTTGGGCAAGCCTTCGAACATTGCTTCGGCTTTCAGCCACTGGCCTTTGCGGGCGTACTCGCGGGCACTGGCAATGGGGCCGCCCCCCTCCTGCCCCAGCGCGGGCCCGGCGGCCAGCAGCAGGCCCACTAGCCCTAGGTAGCTTTTCTTCCTCAACGCAGATAACAGGCTCATGGCAGGCAAACGGATAACGAGCTTCGTAACAACAAACGGGGGTGGCTTTGGGCGCTCAACATCTACCGCCGGGGTTTCATTCAAGCTCGGCCTCCAAACGCTAAAGACCAGCCAATACCGCCGCCGTTGCGCAAAGCAAAAGGGCCGTACCCTTGAAAGATACGGCCCTTCGGCACTTGTGGTAGCGGCAGTGGTTTAGAAGAACTTCACGCGTTCGTCTTTCACCTCAGCCTTCTGGCGCACGGTTTCGTAGATGGCGCCGGTCGAGCGGGCACCGCGCATTTGCTGCAGCTGGTTGCGTACCGTCTTCAGGTCGGTTGAGGGAGCAGCCGGCTCGTTTTTGTTTACCAGCTCGACTACCAATACGCCCTGCTCGCCTTTGATGGGAGCCGAACGCTGACCGGGCTTCAGGCCGAACGCCGTACCCACGGCCACTGGCTCGTTGCCCAGGCCCGGAATCACGCCCTGACCTAGGGTTACGTCGTTGGCGGTGCGCACCTGCGCGTTGGCGCCGTAAGCGGTGGCCATTTGCTCCAGGGTGCTGCCTTTCAGTTTGGCCATAATTTGCTTGGCCTTCTCCTCATTGCGCACGAAGGCCGAAACTTCCGGCTTCACGGCGGCTACGTCGGCGGTGCCTTCGGTGCGCGTGCCGGTGAGGGCCGCAATCACGTACTGGTCGTTCACCTGAAACACCTCCGAAACCTGGCCAACCTCGGTTTCTTTGTTGAAGGCCCAGCGCACTACTTCGCGGGCGTTTGGCACGTTGCCCACCACGGCATCCGACTTGCCTACGCCGCGGGCTTCCTGCTTTTGCAGGGCTTTGTCGGCGGCTACGGCTTTGCGGAACGACTCGAGGTCGGTGGCCTTGGCCTTCAGCTCCTGTGCGCGCTGGTAGGCGGTTTCGTTGGTAGCGTCGGAAGGCGTAATGCCTTTTTGCACGGCCGCAACGCGGTAGGTTTGGCTGGTTTTGGGCGCCGTCACCTTAATGATGTGGTAACCAAACGAGGTTTTCACCAAGCTCGGCAGCAAACCAGCCGACGAGGCGCCGAACACGGCCTTTTCGAACTCGGGCACCATGCGGCCCGAAGTAAACCAACCCAGGTCGCCACCTAGGGGCGCGGTGCCGTCGGTGCCGTGCTGGCGGGCCATGGCAGCGAAATCGGCGCCGCCTTTAATCTGGTTCAGGATACCCTGGGCTTTGGCCTTGGCAGCGGCATCGGCCTCGGGCGTGGTGCCTTCGGGCTTGATAAGAATGTGGCTAGCACGGGCTGCCTGCGTAGCGCCGGCTTTGGTACCGGTAATTTTGTAGAGCGAGTACGTGCCGTTTTCGGCGAAGGGGCCGTACACCTGGCCTTGCTGCAGCGGCAGTTGCTGGCGCAGCTTCTCGGGCAGATCGGCCGGCGATACAAACTGACCGTTGTAGGGCTGATCGGAGTTCAGGCGCACGAACAGCGAGTCGTTCGGGGCGGTGCGGAACTGCTGGGCCAGCTGGTCTACCGTTTGGCGAACCGCAGCCGAGTCTTCCTTCGAAGGCACCACGTTTACTACCGCAAACTCCAGGTCGCGGCCGTCTTGCACCTTGTAGCGGGCCTTGTTGCGGGTAATGTAGTCTTGCAGCTGCGAGTCGTTCACCTTCACGGCCGAATCGGAGATGCTGAAGTACGGCACAAACAGGTAGCGCAGGTTGGCGCGGCTGTTTTGCGACACGTCGAAACGCTGGGCTTCGGCGCTGGTTACATAGTCCGAGTTCTTCAGCAGGGCGTAGTATTTGTTGCCCATGCGCTCCTGCGGCAGGTTTTGCTCGAAGCTCAGCCACGCCTGCAGCTGCTGCGGAGGCAGCTTATCCAAAGCGCGCAGGTACTCAATTACGCGGGCGCGGTCGAACTGGCCGGTTTGCGGGTTGGTGAAGGCCTGCTGAATGGTGGGGTGAATGTTCTTGCCCTGCACCATGTCGGTCAGCTCCTCGTCGGTCACTTTCAGACCTAGGGCTTCGAACTGGGGCTGAAAGGCGCGCTGAAACACAATCTGGTTCCAGGCTTGGTCGCGCAGTTGCTGCTGCTCCTGCTCGGTGGGCTGGCGGCCGTTTTGGGCGGCAAACGCTTCTTTCGACTGCTCCAGGGCGGCGTTAAACTCGTCGAGGCTTACCTCGTCGCCGGCTATTTCGCCCACGGAGGTATCCTGCCGGTTAAACAGATTGTTTTGTCCGCCGATCAGGTCACCGCCCACGATGAACAGCAGCATCCCGATGGCTACGGTGCCAACGGCCCAGCCTGATTTTTCCCGGATGGTGTTGATTAAAGCCATTTAGTTGAAAGTAAGCAGCAAAGAAAACGCAGTAAGACGCGCAAAATAACCCCTTTTGAGGCAAATGACAAAAGCCGACCTAGCGGCGGCCCTTGCCCTTGGGCTTGGTGGTTTTGCGCTTGGGCTCGGGGGCCGCGGGTGCGGCCTCCTGTTCGGCAATCTTCAGGCGCCGGTACACCAGCAAGCAAATGATGCTGACCATGAAAAACACATAGTTGCGCATGATGTCGTTGGTGAGCAGCGTTTCGTACACCCCGATGATGAACGCCACCACCGCTACCGAAAACAACACCGTGCGCGCGAGGCCGCGGTCGAAAGAAGGAAACTTCATGATCAGAACCTAGGGAGTAACCGTACCGGCGGGGGCCGTGCCCTGGTCGAGGGTAAACACGCCTTCGGGCTTCAAAATTTTGTAGCGCGAAAAATCTTCGTTCGCTTCAAGCCCTTGGCCCGTCAGAATTTCGGTAGGGGTTTCTACCCGCACAAACTTTTGGGTGTAGATGCGCGCCCGCGGCCGGTCGTAGTACAGTTCCTCGGAGCGCATGCCCTGCTGCTTTTGCTCGTTGCGTACGCGCACGTCGCCGCGCACCACGTACACGTTTTCGGTGCGGGTATACTTGCCGTAGTTGCCGCGCAGGTTATTCACCACGGTGGTGCCGTCTTTGGCGTAAAACACAATGTTCACGCCTTTGGGGTACACCAGGTCGCCGTTTTCAAAGGTTTGCTCGAGCGGAGCTGTTAAGCGCACCTGCAACCGGGCCGAGTCGCTAAAAAGCGTGGTAACGTTGGAAGTTTCGAGCGTGGGGCCCGTGTACACCACTTTCTTGGCGGGCTCGGCCGCTTTTTCCTGGCAGCCGACCAGCGCCAATGCGGCGCCCAGCAACAGGGCACCCCATTGGGTTTGGTTGGCAGTGCATTCCGTGGCTTTCACGGCAGACTTATTCAATACGACGCTTCAGGAACCAGCGGCTGTTGAGCGATACGCCCAATTGCACCCGCACGTAGTTTTCCTTGATGTTCGAGAAGCGCGTGGTGCCCTCGCTAACCACTTCGGTGTTGCCGCGCTGCCCGTAGGTAAAGCTCAGGTTCATGTTGGTAGCCTCCAGCGCCGACGACGTCGGGAACGGAAAGCTGAAGCCCCAGCTCACGGCCCGGTCGTAGAGCGTTTGGCCGCCCGGGCGGTACGGCAACTGGGCCGCGCTCAAGCCAAAACGGTAGGTAACGCGCTGAAAGTAGTTGGTAACCGAACCCGGATCGGGGGCCAGTTCGCCGCCAATGCCCACGCGCCACGTGTCGTTGAACACCTGCTGCGTGCCGTTGAAGTCGCGGTACTTCGACCAGCGCTGCTGGGCCACGTCGGCGCTCAGGCTCCAGTTCTTGTTGTTGTCGAAGCTTACGCCCAGCTGCAACGAGCCCGGCAGCACGGCTTCGCCCCGCGCCTCGTTCTGCAAAACGCGCGGCTCTTGCAGGTTGGTGCCGTTTATGTCTTGCGTTTCCTGCAGCAGCGTACGGCGGCCGTTCAGGTTGGTGCCGAATGTGTACACCGCCGCCACGTTGGCCGCTATTTTCTTGCTCAGGTCGTAGCGGTAGTGCACGCCCGTCCGGAAGCTAAAATCGGTGTACTTCGTGCGGTCGACGGTGCCTACGCGCTTCAGGATTTCGTCGGGCTCCTGCTCTTCCAGCGGTGGCTGCACAATGGCGTATGCGGCGCGGTCGATGTTGCCAAAGATGTACGAAGTGGTAACGCCCACGCTCAACCCTTTGCCCACGCGCACGCCGTGCCCTAGGTATACCTCCGACAAACCGCCCGAACCAGTAGACTCGTTGCGCACCAACGCGCCGGTGCTGCCGTCGACGTTCCGGGTAACCACCGATTCGTAATCCACGGCCGACAAGGGCTTCAGGCCGGCAGCCAGCGCCCAGCTCCGCGAAATAGGGATGCCCAAGGCTAGGTAACCGAGCGTGCCGCTGCCCGTGCGCTGCGAAGCCGTGTTGCTGCGCAACTGCTTTAGCTGCCCTGTGAAGGCCGCCTCGTAGGTGGTGCGGCTAGTGTAGTACAGCAGCGCGGGGTTTAGCTCGTTGATTTGAATGGCATTGGGTGCCGCCAAGCCAACGCCGCCCATGCCCTGTTGCCGAACGCCGCCGGCATTCGGATTGAAGTCGCCTAGGCCCAAGCGTGAGTAAGGGGAGTTGCCAAGACCCTGCCCTGAAGCAGCTGAAGCAGCCCCCAGCAGGCTCAGCAGAGCCAGTGCGGTCAGTTTGTTACCCGACATTATGCACCAGTATTCGGTGAAGACCAAGCAAAACCAGCTCGGTCAGTACAAAGATGTGGCCTTTAAGGCGCGATTCAAAAAATGCAGCGTCGCCACCGGCCAGCGCCACCGCTAAGGTAGGGTGTTGCTGGCGGTAGCTGCTGAGCAGGCCATTTACCTCGGCTACGGCCCCGTGCAGGGCCCCGCTCAGCATGGCCGTACGCGTATCGGTGCCGCACAACGCAAGCGTTACTGCGTCGTGTGCACTCGGCAGCGCCAACTCGGGCAGGCGGTCCGTAAAGTGGTGCATGGCTTGCAAGCGCATGCGCAAACCCGGTGCAATACTACCACCCAAAAAGGTACCATCGGCCGCTACCAAGTCGCACTTTATGCAAGTGCCGGCATCAACTATCAGTACCGGGCGGCCCGGCAGCAGGTGGGCAGCTCCCACGGCAGCAGCCAGGCGGTCGGCACCTAGGGTATGCGGAGTGGCGTAGGCATTTGCAATAGGCAGCGGCGTTTCGCCCGGCCTCAGCACAATCACCTTGCCGCTCACCGCCCCACCTAGGGCCGCAGCCCACACATCGGCCGGTGCCGCCACCGAGGCCAGCAACACGTGCTCGGCCTGCACACGCTGCGCAACGGCCCGCAACTCGGCAGGCGTAGCTACGCTGCCGGCTTCGGCCAAAGCCGCCCCCCGAAAGCAGCCGTACTTAGCCGCTGTGTTGCCAATGTCGAGTACCAGTGTGGTCATGCTACCGAACAACGGCGGCCTGGCTTGTTTAAGGCCAGACCGCCGCCGGTAAGAGCCCCGAACGCGTAGCCGGGGTTGCGTGCTTACATGAAATATTTCAGGCGGATTACCTCTTTTTCGGTGAGGTAGCGCCAGTTGCCGCGGGGCAAGTCCTTTTTGGTAAGGCCTGCGTACTGCACCCGGTCGAGGGTTTTTACCTCGTAACCCAGGTGCTCAAAAATGCGGCGCACAATGCGGTTGCGACCAATATGGATTTCCACGCCTACAAAGTAGCGGTTGCCCGCTACCACGGCTACGTCGTCAACCTCGGCTTTGCCGTCCTCCAGCTCGAGGCCGGCGGCAATTTGCCCTAGGTGCTCGTCGGTGAGTTCCTTGTCGAGCTCCACCTGGTACACCTTTTTGTTGCGGTGCGAAGGGTGGCTGAGCTTTTGGGCTACCTCGCCGTCGTTGGTGAACAGCAACAGGCCGGTGGTATTCCGGTCAAGGCGGCCTACCGGGAAGATGCGCTCCTTGGAGGCGTTCTTCACGAGGTCCATTACCGTTTTGCGGCCTTCCGGGTCTTCGGTAGTTGTCAGGAAGTCCTTGGGCTTGTTCAGCAGCACGTACACCAGCTTCTCGCGCTTGAGGTTGGTTTTGCCGTAGTGTACGGTGTCGCTGGGCTTCACTTTGTAGCCCAACTCTGTTACCACTTCACCGTTCACCCGAATTTCGCCCGCCTCGATCAGCTGATCAGCCTCGCGGCGCGAACAGATGCCCGCGTTGGCAATGTAGCGGTTCAGGCGTACGGTTTCGTCGCCTTCGACCTCCTCGCGGCGGCGTTTGTTGCCGCGGGTTTTATCCTCTTCGTAAAACTTGAGGTTTTTGTAAGCCGGTGCTTCCTGCTGCTCGTCGTTGGGGCGGCCAAAGCGGTTTTCGCGCGGAGCACGGGGCTTCCGGTCGAAGCCGGGGCGCTCATCGCGGCCAAAACGCTCGGTTCGCTCGGGGCGTTCGGTCCGGCTGGGGCGCTCCTCACGCTGCGGGCGCTCCTCACGCTGCGGGCGCTCGAATCGACCTGCACCGCCAAAGCGCGGCCGGTCATCGGCGGGGCGGCCAAACCGGCCCGCTCCGCCACGCTCATCGTTGTTGCCAAAGCGGCGTTCGGGACGTTCCGAGCGCTCGGGCCGTTGGTCAGCGCGCTCGAAACGGCGCGCAGGGCCGCGCTCGGAGCGCTGTTCGTCGTTGCCAGGGCCACGGTAGCCGCGGCTCGGGCGCGGAGCGTCGCCGTCGCGCTCAAACCGACGCGCCGGACGTTCGTCGCGGCCAAAGCGCGACTCACCACCGAAATTGCCACCGCGTGCGCCGGCTCCGCCACGTTCGTTGCCGAAACCGCCGCGGTCGTTGCCAAAGCTGCCGCGCTCGTTACCGAAGCTGCGTCGCGGACGGTCGTTGCCCTCGGGGCGGCGGTCGAAGCTGCGGCGCGGGCCGCGCTCGTCGTTGCTGGGGCGCTCGGGGCGCTCGTCCTTGCGGAAGTCGGGTTTGTTCAGGCGGCTGCGCATAAAGTCGGTCGCGCCATCGGGCTCGGCCGGCTTGTTGTAGCGCGGGCGCTCAAAACGGCGCTCGTCGCCGGCCGGGCGGCCAAACCGCCGATCAGAGCCAGCGCCGTAGCTGGGCTTGCCCGCCGGGCGGCCAAACGGCGGCCGCGAAGGAAACTCGTTACCGCCCTCGGCGCGGCGCGGCGCACCGCCAGAACGGCGGTCGTCGCCATACGACGAATTGAATGGTTTGCCTCCGCGGTTGTTGGCGGAGTCGGGGCGGCCGGGCCGGCGGTTGCCGGGGCCACCAAAGGATTGCTGCTTGTTACCCATGTGGGAGTATTCAGACGCACGGCATCGCTGCCGGACTAATGATGTGACTTGTAAAATCTGACAAACGTCAGGCGGGGCGTTTTCGTGCAACTAAGTGCCTGCGAAAACAGCGCCCGGATTTCGCGCACGGCTTCCCTCCGATCAGGAGCAAAGTCGACCGCGCAAATCCGGGCGGCTAGTAGTACAGCGTTTGGCGAAGGTTAGTCGCGGCGCGCCATTTTAGCTTCGATCGAGTGCTGCGTGTGCGGCACGGCCCGCAGGCGCTCCTTCGGGATAAGCTTGCCGGTACCGATGCAAACACCGTACGTACCGTTCTTTATGCGAATAAGGGCGTTTTCGAGCTGCTGAATAAACTTCATCTGCCGCGAAGCCAATTGGTTGAGGCTTTCCTTCTCGGCGGTATCAGCACCATCTTCCAGCACCTTGGAGGGCGAGGCAGTGGTATCGGTACCTGAGTCGTTGCGGCGGCTCAGCGTTTCTTTAATGAACGCTACTTCTTTCCGGGCGGCGGCTAGCTTTTCCTGAATGATGGCTTCAAACTCGGCCAGCTCTTCCCGGGAGTAGCGTAGTGATTCTTCACTCATGGTGAGGCAGGAAAATGGTGTAAGCAGTTGAAATTAAATAACTTACCAAAAGCGCATTAGTTGCGGAACCGCATTAAACTTGTGACGTTGGCCAGGCAGGTCGAGCAAAATAGTTGCTCTGCTGCGGCAATGCCAAGTGTTTCAAGGTGTTCCGGCCGACCAATCAGCCCGGTTTTCGTAGCACAAAGCTAAGACTTTACTGCTACACCAACCCTGTCGAGCTTGGCAAGGTTCAGAAACCCAACATATGGATGGCCGTTACGGCAGCCTCTACGCCTTTGTTGCCGTGCTTGCCGCCGGCACGGTCCCAGGCTTGCTCTTCGTTTTCGGTGGTAAGCACGCCAAATATCACGGGCTTGTTGAACTTGAGGCCTACGTTCATGAGGCCTTGGGCCACGGCATGAGATATAAACTCGTCGTGACGCGTTTCGCCTTTGATGATAACGCCCAAGCAGATTACCGCATCAATCTCCTCGTGCTGGGCCAGCAGCTGCGCACCTAGGCCCAACTCGAAGCTGCCGGGTACGGTGTTGCGGTAAATGTTCTCTTCTTTAGCGCCGTGCTTCAGCAGGGTTTCGTAGGCCCCCTGGCAAAGGGTATCGGTAATGGTGCGGTTCCACTCGGCCACCACCAGGCCAAAGCGCTTATCGCTGATGTCGATAAACTGATCGGAGGTGTAGTCGCTGAGGTTTTTGAGGGAAGTGGCCATGGGCAAAGCTTTGGGGTTAGAGGCTGCAAATATCTGCTTCGGCGCGTACAATACCCCTAGGTGGTAAAACAGCGTCGCCGCTGCCTAACGTTAGGCAGCGGCGACGCTGTTTTACCACCTAGGGATTACTTGCCACCCAACATGGCTTTGGCCCGGGCTTGGTACACCTTGGCATCGGTTATTTCCGAAGAGGTGGGGTAATCGTTTACGATCTTATTGTACGTCTGCTCGGCGGCGGCGAAGTCTTTTTGCATCTCCTGCGCCAGCGCCAGTTTCATCAAGTAAGCTGGCGTGAAGTAATCGTTCGTTTTGTAATCGGCTGCTTTCTGGTAGTAGTCGGCGGCCTCTTTGTACTTCTTCAGTTCCATGTTCGCGTCGCCAACTAAAGCGTAAGCGCGGGCCTGCAGCAGCAGGTCGTCGGAGCTAAAGTCTTCGAGGTAATCGATGGCCTTTTGGAACTCGCCGTTTTTAAGGGCGGCCGTACCAGCGTAAAAGTTTGCCAGGTTAGCGGCCTTGGTGCCGCTGTACTCGTTGGCCACTGCCTCCAGGCCGGCGTACTGCCCGTCGCCCTTCATGGCTTTCTTCAGCGAATCGGCCTCCCAGTAGTGCACAGCCTGGAACATGGCAGCCTGGGCTTTCTCGTCCTGTGAGCTGCGCCAGGTGAAATAACCAAAGCCAGCTACCACCAGCAGCACCACCGCGCCTAGCACGCCAAACAAGATGTTCTTGTTGCGGCGAACAAAAACTTCC
Organism: Hymenobacter oligotrophus; assembly: GCF_003574965.1. NCBI lineage: Bacteria > Pseudomonadati > Bacteroidota > Cytophagia > Cytophagales > Hymenobacteraceae > Hymenobacter > Hymenobacter oligotrophus. The sequence goes on along the minus strand of NZ_CP032317.1, from coordinate 3,194,908 downwards.
GATTCGCCTAGGCGCGTTGCTAAGGCGTTGGGGTCTTCCAGCAAAGGATGGGCAGCGGGCGCGTTGGGGTCCGGCTGACCCGACTCGGGTTGCTGCTGCGGCTGGTTTTGGCGCGCTAGCGGCGAGTTGCGCGTAAAGGGAATCTTCGACATGAGTGCAGAAAAGGGAGGCATGCCCTTGCGGGCCGCCCAGCTTTGCGTAAGCGGTGGTTACTCGCGGATGTAGGGGTAGTCCGCTTGCACGTAAACGTCCTGGAACAACTCATCGGCAGGCGGGAACGGCGAGTTTTCGGCAAATTCAACCGACTCGGCCACCACAGCCTTAATCTTTTCGTCGATAGCGTTCAGGTCGCCTTCGGTAGCGTATTGGCGCTCCAGAATTACGGCCCGCACGTTCTCAATCGAATCGCGCTGGCGGTAGCCCTCCACTTCTTCCTTGGTGCGGTACTTGGCCGGGTCCGACATGGAGTGGCCTTTGTACCGGTAGGTTTTGAACTCCAAGAAGGTAGGCCCCTCGCCGGCCCGCGCACGCTCGGCAGCACGCGCCACGGCGCGGTGTACTTCCTCCACCTGCATAGCATCAACCGGCTCCGACGGCATGTCGTAACCCTCGCCTATGGTGTACAGGTCGGTTACATTGGAGGTACGACTCACCGAGGTACCCATAGCGTAGCCGTTGTTCTCAACCACGAAAATTACGGGCAGCTTCCACAGCATGGCCATGTTGAAAGCCTCGTGCAAAGCGCCTTGCCGCACAGCGCCGTCGCCCATGTAGCAAATGCACAGGTTGCCCGTCTTGTTGTACTTCTCGGCAAAAGCAACGCCGGCACCTAGGGGCACTTGGCCGCCCACGATACCGTGGCCACCCATAAAGTTCACGTTCTTATCGAACATGTGCATGGAGCCGCCTTTGCCCTTAGAGCAACCGGTCTCTTTGGCAAATAGCTCTGCCATCAGGGCGTTGGGCGAGGTACCTAGGGCCAGCGGGTGCGCGTGGTCGCGGTAAGCGGTAATCCACTTATCGTCCTTCTGCAGCGCCGATACAGCGCCCGCTACGCAAGCCTCCTGCCCAATGTAGAGGTGGCAGAAACCTTTAATCTTTTGCTGACCGTATAGCTGACCAGCCTTTTCCTCGAACCGGCGCATGAGCATCATGCTCTCGTACCAGTTCAGGTAAGTCTCCTTATTGAACTCGGCGTTGCCGGCGGCAGCAGCCTCCGGCGCCTGGCCTTGCTGCTGGGCACCGTTCTTGGCTTTGCCTACCGAATTGGATGCCTTGGAGGCAGCCTTTACCTTCGTATCCGCCATTAGTAGCTCTTCTTGTTCGGGTTTTGGAATGCGAAAGTACGTAAAAGCATTGCAACTCCGAAACCTTCGCTTTTCATGACGCTGGACTCGCTGCAACTCCTTTTTTTCAAGAATTACGACGAGGCCAGCTTAACTCTTTCGCCTCATATCAACTGCTTTATTGGCGAGAACGGCAGCGGCAAAACCAATTTGCTCGATGCCATTCATTACCTCTCCATGACCAAAAGCGCCTTTGCCGCTTCCGATGCCCAGTGCCTCAAGCAAGGTGCCGATTTCTTTCTTGTAAAGGGCGGCTTCTCACTGCCTTCCTCCCCCACCCCCGAAGTCATCCAGTGCAGCTTGCGCACCGGCCAGAAAAAACTGGTGACGCATAACAAGCAGCCCTACGACCGTATCTCCGACCACATTGGCCGTTGTCCGGTTGTCCTCATTTCGCCCTACGATACCGACCTTATACGGCAAGGCAGCGAAGAAAGACGCAAGTACTTCGATAGCATTATCTCGCAGCTCGACCATGCGTACCTTGAGCTGCTCATTCAGTATAGCTTTCTGCTGAAACAACGCAACGCACTGCTGAAGCAGTTCGCCGACCGCCACACCTTTGACCGCGACTACTTGCACGTGCTCGATGAACAGTTGGTGCCAGCGGGCCAGCAGCTGGTAGCTCGCCGACAAGAGTTTTTGAAGCAGTTCACGCCGGTGTTCCAGCGCCATTACCAAGAGCTAGCCGATAGCCGCGAGCAGGTAACCCTGGAATACAAAAGCCAACTGCCGGGCCAGGACTTTGCCTTGCTGCTTCGTCAAAACGAGCGCAAGGACCTAGCCTTGCAACGCACTACCACCGGGCCCCACAAAGACGATTACGTTTTCCTGATGAACGAGTCGCCTGTCAAGAGCTTTGGCTCGCAAGGCCAGCAGAAGTCCTACGCAATTGCTCTTAAGCTTGCGCACTTCGAGGTAATGGCTTCCCAAAAGCAGCACAAACCTTTGCTGTTGCTTGATGACATTTTCGACCGGCTCGACGAACGCCGCATCACGCGCTTGCTTCAGTTGGTAGCCAACCACACTTTTGGGCAAGTGTTTCTCACCGATACCCACCTTGAGCGCACCGACCAGGCATTGGCTGGGCTATCCGAACAAATCAAGCGTTTTACGGTAGATAATGGGTCTGTTCGGCCACTTTAGGCCCAAGCAGGGCTACCTTTGCGTAGCATAATTACCCGTTGCGCTTAAGCCTTTCGATGGCTTTTCGCGCATTATTTTACTCAATCCGCCTTGAAATCACGTAACGCCTCCGAATTTTCCCGCAGGGCCGATGTAGTACCTCTTAAAGAGGGAATCCAGGCACTGCTGAAGGCGTACCGTCTGCAGGGCAAGATGAACGAGGTTTACGTTGTCGCCTCGTGGGAGCGAATCATGGGCCGGGCTGTTGCCCTTAAAACCCAAGAGGTGTATTTCCGCAACAACAAGCTGTTTGTTCGCCTCACCTCGGCTCCGCTTAAGCACGAGCTCTTCATGGCTAAAACGCGGGTTGCTGAAATCATCAACAGCGAAGTTGGCGAAGACATTGTGCATGAGGTCGTGTTCCTTTAGATCCCTTTAGGGAAGGGCTGGATATAGCCGAGCCGGTTATCAACTTGATTTAGCCTTCAATCACTTCTCTGTTTAGTCAGATGAAGAGCATTGTTATGCCCATTCACAAGTTACCCCTCTCCTACTAGTTAGCGTTACCATGCAGGTTGCCTTAGCACCTGCGCTAGCTCAGTAATGTTGCGCCTGCTTTAAGGTGTTTCAGAAAAATATCCCTGCGGCTTTTCACTCGGCCTATTTTCCTCCCCCGTATGGGTTTGGTGGCCCTATACCTATAGGCTTCTAGGTATGTGAGCATACCTACTTGTGTTCCTCTTATTGCTTCTATACCTCGGCCCTTTACCGAAGTACTTTCCTGTACAATTTTTAAAAGGGAATTTCACTAAACATTTAGTTGATACAATCACTCGTTCCTGCCCTTTAGGCAGCACCGCACCTTATTCCAATCCTAGTCTGGGCACACACCCAAATACCGTGTGCTATGATTTTTATTGCGTTCATGTGTATCGACCGATCTATCGGTTACTCCTGTTGAACTGATAACAGTTAAACCACCGGCTTCCCCAAGCCTAGAAGCTGGGCTCGTTAGCCAAGGCACCTGCTTACACTTCCCCCACCGGCGACTGTGTTTGTTGTGTATAGGCCGCTACAGTTTTGACAAGCTGGATAACACTGCAATGTTCCACGTGAAACATTTTTGTTCACCTCGAACCATATACTTTTAACAGGAGCTCATTATATGCTTCTAGCAAGGCTATATACTTAGCCTGAAGTGTCATTAATGCTTTTGCAGGGTCCTGATCCACAGGCTGTAATGATACAGATCGTAAAGCGGGCTGTTGCTTTACAGGTGCAGGTGTAAAGTGTAATTGAGACTGAACAGGTGTATCAAATTCGTTCGTAAAGTCGTGTTGTATCAACTCCCCTACGCGTTGTACAAAACTGTAATCTAGGGTTGTCTCTTTGAATTTACGGTAAATAGTCGGGCGTGTAATACCCAACTCTTGCACCAGCTTACTAATCGAAATACCGCTGTTTTTGATTGCTTCCTGCAAGATTTCGCCTTGGTGAGCCATATACAGTGTGTCGTAACGAGGTGTATTGTAAAGATGTCAAATTGTTTCATTGTATCAAACACAACAACAAAAATTGTTTGTTACAAAAACAGATCTGCAAGTGTAACACTAAAGCAATGATACAGTGTTACACAATCTATTTTACAGATACAATTGAACAGGTGTAATGATACACCTATACATAACACGAAGCTGCGTGGCATTCAGCCGGGGCCGTCGCATACAATTATGAGCAGTTAGTATGGCTGAGCGCGTTTACGTTGCGCTCGGCATAAACTCACGCTGCAGCTTTGTACCACTCCCCTACCCGCTGGGCCAATACTGTACCGGCCCGAAAGAGCACGGGCGAATGGCGTGAAGAGCTCGGTGTTGGGCAGCCGCGCGTTACAAGCCTAACAGACTTGCAGCGCGGTTGGGATAATCGGTTGTTATGCCGTGGACACCCAACTTTGCGACGGCGCCTAGGTCGCTTAGGGCATTTACCGTCCAGGTTACGATGGGCAATTGAGCCGCTTGGCACCAGCGCAGCAAGTCGGGCGTAAGCAACGTGTGTTGGGGCCCCAGTACATCCGGCAAAAAGCCGAGCTGATGCACATGCTCTTCTACTGCCAAATTGTCTTCGATGAGCAAGCACACCGGAAGGCTCGAAAGCATGCGCGCGGCTTGTACTACTCGATGGTCAAAAGACATGATGAGTAATTCGGGCCATGGCCGGTGCAAATAGGCATCGAGTTCGGCCAACACGCGCGCTACAAACACGGCCGGAGCCGGTTGCAGCAAACCATCGGCGTGCGGCTCGCTTTTTAGCTCGATGGAGTAGGCGGGTACGGGCCTATGCAGCTCGGCGCTGCGGCGTGCTACGGCCTCCAGCACTTCGCTCAGCAGAGGCTTGTAGGCGGGTGCTAATTGCTGCTCCGGAAAGCTGGGGTGGCGGAGGCTTCCACAGTCGCAGCGCCTGATGGTGGCGTAGGGCTGCTGGTATAAGTTAAAGCCGCGGCCTTGCTCCGGAGTAAGCCGCTCTCCGGTAGGACCTAGGCAGATGTCAGCATTTAGCCAAGGCTCGTGCGAAACCACCACCTGGTTATCGGCCGAAAGCACTACATCGAGCTCTAGGCCATCGATGGGCCACTCGAGCGCGTGCAAGAACGCAGCCAAGGTGTTTTCGGGGCGCAAGCCTCGGCAACCACGGTGGCCGTAAATGCGCGGGCGCTGCAACAACTGGGAACCACGAGCCATGTTGTTGCATACGCAGCACGCGAACCGACGATTAGAATCGGGCGAAGCAACGGTCTATTGAAGACTAATCAGGCGACCTTAAAGTGCTTTGCCAATAGGTTATTAGGCACTGTAAGTGCTTTAAAATGCCATATGGGCACAAACCGCTATGCACCTACTGTTGAGCATAGCAGAACTCTCAAGAGGGCGCAAAACGCTATTTTGCCAGCTACCAGCGGGTTCAATTGGCTTACCAAACCTCCCTATGAAGCGTATTCTTGTTTTGTTGCTACTGATTGTACTGGCCGTGGGCGGCTATTTGTACTACCGATCGGTGACTACCGGGCCCAAATATGCCTTAGCCAAAGCCGCAAAGGCAGTACACGACCACGACGTGGCCAGTTTCGAAAAGTACGTGGACGTGCAAAGCGTAAGCAGCCGCCTCGTCGATCAGGTAGCTGCGCAAGACGAGGTGCTCGGGTTGTTGGGCGCCAATACCAATAGCCTAATGCTGCGCGGGGCCCTAAACCTGGCGAAGCCACAACTGGCCCAGGCAGCCCGCAAAGAGGTGCAGCATTACGTGGCTACAGGCTCGTTTGACGCCAACGCCAGCAACGAACTTGAGCGCGTAGTTAAGCTTTCGTTGGCAGGGCTGGCCAGCCGAATTGTAACCCCCGAAAGCAGTTTCAAAGGCGTAAAGTACTTGCAAGAGCAAGGCGAGCTGGCTTTGGTGGGCTTGGAGTTTACGCAGCCAAAGCTCGACACTACACTGGTGCTTGAACTGCAAATGCGCGACCGAGGCGACTATTGGCAGGTAACCGAAATAACCAATCTAGGAGAGGTGTTGCAGCAAACGGCACGGCTCGAAAAGCAACGCCTTTTCGGTCGGCGGCCATAACCCGCAAGTACAGGTTGCTGCGGTTGAGCAATTACCCTAGGCGCCTACAAAAGAAAGGCCCGCTGCCAATGGCAGCGGGCCTTTCTTTTGGGTTTGAGCAACGTCTATTACGACTTGCCGCGCCCAGCCAGCAGGTAGTACAGAATAAGACCCAGGAGGGGCAGGAACCAGATGATGGCTACCCAAAGAATTTTCTTGCCCAGCGACCAGGGCTGGCGCAGAATATCGATCAGCGCCAAGACGTCAAGAATTAGAATGATGCCGCCGAAGATGGTAAGACTGCCGCTCGACGAACGCCGGCTGCAGGCCGACATGCTTAAGGTGAGCAACGTCATCAGGCAGGCCGTAACGGCTGGGCGCAAGGAGTATTTTGCGAGGAAGTTCATGTGGTGTTTGGCTTAGGTAAGAAAGGAGCGTTCAATTTGGTCTCTTTACGCAAGCCTCGCACATTAGATATATTGAAGAGCTTATTTTGTATATAAATAATTGATTTACAAATACTTATCACTTATTTGCTGCCAGAAATCCAACCCAGCCTGTGGGTTGATGAGCATGGTGAGCACCACGCCGTAGAGCGCGCCGTAGAAGTGCGCGTCGTGGTTGATGTTGTCGCCCATACGGCGGCCTTGGTAGTAGGAGTAGGCCAAGTATAGGAAGCCGAACACAAACGGCTGAATGCGGAACGGGATGGGAAAGATGAGGATGCCACCACCCTCGGGCGCTACCGGGTAAAACAGCACGGCCGCAAAAATGACCGAGGCCACCCCGCCCGAAGCACCTAGGCTGACGTAGCGCGCATCGCGGCGGTGCCGGAAGAAGGTAGGAATATCCGACACGATAATGCCGCCGACGTAAAGCAGTAGAAACACCAACATGCCGTTCAATCCGCCGAACTCGATTTGCATGCGCTGAAGCACGAGCTGGCCAAACGAGTAAAACGAAAACATGTTAAAGATGAGGTGCATCCAGTCGGCGTGCAGAAAGCCCGACGTGAGGAAGCGGTGGTACTCGCGGTTTTTCTGCACGCGGTACGGGCTGAAAATCCAACGCTCGAGCAGCGAATGGTTTTGCCAGGCGTAAATGGAAATGCCGCTGGTAACGATGATTAGCAGCACTACAAGGTCGATGTCCATGAAGGTTGGGGGAGTGGATTCAGAAACAAACAGCGGCCGGAATGCAGGCCCTTAGTTTTCGCGCTCCATCAGCTGCAAGGCCAAGCCGCGCAATAGTTGCTTGCGTTCGGCGGGAGCCTGCACAGCCTCTAGGTGCGCCAGCGCATCTTGGAAGTACGCGTTGATCAGCTCTTCGGTACGTGGCCTAATTTGCAGCTCGTCGTAAACGGCCCTCACGGCCGCCACCTTGGCCTCAGCATCCTCGGGGGCGTTGTTGCCTATCCAGCGGTGCAGCGTGGCTTGCTGGGCTTCGTTGGCTTGTTCTAGGGCCGTCAGTAGCAAGTAGGTCTTCTTGTCTGAAACGATGTCGCCGCCCACGCGCTTGCCGAAAGTGGCCGCGTCGCCGTACACATCGAGCAAATCGTCGCGCAGCTGGAAGGCCACGCCAATGTCGGTACCGAAGCGGCGCAGGTGGTCGGCGTCTTCGGGCGAGGCGCCACCTAGGCGCGCGCCTAGCTCCAGGGCAAAGCCCAGCAGCACGGCCGTCTTCAGGCGGATCATATCGAGGTACTGCGCAATGCTGACGTGCGCCTCCTTCTCGAAGTTCATGTCGAGCTGCTGGCCTTCGCACACTTCCGCAGCCGTTTGGCTAAAGCGGCGCAGGGCCTCGGGCAGCAAGGCCGGCTCGATGTCGAAAAGCAGCTCGTAGGCGCGCACCAGCATCACGTCGCCCGACAGGATAGCCACGTTGGGATTCCACTTAACGTGCACCGTGGGCTGGCCGCGGCGCAGCGGAGCCTGGTCCATGATGTCGTCGTGGAGCAGCGTGAAGTTGTGAAACACCTCAACGGCCATGGCGGGGCGCAAGGCACGCTGCCAGTCGTTGGTGAAAAGCTGGGCACCTAGGAGCGTAAGCAGCGGCCGGATGCGCTTGCCACCCATGCTCATGGAGTAGCGAATGGGCTCGTACAGTTCCTGGGGTTGGTCGCCGTAGCGCAGCTCAGCCAGGGCAGAGGTAAGGGTGTTAGAGAATACAGAAAGATCCACAGAGGCGGCAGTAAGTCGTCGGATGCAAGGTACGACGCCTAGGTGGCACGGGCAGTTGCACGAGGGTGGCAGCGCGATGTAGCGCGGACTTAAATCCGCGTCCCCGGATAGTAATCTTAATCGTGATTGGTAGCGCGTGTAGCGCGGGCTTTAGCCCGCGTTTGCCAGAACAGCCGGTGATGCGCGGTTTCGCACCTAGGATTTCTTCATGCCAACGCGGACTAAAGCCCGCGCTACACGCGCTGCATTCCTAGGTCTAAAACAGAAATTACTATCCGGGGACGCGGACTGCAAAGTCCGCGCTACAGGCAAAACCGCCCCGCTGGCGCTAGGCCAACAGGGCGGTTTTAGTTATCTGCAATACGCTCGCTTAGCCGTGGTAGCGGCTGCGGCCTTTGCCTTTGGGCTTGGGCTTGTCGGAAGCCGAGCGGCCGCCTTCGCGGCGCGAGCGGCCATCGCCGCCAGTACCACCTGCCACACCGCGGCCGCTGGGGCGCTGGCGCGGAGCCCGGTCGCCGAACTCTTCGCGGGGGCGGGCAGCGCGGCCGGCATTGCGCGGCAACGACACCAGCTCCAGGTCGATGGTACGGTCGAGCAAGTTGGCAGCTTTGATGATCACCTTCACCTCGTCGCCGAAGCGAATGATGCGGCCCGTGTTGCGGCCAATAATGCGCAGGTTCTCCTTGTCGAGCTCGAAAAAGTCTTCCTGAATATCGGCCAGGCGGGCCATTCCTTCGCTCTTGGTTTCGCCCATCTCCACGTACAGGCCCCACTCGGTAAGGCCCGAAACCACGCCGGTGAACGTTTCGCCTACATGCTCGGCCATAAACTCGACTTGCTTGTATTTGATGCTGGCGCGCTCGGCTTGGGCAGCCCGCTTCTCACGTTCCGAAGAGTGCTTGCAGTCTTCTTCTAGCTCCTCGGCATCCACGTTCTTGCCGCCCTGCAGGTAGTGCTCGAGCAGGCGGTGGGCCATCATGTCGGGGTAGCGACGGATGGGCGAGGTGAAGTGCGAGTAGTGGTCGAAAGCCAGGCCGAAGTGACCTAGGGCTTCGGTGGTGTAAATAGCCTTGGCCATGGAGCGTACGGCCAGCGCCTGAATCACCGACTGCTCGGGCTTGCCTTCTACCTCAGCAGTCAGCTTGTTCAGCTCCTTGCTCACGTTGGCGTCTTCGCCTAGGTTCAGGTCGTAGCCAAACTGGCGGGCAAACAGCGCGAAGTTCTCGAGCCGTTCGGGGTCGGGGGCGTTGTGGGTGCGGTATACCATCGTGAAGCGCGGCTTCGTCTTTTTGAGGCGGTACACAAACTCAGCCACTTTGCGGTTGGCGAGCAGCATAAACTCCTCAATCAGCTTGTGCGCGTCCTTGCGCTCCTTCACATACACGCCCACGGGCTTGCCGTGCTCGTCGAGCTTAAACTTCACCTCGGGAGCCTCAAAGCTGATGGCGCCCTTGCGGAAACGGGCCGCCTGCAACTCCTTGGCAATGCGGTTGAGCAGGTTTACCTCGTCGGCAAAGTCGCCCTCGCCCGACTCAATGCGCTCCTGCGCCTCCTCGTAAGTGAAGCGGCGGTCGGAGTGAATCACGGTGCGGCCAAACCACGCGTCGTAGAGCTTGCCTTGCTCGTCGAGCTCGAACACGGCCGAGAAAGTCAGCTTGTCTTCGTGTGGGCGCAGCGAGCATAGGCCGTTGGAGAGGCGCTCGGGCAGCATCGGGATGGTGCGGTCGACGAGGTAGACCGAGGTGGCCCGCCAATGGGCTTCCTTCTCGAGGCGGGTGCCGGGCAGCACGTAGTGCGTCACGTCGGCGATGTGCACACCTACTTCCCAGTTGCCGTTCTCGAGCTTGCGCAAGGAGAGGGCATCGTCGAAGTCTTTGGCATCGACGGGGTCGATGGTGAAAGTGGTGATGTCGCGGAAGTCGCGGCGCTTGGCAATTTCCTCGGCCGAGATGTTGGCCGGAATTTCGTTGGCCTCGCGCTCTACTTCTTCGGGAAACTCGAAGGGCAAACCGAACTCCGCCATGATGGCGTGGATCTCGGCCTCGTGCTCCCCGGCCGCGCCAAAGCTGCGCAGCACTTCGCCCACCGGCTGGCGGCCAAACTCGTCGGGCCATTCGGTAATCTTCACGAGCACTTTGTCGCCGTTCTTGGCATCGGCAAACGCGTGGCCGGGCACAAACACATCGAAGTAGATGCGCTTGTTGTCGGGCTGCACAAAGCCGAAGCCAGCCTGCATCATCAGGCGGCCGACTACTTCTTCCTTGCGGCGCTCCACTACCTCCACCACGTCGCCCGAGGGGCGGCCGTCGCGGGCTTTGCCTAGGCGCACCCGCACGGTGTCACCGTCGAGGGCAAAGCCAAGGCGGTCGGTGTACACGCGCAGATCTTCGCTGAGCTCTTCGCTCACGATGTAGGCGTACTTGTTGTTGGCCAGGTCGACGGTGCCGGTAATTTCCTGTCCGCCGGCGCCATTCTCGCGGTGCCGGTAGTTGCCGGGGCGGTGGGTGCGGTCGGTGGTGCCAGGGAAGTCGAAGCCGGGCGTGCGGCGGCGATGCGTCACGGGCTCTTGGCCCAATTCGGCCACAAAGCCGGGGTCAAATTTGCCGCGCTTGGGGCCACGGTCGCGGGCGGGCTTGTCGTTGTCGGGGCGCTCGTTGAAGGAGCGACCCGGCAGCTCCACCAGGCGGTAATCGTCGTTCTGGAGCAAGGCAATGTGCCCGCTTCGCTTAAGGTCCTTGAGGTAGTGAAACACCTCCTCGCGCTGCTCTTTGCTCACGACACCTAGGCGGCGCGAAATCTGGCGGTAGCTGAACACCTTGCCTGGGTTCTCGGAAAAAATCCGGAACACTTGGGTTTTCGACAGGGGAGCCGGAGCGGCTGCATCACGGCGGCGGGCCGGGTCGCGCGAGGGGCGCGGCGCATCGGCCGAGTCATGGTTTCTTCTCATTCGAAAAGGGTCGCCGCCGGGCTGCTTTTGGGTATCTCTGACGGGCGGCGAGTTAGCTTGAAACAGTGGGTAGCCGCTGGGTTGGGTACCGGGCTTGCCCACGGGTGGATGGTAACTGCCCTCCGGACCTAGGGGCCTGCGGGCAGTAGTTGTTCGGCAAAGTGCCGACTTAGGTTGTGCGAAAAAACAGAACTTCTGAATATTTCGCTGGTAATGGCCGCTGCGAGATGATACGTGGTAAGCAGCCGAGAGGTATTTGTGCGGTTTTCAGGGCTTGTAAGCCTCTACGATGTTTCGATGAACATCAACCACAGCCGAGCTGCAATGTGCCCGTAAAAGAGCTGCAATGCGCTCAGCAGCGCAGCGCAAGCCTATGCTTAGGGTGTGACTGGTTAAAGCCAACGGTTAAATAATTGTTACCCACCTGGGCTGACGTACCGGCGCTACGCCAATTGGCGGCGGGCCACAGCCGCCCGAATATCCGCCGGCGTGTCTTTCGGAATGGCCGATAGCAAACGCTTGGTGTACTCGTGCTGCGGGTTGGCATACAGCTCGGCCGCGGGGCCTTGCTCCACAATCTGCCCTTGGTTCATCACCAGCAGCCGGTCGCTCATAAACCGGGCCACCGACAAATCGTGGGTGATGAAAAGGTACGTAATGCCGAAGTCACGTTTCAGGTCGTTGAGCAAATTGAGCACCTGCGCCTGCACCGACACATCGAGCGCCGATACGGATTCGTCGCAGATGATGCACTTGGGCTGCAGGGCCAAAGCCCGCGCAATGCAAATGCGCTGGCGCTGGCCGCCGCTGAACTCGTGCGGGTAGCGGAGGTAGTGCTCTTCTTTCAGGCCAACGGTGCGCAGCAGCTCTAATACGCGGTCTTTTTGCTGCTGGCGGGTCCCTCCTACGTTGTGCACGCGCATTGGCTCCAAAATGGCCTCGCCCACCGTAAGCATGGGGTTGAGGGCAGCGTAGGGGTCCTGAAACACCATCTGGAAATCGCGGCGGCGGCGGCGCAACTCGCCCGCCCGCAGCTTTGCCCAGTCGGTACCGTCGAACATAATGCTGCCGCTTGTTGGTTCCACCAACCTCAGCAGTGTGCGCCCCAAGGTAGTTTTGCCGCAGCCCGACTCCCCTACCAGCCCCACGGTTTCGCCGCGGTAAATATCAAAGCTTACGCCATCGACGGCCCGCACCACTTCGGTAGCTCGGCCCCAGAAGCCTTTGCGTACCGGGTAATACACGCGCAAATCTTGCACCCGCAGCAGCACCTCTCCGGCCAGCATGCCTTGGCTGCTAACCGCGGCAACACCTAGGGCATTGCTCGGAGCCACATCAGCAGCAGCGGGCTCGGCCGGCTCGGGTGCTACGGGAGCGGCCGTGCCAGGCACTGGCACCCCGGTTTCGAGCAGCGGCGCTTGCTCAAAACCTACCAATGCATCGGCCGCTTGTGGAACATCAGTTCGATGTTCCACGGGGAACAATTTGGCAGTTTCGTCTGCGTTCTGAGATGGTTCGTCGACTAAAGCAGCTACTTCGTTAGCAGGGCTTTGCAGTGTTGTTCCTTCAGTACTGAAAAAGCCTCCGGCGGCGTCTTCGCGCATGAAATCGGCCACGGTAGGCAATCTTTTTTTGCCTTGCGACAATTTTGGCCGGCACGCCAGCAGCCCTTTGGTGTACGGGTGCCTGGGGTTGGTGAAGATTTCGAGCACGCTACCCTGCTCTACCACTTTGCCGCGGTACATCACCAAAATGCGGTCGGCTATTTCGGCCACCACGCCTAGGTCGTGGGTGATGAACAGCACGGCCGTGTTGCGCTGCCGGCGCAAATCGTCAATAAGCTGCAAGATGCGGGCCTGCACCGTTACGTCGAGGGCCGTGGTGGGCTCGTCGGCAATCAGGATCGCGGGCTGACAGGCCATGGCCATGGCAATCATCACCCGCTGCTTTTGCCCGCCGCTGATTTCGTGCGGGTAGGATTTGAATATTTTCTCAGGCCGCGGCAGTTGCGCTTCGGTAAACAGCTCGATGGTGCGGGCAGCGGCTTCTTGCTTGCTCAGCGAAGTGTGCAGCAACAGCGCCTCTACCACTTGCTCCCCGCAGGTGTGCACAGGGTTCAAGGAGGTCATCGGCTCCTGAAAAATCATCGAAATTTCGTTGCCGCGTACCCGCTGCAGCTCCTCTTCCGATAGGCGCAGCAAATCGACCTCGGCACCTAGGGCCTGCGACTGAAAGCGCGCTTCTCCCCCACTAAGCTTGCCCGGCGGCATCGGAATCAGTCCTAGCAGCGCCAGCGAAGTCACCGATTTACCCGAGCCCGACTCGCCTACTATAGCCACTGTTTCTCCCGCGCTTAGCTGAAAGGAAATTCCTTCTACAGCACGCGTGGTGCCGTATTGCGAGGCAAAATCAATGGTTAGGTCGCGTATGTCGAGCAGCGGCTTCAAAGGCAAGCGAGGTAAACGGCGTCAGCACACAGCTGCGCAGTTGCAAGAACGGCAACGTTCGGCGTAAAAATTCAACAGCCCGCGCTTTCGGCGCGGGCTGTTGCGAAAAAGTGGCTAAACCCAGCTACTTAACATAATCCGGAGTACCTAGGCGACTTCCGTTGCTGTTTCAGCGTCGGAACGGTGCTCAGCGTGGTGCGCTGGCTGCGGATGTGGGTGAAAAAAACGGTTCTGGTTCAGCAAAATGAACACCACACCCATGAAAATGGCCGCGTCGGCGATGTTGAAAATGGGCCAGAGCGACACGTGCATGTTGCCAACCAAAGGCCACGAGTCGGGCAAGAAGCCTTCGTACAAATCGAGGTACAGCATGTCGATAACCTGGCCGTGGAACCACGGTGTGGGCGCGGTAAACGGGGCGTTGTCGTAAATCAGCCCGTAAAAAATCGAGTCGATAAGGTTGCCTATGGCCCCTCCCAGAATGGCGGCCACGCACCAGATCAGGCCACTGTGCATACCGTTTTTGCGCAGCCGGTAGATGTAGTACGCAATGCCCGTAACGGCTACCAACCGAAAGCTGGTTAGCAACACCTTGCCGTAAGGCGGCGGCAGCTCCACCCCGAAAGCCATACCCGGGTTTAGGGTGTAGTGTAGCTTAAACCAGTCGCCCAGCAGCGGAATTTCGCCCGGCATGCCCGGTTGCATGTAGGTGTGCACGGCCCACTTCGAGAGTTGGTCGATAACAATTACCAGCAACGCGAGCAGGTAGTACTTCCAGTATTTCATGAATTCGCGGATTTAGCCGGCGGGCCGAATTGGACTGCAGTTGGCACACAACCACACCCCAACCTTAGACTAGCTTAGCACAAGATTCTGTCGAGCTTTGTGCCGATGGGTTTGCCCTTGCGGGCTTGAAAATCGGGATTTTTGACCTTTTCGGACTACTCCGACGGCATTTTGTGCGCCGGTATGCCGGGCGGCGAATTTAGCACGCCGCCCGGCTACTGTGGTTCAGCTTTTTACGACCTCTAGGCGCACTGGCACACTGTACTCGTCAAATTCGAGCACGGCGCCATCGGCTACACCGCTGACCAGGTCGAGCGATAAGGCCTGCGTTTCGGTGCGGATGTACTCGCCAAACGCCTCTACTGCCTGCACCAGCTCGGGCTGATCGGCACCTAGGGTTACGCGGATTTTATCCTGCACCTCCAGGCCCGAATCCTTGCGCAAGTTTTGCAGGCGGTTCACCAGCTCACGGGCCACGCCCTCGTGGCGCAGCTCGTCGGTTAGGGTAACGTCGAGGGCTACGGTGAGCGGGCCGTCGGTGGCTACCAACCAGCCAGGCAAATCTTCGGTCCGGATTTCGACGTCTTCGGGCGTAAGCGTTACTGCCTGACCATCAACCTCTACCGCCAATTGGCCGGCTTTTTCCAGCTCAGCAATTTCCTCCGAAGTCATTTGCTGAATGCGAGCAGCTACGGCCTTCAGGCGCGGGCCAAACTGCTGACCTAGGCGCTTGAAGTTGGGCTTCACCGACTTCACCAGCACGCCACTGGTATCGTCGAGGAACTCCACGTGCTTCACGTTCACCTCGGCGCAAATCAGGTCCTCTACCTGCCCTACTTGCTCGCGCGTGGTTTCGGTAAGCACCGGCACCAGTATGCGCTGCAGCGGTTGCCGCACCTTAATACCCGATTTCTTCCGCAGCGAGTGCGTGAGCGAACTGATGCGCTGCGCCAAGTCCATGCGCTCCTCCAATGCCTTGTCAATAAGGTCTTCCTCGACCTCTACCAGCTCCGAGAGGTGCACCGATTCGTGGCGCAAGGGCGTGTTTTTCTCCATGGCCTCGGCGCGCATGCCGTCGGTCATGTTCTTGTAAAGCCACTCGGCGAAGAAGGGCGCAATGGGCGACATCAGCTGCGCTACCACCACCAAGCACTCCTGCAGGGTCTCGAAGGCAGCCTGCTTATCGGCAGTCAGCTCACCTTTGCGGAAACGGCCGCGCGAGAGGCGCACGTACCAGTTGGAGAGCTGATCGGTAACGAAATCCTGAATGGCGCGGGCCGCTTTCGTGGGGTCGTAGTTGTCGAAATGGCCGCGCGCTTCGAGAATTAACGACTGCAGTTTGGAGAGAATCCAACGGTCCAGCTCCGACAGCTCGGTTAAGGACACGCGGTCGAACTCGCGGGTCTGAAACTCGTCGAGGTTGGCGTAGAGGGCGTAGAACGAGTAGGTGTTGAACAGCGTGCCGAAGAAGCGGCGCTGCACCTCCGTAATGCCCGCGAGGTCGAACTTGAGGTTGTCCCAGGGCTGGGCATTGGCAATCATGTACCAACGGGTGGCGTCGGGTCCGTATTGGTCGATGGTTTTGAACGGGTCGATGGCGTTGCCGAGGCGCTTCGACATCTTGTTGCCGTTCTTATCGAGTACCAGGCCGTTGGCAATCACGTTTTTGAAAGCTACCGAGTCTTCAAGCATTACCCCTAGGGCGTGCAGCGTGAAGAACCAGCCGCGGGTTTGGTCGACGCCTTCGGCAATGAAATCGGCCGGGAAGTTGCGCTCAAAAGTGTCGTGGTTTTCGAAGGGGTAATGCCACTGCGCGTAGGGCATGGCGCCGCTGTCGAACCACACGTCGATGAGGTCGGTTTCGCGGTACATCGGCTGGCCCGAAGGCGATACCAGGAAGATGTCGTCGACGTAGGGCCGGTGTAAATCGGTCATTTCCCCGCTCTTGATGGGGTTATGCGTCATCACCTGTGCAGCTACGGCTTTGTCGATTTCGGCGCTCAGCTCGGCAATGGAGCCGATGCAGATTTCCTCCGAGCCATCCTGCGTGCGCCAGATGGGCAGCGGCGTGCCCCAGTAGCGCGAGCGGCTCAGGTTCCAGTCGACCAGGTTTTCAAGCCAGTTGCCAAAGCGGCCGGTGCCGGTGCTTTCGGGCTTCCAGTTGATGGTTTTGTTGAGCTCGATGAGGCGGTCCTTCACGGCCGTGGTCTTGATAAACCACGAGTCCAGGGGGTAGTACAGCACGGGCTTGTCCGTACGCCAGCAGTGCGGGTAGGTATGCTCGTACTTTTCCACCTTAAAGGCCCGACCGCGCTCCTTCAGGCGCACGCTGATATCGACATCGAGTGTGCGGTATTCGGCGGCCGATTCGTCGTGGCCGTCGTAGTTTTTCACCCAACGACTGCCGAATTCGCCCATTTGGGCCACATAGCGGCCGGTGCGGTCGACAATGGGACCGAACTTACCCTGGTCGTCGGCTACCAGCAAAGCCGGAATGTCGTTTTGCTGCGCTACCCGGAAGTCGTCGGCACCAAACGTAGGCGAAATGTGCACGATACCGGTGCCGTCCTCGGTCGTTACAAAGTCGCCGGGAATAACGCGGAAGGCCCGCTCCTCCCCTTCGAATGCCGGGAAGCCAGCTTCCGTGCCAAACAAGCGCTGGTAGCTAATGCCCACCAGTTCGGCGCCGCTGAATTCGGCCAGTTGCCGCCAGGGCAGCACTTTGTCGCCGGCTTTGTACTCATCCAGCGAGGCTTCGGCGCCCTTTTCGGAGAAGTGACGGCCGAGCAAATCCTTGGCCAGCACCACTACCTGAGGCTCGCGGGTATAGGGGTTGAAGGTGCGCACCACGGCGTAGCGGATGTTTTTGCCCACGGCTAGGCCGGTGTTGGCGGGCAAAGTCCAGGGCGTGGTCGTCCAAGCTAGGATGAACACGGGCAAGCTATCGGCCAAGGCAAACAGCTTCTCCGATTGCTCATTGCGCTTCACCTCGAACTCGGCCACGATGGTCGTGTCCTTCACGTCCTTGTAGGTGCCGGGCTGGTTCAACTCGTGCGAGGACAAGCCCGTACCGGCGGCCGGGGAGTATGGCTGAATGGTGTAGCCCTTGTAGAGCAAACCCTTGTCGTAGAGCTTCTTGAGCAAAGCCCAGCAGCTTTCGATGTACGCGGGCTCAAAGGTGATGTACGGGTCGGAGAGGTCAACCCAGTAGCCCATCTTCTCCGTCAGCTCGTCCCACTGGTGCTTAAAGCGCATTACCGTTTCGCGGCAGCGCTGGTTGTACTCCTCAACCGTAATCTTCTTCCCGATGTCCTCCTTCGTAATGCCCAGCTCCTTCTCTACCTGCAGTTCAATGGGCAGGCCGTGGGTATCCCAGCCGCCCTTGCGATTTACCTGAAAACCCTTGAGCGTTTGGTAACGGCAGAAGATGTCTTTCACCGTACGGGCCATTACGTGGTGAATGCCCGGCGCGCCGTTGGCCGAGGGCGGGCCCTCGTAGAACACGAAGCTGGGGCGCCCTTCGCGGGTGCTCACGCTCTTCTCGAAAATGCCGTTTTCCTGCCACCAACGCAGGATGTCGGCGCCTACTTGGGCGTAGTTGAAGGGCTGTTTGTATTCGGGGTATTTCATCGGTCAGACGGCCTCGGCACTAGGGCTGCCCTCCGCTTGAAGGCAGCCCGTGGCACTGGTTTTTAGCGCTGGATTTGGCTAGGAAAGTCGGTTATCGAAAGCAAACAAAGGAGAGGGCAAAAAGGCTCAGTAGCAACAAGCTACACGCCTAGACGTTGGCACCGCGGTCGGGTTGCGAGCCTTGCGGCAAACGCGGCTGCACGGTCATCTTATCGAGGTTTAGTTCCAGGTCGTCGTCCTCCTCGTGGTACTGGTCGTCGTAGTGCTGAATGAGGGCGCGGTCGATGGTTTCGTCCTTGCCGTGCTCGAAGGTTACCAGCAGCGCGGGCAGCAAAATCAGGTTCGAGAAGTTGGTAATCAGCAGCGAGGCCGACATCAGCAGACCTAGGGCTTTGGTGCCGCCAAACTCTGAGAAAGCGAAAATGCTGAAGCCAACGAAGAGCACGATGCTGGTGTAAATCATGCTGGTGCCGGCCTCCGAAAGCGTGGTGCTGATAGCAGCCCGCACGCGGCGCCCGTTGGTGGCCATCTCCTGCCGGAACTTGGCCAACAGGTGAATGGAGTTGTCGCCGTCGATACCTAGGGCAATGCAGAAGATCAGGGCCGTAGCGGGCTTCAGGGCAATGCCGAAGTAGCCCATCAGGCCGGCCGTGAGCAGCAGCGTAACGAAGTTGGGCAGCAACGTAAAGAACACCGAGCGAATGGAGCGGAACAGCACCAGCACGATCAGGCCCACCAACCCAAACGCGTGAATGAGGCTGTTGCGCAGCGTACCAATGATGTACTCATTGCCTTTGGTGAACAGGATGGTGGTGCCGGTGAGCTTCACCTCCATGCCCGTGCCGTTGAAGATTTCGCGGATTTTGGGCTGAATCTTGTTGAGCAACAGGGTATCGAGGTTGCGCGAGCCGATGTCGGCAATCTTAAGCGAGATGCGCGCTTTCTGGCCCGTCGAGTCGGCAAAGGAGCGCAGCAGCTTGTTGTCCATGCCCGAGCCCTCTTTGCCCTGCGAGCGAGCCAGGTAGCTCAGAATAAAGTTGCGCTCGGAGTTATCGGGCAGGCGGTAATAAGCCGGGTCGCCGTTGTAGAAAGCCTGCGTAGAGGCCTTCAGGAACGTAACAATGCTGATGGGCGAGGTAAGCACCGGCTGCGTGCGCAGGTAGTTCTCGAGCCGGTCGATGCGCTCGAGGTTTTTCAGCTTTAGAATGCCGCGCTTCTTGCCCGTATCCACCACGATTTCAAGCGGCATAATGCCGTTGAAGTGCTGCTCGAAGAATTTGAGGTCGGCGTTGACGGACGAGTTTTTGGGCAGATCGTCGACCATGTACGCCACCGACTGCAGCCGGCTGGCCCCCAAAGCACCTAGGGCGCACAGCACAATGGCGGTGCCGTACACCAGGCCGCGGCGCTCCAGCACCAAGTAGTCGAAAAACTCGAGCAGCTTGGTTAGCGGCTTGGCATCGAGGTGCTCCAGCTGCTTGGGCGTGGGCGGCGGCAGGTAGGTAAATACGATCGGGATGAGGATGATCGAGATAAAGAACGCCGCAAAAATGCTGATGGTAGCCACCCAGCCAAACTGGTACAGAATGGCAATGTTGGTGAAGCAGAACACGAAAAAGCCCGTAGCCGTGGCCGTGTTATTCATCAACGTTACCAAGCCAATTTTGCGCACTACGCGCACCATGGCCAGCACCTGGTTGCCCGAGATGCGGTAGTCGTAGTGGTAGCGCGAGAGCAGGTACGTGCAGTTGGGGATGCCGATAACGATGAGGATGCTCGGGATCAGGCCGGTGAGCAGGGTAATCTTGTAACCCAGCAGCACAATGGTGCCCACGCACCAAATAACGGCCACGCCCACAATCAGTAGCGGAAACACCACCGCCGACCACGTGCGGAAAAACACTAGCAGCGTGGCGCTGGTAACCAGGGCCGCCAAAATGAGGAAAAACTTCATTTCGCTGGCTACTTTGCTCGTCATGGTGGAGCGCACGTAGGGCAGGCCAGCGTAGTGCAGCTTAATGCCGGTTTTTTGCGTGAAGCGCTCAGCATGGGCCAGAATGTCCTGCATCACGGCTTGCCGCCGCGAGGAGTTCAGGTACTTGGGGTCCATGGTAAGGGCCATGAGCGTGGCTCCGGTGCTGGGGCTGATGAGCTGCCCTTTGTAAAACTCCTGCCGGTTCACGATCTGCATCAGCGAGTCGAGCTCCTTCTGGGTTTGCGGAAACGTGCGGAAGATGGGCGCGGCGGCAAAGCGCTGGCCCGCCGTGTCCTTGGTAAGTTGGATTAGCTTGGTTACCGAAAGCACGCCGTTCACGCCCTCCACCTTGCCCAGGGTATCGGTAAGCATGCGCAGCTCGTTGAAGTTGCCCAGCTTGTACACCGAGCTGTCCTGCATGCCGAGCACCAGCACGTTGCCGTCTTCGCCGAAGGTTTTCTTGAACTCCTGGAAATACACCATGTCCGGGTCGTCGGGCGAGACAACCTGGGCAAAGTCGTAGGTCATTTCCACGTCCTTGGCCTTCCAGGCCATGAACACGGTAACCACGGCCAGCAGCCCAACCAGCAGGCGGCGGTTCTTGATAATCAGCAGGGCAAGCTTACTCCACATCGGCTACGGCAGGAAAATTGGGGCAAAGGTACGCAATGCTGGTGGGGCTATTTTTTCGGGGGCAATTGCACCTAGCACTGAAAAAGCAGCAATACTGCAAGTATTTGTAACTCACTAGGTTGCTAAGCGCGTATAAGTGCTTAGTTTTCTGCCAGTCAACGCAACCCACCCTTGCTTGGCGGCCCGTATGCACGCAATGACATGGTTTATTACTCCGGACGCAGCGCCTAACCACGGTGCCGTATCCGATACGTTTTCGCTTACCGCTTCCGCAACCTTTCGTCAGTTATCCTTTGGCGGGGCTTACCACGGTGCCCTCGAGCATATGTTGGCCCAGCACGTTGGCAGGTTGTTGCTTAACCTGCAGCGCAGCCATCAGGCCTCGCTCTCCTACGAGCAGTGGCTAACCGAGGTGCACCTAGGGCCCCGGTTGCGCCGCCCGGCGCAGCCGCTGTTTATGGCCTCGCCCGCCCAGGAGGGCCAGTATTGCTACAGCATTGGCGCCGGCCCCATCGGCAGCACATTTCGGCCCGAGCAGGTTCGGTTTAGCTACGTGGCTTCGCGTGGCATGTAGGCCGCGGCCCTAGGTATCCCGTACCACCAACATACAAAGAGGCCCCGGACGCTTGTCCGGGGCCTCTTGCTTTGTTCAGCACCTATCAGCACCTAGGGCTTAGAGCTGCTCGAAAATGCGGCGGAAGCTTACGGCCTGGCCGATGTACTGACGCAGCTCGGCAATGGGCATGCGCGTTTGCTCACGCGAGTCGCGGTGGCGCACGGTCACGGTTTCGTCTTCCAGAGTCTGGTGGTCGACGGCAATGCAAAACGGCGTGCCGATGAGGTCTTGGCGGGTGTAACGCTTGCCGATGGCGTCGCGTTCTTCCATGATGATGCGGAAGTCGTGGCGCAATTCGTCAAAAATCTGCTGGGCTTTTTCGGGCAAACCATCCTTGCGCACCAGCGGGAAGATGGCCGCCTTAATGGGCGCCACCGCGGGGTGCAGCTTCAGGTAAGTGCGTTGCTTGGTTTGCTGGGCTTCGCCTTCGCCCTCGGTCAGGGTTTCCTCGGTGTAGGCGTTGCAAAGCGTAGCCAGGAACAGGCGGTCGGCGCCCACCGAGGTTTCTACCACGTAGGGCACGTAATTGCCGTAGGGCTTGCCGGTTTCGGGGTTCACGTCGGCATCGAAGTACTGCTGCTTTTTCTTCGACAGCTCCTGGTGCTGGGTCAGGTCGAAGTCGGTGCGCGAGTGAATGCCCTCGATTTCTTTGAAGCCGAAGGGGAATTCAAACTCGATATCAACGGCGGCGTTGGCGTAGTGGGCCAGCTTCTCGTGGTCGTGGAAGCGCAGCTTAGCAGCGGGCAGACCTAGGGCCTCGTGCCAACGGCGGCGGGTTTCCTTCCACTGCTGGTACCACTCCATCTCGGTGCCGGGGCGCACAAAAAACTGCATTTCCATTTGCTCGAACTCACGCATCCGGAAGATGAACTGGCGGGCCACAATCTCGTTGCGGAAGGCCTTGCCGATTTGCGCAATGCCGAAGGGCACCTTCATGCGGGCCGACTTCTGCACGTTCAGGAAGTTCACGAAAATGCCCTGGGCGGTTTCGGGGCGCAGGTAAATCTGGGCGGCGTCGCTTTCCACGGCCGAGCCCTGCGTCGAGAACATCAGGTTAAACTGGCGCACATCCGTCCAGTTGCCGGTACCCGAAACGGGGCAGGTAATCTTCTCGTCGATGATGAGCTGCTTTACGCCCCCTAGGTCGTTGTCGGTGAGCAGGCGGCCCAGGTGCTGCAGCAACGCTTGCGCGCGCTCTGCTTCGCCGTTGTTTTCGTACTGAGCGGCCTTTTCCTCCACCAGCACGTCGGCGCGGTAGCGCTTCTTGCTGTCGAGGTTGTCGATGAGCGGATCGTTGAAACCAGCCACGTGGCCCGAAGCGTGCCACGTAAGCGGGTGCATGAAGATGGCCGCATCAATGCCCACCACGTTGGGGTTGAGCTGCGTCATGGCTTCCCACCACAGGCGCTTCAGGTTGTTCTTGAGCTCCACGCCGTTGGGGCCGTAATCGTACACGGCCGCGAGGCCGTCGTAGATTTCCGACGACGGGAACACGAAGCCGTATTCCTTGGCGTGGGCTACAATATCTTTCAGCTGGGTATTTTCGAGGGTTGGTTTCTGCGTCGGGTTGCTCATAGGGGCAAAAGTACGGCTTCCGATAAAAGCCTGTCGACTAAACTTTTTGTAGAAGCAATGGTACAAGGCCTATTCTGCACACCGCGGTGTGGGCGTATCGAATAACAATTTCATAATCTTGTGCCCTTTTAGGTGGCCCGTACTTTTGGGCGGCCAAACTTTTTTGCTCACTAACCCTCACCAATATGCTTGGCTTAGAGCCCCAAGTGCTCCTGCTGCTGCTGGTGTGTCTGATAGCCGCTTGCGCGTTCGAATTCGTCAACGGCTTTCACGACACTGCTAACGCAGTAGCAACCGTAATTTACACCAATACGCTGCGGCCCTGGATAGCCGTAGTCTGGTCGGCTTTCTGGAACTTCATCGGCGTGTTTGGCGGCGGCATCACCGTGGCCATGGGCATTGTGTATTTGCTGCCCGTCGAGAGTTTGGTCGATCAGAACATTTATCACGGCATAGCCATGGTAGGCGCGCTTATCCTGGCGGCCATTATCTGGAACGTGGGTACCTGGTACTACGGCATTCCGGCCTCGTCGTCGCACGCGCTTATTGGCTCCATCCTGGGCGTTGGCATTGCCTACTCGCTGCTGCCCGACTCGAGCGGAGCGGCCGTAAACTGGGGCAAGGCCACCGAAACGGGTATTGCGCTGCTGATTGGTCCGCTGTTTGGCTTCACGCTTACCATTCTGGTAATGTTTATCCTGAAGCGGTTTGTCAAGTCGAAGGCTATCTTCAAGGAGCCGCACAAGCGCAAGCCGCCACCCCTCTGGATTCGCCTGATCCTGATTGCCACCTGCACCCTGGTGAGCTTCTTCCACGGCTCCAACGACGGCCAGAAGGGCGTGGGCCTGATTATGCTGATCCTGATTGGCATTGTGCCCATCAAGTTCGCTTTGGACGAGTCGAAGAACCCGCTCGACATGCGTGATTCGCTGGTGCGTGTGGAGCAGGTGATGCGCAAGATCAACCCCGCCGAGCTGGCTCCCGACGAGCAGAAAGCACTGGCCGACATCAACCAGCAAACGGGTAACCTCGACCGCATTTTTGCCGGCAAAACCGACGTGAAGCAGCTGCCCGAAACCGACCGTTTCCAGATCCGCAAGGCTATTCTGCTGACGTACAACCGGGCCAAAAAGCTGATGGATAGCGACCGGGTAAGCCTTAGCCCCGCCGACCGCAAAGCCTACGAAGAAGGCATCAAGGACATGCGCAGCTTTACCGACTACGCCCCGAAATGGGTGGTGCTGATCGTGTCGCTGTCCCTGGGTATCGGCACCATGATTGGCTGGAAGCGCATTGTGGTAACCATTGGCGAGCGTATCGGCAAAGAGCACCTCACCTACGCGCAAGGCGCCTCCTCGGAGCTCATTGCCGCCACCATGATTGGCCTGAGCACGGCTTCGGGCCTACCCTCTTCTACCACGCACGTGCTGTCGTCAGCTATTGCCGGCTCCATGGTAGCCAACCGCGGCATTCGCAACCTCAACCCCGGCATGGTGCGCAACATTGCGCTGGCCTGGGTACTTACGCTGCCCGTAACCATGGCCCTTTCGGGCGTACTGTTCTTGCTGTTCCGGGCGCTGCTGTAAACGCAACCCTATTCTTCGAAAGGCACAAAAAAGCCGCCCCAGCAACGGGGCGGCTTTTTTATTTGGCCGGTACCAGGCGCCGAAGCAGCCTTATACGAGCCTTGCTAACAAATCGTTGGTTTTGGGGCGTTGATCTTTTGTTTTCAAATACTTATCAACTTATCAACACCGAAAAACGCTGTTTTTGTGGATAAGTAGCACCTAGGCGGGCCACTGCACCTCCAAGTCGTCGTTGATGAACACGCCGAAGTTCACGAACTGTAGCTCGTCCTCGTCAAAGTAAAGGTCTATCATCTCCTTCTCGTAGGAAAGGCGCACCTCGCCGGTGTCCACCTTTTCCATTTCGCCGGCGCCGTGGCCGTGGCGGCGCATGAGCTCCTGCACGTGCTCGAGCGACTTGCCATGAATTGGCTCGCCGTAGAGGCGCATGCCGGGGTGGTCGGTTTCGATGCAGGAGAGGCGGTAGTCGTCTTCGCGGTCGAAGTAGAGCGAGTAGCCTTCCTCGAGGTAGTTCCAGGCCTGGTGCTCGAACTCGTCGTCTTCTTCCGCCTCTTCAATTTCTTCGGGCTCACCCATCAGGGCGCGCACTTCGTCCATGCTGGCACCAAACTTCAGCGGGCCCATGCCTTGGCCCAACACGATTTCGTTTTCCTCGGTGCTGCGGGGTTGGGTCGTATTCATATCGCGGAGGGAGGTTTGTAGGGTTGGTAGTGAGGTAAAGGTAGGTGTTGGTTTCAGTTGTCGGTCGTCAGTTGTCAGTTGTCAGTTGAGAGTTGTCGGTTGTCTGTCCGCAGGCCGCCATTCATGCAATCTGACTAAAGGCGCTTGGTCACCCACAACTGACAACTGACAACAGGCAACTCATTTCCCGTAGCGCGCTTCGAACTCGGCTTTCTGGCGCAAGTAGTCGGGGTGTTGCTTGGCTTCGTCCCACTTGGCTTTAAAGATGGCCGCCGCCTCGGCTTTTACGGGGTCTTCGGGGCTACGCGGCAGCTCGGCGCGGCCGTGGGCGCCGCTTTGGCCCTTTTTGTCGTCGGGCACGGGGCCGTCGTACTTTTTGCCGCCGCGGTGGTTGGCGTAGCGACGGGCCCTGGTGAAGCCCATTTGCAAAAACTTACGGGCCATATCGGCCCCCACAAAATCCTCCTTGGCCAAATAAGCCAGAAACAGGCCGTAAATCTCTTCCGACGACTCGCGGGCTACCTCGGGCGTACGAAAGCGCCAGAAGGGCAAGATCTCGCTCTTATAGGGCTCCACAAGCAAAACACCTTGCTCGCCCTTGCCCACCCGGTAGAGCTCGGGGTGTTTCCGGAAATCGACGTGGTGAAAATCGAGGGTGTAATCGAACGGCATAAGGCAGCGCGGAAGCGATGAGTGGCTTTATACGCAACTCAGCTACCCAAATGATTTGCCGAGCCTGGGTAACGCGGCGGCCGGCACCTGCTTTTGGCGCGGTGCCTTTTTCCGACCTAGGCCGCTGCTCTTTTCGCGGCAATGCTTTCTCCGCACCAGCGGTAGCGCTGCTTTCCCGGAGCCGGCGGTTTGTTCGGTCTTTTTTCTTCCGGCCCGACTTATCCACTCGCCTAATAACTTTTCACTAAATAAAATTTTAAAAATCTTTTTTGTCTTCAGTTGTTAGGGCGGTGCATAAGTGGATAAGAATGGGGCTTATGCACACGGCTTGATAACATGTGCACAAGAACTCATTTATACACTGCCTATCCACAGGGCATGTTAAAATTAGGTGCTTGTTCCTCAGTTACTTAACAGGCTTTTCGACAATCCACAGAATTGTGCACAGCCCTGTGAATTCACATGTGTGTGCATAGTGGATAGCGCCAAAACCGTGGGGAAGTTGTCCACCGCTATTCACACCGGTTTGGGAGTGGTACGGGGTGCGAAAAGCCAAAAAAACTTTTCCGAAAGTTCTCCACCGGTGTCCACTGGTTATACAGTCGTTTTCCACGGCTTATCCCCGGAGGTTGCCCTAGGCGCGCGAAACCGGCCCGAGTAGTCCACAATGCCCTGTGGATTCGTGGATAACTGAATATCAGCCCAAAACAATGCTGCTGAAAATCAGAGTATAGTTACTTCCGCGAATATGGATGGGCCGCCAAGCCCTAGGTGCCGGCGCACAAAAAAGCCCCGGCACCTAGGGCGCCGGGGCTAGCGAATTGGGTAAGCGGGCTAGAAGCCGAAACGGATGTCTTCGACCTCCCAGTTGGCGCGCACCGTTAGCGGTTGCTGGTAAATCCAGACGGGCTCGGCCGGGCGGCGCAGGCCCGGGTCGCCGCCTTGCCAGCGGCCATCGTTGTTGGCATCAACCAGCACGCGCAGGCGGTAGCTGCCGGGCGCCAGGTTGTCGAAGCGGAACGTGCGCGGGTTTTGCAACGAGGCCACCAGTTGGTATTTGTCGTCGAGCAGTTGCAGCTCGAAACGCTTGGCCGCGGTTTGTACCGTGCCCGATAAGCTGCCGGTGGTGGCTTGCTCGGTTATGCGCAACCGCACCGGCCGCAGCCCCAACGACTGCCCCGTAACGCCGGTAATGGCGGTGCTATCGGGCACAATGCTGATGGCGCGGCGGGCGCGCGTGTTGAGGTTAATGATGAGCTGGGTGCGGTCGGGGCTGAGCTGGCCATCGGCGGGGGCGCGCAACGGGCGGCGCGTGGTAGAGTCTTCTACCAGCGTGGCAAAAGGCTTGTTGGTGACCAAACGCAGCGGCTCGTTGAACTGCAGGCGCAGCTGGCCGGTAGCCGGGGTTTCGCGCTGGTTGTTGGCCAATTGGTACTGCGGGCCCTTGCGCGGTGGCAGCGTTTCGCCGGCAAAGCGCACGTTCACCGTATCGAGGCCCACGTTGCCGGCGCTATCGGTTGCCGACACAAGGTAGCGGCCGGCGGGCATAGCGGCGGCGCGGTACACCACGGCCGTGCGCCCTTTTTCGGCCAGTGCCACCAACTGGTTTTGCTCCGGTTTGGGCGGCTGACCTAGGGCCGCCAAGGTAAGTTGGCGCAGGCCTTCGTTGTAACCAATGCGGAACTGCGCCGCGCTGGGTTGCTGCGACTGGATGAGCGGCCGGCGGGCATCGGGCCGCACCGTAAACAACCGCAACGAATCGGCGCGGGGCTGCACCTGCACGGGCTGGGGCAAATAAGCAATGCGCTCGGGCTCCTCGTAGCGGGTGTTCTGGTTTTTGTCAACCAGGGCGTAGAGGCGGTAATTGTCGGCGCGCAGGTTGTTCAGCCGAAACGCCCCGCTTTTATCGGTGCGCCCTAGGTAGTAGGGCCGCGCTCGGCGTATGTCGGCCGTGTCGCGGGCGGGGTACAAGGCCACCACGGCATCGGCCTCGGGCTGGCCCGTGAGCAGCTGCACCACCGTGCCGCTTACCGAGCCCGAGTCGAGGGCGGCGCCAGTGCTAAATGCCAGCACCACGTTGGCGGCTTTGTTGTTCTCGGTGATATCGGTTACCGCCTCCCCGAAGTTGAACACATACGTGGTGTTTTCGTCGAGGGGCTTCTCGAAACGCAGTTCGATGGCATTGCGCTCCTCGCGCACTTTGTACTCGTTGCCCTCGGCGAGGCTGGGCGTGATGATGAGGTTTTTGCTGAGGTCCTTCAGCTGCACGGGCTCCGAAAACTCCAGCCGAATGCTTTGCTGCGACACATTGGTAGCGCCGTTTTTGGGCGAACTGCTCACAAATTTGGGCGCAACGGTGTCGCGGGCGCCGCCTTCGGGCTGGCTAATGGCCGCGCAACCCGCCACCCAAAACCCCACGGGCAGCAACAACAGCAAATAAGGGCGTACGAACATGCAGAATCGAGAAGTAAAAGGCACACCAGCACGCCACGTGACCGCGGCGGAGTTGCCCTTGCCGAAGCTAACGCATACCACCTAGGCTAAGTACTTGCTGCCGGCAGCGCTTGTACGCACAGGCGCGGCCTTGCGGGCGAAAATACAAAAGGGATGCGGGGCGCTTAGGAAGTGCCTGCGCCCGCAAGAGTATGGCCTAGGTGGGCGCAGCAAAACCACAGCCCTGCCAGCTTAGCCCCTCCTACCCTACAGCACCGGAAAAGCCTACGCGCTGGGCGATTTGCCCGCCACGAAAATCAGGCTGGAGTATTGTCCGCCTTTTTGCTTGGCTTGGGTGTTCGATTTGTACCCCGATTTCACGGCGGCTAACAAACCGCCGTTGCGCTCGGCGCGGTACTTTTCGCTCAGCATGCTCACGTAGTAGGCATCGAGCGGCAGCGGCAGGGTTTGGCGCAGGCGCAACTGGTGCTTGCCGAACAGCAAGCCGATGGTTTTGTCGGTAAAGTGGTACAAATGCCGGGGCACATCGTAGGCGGCCCACTGCTCGCGGTAGTACTGCGCATCGGGGCTGGCGGCGTTGGGCACGGCCACAATCAGCACGCCATTAGGCTTGAGTAGGCGCGTCAGTTCGGCCAGCGTACCGTTCAGCTCGTGCACGTGTTCGAGCACGTGCCAAAGCGTAATCACATCAAACGAGCCCGACTCGAACTGCCCTAGGTTGCCGGCGCCGATGGGCTGGCCAGTGTGCTGCTCGGCTAGCTGCCGGGCTGTAGCGTTGGGCTCGACGCCGGCAATCTGCCAGCCAGCCTTCTGGCAAGCCGCCAGAAAATACCCCGTGCCGCAGCCGTAATCAAGCACGCGGCCCGGCTTGGCAACGAAGCGGTTGATGAGGGCCACCTTGCGGCGCAGCGTAAACGAGCGCGCCACTTGGTAAATCTGGTTGATGAGCCCCTGGCGCGTGTCGGAGTGCGAAACGTAGTCGTTGCTTTCGTAGTAGCGGCCAATGCTGGCCGCGTCGGGCCGCGGGTTGGTGAGCAGCAACGTGCAGTTGGTGCATTGCACAATGGCAAACTGCTCGTGGCTGACGGAGTAATCCTCCACCGTCATCCGCGGCCGAAAGTCGTTTTGCCCGCATACCGGGCACTGTTCTACGCGTTCGTACGACACCAAACTAGGATTCAGACACAAACAAAACAGCCGGTTTTGACGCCGGCTGCTGGAATGCTGCAAAAATACGCTTTTGCGGAATGCGCCGGCGCACGGGGCCAATCGGGCGCGTGCCGGTAGCGTGCTTAACTGAGAACTTCTTAGCCCAGAATTACTTGCCCAGGTAAACCATCAGCACCGAAATATCGGCCGGCGAAATGCCGCTGATGCGCGAAGCTTGCCCAATGGTTTCGGGCTGAATACGCAGCAGCTTCTCGCGCGCTTCGTGCGACAGCGCCGGCATTTGCTTGTAATCCAGGCGGCCTACAATGCGCACGTCCTCCAGCTCGCCCATGCGCTTGGCTTGCTGGTTTTCCTTCTCGATGTAGGTCTCGTACTTCACGTGGATGCTGGCCTGCTCCAGTGCCTCCGCGCCGTAGGTACCTAGGTACTGGCTCAGCTCGGGCAGGGCGCGCTGCAAATCGGAAAGTTCGATTTGCGGGCGACGCAGCAGATTTACGGCACGGGTTTTCTCGCTGATCGGGGCCGAACCCAGCTCCACCAGCAGCCCGTTGATTTCGCCCGGCTCCACGGCTTTTTTGTTGAGGTACTCCAGCACGTCGGCGGTTTGCTGGCGCTTTTGCTCCACGCGCTGCAGGCGCTCATCCGAAGCCAAGCCCAACTTGTGGGCCAAGGGCGTAAGGCGCAGGTCGGCGTTGTCCTGGCGCAGCAAAATGCGGTGCTCGGCGCGCGAGGTAAACATGCGGTAGGGCTCGTCGGTGCCTTTGTTTACCAAGTCGTCGATGAGCACGCCGATGTAGGCCTCGGAGCGGCGCAGCACAAACGGCTCCTGCTCGCGCACGCGCAAATGGGCGTTGATGCCGGCCATCAGGCCTTGGCAAGCGGCTTCCTCGTAACCCGTGGTGCCGTTGATCTGGCCCGCGAAGTACAGGTTGCGCACCGGCTTGGTTTCCAAGGTAAGGTGCAGCTGCGTGGGCGGGAAGAAGTCGTACTCGATGGCGTAACCGGGCCGGAACATCTTGGCGTTTTCGAAGCCGGCAATCTGGCGCAGCGCGTTGTACTGCACGTCTTCGGGCAGGCTGCTGCTAAAGCCGTTCACGTACACCTCCACGGTGCTCCATCCTTCGGGCTCCACAAAAATCTGGTGGCGGTCCTTGTCGGCAAAGCGATTGATCTTGTCCTCCACCGACGGGCAATAGCGCGGGCCTAGGCCCTTGATGCGGCCCTGGAACATGGGCGACTTCTCGAAGCCAGTGCGCAGAATGTCGTGCACCTTTTCGTTGGTGTACGTGATGTAGCAGGGGCGCTGCTTGGCGAGGCGCGGCGTATCGAGGTACGAGAACTTGCTCGGCTCTTCGTCGCCGGGTTGCTCTTCCATGCGTGCGTAGTCGAGCGTGCGGCCATCCACGCGGGGCGGCGTGCCCGTCTTCATGCGGCCGGTTTCAAACCCCAGGTCGCGCAGCTGCTCCGTAATGCCGGTGCTCTTGCTCTCAGCGGCGCGGCCCCCGCCAAATTGCTTCTCGCCGATGTGAATGAGGCCGTTCAGGAAGGTGCCGTTGGTGAGCACCACCGTTTTCGAACGGAACTCGATGCCGAGTTGCGTGCGCACGCCCACGCACACGTCGCCTTCAACCAACAGGCCGGTTACGGCTTCCTGCCAGAAATCAACGTTCGAAATACCTTCCAGCGTCAGGCGCCACTCTTCGGCAAAACGCATCCGGTCGCTTTGCGCGCGGGGGCTCCACATGGCGGGGCCCTTCGAGCGGTTCAGCATCCGAAACTGAATCATGGTTTTGTCGGTGATAATGCCGCTCTGGCCACCCAGGGCGTCCACCTCGCGCACAATCTGGCCTTTGGCCACCCCGCCCATGGCCGGGTTGCACGACATCTGCGCGATGGTGTTCATGTTCATCGTGATGAGCAGCACCTTCGAGCCGAGGTTGGCCGCGGCCGCCGCTGCTTCGCAACCGGCGTGGCCGGCGCCTACCACAATCACATCGTATTCCTGAGTCAGCATAGCTGGAGGGTTGTTTCGGAGGGTATGAACAGCGTTAGCCCGCGTTTTGTGCCAAAACACAAAACCGCTTCTACGCTCGGCAGAAACGGTTTTCGTATATCAAGTGACTTGTGGTCTAACCCGCTCAGAACGTGCGCAAAGATACGCACTCCGCCGCTTTCCTAGATGATAAGCTGGTTATGAGCCCAATAAGGCTGCTGTAGCGCGCGCAGGCTTACCGACCTAGGGTGCTGAAAAACCTTACTCCGCCTCCCCTTCTTCGCTGAACTTAGGCGGCCAATTCTTCAGCAATTCAGCCGATTGCGCCGCTACAACATCCCAGGAGAAAGGCAGCCAGTAGCCGGTGGCGCAATCGTACACCTCGGTAGCGGCTGGGCACGGGTACAGCTTGTAATCGAACTTGGGGTAGTTGTGTACCACGTAGCCCGGGTAGTAGTAGGCCTTGTCCTCCTGCAAGGCATAGATGATTTTGAGCAGCATCAGGTGCTTGCCCAGGCTGTGCTTGCGGTAGGCTGGGTCGTAGAAGTTCATGATGCCCGCCAGGCTCTGCTCGCCGCTGTCGAAAATGCCGGCGGCTATCAGCTGTTCCCCGTCGCGCAGCTCGATGACGTGGGTGGTAAATACGTTGTGCTGCGCGCCGGCCAGCAAGAAGGCCTCTACCGTTTCGGGCGCATCGAAGGTGATGGAGCTGCGGTAGCGGGCGTACAACTCCTCGTACTCGGCAGTAAGCCGAAACGGACGCACTACGGCCGTAAACCGCTTGTTCTGGCGCAACAGGCGGCGCTGCTCGCTGCCAAACGATACGCGGCCTAGGTCGAGGCGCAGCCAATGCACCGTGTACAGGCTTTCGTCGAGGGGCAAAAACCGGCAGGTAAACAAGTCCTGGTGCATCCGGTAATAGCCCTGGCTTAAGTAAAAATCGAGCACCTCGCCCTGAATAACGGGCAACGAAGACGGGGAAACGGACATAGCAAAAAGCGCCGGGCCCAGGGCTGCCTAGGTGCCGAATAGCTACAAGAGTACGCGCAAGGCCGGATAGTTCCTAACCCTAGGTGGTTGAGGTTGTTTCTCAGTCAATGACCCTATAAAAACAAAAAACGCCCACGGTGAAGTGGGCGTTTTGAAGTAGCAGCTGGTATGAGTTAGAAGGTGCGCAGCGACAAGCAGTCGTCTTCTTTCTTGCGCATGGCCGTCTGGCTCAGCAGGTCTTTGTCTTTGTAGCCCAGCAGGTGCAGCACGCCGTGTATCATTACGCGGTGCAGCTCGTCGCGGAAGCTCACGTTGTGGCTTTGGGCGTTTTCGCGCACCCGCTCCACCGAAATGAACACGTCGCCCTCGATGATGTCGGCGTCGTCGGCGTTGTCGAAGGTGATAACGTCGGTGTACGTGTCGTGGTCGAGGTACTCCACGTTCACGCGGTGCAAGTACTCGTCGGAGCAGAAAATGTAAGTAAGCTGCACGATTTTGTGCTCGTGCACGGCTGCTACGCGCTCCACCCACTCGGTGAGTTCGGTGGCGTCGGTCAGCTCAAAGTCTACATCCTCCACCACAAACTCGATACCCGGCGCGTCGTGCAACGGGTCGTAGGCCTCGTCGTGGGCCGGCGGGAGCTGGGCATCGTCTTGCATGGCGGAGCCGAAAAAGGATGATGACACGGTTTTAGGCAGTGGCGTGGCCGTTGCCCGACGTCGGGGGCAAGAAGAACGTAAGTTCTACTTTGCGGCCGTCCTTGGTAAACTCTACCTCATCGGCCAGGTGGCGGATCAGGAAGATACCGCGCCCGCCGGGATTCTCGAGGTTTTCGGGGGCGGTGGGGTCGAGCAGGTTGTTGTAATCGAAGCCCGGTCCTTGGTCTTCGATTTCGAACTTAACCTGGCCTTCGTCCACGGAAAGGCACAGCAACACGTTTTTGTCCTTATCGAACTTGTTGCCGTGGCGAATGGCGTTGTTCACGGCCTCCGTTACGGCCACCATGATGTTGCCGTAAATGTCGTCCTCAATGTGAAACGTTTCCTTCGAGTTGTCGATGAAACTTTCCACCACGCGGATGTTCTCGACGAGGGAAGGAATCTGGATTTTAACCTGCTTCATGGTGTGGAGAAAGGGGGCAACGGGCGTAAAAATAGGCAGCGCTATTTCATTTTCTGAAAATACTCGCTCACCTCCCGCTGATAATACGGCGTGAGGGCCGGCGGTACCGTACGTAGCAACTCCGTCTGACGGTTACGTTCCCGACGATATTTCTCGAAAGCCGGCGGAAAACCGGGCGGCACCGTGCGTGCTGTTTCGGCTTCGCGCTTGTTGTCGAGGTCCCGCTCCCGGGCCGATTTCTCGGCTTCCAAGAGGCGGCTCAGGATCTGACGCTGGCGCATAACGGTTTGCTCCGTCAACCGTTTATTTACGAGGTCTTCCTCGGTTTGTTCCATCATCTTCTTCAAATCCCCTAGGCCCCCCTGGCCGTCGGAGCCTTTTTTCTGGCCGTTTTTGCCGTCTTTGGCTTGCTGCTGCATTTTCTCGAGTTGCTGCAGTGCCTCCCGCAGCATCTGCTGCTGGGCAGCCATCTTGGCTAGCTCTTCCGAAAGCTGCCGCCCGCTTTTGCCGCTTTGCTGCAACTGCTGAATTTGCTGGTTGAGCTGCTGCTGCAACTTGCCCATTTGGCCGGCGCCAGGGTTCTGCTGGCCGCTTTTCTTTTTTTTGCCGCGGCTGCCGCTGCCCGATTGGTTTTGCTGCGCTTGGCGTTGCTGCTCCTGCATTTGCTTCAGGGCATCGTTCAGCATCAGGGCCAAGTTGTTCATCGAGGTCATGGCCAGCTGCTGCGAGTTGGTGGCGCGGCCTAGGTTGCGCTGGCGCAGCTGCTCCATGGCCTGGTCCATCTGGCCGTTCATCTCCGTCACCTCGCGCGTCACGAAACTCTGGATCTGGAACACGCGCTTGGCCAGGGCATACAAGGAGTCTTGCACCACCACGGCATCGTCGCGAAGCTTGCGCTGGTTTTGGCTGAGCTGCACAAACCGCGGGTCCGACTGATCGACCTGCCGAAACTGCTTCATCAGGTTTTCCTGGTCGAACGAAAGCTTCAGTAGGTTTTCGAGGATGTCGCGCAAGTGGTCGATGTTCTCTTGCTGCTCATCCGACTCTTCTTCCTCCATCTGCTGGCGCATCTTCTGCGCCATTTCCTTCATGTTTTGAGCGGCCTGTTGCTGACTCTGGCTGGCTTTCTGGTTTTGGTTTTTCTGCAGCTGCTCCTGGCTGTCCTGCATTTGCTGCTCGGTTTCCTGCTGCTGCTGCTGCATGGGGTCGAGGTTGTTCTGGTTGTCGAGCTGCTGATCCATCTTCTGCAATTCCTGCAGCTCTTTCTTTACCTCCTCGAACGCCTTTTGCGCTTCCTGCTGCTGTTGCTTTAGCTGCTCGTTTTCCTGCTTGCGCTGGTCGGCGGGCTTGTCGGCGGCTTTTTGGGTTTGCTCGGCCAGCTTCTGCTCCTGCTCGGCTAGCTTTTCCAGCTGCTCGGTGGTGCTTTCCATCTTCTGCTCAAGCTGCAATTGCTTGAACAAGTCCATGGCGCGCTCCAACTCTTTCTGCAGCGTTTCTTCTTTGTTCTCAATTTTCTCGAGCAGCTTCTGAATCTCGCTTTCGGGCGCCTTTTGCTGTTGCAGCAGCTTTTGCAGCTCCTCGTACAGCTTCTTGGTCTGCTCGTCCATCATCGAGTCCATCAGCTTTTGCAGCTCCTGCGCTTTTTCGGCAAGCTGCTGGCTGCGCGGGTCCATTTGCTCCTGCTTTTGTTGCAGCTGCTCAAATAGCTGCTTCATCTCCGAGAGCTGCTGATCCATCTGCTGCTTTTGCTGCAGCATCTGTTGCATCTCCTTGCGGTCGGAGTAGCTCAGCTCGCGCTTGGTTTTCAGCTTTTGCTCGGCTTTGGCCAACTCGCGCTGCAGCTTTTTGCTCTGCTCTTGCGCGCTGGTCATTTTGTTTTGCATGGCCGAAGCGCTGGCGTTCAGCTGCTCGCGCATTTCGGCCCGGGAGGGCAAGCGGTAGGTAATGGGGCGGGTACGGGCGCTTTTGGGGCCGTGCAGGCCGTCGTTGTCCCACACCTCCACGGCGTACTCCAGCTGGTCGCCGGCTTTCAGGCGCAGCGGCCCTAGGTCCCACTGGTGCGTGTAGGTTTGGGCAGGGCCGTTGTTGGCTAAGGCAATGGGTGCCGTGCGCCACTGGCCGGGGCGTTGCGCCGTGCCTACGCGGTAGTGCAGCGCCAACCGCGACAAGCCGTAATCGTCGCGCAGGGTGCCAGCCAGGGCCAAATATCGGCGCGTGGCTGTGTCGGCAAAAGCCTCTACAGTGATGCTGGGCGCCTGATCGGGCACCACCGTGAGCTGGTACTCAATCGGGTCGCGTTGCGGGCTGATGGCGTTGCGCAGCTGCACGCGGTAGGGTTGGCTGCGCAGGGCCTGGCGCGTGATGGTGAACCGGCCGTCGTCGTTGGCCGCTTGGGCCGTTAGGGTTTCGTTGGGCTCCAGAAATTCCAGCTTTACCTGCTCGGTGGCGGCCGTACTGAACTGCCAGGTCAGGCGCGTGCCTTCGGGCACGGTGAGGTTGCCGTCGTTGGGCAGGGTTTCGGCGGCGCGGCGCAGGTAGCCGGGGTACTCGGCCCGCACGGCAAACTCGCGCAAGGTGGGGCGCTCCAGCACCCGCAGCTGGTAGTCGTCGGAAGTGAAGCCGGCAGCGGCCAGCTGAAAATCGGTGCTGCGCTGCGGCTGCTGAAACGTAAACGCAAACCGGCCCGGACCTACTTTGGTGAGGCGCCGCTCGCGGCCGTCGTACAGCACGCTTACTTCGTTGGGCATCACGTCGCCCTCCACTGTTACTTCCAGCTTGAAATCTTCGTTTTTGAAGGTTTGCAGCTGCTTATTGCCAACCACAAAGCGGAACGGCATGGGCCGCGAGTACGCTCGGTTGTAGTGGAAAATGCGCTCAGTACCCTGCACAAACAGGCTGGGCCACACCAACAGCAAGCCCGCGGCCACCAGGGCCGGCACGGCGGCGTACTTCCAGAGCGGGCGGGTTTCCTCTTTGATGCGGATTCGGCCGGCAAAGTCGATGCCTTGCAGCTGGCCGGCGCGTTGCTCGAGGCTGGCGGCAATCAGGGCGTTGTCGCGGGCTTGGCCCTGCAGCTGCAGCGCGTTCAGCAGGCGGTCTTGCACCTCCGGAAACAGCTGACCTACCCGCTGGGCGGCTTGCTCGTCGGAGAGCAGGCGGCGCAGGTTGGTGAGGGCGGCCAGCGGCTGCCAAATCCAGTGCACAAAGGCCCAAACCGTCAGCCCCAAAAAGCCGAACAGCAGCCCGCCCCGCACCCAGGTGGGCAGGTACAAGAAGTACTCGAGCAGGTTGAAGACCACAAACAGCGTAAGCAGCAGCCCACCGGCTACCAGCACCCCGCGCACTAGCAGGCTGAGGTAAAATTTGCGTTTGAAGCCCTCTAGGTGTTGGCGTACGGCCTGCCAACTGGCAGGAGCGGCCGCAGAAGAAGCGTATTGCGTTGCCGGCATGGCAGAACCTTTCGACACAGGTGAACGGCAGAGTACAGGAAGATACGACGAAACCGCTCGGTAGGCTGAGCAGCACCGCGCCGTTGAGCTTCTTAACCACCGTCCGCCCGAAAAAGTGGCATGTGGGGTGCGTTGCACGCACCTAGGCATTCGGTGTTGCCCCTGGGTCGGTGGCGCCGCCCTACGACCTAGGGGCAACACCGAATGCCTAGGTGCGTGCGACGCGCCCCTACGTCAGCTCCACAAAAGCCGGGCAGTGGTCGGAGTGCACGGCATCGGGTAACAGACCCGCCGCGGCTAGCCTAGGTTGCAGAGCGTTGTCGGCCAACAGGTAATCGAGGCGCCAGCCCACGTTGCGCGAGCGGCTGCCCGCCCGGTAGCTCCACCACGAGTATTGGTGCGGGGTTTCGGGGTGGTGGTGCCGAAACGAATCGGTGTAGCCATCGGCCAGAAACGCGGCAAACCAAGCGCGCTCGGCGGGCGTGTAGCCGGGACTGTTTTGGTTGGCCTTGGGGTTGTGCAGGTCGATGGGCGTGGGGCAGCAGTTGAAGTCGCCGCAAATAACCAACGGCGGCACCGTGTGGCGCAGCGCTTTGATGTAGGTTGAGAACCACGCCAGCCAATCGAGCTTGAACTGCTGGCGCTCGGGGCTGCTGGTGCCCGAGGGCATGTACACGTTCAGCACCGAAACATCTTCGAAGTCGAGGCGCAGCACGCGGCCTTCGTGGTCGTACAGCTCGCGGCCGCAGCCCATCGTTACCGACCTAGGCACTTGTTTGCTGAAAATGGCTACGCCGCTGTAGCCCGGCTTTTGGGCCGGGTACAGGTAAGCATGGTAACCTAGGGCCTCGAAGCCGGCTACGTCCAACGCCTCGCGCCCAGCCTTGATTTCTTGCAGGCAAAGCACATCGGGGTTGGCTTCCTTCACCCAATCAAGCAAGCCTTTGCTCAGGGCCGAGCGCAGGCCGTTAACGTTGTATGAAATGATTTTCAAGAGATAAATGAGTAGGTGAGCAGATGAGTAGATGAGCGGATGAATGGATGAGCGGGTGAGTGGATGAAAGATTATCCGTCCATCCACTCACCCGCTCATCCATTCATCTATTCATTGTCTTGCTGCGCGAAGTACTCCAGGATGTGCCATTTCAGCATGCGTTCCTGCTCTTTCAGGTTGGCAAAGGGCACCGGTTTCGCCAGGCGGTAGTGCGGCCAGCCGTCTTCGTCGATGCGCTCCAGCTCGTAGTAGCCCGATAAGCTAAACAGCTTGCAGGTAGCAATGTGCATCAGGTCCTGCTTTTGCTCTTTCGAGAACGGACCCGCGCCTTGCCCCAACTCCTGCACGCCAATAAGCAGCAACAGCGCGTTCAGGTCGGGCTTTTTGCCGAAGCGCTGGCGTAACTCGCTCATCAGCTCCCACCAGCGGTGCTCAAACTGTGCTTCGGTTTCCTGGGGGTTCAGCATACCTAGGCGCTGTGTTCGGCGTGGGGCGCGGCGGGGGTAGCGGTTTCTTCTTTCAGGGCTTCCCAGTACTCCACGGCGCGGCGGAAGTGCGGAATCACGATGCTGCCGCCGATGAGGTTGGCAATGGCAAATACCTCGTAAATCTCCGAGTCGTTGATGCCTTCCTCGTAGCACTTGCCTAGGTGGTACTTGATGCAGTCGTCGCAGCGCAGCACCATGGAGCAGGCCAGGCCCAGCATTTCCTTGGTGCGCACGTCGAGGGCGCCGGCCTGGTAGGTATTGGTATCGAGGTTGAAAAAGCGCTTGATGACTTTGTTATCCGCCGCCATGATCTTTTCATTCATGCGCTGGCGGTAGTCGTTAAATTCCGTAACGAGGCTCATGGGCTTCGGCAAGTGTAAGGCTAAGTGAAAGCACGAAAGTAACCACAACCACCTGCTTGCGCCCTAGGTTTCAACGGTGGGCACCCAAGCACGTATGCGTAGCCGTTAGCCTATGCCTATGCTGCGTACCGCCCTGTCCGATTTCATCGCGCTCATCTTTCCGCGCACTTGCTTGGCCTGCGAGCAAGCCCTGAGCCGTGGCGAGCAGCACATTTGCACCACGTGCCGCACCGCGCTGCCCTACACCGACTACCACCTGCTCGCCCCTGCCGAAAACCCGTTGGCTCCCCGTTTCTGGGGCCGTGTGCCCGTCGAGCAAGTGCTCAGCTACCTGCGCTTTTTGCGGCGGGGCCGCGTCCAGCACTTGTTGCATCAGCTGAAATACCGTGGGCAATCGGAGGTGGGCGTGGCCCTAGGTAAGATGTACGGGCAAGAGCTGGCCTCCAGCGGCAACCTAGCCGACATCGACCTGGTAGTGCCCGTGCCGCTGCACCGGCGCAAGCTGGCCAAGCGCGGCTACAACCAAGCCGATGCGTTTGCAGAAGGCTTAGCCGCGAGTTTGCAGGTGCCGTGGTCGGCGCAAGCGCTGCGGCGCAACAGCTACACCAGCACCCAAACCAAGAAAAACCGCGCCGAACGTTGGGAGAATGTGGCCAACGTGTTTGAAGTGACCGAGCCCGCCGCCGTAACCGGCAAGCACGTGCTGGTGGTGGATGATGTGCTAACCACCGGCGCTACCCTAGAAGCTTGTGCGCAACAGTTGTTGCAGGCCGGGGCTGCCCGCGTTAGCATTGCTACCATTGCCTGCGCCTAGGTGCCCAAAAACGCAAAACGGCCCGGACTACGAGAGTCCGGGCCGTTGTCAGCTTAGATAACCCTAGGTGGCTTACTTGTTCGAGCCGGGGTTGATCATGGCGCAGCGGAAGCCTATCGAGGCCGTAGCCGAGTCTTCAGCCATGAAGCGACGCGTACCGGGCGAGAGCCAATAAGCTACGTCCTTCCACGAGCCGCCTTTGTACACGCGCACGTGGTCGTCGATGAGCGACTGGTAGCCTTTCTTGTCGTACTTCTCCGATTCGTCGAGCACGCCGTTGCGGCGGAAGGGGTTCAGGTCTTCCATGTCTTCGAACGACAGCGGGCGGTACACGTCCTGCACCCACTCGTTTACGTTGCCAGCCATGTTGTAGAGGCCGTAGTCGTTGGGCGGGTAGTTGTAGATGTACTCCGTAATCATGGCGCCGTCGTTGAGCGAACCGGCAATACCGGCGTAGTCGCCGCGGCCACGCTTGAAGTTCGCCAGGAACTGGCCCATCTTCTTGCCGTAGGGGTTACGCATCTGGCGGCCATCCCAAGGGTACACGCGCTTGTTCTCCTGGTTTTCGTTGCCGGTTTCCTGGGTGCCGATCATAGCCTGAGCAGCGTATTCCCATTCGGCTTCGGTGGGCAGGCGGTAGTTCGGGAGCGTGTTACCGTTCTCGATCGAGATTTTTACCTTGCCTTCTTCGTCGGTGCCTTCGGCGCCGTCGGCAGGGGCGTCGCCGCCTTTGTTTTTCTTACCGAACAGGCCGCCTTTTTTCTTCTTGGGAGCCTCTTCGGTGCCCTCTTCGGAAATACCGGCGAGGTTTTCGTTCACCTTGGCCGTACGCCAGGTGCAGTAGTCGTTGGCTTGCAGCCAGCTTACGCCTACTACCGGGAAGTAGCGGAAGCCGGGGTAACGCAGGTAGTAGTCAACGTAGGGGTCGTTAAACGACAGGTCGCGGGCCCACACGGTGGTGTCGGGCAGCGCCTTCTGGTAAACCTCCTCCGACGAGTCTTTGCGAACGTAGTGCAGGTATTCGAGCCAGTGGATGTTGGCTACTTCGGCTTCGTCCATGTAGAACGAGGCCACGGTTACGGTGCGCTCGAGGTTGTCGTGGGTCATGGCCACATCTTCCTCACCCGAACCCAAAACCGTACGGCCGCCTTCGATGAACACCAGGCCGGGGCCCTCGGGGATGCCTTGATAGTCAGCTACCTTCATGCCCTCCTCGGTGTTGTACTCGATGCCCGTGGTGGACGAGTACTTACCGGGCTTCTGAGCCGAAGGCGGACCGCTTTTGCAAGCCGACAGGGCGCACGCGCCAACGACAGCTAAACGCAGGTACTTGGAAAAATTCATACTTGTTTACGTGGAACTCCTTGAGCGAAAAAGGCTTGAGATAGGCAAACTGAACGCAATACTACGAGTTTTCAGAAGGTCGGACAAGGGGGAGCGGCGTAATTTTTGCGCCTGAGCCGACGCTTCGCGGCTTCGAGCAAGTCAATCTTTTCTAAACACAATGTGAGCTCGTGCGCGCCGCCAACTTCGCGGCTGAAACGGCTGAGGCTCACGTCGTAACTGTAACCAAACCGAAAGCCGTTCCATGCCAAGCCAAGAAGTGTTACCAAGCTCTGTTGCGCCTTGCCGGGCCCGGGCAAAGCACCACGCCACAACACGCCCAAGGTAAGCGGCGTGCTGGTACCGTAAAGGCCAACTTCGGCGCGCTGCGAACCGCCTTGGTAGGTGTAGGCGGCCGTAGGCGCTAGGCTAACCTCGCGGTACTGCTGCTTAACGTTGCTGCGCACGAAATAGTATTTGAACCCGCCGTGGGCTGCCAGCCGCGCGGGCAGCTTAGCATCTGTGGCATAGCCGATAAGCGGCTGGTTGAGGTGGTGCGCCGCCACGCCCAGCCAGGCCTGGCTGGTGTAGAGCAAGCCCCCCACACCTAGGGTAAGGTAGCGTTTGGGGTCGTACAGCTCAACGGGCTCGGCCGAAGGGCCGATGGAGTTGCCGTCGGTATCGAGCTGGTCGCCGAAAATCAGGTTGCCGTAGTCGATGCGCTGTGAGCCGTAGGCGGCATGGGCCCCGGCGCTGGCATACAAGTCGCGGGCCAAGCGCGTGCGGTAGGCGTACGTAAAGCCTGCCTCCAGCCGCGTCAGGTTAAGGCCCCCTCCCCTGTCGGCATTCACAAGCAAACCTAGGGCACTGCGCTGGTCGCGGAAGCGGTAATCGGCTGCGAGCTGGCTGCTTTGCAACGTGCCGATCAGTGTAGGGTATTGGTTGCGGTAGGCGAGCGTCGCGCTGAAATCGTCGAGCAGGCCCGTGAAAGCCGGGTTGAGGTGCAGCCGCGTGGCGTAGGGCTGCGAATAGTACACGTCTTGGGCTTGCACGGCGGGCGCAGCACCTAGGGCCCCAATCGTTGCCAAAGCCGTTGCCAGCTCCTTGCCCCGACGAGCAAACCGGAAGCTGCAAAGCAAACGTAGCGAGGCGGGGGTGGCGTGCATAGGTGGCGGTACTAACGGCGAAATGGCTGCGTTTGGTGCACGGGTGCTGCGGGGCGCCGGAACTAAAATTGCAAATTCGCCCATCATTCTATTGCCACCCAAGCTGGCCGAACATTTGCCTAGGTATTTCGGCTTCGCTTTCAAAGCTATACCCATGCGTAAATTTTTTCTGGGCTTGCTGATTTTCCTGGTGGTGCTGGTAGCTGCCCTTGCGTTGGCGCCGGTGCTGTTCAAGGACAAGCTGAAAGCCGCCCTCGACAAGCAACTCGCGCAAAAGCTTGCGGCGCGGGTAGAGTACCAACCCGAAAACGTGAGCGTAAGCCTGCTGCGCACCTTCCCCGACATGGCGCTGAGCATCGAACAGCTGCGCATTATTGGGCAGGATTCGTTTGCGCGCGACACTTTGGCTTACCTGCCGCGCCTCGACGTTGGGCTTGATTTGATGAGCGTCATCGGCGGCGACCAGATCAAAATCAACCAAGTCAACCTGGAGCAGCCCGACATCAACGTGCACGTGCTGAAGAGCGGCCGCGCCAACTGGGACATTGTCATTCCGGATTCGACCTTGGCCGAGCAAGGCAAGGACACCGCCGCCGTGAAGCTCACCATCAAAGGTTGGAAAATTGCCGACGGCCGCCTGCGCTACGCCGACGAGAGCATCCCGTTTGCCATGCAGCTGCGCGGCATCGACCACTCGGGCTCGGGCGATTTTGCCGAGAACGTGTTCGATATGAAGTCGCAGACCACGGCCGAGGCACTGACGATGAGCTACGACGGCACCACATACCTCGACAAGAAGCAGCTGACGGCCGACGTGACCATGGGCATGAACCTAGGCAAAATGCTTTTCACTTTCAAGGACAACCAGGTGCGATTGAACGACTTTCCGTTCAGCTTCCAAGGCGCTATTGGCCTGCCCAACGATACCGACATCACCTATGACCTCACCTTCAAGGCCCTCGAAACCGATTTCAAGAATATTCTGAGCTTGGTGCCGGGCACCTTCACAAAGGACTTCGACAAGATTGAAACCGCCGGCAAGGTGGCGTTCGAAGGCTACTTCAAAGGCGTGCAGAACGAGGTGCGAATGCCCGGCTACGGCGTGAACCTGCAGGTAACGAACGGCATGTTCCATTACCCCGAGTTGCCGGAAGCCGCTCGCAACATCAACGTCGACATGCAGGTGGACAACCCTTCGGGCTTTACCAACAACGTGAAGGTGAACGTGAAGCGCTTCCATTTGGACCTAGGTAAGAACCCCGTCGACGGCAACGTGGCCATCGACGGCCTGGAGCCCATGAAGGTAGATGGCCGCGTAAAGGCCAACATCGATTTGGCTGAGGCTACCAAGGTGTACCCCGTGCCCGATATGGTGCTGCGCGGCTTGCTGTTTGTGGATGCAACGGCTAAGGGCACGTACTCCAAAACCCAAATGCCGGTAACGCAGGCGGCTTTGCGCCTCAGTAATGGCTACGTAAAAGCCAAGCAGTTCCCGGCTCCCATCCAAAACCTGACCCTGAACGGCACCGTGCTGAACACCACCGGCCAGGTAAACGACACGCGCATCGACATTCCGCAGTTTCGGATGCTGCTCGACGGCGAGCCGCTGGAGGGCCGCGTGGCTGCCCAGAACATCGACAAGCCCGTGTTCGATGCCAACGTGAAAGGC
The DNA here is from genome assembly GCF_003574965.1 of Hymenobacter oligotrophus. Taxonomy (NCBI): domain Bacteria; kingdom Pseudomonadati; phylum Bacteroidota; class Cytophagia; order Cytophagales; family Hymenobacteraceae; genus Hymenobacter; species Hymenobacter oligotrophus. The sequence goes on along the minus strand of NZ_CP032317.1, from coordinate 3,151,121 downwards.
GTAGTCGACCTGACCAAACTGACCAAGATTTTCCCGCTGGAGGGCATGACGGTTACGGGCCGCCTCAACGGCAACGTGGCCGCCAAAGGCAGCATGGCCGACATTGAGGCCGAGCGTTACCAGAACATCGTGGCCTCGGGCACCGTGAATGCCCAAAACGTGACGTACAAAAGCACCGACCTGCCGCAGGGCATGCGCATTACGCAGGCCACGGCTACCTTCAACAACGCCAACATTGTGTTGCAGAACATGGCGGGCTTTGTGGGCTCGTCGGATATTGCCGCGTCGGGCACCATCAGCAACTACATGGGCTATTTGTTCACGCCTGGTCAGCCGCTGCGCGGCAATCTCACCGTGAACTCGCGCCGCTTCAACGTAAACGAGTGGATGGTAGACGAGGTGAGCGGCAAGCCAACCGCTACGGCTACTGCCAAAGGCCAAGCAGCGCCGGCCGCCGCCCAGGGCGTGCTGGAAATTCCGAAGTACTTCGATCTGAAGTTGAATGCCAACGTGGGCCAGGTGGTGTACGACAACCTGAAGCTCGACAACGTGAAGGGCACCGTTGGCGTGAACGACGAAACGGTAAACCTGAGCGGGCTCACTTTCAACACCCTAGGTGGGGCGTTTGCCACCACGGGTAGCTACAGCAGCAAAAACCTGCAGCACCCGCGCTTTGCGCTGGGCCTGAACATCAAGAACCTCGATTTCCAAAACGCTTTCCGGGCTTTCAATTCCGTGAAGGTGCTGTTGCCGCTGGCTTCGCAGGTGGAGGGCATTTTCTCCACCAACTTCAACGTGAGCGGCGAAATGGGCCAGGACATGATGCCCGTGTACAGCTCGCTCACCGGCAAAGGCTTGTTTGAGGTGGTGCGCGCCGCCGTAGGCAACTCGCCGGCGCTGACGAAAGTGAGCAACCTCACGCAACTGCAGGAGCTCAAGCGCTTTGTGGTGGAAAACAAAGACGTGGCCGCCGAAATGCTCAACGGCAACTTCATCGTGAAGCCCTTTGATTTTACCGTGGGCCAGATCAAAACCACCGTGGGCGGCTCTTCCAACGTGGGCGGCAACCTGGAGTACGTAATGGCGCTGGATGTGCCCACTGGCAAAATTGGCAACCAACTCAACGCCAAGCTCACCCAGTTAACCGGCGTGCAGGACATTAAAGGCACCGAGCGCGTAACCATGGGCCTCAAAATAGGCGGCACCATGACCAACCCCGAGGTGCGCCTGACCACGGCCGGCGCCAAGGCCCAAGCCAAGAACCTAGTGCAAAGCGTAGTGCAAAGCAAGGTCGACGACGCCAAGCTGAAGCTGGCCGCCAAAGCCCAGGTAGCCCAAGACAGCGCCCGCCGCGAGCTGGAGCGCAAGCAACTGGAGCTGCAGGCCAAGGCGCAGCAGGAAATCGAGAAGAAGCGCCTCGAAACCGAAGCCAAGCTGAAGGCCAAGGCATCGCAAGGCCTCGACAACCTGCTAAACCGCCGCAAGAAACCCGCGCAACCGACGCAACCGGCCCCCACCGAGGCCACTCCGCCGGCAGAGGCGCCGCAACCTGCGCCCGCCAAAACCGATACGACCTCCGCTGGAGGTAAGTAAGTTGCAATGTTCCTAGGTGCCGGCCCGCCGATGTTTATCGGCGGGCCGGTTTGTTTTTGGTCCGATTATCGCTGAGGATTTCTGGCAGGCAACCAGCGCAGCGAGGCTGTTACCCGAAGGATATTCATAGCTGAAATGGTATATTTTATGCTGTGTACCCTTTTTACGGTTCGTTCGTATTAGGCCCGCTTGCATTTTTTCTCCGCCTCCTCTTTCTCCACCAATGAAAAAATTCTTTCTCGCCCCGCTGGCCCTGATGGCCGCCCTGGCCCTAGGTGGCTGCGGCAAAGACAACGATTCGAAGTCGGCCAAATTGCAGATTCGCATGACCGACGCCCCCGGCGACTTCCGGGCCGTGAACCTCGACTTGCGCCAGATTGAGGTGCACCTGAAAGACGAAGGCAACCCCGACGGCTGGCAGAACCTGCCTTTTACGGCGCAGACTATCAACATCCTCGAGTACGTGAACGGCAAGTCGGCGCTGCTCGTGGATACCGATTTCGAGCCCGGCGACATCAAGGAAATTCGCTTGGTACTCGGTCCGAACAACACCGTTACCACCCGCACCGGCACCTTTGCCCTGAAAACCCCGAGCGGCCAGACTTCGGGCGTAAAGCTGAAGCTGCAGAACGTGAACCTGAAGGAGCGCGAAACCTACCAGCTGCTGCTTGACTTCGACGTGGCCAAATCCATTGTAGAGCGCGGCAACGGCTCCGACCGCTACCTTCTGAAGCCGGTTATTCGCGTAGTAGCCCAAGACCTGAACGGCATGCTGCGCGGCGTGGCTTCGCCCTCGGCGGCCCTGCCCCAGGTGCTAGCCATTCGCCAGAGCATTACGGTGCCCGACACGTTCAGCACCCAAGCCGATGCTTCGGGTAGCTTCCAGCTGATGAGCTTGCCGGCTGGCACCTACACCGTGAAGCTGTTCCCGACCACCACGGCTCCGCAAGGCCAAGGCGCTTACAAAGAAGCCACGCGCACCGGCGTAACCGTAACCAACGAAGCCACCACCGACCTAGGCACCATTGCGGTACAGTAGTTTCGGCTAGGCACCAATGCAAAAAGCCCGCACGGCAGCTGCCGTGCGGGCTTTTTGTTGTTTCTGAAACAAAGCTTAGTGGTTTACGGGCACCTCAATCAGCAAGAACTGGCTTTCGGCAGTGCATTCGATGCTGAGGCTGTCGGTTTCCCAAATACCTAGGGCTTCGCGCTTGAGCAGCGGCTCGCCGGCTACGCGCAGCTCGCCCTCCATCACGAACAAGAACAAGCACTTATTCACGGGGTTGAGCGAGTACGTCAGCGTTTGGCCGGCATCAAAGTAGCCCAGGCTCAACTTGGCGTTCTGGTTGATCCAGCAATGCGTTTGGCCCTCCTCGTTCGAAACCACGGTAGTGAGCTTGTTGCGGCGCTGCTCGCGCGGAAACTGCCGCCGCTGATAACGCGGGTTGATGTTCTGCAGCTTGGGCTCGATCCAGATCTGTAGGAAGTTTACCTCGTCGTCGCCCACGTTATGCTCCTCGTGGCGCAAGCCGGCGCCGGCACTCATAATCTGCACCCAATCCTGCTCCACCACTTCTTTGTACCCTAGGGTGTCGAGGTGGTTCATGCGGCCGGCCAGCATCACGGAAATGATTTCCATGTTCTGGTGCGGATGGATGCCAAAGCCGTTGCCGGGCTTCACAAAGTCGTCGTTGAACACGCGCAGCAGCCCAAAGCCGGACCGCGCAGGGTTGGCGTAGGAGCTAAAGCTGAAGGTGAAGTTGCTTTGCAGCCAACCAATGTCTTTCAGGCCGCGCTCGGCGGCGGCAAAGCGTTGGGTTTTCATTGCAGCTGAACAGGATGAGGTGTGGCAGGTAGCAGCAGAAGCTACTGCTTGGGCAGATTGTTTTCGAACACGAACTCCTCGAGGGGTTTGCGGCTGCGGGCGGCCAACTCGCGCGAGCGAAATGGCTCCTCCAGCTGCTCGGCTGGGCCCACGTACCCTAGGGCCAGTACGGTAACGGGCTCCAACTCGTCGGGCAGGTGGTAGGCCTCGCGCGTTTTGGCCACGTCGAAGCCGCCCATGGGGTGCCCATGAATGCCCAGCTCGCCGGCTTGCAGCAACAGATTGGTGGTGGCCATGCCCGTATCGTGCAGGTGATGGCGGTTGAGCTGGCCGTTTTGGGCAAAGGCTTTGTGCGCCAGCACCAGCACCAGCACGGCCGCATTCTTAGCCCAAGGCTGATTGCCAGGCAACAAGCAACTCCACAGCTGCCCGAAAGCCTCGGTTTGCTCGCGGTGGGCGTACACAAAGCGCCAGGGTTGCTCGTTCATGGCGCTGGGGGCCCAAGCCGCAGCCTCAAACAGCGTCCGCAAGGTTTCGTCGTCGATGGGCTGGTTGCTGAATGAGCGGGCGCTCCAGCGGTGCTTAATGAAATCGGCTACCGGGTACTTGGTTTGGGCGTGTTTTACGGACATGAACAAAGCGTAAATCGGAGGAAATAGAGAGGCCTCGGGCCACCTAGGTGGCGCGGAACCGGGCTCCCTGGGGCAGCTAAGCTAATTGTTGCAGCAGTGCCAACAACTCTCGCTGGGTGCTCTGGGTGCGGTCTTTGGCGTACCAGCTGTGCAGCTGGGTAGCAAATTCTTCGAAGGGCAGCTGCTGTTCCTTCAAGCGCACGAACATCTCCTGGGCCGGAGCTGGGCGCGGGCCCCAAGTGGCTACCTCGGCCAGAGTGTCGGCTTGCAGCACCACGAGCTTCGGGATGGAGCGGCCGCCGTTGGTGAGGTAGCGGTCCATCAAGTCCAGGTTGTCGTCGCGCATCAAGTAGGCCGATTTTAGTTTGTCGTGGCTAGCGCGCACCACGGCTTCGAACACGGGCACAATCTGGGCCGCATCGCCGCACCAGCCTTCGGTCAGCACCAGCCACACGTAGCGGCCCTGCAGGCGGTCGAGCTCGGCTTGCAGCTCGGGCACCAGCACCACCGTTTTGTCTATGCGCGACATGCGCTGTTCGTTCAGGCGGGCGTACTTCAGCAAATCGGCCGATTGGTTGGGGCCCGTGGTGAGGCCTTGGGCCAGCAAATCGTCGATGAGTTGGCGGTACGATTCGTAAGTATAGGCCTGGGCCAGGCGCTCGGGCGCCAGCACGGCCGCCGAGGCAGTGGTATTATCCGACATGGTTTCTGTGGCTGATAAGGTAAAGGAGCAATAAAAAACCCTTCCGGGTCGGAAGGGTTTTGAAACGCAGGGAGCGGCCCCCTAGGTTGCGCGGCCTAAGCCTGGCCAGCCAGCTCGCGGCAATAAGTAATAAAGTCGGTGTTGATGGGCTCCAACCCGTTCTGGCGCAAATCGGCAGCTACTTGTGCACGGTGGTAGTTGGCGTGCACGCACACGTGCGTCAGGATATCGGACACTTGGCTGTCGTAGGCGTTGCCCAGCGAGTTGGCGTAGCTGATCATGCGCGTCATCTCGGCGTCGTCGGCATCCTGCATGTACTGGTGCAGCGAAGGCGAAGTTTGCTGGTGCAGCTTGTGCAGGCCTTGCAAATCGTGCTCCTGCCACACCTTCACAGGGCTTTGGGTGCCCGTAAGGCGAGCCAGCCAAATAGCTTGGGCATTCAGTACGTGGCTAAAAAGGCGAAGGGCGCGCTCGGGCAGCTGTTGGCCGGTGGCTACAATGCCATCGAGGTGGCTGAGCAGTTTGCCATTGGCCCACACGTTGTAGGCACCGAGCTTTTCGATCGTGTTAATCATTGTTGAGTAGTGTATGCGGAAGACGGACCTAGGTGTGAGTAGGTCATCTTACCCGAGGTAAAGAGCAAAAGGTTATTTGCGCGGATCCTGCCACACCAGTTGTTCGTTGGTGCGGAGCTTTTCAAAATCGGCGCAGCGGCCGTCGCCGCGACCCGTGATGCCGCCATCGGGGCTGCACAAAACGTTGCCTTTGGCGTCGTAGAGCGTGGTGAACTGGTCGCAGCAAGGAGCCGATTCGTAGTACACCGTTTGGCCCTTATACTGGTAGCTCATGATGCGGATGGGCGGGTTCTCGGGCTTGGCTGCCAGATATTTATTGATCTTGTCGTCCAGCCACGTGGGGCGGTTGCGCTTGTCGAAAGGTACCTGACCACCGTCGGGCACGGGTATGGTGGTTGGCGTGGTGGTAGGCGCAGGTGTGGAGGCGTTGCCCGTGGCCCTAGGTTCCGAGGTATCGGTGGGCGTGGTCAGGTCGACGCGGCGGGCGCACGAGCCGCTCAGCAGCAGGGCACCCAGGGCAAAAGCAGCAATACAGCGCATAGGCTTTTTCGAGAGAAGGCGGCAAATCTACAACTTGCCCCGGCGTTGCCAGACGGGCTTACTTACTTTTCCCTTACGCAATCAGCGTTGCCATGGCTACTCCCGATTCCGACCGCCGCCTGAGCAAGTTCCTGTCGTTGGTGCTGCGCCACCAGCCGCAGCTTATCGGCCTTCGGCTCGATGACGCCGGCTGGGCCAATGTAACGGAGTTGCTGGAGCGCCTGCAGCAGCACGGCCGCGGCATTAGCCGCGCCGCCCTGGAGGCCGTGGTGGCCCACAACGATAAGCAACGCTTTGCCTTCAGCCCCGATGGGCAGCGCATTCGGGCCAACCAAGGCCACTCGGTTTCCATCGACCTAGGCTATCAGCCGAAAGCACCGCCCGATTTCCTGTACCACGGCACCGCCGAGCGTAATCTGGCCAGCATTCGGCAACATGGCTTGCTCAAGCAAAAGCGCCACCACGTGCACCTTTCGGCTGATGTGGCCACGGCCCGCAGTGTGGGCCAGCGCTACGGCCGCCCCGTGGTGCTAACTGTTGCCGCCGGCCAGATGCACGACCTAGGGCATCCATTTTACCGATCAGAAAACGGCGTGTGGCTGACGGATAGCGTACCGCCGCAGTTTATCCTAGGTGCTGCGGCCGAATAGCTACAGCAGCGGCAGCAGCTTGGCCCACAGCGGCGGGCCAAACACCAGCAAGCCCACCACCACGGCGGCCAACGAGGCCAGCAGCACGGCGCCAGCGGCTACGTCTTTGGCGCGGCCGGCCAGCGCATGAAAGTCGGGCGACACCAAATCGACAATGCTTTCCACGGCCGTGTTCATCAGCTCGGCCGTCCAGACGGCGCCAATGGCCAGCGCCACCAAAGCCCAATCGTACCTGGGCAATTGCAGCCACGCACCTAGGGCTACGGCCGCCGCGGTGGCCAGGGCATGAAAGCGTAGGTGCGGTTCCGATTTGAGGGCTTCGCCAATGCCCTGCAGGGCGTAGCCAAACGAGGCTACCTCGTGGCGCCAACGCGCGCGGTGCCGGCTCGGGGGCTTAGCCACGGCCGTCGTACTCGCGAAATACCGACTGACGCAGCTTGTCCCACTCCGAGCGCAGAATGCTGAAATACACCGAGTCGCGGCGCGAACCATCGGGCAGGGCCATGTGGCTACGCAGGATGCCCTCCTGCACCGCGCCCATGCGCCGCATGGCTTCCTGCGACTGGTGGTTGCGCAGGTCGGTTTTCAACTCCACTCGTTCGCAACCCAGCTCGCCAAAGGCATACTTCAGCAGCAGATGCTTGGCGGCGCGGTTTACGCCTGTTCGCTGAAACTCTTTGCCCAGCCACGTCCAGCCAATTTCCAGGCGGCCATCGGGCATGGCAAAGCTGCCGTAGCTGGTGCTGCCCGCCAAGCGCCCGGTTGCCAGGTCGATGATGGCAAAGGGGTAGCGCTTGCCCTGTTGGCGGTCCTTGAGGGTTTGCGCCAGGTAGGCCGCCAGAGCCATGTTGTCGCGCGGAGCGGGCGTGGTTAAGTAGCGCCAAATATCGGCGTCGAAAGCAATCTGCTTCAGGGCATCAAAGTCCGATGCCTCGAGCGGGCGCAGCCGTACGCGGCTATTCTCGAGCGTGATGCAGCGCGAACAATCCATGGGCAGGGGCAATCAGGTTGGTTGCGAGTTGCCGGCCGCCGGCCGCAAACCCTAGGTGGTGAAACGCAAAGAAACTAAGCTTGGGCAAGAAAAAACGGACCCCACCGCAGCAAGGTCCGTTTTAAGCTATTAGTTGCCAGTTGTTAGCTGTTAGGCCAACGGCTGTGGGTAAGCCCTCATCAGAAGCGGACAGCCAAAAGCCAATAGCTAACAGATCAATTAAGCTACCGTGCCCTCTTGCAGGCGCTCGGCGCTTTCGGCGATGCGCAGCTGCTCCACAAAGTCGTCGATGTTGCCATCCATCACCGACACCAGGTTGTACACCGTGTAGCCAATGCGGTGGTCGGTAACGCGGCCCTGCGGGTAATTGTAGGTGCGAATTTTATCGGAACGGTCGCCGCCGCCGATCATGCTCTTGCGCTGCGCCCCTTCGGCTTCGTTCTTCTTGGCCAGCTCCATTTCGTACACGCGCGAGCGAAGTACCTGCAGGGCCTTGTCGAAGTTTTTCATCTGCGACTTCTGGTCCTGGCACTGGGCCACCAGGCCGGTGGGCAAGTGCGTCAGGCGTACGGCCGAGTAGGTAGTGTTTACCGACTGCCCGCCGGGGCCCGAGGCGCAGAACAAGTCCTTGCGGATGTCGTTCATGTTCAGCTCGATGTCGAATTCCTCGGCTTCGGGCAGCACCACGATGGAAGCCACCGAGGTGTGGATGCGGCCCTGGGTTTCGGTGGCCGGCACGCGCTGCACGCGGTGCACGCCCGATTCGAACTTCAACTTGCCGTACACGTCTTCGCCGCGCACCGCCACAATAATTTCTTTGTAGCCGCCCGCCGTGCCTTCCATGGCGTCGATGAGTTCCATCTTCCAGCCCTGCTTTTCGGCAAAGCGCATGTACATGCGCTGCAGGTCGCCGGCAAACAGCGCGGCTTCGTCGCCGCCGGCCCCGGCCCGGATTTCCATGATGATGTCCTTGGAATCGTTCGGGTCCTTCGGAATCAGCAGGTCTTTGATGACGGCTTCCAGGCGTTCCTGCTCGGGAAGCAGCATGTCCAGCTCGTCTTTGGCCATCTGACGAAAGTCCTGATCCTTCTCCGTGGCAATGACTTCGCGGGCGCCTTCGATGTTCGAGAGTACGTTCTGGTAGGCTTTGTACTCCGTTACAATCTTGTTGAGGTCTTTGTATTCTTTGTTGAGGGCTTTATAGCGCTTCATGTCGCTCATGACCTCGGGGTCCAGCAGCTGCTGGCTCACGTCGTTGAAGCGCTGGCTGATAGCCTCTAATTTGTCGAGCATCGGTCGTTGGGGTCCGAAATTGGGCGGTACTTTTGCAAAGGTACAAAACCCGTCGGGCCCGGGAGTGGTTCCGGCAGTGTTGTCGTTTTGCTATATGCGCCGAAGCCTATCCTTACTGGCCTTACTGCCCCTGCTGGCTGCCTGCCGCCCCGACCAAGTTGAGCACCTAGAGAACACCAAGGAAATTGCTCGCGAAGTCGAGAACTTCCAGCCCAAGCGCATCAAGCCCGAGCAGTTGCTGCAGGCTGCCCGCTGGGCCTCCGACTCGCTTACCCGCACCGCCGACCGCGGCTGGCGCGCCCAGCTAACCGAACGCCTCAACGCCGGAGGCGTGGCCGCGGCCCACCCGTTTTGCCAGCCCGAGCGCCTGCCCGCGGTGTTGGCGCTGGCCCGCGAGCTGCAAGCCCAGCCCCGCCGCGCGTTGCTGCCGCCCCGCGCCATTACCGAGGGCGACTCGCTGCGCGCCCAGCGCCCCGGCCAGGATAAGTTTCTGGTGCAAAGCCCCTTGGTGCTGATGCCCAACGACATGTGCCTGCGTTGCCACGGCCAAGTAGGCACCGACGTAGCCACCGCCGACGCCCAGCTTTTGGCCGATACTTATCCCAGCAAGCAACTCACGGGCTACACCGCCGGCCAGTTAATTGGTCGTTGGGATATTCCGATGACGCGCAAAGGCGTGGCCGAGTTCTACACCCAAAAAACCCGCAAAATTCCCAAGCGCCGCAAGCTGTGGTAGGTGGCTGCGTGTAGCGCGGACTACAACGTTCGCGCTACACGCAGCCACCACCCGCCCAACCTTAGGGCCGGTTTCGCAGTTTGGGCAGGGTATGAACGCTGAAGCTCCCTCCTCGCCTGCTGCGCAAAAGCCTGTAATTATTGTTGGTGGTGGCATGGCCGGCTTGGCCTGCGCCTGCTACCTGCACCGCGCCGGCCAGCCCGTGTTGTTGCTCGAAGCGGCCGATGCCGTGGGCGGCCGCGTGCGCACCGACGTTACGCCCGACGGTTTCCGGCTCGACCACGGGTTTCAAATCCTGCTCACGAAGTACCCCGAGGTGCAGCGCCTGATGGACTATGGTGCGCTGCAACTTAAGACGTTTACCTCCGGCGCTGTTATTCGGCTGCCTTACGGGCAGGAAATCACCTTGCGCAACCCGCTACGCCAGCCGCTGCGGGCGCTATCGGCCGTAACGGCCCCGATTGGCACACTGGCCGATAAGCTGCGCCTGGTAAGCCTGGCCCAGCACGTAAGCCGCCGCAGCAACGAGGAACTGCTGGCTCGCCCCTCTACCGATACCCTCACGTTTTTGCGCAACTACGGCTGGAGCGAGCAGATTATCGAAACGTTTTTCCGGCCGTTTTTTGGCGGCGTGTACCTGGATCGGGAGCTGACCACGGCCAGCAACTTTTTCGAATTTGTATTCAAGCAATTTGTGGAGGGCGACGCGGCCCTGCCCGCCCGCGGCATTCAGGAAATACCTAGGCAGCTGGCGGCGCGCCTCCCCGCCGACAGCGTGCTGCTACACGCCCGCGTTGCCGCCCTCGACGGCGCGAAGGTGCAGCTAACCGACGGCCGCAGCTACGAAGGCAGCGCCGTGGTGCTAGCCACCGACGGCCCCGCGCTGCGCAACTTGGTGCCTGCCCTTCGCACCCACGAGCCCACCGAGGCGCGCCGCACTACCTGCACGTACTTTGCTGCCGAAGGCCGCTCGCCGGGCCGCGGCGACGGGCTGTTGCGACTGAACGCCGCGCCCAATGCGCTGGCCCAAAACGTGGCTTTCCTGAGCGATGTGGCACAGGAGTATGCCCCCGTAGGCCAAACGTTGGTGTCGGTAAGCACGCACGGCAACCACGGCCTCGCCGACGATGAACTAGCCCATCGCCTGCGCGACGAGCTAATGGCGTGGTTTGGCCCTGCCGCCGGCAAATGGCGCCGCCTAGGTACCTACCACATCGAGCACGCTTTGCCTCTGTACGGCGCCGGCCAACCCGCGCGCCAACCGCTGCAGCTGGCCGAAGGCCTGTACCGTTGCGGCGACTGGGCCTCCTACCCTTCGCTGAACGGCGCCATGGCCACCGGCCGCGAAGTTGCCGAGGCCATTATTGCCCAGCGCCAAAGCTGAGCCCTGGGTGCCGCGTCGGCTGCGTGGGGCACCCAGGGCTCAGCTTAAAGCAGCAGCTGCCGCCGCTTAGTACACCCAGGGATACAAGTCGGGTGGCACGTGCTCGTCGGCGGCGGTGGGCAATGGGTGCAGCGCCCGGGTTTCGTCGAGGTACAGGAAGGCGTCGTAGCGCTCGGGCACTACCGTGGGTACGTAATTGCCAAACCGTTCGCGTTCGGGCCGGTACACCACGCCAATGGCCCGGTGGTTCAGGTGGTCGAGCAAGGCATCGTGCCGGCGCAGCTCATCGGAGAACAACAGCGCGTTTTGGCCGATATCGGCATGCAGTATGGCTTCCCAGGAGTTACTGCGCGCTTCGGGCACGGTCATTTTTTCGAAGGGGGCACCCCAGCTTTTGCCGGCAATTACCGAGCCCTGGTACGAGCCAAACCCCACGATGAACACGTTTTCGCGGCCGAGCTCTTGGCGGGCCAGCTGCCCCACGTTCACCATGCCATCGGCCACCATATCGGTGTAGCGCGCGTCGCCCACGTGGGTGTTGTGCTCCCACACAATGGCTTTGCTCTCGGGCCCGTGCAAATCGAGCAGGCGCTGCAGGGTTTCCATCATGTGGTGGTCGCGCACGTTCCACGACGAGCCCCCGCCGCGCAGCATGGCTTTGTAGTAGCGTTCGGCATTCACGGCTACCAAGGCGTTCTGCTCGGTGGCAAAGTCAATTTCCTTTTCGAGGCCGTCGGTGCCGGTGGTAGGCGTGCGGCGCTGCAGGGCGCGCAGCATCGTCAGCACTTCGTCTTCGCAATCTTCGCTCACAAACGCCACGGCCTCGGCGTACTCCTGCGGGTCGGCGCTGTACGGCTCGAAGCACTTGTAGGCGCGCTGGGCGGCTTGGGCTGCGGCCTCGCCTTTACGGCCGGCGTACTGCATAATTTGCTCCAGCGACTCCCACAGCGAGTACACGTCGAGGCCATAAAAACCGGCCTTATGGCCCGTAAGCTGCTGGGCGTTGTGCTGGCGCAGCCAATCCACGAGGTGGGCAATTTCCCAGTTGCCCCACATCCAGGTGGGCCAGCGGTTAAAGTTTTGCAGCAGTTTGGAGCTAGGTTGGCCGTCGGGCTGCTGCTTCACGGCCAGGTTCACCTCGAAGCAATCGGGCCAGTCGCCCTCCACAGCAATAAAATTGAAGCCTTTCTCCTGAATGAGGCGCTTGCTCAGGGATGCGCGCCAGGTGTAGTACTCGTGGGTGCCGTGCGAGGCCTCGCCCAGGAGCACCACGCGCGCATCGCCGATTGCTTCGAGGAGCGGGTCGAGGTCGGCGGCGCGGCGCAACGGGTGGTGCGGAATGATTGTTTTCATGGCCAGCTTGGGGGGAAGGATGAAAAACGGAGCGCCGCCCCCGCTGCTCCCCAGGTGTGGGGAGGCAGCTGGTGGCGGCGCGGCAATAGGTATACGGCCTAAGGCTTACTTGTGTGCCTTGTCGAGGTTTTTTCCCAGGTCTTCTACTTTCCGCAGAAAATCATCCACGTCGGCATCGGCGTAGGTGCCAAAGGCATTCGAGATGGTACCGCGGATGCCGTCGGCGGTTTCGATGGCGTACAGAATCGACATATCGTCGGGGTTGCTTTCGCCCTCAAAACGGTAAAAATCAACGATGGTCACCTCCTCGGGGCCGTAGGTTTTATTGGTTTCGGAGCCGATAACGCACAAACGGCCGTCTTGCACGTTGAAATCGGAGGTAAAGCCGTCTTCGGTCAGCTTTCGTTCGACGTTGACAAGGGCGCGTTCTTCTTCTTTGTCTTGCATAACGCAGGGGGTGCTTGGTGTGGAAGGATTGAGAGAAGGAAACCGAAGCGGCTGAAAACACGCCGCCCCGCCCCGGCTATACGCAGCCATGGGCGGGGCGGGTTATATACCCCAAGCGAAATGCTTGACTAAGCAGGTTGTTGCTTTTGCTGCTGAGATTTTTCGATGGTGCGCTGCAGGGCATCGACGTTGATGGTGCCGCACGCGCCCCCGCAGCCTTTGGGGCAAGCACCTTCGGATTTGGCAAAGAAGCTCTGCCACAGGCGGCGCCCCACATAGAAGGCCGCACCTAGGAAAAGCGCCAGAATGATGAGTTCCTGAATCAGCATAACGCTTGCAAAACTAGCGTGGCAGATAAAAAGTTGCGTGGCCGCATCCTCTCCTCATCTGAGGAAGGCATGCTGTTGCTTTAGCAGCGACGGGGGTGATTGCGTCGTTGCTGATGTTGTTGACCTAGGACGGTAGCTACGGGAAGTTACTGCCCGCACGTCAGCAACGATTGTCAACCACCCCAGCCGCAGCTGCGCCGCGGCGTCCCCCTCCTCATCTGAGGAGGGGAGCTTGTCGTTCTGCCACTGCTTGCTATCTACCGCCAGTGCTCGGCTATTACCTCTTGCATTTCGCGGTGCACGTGGCCGTTGGTGGCCAGCACTTCGCGGCTGAAAATGGGGTCGCCGTCGATTAGAAACTGGGTTACCTGCCCGCCTGCTTCGCGCACGAGCAAAATGCCGGCGGCTACGTCGTAGGAGTTGATATTGAACTCGAAGTATCCTTCGAAGCGGCCAGCGGCCACCCACGCCAAATCAACGGCTGCCGAGCCCACGCGGCGGACGCCGTTGGTGCGGCGCATAAACTCCGTGAGGATCGGCAAGTAAGCGTCAATGCGGTGGAAGTTGCTGTACGGGAAGCCCGTGGCCACCAACGAGTGGTTCAAATCGGGCGCGGCTGATACCCGAATGGGCGTATCGTTGCAAAAGGCGCCGCCGCCGCGCACGGCCCGGAAGCATTCGTCGAGGTTGACTTCATACACCACGCCAATGGCTAGCTCCTGCCCATGCAGCAGCGCAATGCTTACCGCATAGCACGGCAAGCCGTGGATGAAATTGGTGGTACCGTCGAGCGGATCGATAATCCAGGTGTACTCCTGGCGCGTGGCTTCGCCGGCCGTGCCTTCTTCGGTAATGAACCCGGCCTCGGGCAACAGCTCGCGCAGCCCCGCTACAACCATCCGTTCCGACTCTTCATCGACGTACGATACCAGGTTGTGTAGGCCCTTGTTCTCCACGCGGTTGCGGTCGAAGTTGGCCGCTTCCTGGCGAATGAACTGACCGGCCCGGCGGGCTATGTCGGCTACTTGGAGGCTGAGTTGGTCGAAGTCTGGAGTCATGGAACAGAAAGCATATTGAACGATACTCCCCTCCTCAGATGAGGAGGGGTGCCCGAAGGGCGGGGTGGTTGATGGTCGTTGTGGTAGGCTAGAACGATTATTCTAAGTCGATAACCCTAGGTCGTCATGCGCATCTGGCGTCCGCGCAGCCGAAGCATCTCTACTGATAGTATTCTCAACCAAGCGGTAGAGATGCTTCAACAAGCTCAGCATGACATCCCTTTTAGGTAAGGTTACTATCTGACGCTAGGTCAACCACCCCAGCGTCCACTGCGTGGCCGCGTCCCCTCCTCAGCTGAGGAGGGGAGCTTGCCATGCTTACTTCACGAAGCGCCGAACCACCACAAAGGCCAGCAGCAGCACGGCCACAGCTTGCACAGCATGGCCTAGCAGCTCGCCGTGGCGGGTGTAAAAGGTAAGCTCGTCGTTGAGGTGCACGGTGTAGCGGCTCACGGCGGGCACCCACCAGCCGGTTTGCTGCACAATATCGCCGCGCTGGTTGATGAAGCCCGAAATGCCGGTGTTGGCCGAGCGGGCAATGTCGCGGCGGGTTTCGATGGCGCGCAGGCGGCCGTAGGTAAGGTGCTGCTTGTAGCCGGGCGAGTCGCTCCACCAGCCGTCGTTGGTGATGATGCCGATAAGCGTGGCCCCGCGCCGCACGTACTCGGCTACGTAGTCGGAGTACACCGATTCGTAGCAGATGACCGGCGCCACACGCAGCGAACTGTCGGCGGTGGGGCTGAACGAGCGGAACACCGTGCGCTGCTCCTGCGAGCCGTACGAGCCAACTACGCCGCCCAGGTCGATGGTACCTAGGGCCGAGTTGAGCCAGCCGGGCACTTTCTCCACGCCGGGCACCAGCTTCGATTTGTGGTACACCTGCAGCGGCCCGGTGGGGCTGCTCACGTGCAGGGCCGCGTTAAACACATCGTAGTAGCCGAGGTCGTCGCGGAAGCGGGCCGTGGGGCTGGCCACCTCCTTGGAAGCATACGAACTAACGGAGGTGATGCCGGTAATCAGGCGCAAGCCCGGATGCGCGGCCACGAGGCGTTGCACGCGTTGCACATCGGATTGTTGGGCTAGTTGGTTTTCCCAGTGGGTTTCTTCCAGCGCCGTTTCGGGCCAGAGCACCAGCTTGGTTTGCGGCGTCAGGGCCGATTCGGTAAGCGACACCAAGCGCTGCAACTGCTGATCGGCCGGAATGTACTTGGCGCCGCCGGCAAACTTCTCCTGAAACGGATCGATGTTGGGTTGCACTACCACTACCTCGGCCGCTTGTCCTTTCTCCTGCCAGCGCGCATCAATGGCAAACGACACCAGCAGCGGCAAAACCAGCGTAGTAAAAGCGGCCAGCCAGGGCTTCCAGCGCAGGCCCAGCATCCTAGGTGCTGCAACCTCCTGTCGGCCAAACAGCACCCAAAACACCGCCAGGTTGGCCAGCAGCACCCACAGCGAGCCGCCGAGCTGCCCGGTGTACTCGTACCACTGCACCCAGCCGGGCACCATGGCAAAGCCGTTGCCGAGCGTGAGCCAAGGCCACGATAGGTCCCAGGTAAGGTGCAGCTGCTCGAAGGCCAGCCAGTACACCACAAACCCCAGGTAGCCCAGGGCCGGGCCCAAGCGGCGGCGCGTATGCCAAAAGGCCAGCAGCGGCAGGCTTTGCAAGGCCGCGTTCAGGATGTTGGCCGCAATGCCGCCGACTAGGGTGCTGTAGGCCACCCAGTAGGTGGTAAGCACATTCCAGAGCAGCAGAAACAGGTAGCTAAGCCACCAAAAACGGCCGGTGCGGGCGCCTTGCGTCCGCAGCACCTGCTCGAGGCGCAGCAGCGGCACCAAACCAACCAACAGCAAAAGCGGCGCGGGTGCGGGGTGCACCGGCCAGCCTGCCCACAGCAACAGCGGCCCTAGCAGAACCAGCAGCCAGGGTTTATTCGCGAAGTCCTTGAACGACAATGACAATTTCTCCTTTAATGGCCGGACGCGCGCCAAACACCTGTGCCAGGTTGGCCAGCGTGTCCGTCACGGTCTCTTCGAATAACTTGGTTAGTTCGCGGCTTACCGAGGCGGGCCGCTCGGGGCCAAATACCTCGGCCAGCTGCTCGAGCGTTTTCACCACGCGGTGCGGCGACTCGTAGAAGATCAACGTTCGACGCTCCTCGGCAAGTTCGCGCAGGCGGGTTTGCCGCCCTTTTTTTACGGGCAAAAATCCCTCAAACGTAAACCGCTCGGCCCCGAAGCCCGATTTCAGCAGCGCGGGCACAAACGCCGTGGCACCGGGCAGGCACTCTACTTTTAGGCCTTTGGCCAAGCACTCGCGCACCAGCAAAAAACCGGGGTCCGATATGCCCGGCGTGCCCGCATCCGACACCAACGCCATCCGCTCGCCCTTTTCGAGGCGCTCGAGCAGGCCCGCCACCACTTTGTGCTCGTTGTGCAGGTGGTAGCTCTGCATGGGCTTTTTCAGCCCTAGGTGCTGCAGCAGGCGGCCGCTGGTGCGGGTGTCTTCGGCCAGCACCACATCCACTTCGCCCAGCACCCGAATGGCCCGGAGGGTAATGTCCTCGAGGTTGCCAATGGGCGTGGGCACGATGGTAAGCGCGGCGGGTTCGGGCGTGTTGTCTTGCATGGGCCGGCAAAGGTAGACCACAGATATTGACGGATGCAGAAACGGATGCAAGCGGATGATGTTTGGCCTCTGCGAACCTCCGCGTTTCTTCCGTCGACCTTGGCGGGAACCCGACGTTAGGCCACGGCCTCGCCCCCGTACTCGGCCGCAATCTTGTCGATGGACTCGGCCAGGCGGTGGTCGCGCTTCGATACGGTGTTGCCCGCATCGTGGGTGCGCAACCGAAACTCCACGGTATTCCACTCGTTGGCCCACCACGGGTGGTGGTCCTGGTGTTCGGCTTCTTCGGCCACGTCGGTC
The DNA here is from genome assembly GCF_003574965.1 of Hymenobacter oligotrophus. Taxonomy (NCBI): domain Bacteria; kingdom Pseudomonadati; phylum Bacteroidota; class Cytophagia; order Cytophagales; family Hymenobacteraceae; genus Hymenobacter; species Hymenobacter oligotrophus. Next base: position 3,134,086 of record NZ_CP032317.1, on the reverse strand, counting down.
ATGAAGCTGAATGCCGTTTGAAAATCCTTAAAGCGGAAGGTGCAGCGGAGGGAGTTGTCTACTTCAGTCCACATAATGGTTGAGGCGGTCGGTGAAACGTTGGGCAAGCCCGTGGGCTTTGCCAACATACACAGCTTCGGCCGAACGGCAACCCAAACAGGCCCGCTGCAGTAAACCTCCGCAAGAACCTTCTCTTCCAAAACACCGCACCTACTCCCATGGCTATAGATCCGAAAAACCGGCCGATCCGGGAAATACCGAACGATACGACCGAGGAAGAACTGAACGCGGGGCATATTATTCCGGGCGCCGATCCGCCCAAAAACGAAAACGCCCGCGGCGGCTTCGGCAACCGCGACGGCAAGCAGGGTTTTGGCACCGATTCGTCGGACGGCATTACCTCGGTTTCCGTCAACGAAGACGCCGACAAGCCTGGCCACCCGGCTGACAACATGCGCTCCGACGACGAAGGCCGCCCGGTAGTACCCAACGAGGACATGCCCACGCCCGACATGCTCGACCCGCGCCGCCTGCCCGACCCCGTTAGCGAAACCGAAGGCGATACCATGCGCGCCCGCAACGCCGACGAGGACCTGACCGACGAAGACGATTTTGACAGCGTAGACCGCCGCAACGACGCCGGCGAGGACGAAACCGGCACGGACAACGACGGCTCCGGCAACAACGCCCGCCGCGGCGCTGCCATCGACTATAATATGAAAGCCGAGGACGCCCGGCCCGATACCAACGCCGACCTCACCGACCCCGACGCGCAGGAGTCGGGCATTGCCAAAGGGTTCTAACTCTCTGGCAGTGCCGGGCTACTGAGAACCTAGGAGTATCACGTTTAAACCTCAGAAAGTCATGCCTTACAAGAGCAATAACACCAACAAGCAATCGAAAGAAAACCACGGTGATCCGGCGGGCGAAGGCCAGCCGCGCGCTGTAGGCCAATTGCCCGTTACCAACCGCGACGACGAAACCGAAGAGCGTTTGGAGCAGCTGGCCAAAGATGCACCGCAAGCCCACCCCAACCGCAACCTCAACAAACCCGACCTGGATAAGCCCAGCTACGGCGGCGGCCACTAGCCGCCGGCGCGCCGAACGCAAAAGCCCCGGCCTTTTCCGCGGAAAAGGCCGGGGCTTTTGCGTTCGGCGCGCCGGCGGGAAGGAAGAATTAGTAAGGAAGAAAGAAGAACAATGACGCCGCCCTACATATTGCCCTGCACGCGGGAGCCTAGATGCCGCAGCACCCAGGCCCCGGCCGCGGCGCCGCGGCCCGACTACGCATCTGCGCTTCTTCCTTGCTCATTCCTCCTTATTCCTTAAAAAAATATGCGCTACGCCACCACCGATGTTCATGGCTGCCTGCGCACCCTACGCCATTTGGTGGAGGAGCGCATTGGCCTTGGCACCACCGACGAGCTGTACCTGCTGGGCGACTACGTAAACAAAGGCCCCGACAGCCGCGGCGTACTCGATTACCTGATGCAGCTGCAACGCACCGGCTACCAAGTTCACTGCTTGCTCGGCAACCACGACTACGAGTTGCTGCAAGCTGCCCGCGAGGCGCGGCCCCTGGCGCCGTGGGCTGCCGGGCCCAAGCCCGACCAACTCACCCTAGGTAGTTTTGGCGTGGCGCACCCGCAGCACATTCCGGAGCATTACCTGCAGTGGTTGGAGGCGCTGCCGCTCACGCTGGAGCTGCCGGATTTTGTATTGGTGCACGCCGGCTTCGATTTTCGGTTGCCGCCCGAGCGCATGCGCACCGACCGGCATAGCATGCTCAACATCAAGAACTTTACCTTCGATGCCTCGCGCTTGCAGGGCAAACGCCTGCTGCACGGCCACACGCCCGTGCCCACGCAGGAGCTGCGCCGCCGCCTGAAGCAGCGAGCCGGCGCCATCGGTCTGGATACCGGCTGCGTGTACCGCCACAACCCCGAGCTGCGCCACCTTTCGGCCCTCAACCTCGATTCCTGGGAGCTGCTGCGTCAAGAAAACCTGGAGCCGCCTTATCCCATCGGGCACCGGTAACCACGCCTGGGCTGCGCTCCGCCATCCTTTGCCCGCCGAGCACAACACGCCGCAGTTGGCGCCGCCAGCAGCAATTCGCGCTGGCCGCCAAGGCCGTGGCCACCGCATTCGGTAAACCACAGCGTTGCCACGGGGTGCCTTGTTGGGAGCAGGCCTATTAGCACCTAGGCTTTGTGGCCGCGCCAGGCGTTAGCGCCGGAGGCCAGCCTCGCGCAGGGCGCGGCGGGCTTCGGCGCGCTGGGGCTCGGGGGCTGTGGAGGCGGCCTGTTGCAGCGCGGTTTGGGCCTGCGGCAACTCTTGCTGCTGCCAGTGCGCCAGCCCTAGGTAAAAAGAGGCTCGCCCGGCCATGGCAGAGTTGCGCATTTGGCTTACCCGCTGAAAATAGCTTTCGGCTTGCTGGGGCTGCTCCTGGCGCAACAACAGCAGGCCGTTGTAAAACAAAAAAGTATCCTGACCTAGGGAACCGGCCGGCAGGCGGCGCAACGAGTGCAAAGCGGCCGGGTAGCTGCCGCTGCGGTACAGGTTCATGCTTTGCTCGAGCAGCGTGCGGCCTTTGGTTACGGCGGCGGGCAGCCCCGGCTCCTGCACATCAAAGTCCGACCAGGCCCTACTTGGCGTGCTGCGCTTGGGCCAAAACACCACCAAGCACCCAAGTAAAATGGCCAGCGCCGCAAGGCCCACGCCCAGGCGCGCGCGCTGCCGCCGCTTGCGGCGGGTAATACGCTGCTGCGCGGCCACGCGCTGCGCCACGCGCCGGTCGAGCGACTCGAGGCGCAGCCGCAAGGTTTCGCGGCCGGCGGCCCAGCGCAGGTCGGCGGCGTACTGCTCGTAGGCCAAGCACGCTTGGCGCAGCCCGCCGTCGAGCAGCAGTTGCGTGTCAAACTCGTCTTGCTCGGCCACGGTCAGGAGGCCATCGGCCGAGCGCTCCACTTCGGTAAGGTGCGGCAGCAGCTCGGCAGCACCCACGGCGCCCTGCCGCTGCAGGGCTTCGTACAGCTTGCGCAGTGCGTCGGATTTCTGCCGGCGGGCCACGTTGGCGTTGGGGTAGCCAAGCTTTACGGCTAGGGTTTCGAAATTGGAGCCGTGGAAGTAGAATTGCTGCAGCACCAGCTGGCTGTCGTAGGGCAGTTGGCGCATGGTGCGCAGCAACAGCTGGCGGCGGTCGGCCTCCGACGCGGGCAGCAGGGGCGTATCGGCGGGTAGGGCCGTGTTGGTTACGGTGGCCGTCAGGATTTGCCGCGCCACGCCGTAGAGGTGCGCGCGCAGGTCGGCGGGCCAGCGGCTCAGGCGCCCGTCGTTGGCTTGGTCGTAAAACTCGAGCAGCACCTCGCGCAGCACCGCGTGGGCCGACTCGGGCGCGGTGCCGAATTGGCGCCGAGCCCAACGGCTAAAAATGTCGCGCTGCTGCTCGTAAAAATCGGTGAGCGGCGTGAGGGTACCGGTGCGCAACCGGGCAAGCTGTTCCGACAGAAAGTAACTCACGGGGCGAAAGGCTTCAAGCAGCAAGTAACAACAATTGGCATACGCCCGCTGCTGCCGAGGAAAGAAAAGCCCGTACAACCTAGGCTACCTGCCCTAACGGCCGGGCTTGGCTTTGGTTGGCCCCGCCGCCCAAAACCGGGCCGCGCACCTAGGGCCAGCCGCCGGCACAAGGCAGGGGTGGGGTTGTTCATCGGTAAGAAGCCGCGCCTTACCTTTGAAGAATGGAAACCACGACCCGCACTCTCGCTCCCGATACCGTTGTATTCGATCTGATTCGCCGTGAAAAAGAGCGGCAGATGCATGGGCTCGAGCTTATTGCCTCCGAAAACTTCGTGTCGGAGCAGGTAATGCAAGCCCAGGGCTCCATCCTGACGAATAAATACGCCGAGGGCCTGCCCGGCAAACGCTACTACGGCGGCTGCGAAATCGTCGACCAAATCGAGCAGCTGGCCATCGACCGCGTAAAAGAGCTGTTCGGCGTGGAGTGGGCCAACGTGCAGCCCCACTCGGGCGCGCAGGCCAACGCCGCCGTAATGCTGGGCATCCTGAAGCCCGGCGACAAAATCCTGGGTTTCGACCTTTCGCACGGCGGCCACCTCACCCACGGCTCGCCCGTCAATTTCTCGGGCAAGCTGTACCAGCCTTCGTTTTATGGTGTAGAGCCCGAAACCGGCCTCATCGACTGGGAAAAGGTAAAGGAAACCGCCCGCCGCGAGCAGCCCAAGCTTATTATTTGCGGTGCCTCGGCCTACTCGCGCGACTGGAACTACCAAGCCCTGCGCGAAGCCGCCGACGAGGTAGGCGCGCTGCTGCTGGCCGATATTTCGCACCCCTCGGGCCTCATTGCCAAGGGTTTGCTGAACTCGCCCTTCGAGCACTGCCACATCGTAACCACCACCACGCACAAAACCCTGCGCGGCCCGCGCGGCGGCCTCATCATGCTCGGCCGCGACTTCGAGAACCCCCTAGGTCTGAAAACGCCGAAGGGCGAAATCCGCCTGATGTCGTCGGTGCTCGACGGTGCCGTGTTCCCCGGCACGCAGGGCGGCCCGCTCGAGCACGTAATCGGTGCCAAAGCCGTGGCTTTCGGCGAAGCCCTGAGCGACGCCTACGGCGAGTACACGCAGCAGGTAATCCGAAACGCGCAGGCCTTGGCCGCCGCCTTTACGGAGCGCGGCTACCAAATCATCTCGGGCGGCACCGATAACCACCTGATGCTGATTGACCTGCGTTCGAAAGGCCTCACGGGCAAACTGGCCGAAAACACCTTAATCAAGGCCGATATCACCATCAACAAAAACATGGTGCCCTTCGACGACAAGTCGCCGTTTGTTACCTCGGGCATGCGCATTGGCTCGGCGGCGGTAACTACCCGTGGCCTGCGCGAAGCCGACATGGCCCGCGTCGTCGACTTCATCGACCAGGTGCTCATGAACCACGACAACGATACCCGCATTGGCGAGGTGCGCCAGCAGGTAAACGCCATGATGCGCGACCTGCCACTCTTTTCGGTTTAAGAGTTGAAGAGTTTATGAGTTTTGGAGCCGGAGAAAATCTACTCGCCGGCTTTGCGCGTACCTCTTCCTGCTTACCACGGGTTGGATGCCTGAATTCATAAACTCGCCAACTACCTAACTCATCAACTCTTTGCAGTCCCCGACCCAACAATTCCAGCAAAACCGCGCGGCCGCCGAAGGGGGCGAGATGTCCTTTATCGACCACCTCGAAGCCCTGCGCTGGCACATCATCCGGGCCGCCATTGCCATCGTGGTGTTCACGCTCGGGGCTTTCCTCTCGAAGGAGTTCCTGTTTCACGAGCTGATTTTGGGCCCCTCGCGGCCGGATTTCTGGACCTACCGCATGTTCTGCCAGCTCGGGCAAACCCTGAACTCCGCCGAGCTTTGCCTCAAGGAGCTGACCTTCGATCTGCAGAACCGGCAGATGAGCGGGCAGCTGAGCATGCACATCAGCACCTCGTTTGTGGTGGGCCTGGCCCTCGGGTTTCCGTACCTGTTCTGGGAGCTGTGGCGGTTCATCAGCCCGGGGCTTTACCCGCACGAGCGGGCCAACTCACGCGGGGCGGTGTTCTTCGTGTCGGTGCTGTTTGCGCTGGGCCTGCTGTTCGGTTACTACATCGCGGCGCCGCTGAGCATTCAGTTCCTGGCTTCGTACCAGCTCGACCCCACCATCGAAAACCAAATCGACCTGCAGAGCTACATCAGCACGCTCACCACGATGTCGCTTTCGTGCGCTTTTGTGTTCGAGCTGCCCATGGTGGTGTTCTTCCTGGCCAAAGCCGGGCTGATTACGCCCGAAATCATGCGCCTGTACCGCAAGCATGCCATTGTGGTAATTCTGGTAATAGCCGCTGTAATCACGCCGCCCGATGTGTCGTCGCAGCTGATTGTAACGCTGCCCATTTTGCTGCTCTACGAGCTTAGCATCAACATTGCCCGCGTGGTGCGGCGCAAGGATGTGGCCCGCCTGAACGCCCAGTTGGCCGAAAACCACGGCCAGGTATAAGTTTCGGAAAGAGCGGGTTGCGGCCCGCTCTTTTTCTTTGTTGCCGATTGATAAACCCTAGGTGCCCCCGCGGTACCCAACCCCCACAACCCGCATGAACAAGCAACTCGCCATCGGCTCCGACCACGCCGGTTTTGCTTACAAGGAAATGTTGAAGCCTTGGCTTGAAGCGCAAGGCTACCAGCTGCGCGACTTCGGCGCTTACTCCACCGACTCGGCCGATTACCCCGATTTTGCGCACCCGCTGGCCGCTGCAGTGGCCTCGGGCGAGTTGCCGCAGGGCATTCTTATCTGCGGCTCGGCCAACGGCGTGTGCATCACGGCCAACAAGCACCAAGGCGTGCGCGCAGCCATTGCCTGGCTGCCCGAGCTGGCCTCATTGGCGCGTCAGCACAACAACGCCAACGTGCTGTGCTTGCCAGCCCGCTTTGTGAGCGAGGAGCAAGCCCGCGAAATCACCACCGAGTTCCTGAACACCGCCTTCGAGGGCGGGCGTCATCAGAACCGCGTGGGCAAGATTGAGTGCTAAACCAAGCCACACAACCCAAAGCAAAAGCCGCCGATCGTATCGGCGGCTTTTGCTTTGGAAGTAACTCAGCGGCCTGCCCCGGCCAAGCGGTAAACCCTAGGTGTGCTGGTGGGATGGTAGCGGCCGAAGATGGTGGGCAGCTTGTAGCGCAGCTCGGGCAGCAAGCCTACCTCGTCGATGAGATAGGGCGGGGGCGACGCCAGGTTGTTGGCTAGCCTGAAGATGGCGCTGTACTGGTTGAGGTAGCCAAAATCGCGCTGCGCCAGGCGCCAGTCGACGTAGGGGCTACCCGCCGCGTTTTCGACGTACACGCCCCGGCTTGGGCCCAGTACCAGCACGCGCTGGCCCCGCACTGCGGCATAGCGCTTATCGGGGCGGGCGGCGTAGCGTGCTTCGCTGGGCAGGCGCAGCAGTTGCTCCAGGCCCAACACAGTGCGGTAGCGCACCACGGCCACGGCTCCTACCAGTACCAAAAACATGGCCTCGGCCACCCATACGCGCTGCGTACGCTGCCACAAAAACAGCGCGAAGTATGCCGCTGGCGGCAAAGCAATGGCCAAAATGCCCGGTGCCGTTGCGCGCAAAGCCGCCCCCAGTACCAGCGCCACACCCAGCCACACCAGCATTAGCTGCTGAAACTTTACCTGAAAGACAAGACCTAGGGAAGAAGTGAAAGTGCGCCCCAGCGCGGCCAGCAACACCACGCCCGGCAGAATGGCCAACCCCAGCTGCAAGCTGCGCGGCAGGGCATCGGCCATGGCGGCCCCGGTAAGCATGGGCGCAAAATGGAACTGCTGAAAGCTGGATAGAGAGTTGGTATACAGGAAGAACGTGGCCGTAACGGCGTACGGAAAAGCAAAGCCGCACAGCAACAGCAAAAAGCTTCGGAACGAGTTGGCCGCGAAGCTGATAACCGCGAACAGCCCCACCACCAGCAGCCAAGCCAGCGGCAGGTAGCACAGCGCCGCCAGCCCCAGCAAAAAACCCGCCCTAAACAAGCGGCTGCTGTCGTAGCCCTCGCGCGAGGTGGGCAGCAGCGCGCTCAGCGAAAACACCACGAAGGTTTGGCCCATAAGCAGGGGCGAAAGCACATCGAGGTCGGTGGTAACGCTAGCGAGCAGCGCGTAGGTAAGCGCCGCCAGGTAGCCGCGCTCGGGGTGCACGTTGTAGCGGTTAAACACTACGCTCAGCCGAATGGCCTGCACCACCACCAGCCCTAAGGCCGCAAAGCGGTACAGCACCCACGAGCGGGGCAAGGCCAAATCGAGCAAACCGTACATCAGTGCGGCCAGCGGGGCCGTGTGGTCGTACAGGTCGCGATAGAGCACGGCGCCGGCGTGCAGCCGCTCGCCCAGCAGCCAGCCGCGCAGTTCGGCCAGCGAGAGGGGTGCTTCGCCCAACCACAGCAGCGGCAACCGCAGACCTAGGGCCAGCAGCACCAGCAGCACAAGGCGCGAGGGAAGCGTACTTCGAAAAAACTGAAGCAAAACAGGATGGGTGTTGGAAGCTTGTGGCCTGATGGCCGGCTACACTTGCTCAAAGGTAGCGGGCGGCCCTGCAATGTTTGGTGCTTGCAGCAACTGCCGGCTGCGCGGTAATCAGAATAATTAACCTCCGCCGCGCGAAACAGTGGTTGCACAGGCCGTATGAAATGGTTCGTGATCCTAGCATCCTATGAGCCCGAGCTCCCAAGGCCCTAAATACTTACCTTTGCACATTCTATGGAAAGCAAACGACAGCAGAAATTCGCCAGCCTACTTACTAAAGAACTGGCCGAAGTGTTCCGGCGCGATTTGCCGCACTTGTTCAGCGGCACTTTGCCGCCCAGCATCACGGCGGTGCGCGTGAGCCCCGACCTGGGCGTGGCGCGCATTTATCTAAGCGTGTTGCTGGTGGCCGATCCGCAGGGGCAGATAGCGGCTATTAAGGAACACACCAAAGAAGTTCGCCTCGCGTTGGCCAAGCGCGTGCGCAACCAATTGCGCGTGGTGCCCGATCTGCAATTCTTTCTCGACGACTCGGCCGCTTACGCTACGCACATGGACAAGGTCATTTCGGACCTTAATATTCCGCCGGCGCCGCCCGAAGACCAAGACGACAAGCCCGCCCGCCCGCGCCTCTTCGCCGACGAGGAATAGTAGTGAGTATAGAGTACGGAGTAGTTAGTACTCGGTATTCTTACTGCTGACCTCGCTCACTACTCAATACCAAATACTCAGTACTCAATTCTTCCTTTCCTTGCATTACGACCCGATTAAGCGGACGCTTGGCAACGTGTTCAACCGCACGCCATGGCTCCGCCGGCTGTTTTACAACCTGCTCGATTTGCTACTGCTCCGAACTTGGCACGTGCACCGCGAGTTGCGCCAGTGGGCCCAAAACCGCCGCGAGCAGGCCGTCAACATCATCGATGCGGGTGCTGGCTACGGCCAATACACCTACTGGCTGTCGGGCATGAGCCCGAAGTGGCAGATTTTGGCCGTGGACGTAAAGGATGAGCAAGTAACCGATTCCAACAATTTCTTCCGGCAAATTGGGCGGCCCAACGTGCAGTTTGCCGTGCAAGACCTTGTGCTGTACCAGCAGCCCAACAGCTTCGATCTGGCCTTGGCCATCGATGTGATGGAGCACATTCTGGAAGATGTGGAGGTGATGACCAACCTGCACACCTCGCTCAAAGACGGCGGCATGCTCATCATCAGCACGCCCTCCGACCAAGGCGGCTCCGACGTGCACGGCGCCGACGACGCCAGCTTTATCGAAGAGCACGTGCGCGATGGCTACAACATCGATGAAATCCAGCAGAAGCTGCGCAAAGCCGGCTTCGACCGCATCGAGGCCAAGTACAGCTACGGCATTCCGGGCCAGATTTCGTGGCGCTTGTCGATGAAGTATCCCATCCAGATGCTGGGCGCTTCCAAATTGTTCTTCATCGTACTGCCTTTCTACTACCTCGTTACATTCCCGCTCTGCCTGCTGCTCAACTGGCTGGATACCACCTCCCGCCACGATTCGGGCACCGGTTTGATCGTGAAAGCTTGGAAATAAGAACCCGGCCGGTAGTTCATCGTACTACCGGCCGGCTACTTTTATAGCCCGACAGCCCGCGTTTGGGCCTGCCCCGCCGCATGAACGTACCCTTCCTGATAGCCTGGCGCTACTTCCGCTCGAAGAAAAAGCGCAACATCATCAGCATCATTTCCAACATCTCCATGATTGGGGTAGCCGTGGGAACGATGGCGCTGATCATTGTGCTGTCGGTGTTCAACGGGCTCGAAGACCTGGTACGCTCGCTCTACGGCAAATCCGACCCCGACCTGAAGATTACCGCTGTGCAAGGCAAAAGCTTTTCGGTTGATAGCTTTTTGCTGCAGCGCCTAGGTGCCGTTCCGGGCGTTGGGCTGGTGACCGAGGTAATCGAGGACAATGCCCTGCTGCGCTACCACGAGCGTCAGATGGTGGTGAAGATGAAGGGCGTATCGGAAAACTACTACGGGCAGAGCGACATCGATTCGGCCATCGTCGACGGTGACCACCGCCTGCGCCGCAACGGCGAAGACTTTGCCCTTATTGGCGCCGGCGTGCAGCACGAGCTCAGCATTGCACTCGAAAACCGCTTCTCGCCCTTGCAATTGCTTTACCCGCGCAACACGCCGGGCAAACGCACGCTCAGCATCAACCCCGAAAACGCTTTTACCCAAGAGCCTATTCTGGCCGGCGGCGTGTTTGCCATCGAGCAGCACGTCGACGACAGCTACATCTTCGTGCCGCTGCAGTTTGCCCAGCGCCTGCTGCGCTACGGCAACCGCCGCACCTCCTTGGAGGTGAATGTATCGGGCCGCCCCATCGGAGAGGTGCAGGCGGAGCTCAAGCAGCTCCTGGGGCAGCAGTTTCAGGTGCTGAACTCCGACGAGCAGCACGTATCGTTGCTGAAAGCCATTAAGGTGGAGAAGATGTTCGTGTTCATCACCTTCGCTTTTATTCTGCTAATAGCTTCGCTCAACATCTTTTTCTCGCTCTCGATGCTGGTAATCGACAAGAGGAAAGACGTGGCTATTTTGATGGCCATGGGCGCTACGCCCAATACTATTCGGCGCATCTTCCTGATGGAAGGCGCCATTGTGGCGCAGGTGGGCGCTGTTACGGGTTTGGCCCTAGGTGTTTCCATCTGTTGGTTGCAGCAGCGCTTCGAGTTGGTGTCGATGGGCATGGCCACGAGCGTGGTAAACGCTTACCCGGTGAAGATGCAGTTGTCGGACGTGATATGGGTGGGCATTGCCATTGTGCTAATCACCATCATCGTATCGATTCGGCCGGCGCTGAATGCGCCGCAAATCGATTTGCGCGAAAACCTTTAGCGCAAGCTCGGCCGTTTTGAGGCCCCCAAAACCAACTTTTGCCCCGTCGTTCGGGTTGTTAATCGAGCCAGGTAGTTCGTTCGCCTACCCGAACGGGCTAGTTGGTCTATAGCGTATAACTATTTATAGAATCAATTTCAATATTATTGAAATTATATGCTATTTAGCATTTGTTCCTACTTTCAACGCTGCTTTCGTTGTCGCCATGAAGGTTTCTACTTCACAGCCTTTCCAAATAGTGTACTCGCTCTTCGAGCACGAGTACCTTGGATATCTGTTTGAATCCTACGTGGTTCAGCGTAATGCCAAGGGGCAACTGACCCTGCAGCACCAGAACATTTCGGCCATGAACGCGGCCGAATTTGCCGATGGCCTCGACGCCATTGACTTCGAGTTGATAGCCCTGACGGACCAAATTCAGCAAGACGCGGTTATCAAAGAGTTTTGGCCAAAGAAAACCACGCCGGCCGACTTCTTCCTGAAGATTTACGACCCCGAAAAAGGCGACAAAGCCCTGCAGGAGCGCATCTGCAATTATATTCAGCAGCGCATGGGCCAGCTGCTCGATGGGCTGCACGGCAAGCAGGTGTTCATCATGGGCAAAGACGGCGAGCCGACCTGGAAGGAAATTTCGGTAGCGCCTGAGGCCGCTTCGGTGCTGTTTCACTTCCGCCGCAACCCCGAAAACACCCATTACTTCCCCACCATTCAGTACCGCGGGCAGCGGCTCGACTTTCAGCAGCGCAACGCCGTGATGGTGTGCTGCCAGCCCGCCTGGATGCTGCTGGATGGGGTATTGCACAACTTCCGCAATGAGGTAGATGGCAAGAAGCTGCAGCCCTTCCTGAACAAGAAGTTCATTGTAATACCTAGGCAGGTAGAGGACAGCTACTACCAGCGCTTTGTGGCGCCTTTGGTAGAGTCGTTCGATGTGCACGCCCGCGGGTTCGATATCCGCTCGGAGCGCTACCAGGCCAAGCCGCACCTCATCTTTTCGGATGTGCCCACGGCTGGCACCACTACCTACGACCTCGACGCCAACGCCGACCAGATCCACTTCGATATTGCTTTCCAGTACGGCGACCATATCGTGCGCAACCACGACAAGCGCGTGAGTGTGAAGCTGGAAAAAACGCCCGAGTCGTACGTGTTCCACCGCCTCATCCGCGACCTGGAAAACGAGCAGAACTTTATCCGGGAGCTGCAAGACCGCGCCTTGGAGGTGCGCAACGGCCGCGCCGTGCTCGAAAAAGCCACCGCCTTTAAGTGGCTGCACTCGCACGCCGAGGAGCTGGCCCGCCTAGGCTTCACGGTGCAGCAAGGCAGCACTTCGGGCAAGGATTACTTTATCGGCACGGTTACGGTGAACGTGGGCATCACCGAAAACAACGATTGGTTCGACATTCACGGCACGGTGCGCTTCGGCGAGTTCGAAATCCCGTTCGTGAAGCTGCGGCCTTACATTTTGCAGAAGCGCCACGAGTTTAAGCTGCCCAACGGCCAGATTGCCATTATTCCGGAGGAGTGGTTTACGCAGTACCTCGAGCTGTTTGCCTTCTCGGAGGAGCACCACCACTCGCTCACGCTCAAAAAGCACCACGTAGCGCTGGTTTCGGACCTAGAGAACGGCAATCTTGCCACCGTCACCATGTCGCGCAAGCTGGAACGCCTGCGCGGTTTTGAGGCGGTGGAAGATCGGCCGCTGCCCGTGGGTTTCAACGGTGCGTTGCGCCCTTACCAGCAAGCCGGTTACAACTGGCTGCATTTTGTGCAGGACTACCATTTCGGCGGCTGCCTGGCCGACGATATGGGGCTTGGCAAGACGGTTCAGACGCTGGCCATGCTGTTGCAGCGCAAAGAGAGCGGTGCGGCAGGCGGTGCGGCTTCGTTGCTGGTAATGCCCACGTCGCTGGTATACAACTGGCTGAACGAAGCCCAAAAGTTTACGCCCGGCCTGCGCGTGCTGACCTACACCGGCACCTACCGCGACAAAAACGTGGAGCAGTTTGCCGACTACGACCTTATCTTGACGTCGTACGGCATTGTGCGCCTCGATGCGGAGCTGCTCAAAACCTACAAGTTCGACTACGTAATCCTCGACGAGTCGCAGGCCATCAAGAACCCCAGCTCCACCACTTCGCAGGCGGTGCGGCACCTGCACTCGCGCCACCGGCTCATCCTCACGGGCACGCCCGTGGAGAACAGCACCATGGATTTGTGGTCGCAGATGTCGTTCATCAACCCGGGTCTCCTAGGTTCGCAGGCGTTCTTCCGCAAGGAGTTTCTCAAACCGATCGAAAAAGAGAAGGACGAGCTAAAGACGCGGCGCCTGCACACGCTCATCAAGCCTTTTATCCTGCGTCGGCACAAGGCGCAGGTAGCCACCGAGCTGCCCGAGAAGATTGAGCACCTGAGCTACTGCCGCATGACGGAGGAGCAGCAGCAGTGCTACGAAGAAACCAAGAGCTACTACCGCAACAAGATTCTGCAGAGCATTGAGGAGCACGGCACGGCCAGCACCCAGTTTATGCTGCTGCAGGGCCTTACCAAGCTCCGCCAGATTGCCAACCACCCCCGCATGGCCGACGAAACTTACGAGGCCGAGTCGGGCAAGCTGCGCGAAGTGGTGCGCATGATTCGGAGCGTAGTAGCCGAAGGCCACAAGGTGTTGGTGTTTAGTCAGTTCGTGAAACACCTAGAGCTGGTGCGCCACGTGCTCGACGAAAAACAGATTGAGTACGCCTACCTAGACGGCAACACCCGCGACCGAGCCAAAGAGGTAGCGCGCTTTCAGACCACGGAAGACCTGCGCGTGTTCCTCATCAGCCTGAAAGCCGGGGGCGTGGGCCTTAACCTCACCGCCGCCGACTACGTGTTCATTCTCGACCCGTGGTGGAACCCCGCTGTAGAAGCTCAGGCCGTCGACCGCGCCCACCGCATTGGGCAGGAGCGTACGGTGTTCACCTACAAGTTCATCACCAAGGGCACGGTGGAGGAAAAGATTCTAGCTCTGCAAAACCGCAAGATTCAGCTGGTGTCGGACCTGATAACTACCGATGAGGCCATTATCAAAAGCCTCACCAAGGAAGATATCGAGGAGCTGCTCGGCTAAGTCTGTACGGGCAGCAGAACAACGTTATTGCCGCTCCTACCTGAGGTGGGAGCTGCTTTGTTATGGAGCCACTTACCGATTTCCTGCGCCGCATCTACCCTGTGCCCGATGCCGACCTAGCGCGCATATTGCCGCTGTGGCAGGAGGTGCACTTTGGTCGGCGCGAGTTCATAACGCGGGCCGGCGAAGTGGGGCGGCACCTGTACTTTGTGCTCGAGGGCATTCAGCGCAGCTACCACCTGCGTGACGGCAAGGAGTACACCCTGGCATTTACTTACCCGCCGTCGTTTACGGGCATTCCGGAATCGGTGCTGGTGCGGCAGCCCTCGCCGCACTTCCTAGAGTGCATCACGCCGAGCCGCTTGCTGCGCCTGCCCTACGACAAAATGGAGCAGCTGATGCTTGAGTCGCCGGCGGCGGAGCGGCTGATGCGCAAGCTAACCGAGCAGATACTCGTGGGCGTGCTGCACCGCCAAACGGAGCTGCTTACCTGCTCCATGGCCGAGCGGTTTCGGTTGTTTCTGCAGCGCAGCCCGCATCTGCTCAACGCGGTACCGCACAAGCACCTGGCCTCGTACCTGGGCATGGATGCTACCAACTTCAGCAAGCTGCTGAACCAGCTGCCGGTCTGAATCTTGGTCTGCACCAAGAGTTTTGCTGAGCCGCGTGGGCTCCTTTGTTCCGTCAACTTCTTCAATCCACGGAACCATGGAAACCCCAACCGCCACCCCCGTTGCACAACCAGCTGCACCAGCCTGGCTCGACACCGCCGAGTACCCCTTTGCCACGCATTACCTGCAAACCCCGGCCGGCCGCCTGCACTACGTCGACGAGGGCCAGGGCGAGGCGGTGGTCTTCGTGCACGGCACCCCGACGTGGTCGTGGCTGTTCCGGCAGCAAATCAAGGCGCTGCGGCAGCACTACCGCTGCATAGCACCCGACCACCTAGGCTTCGGCCTTTCCGACAAACCCACCGATTGGGATTACCACCCCGCCAGCCACGCAGCCAACCTAGGCCAACTGCTCGACCACCTGCAACTAACCCAAATAACGCTGGTGGTGCACGATTTCGGCGGCCCGATAGGCTTGGGGTTTGCCACCCAGTACCCCAAGCGCATCCGCCGTGTGGTGGTGCTGAACACCTGGCTTTGGGATACCGGCGCCGAACCGCAAGCCCGGCAAGCCGATTGGCTGCTGCACAGTTGGCTCGGCCGCTGGCTGTACCTGGGGCTGAACTTCTCGGCGCGGGTGTTGCTGAAAAAAGGCTTCGCCGACGCGCGGCAACTCACTCCTGCCATTCATCGACACTACTTGCAGCCATTTGCCCACCGGAGCCAACGCATGGGGCCGTGGCGCCTTGGGCAATGGCTCGTGCGCGCCGCCGATTGGTACGCAGCACGCCGACAGGAGCTACCGCGACTAGCCAGTAAGCCCGCACTGCTGATCTGGGCCACCCACGACCCCTTTTTCAACCAACAGCACCTAGGGCGTTGGCAGACCCTGCTGCCGCAAGCCCGCACCGTGCAGCTCAATTGCGGCCATTTTATACCCGAAGAAAACTCGGCCGAGCTAACCCAAGCGCTGCGTAGTTTTCTGGCCGAAATGGCGCCAAGTTCGAGCTGATGGATGGCGCTTAGCGCGAAAGCTGCTTTGCGGGCTGGCGCCGAGCCGCTCGGGTACGAGGCGCAGTGCGGCGCCGCCATAGCACAAAACCAGTAATGCTGAGCAGCGCCGGCGAAAGGCCTCCTACGGTCCAGAGCAGCTTCACTAGCCAACCCCCAAACTGCCCGAAGTGCAGCGTTAGGGCTACCAGCTCCGCGCGTTCGGTCACGCCACTGGCTCGCACGTCGTCGGCCCGCACGATGCGCCCAGTACTCGCCGATAGCTCTACCGCCTGGCTGAAGTTACCCAACAGCGGACTGTCGGCCAAGCGGCCCGACACCGTCACCAGCGTATCGGTAGCTGTGCGGGGCAGCACCACGCCCTGCACCTGCAGGCTGGGTACCGCGGCGGTGGCTCGCAGGGTTAAGGTGTCGAGCGAGACCTGAACGGGGGGCTGCGCTGCAGTTTGGGTTTCGGCGTCCTCCTCGGCTGCATAAGTGCTCGGCAGAAAGGAGGCCCGCAACATCCAGGCGCCGCTGCCGGCCATAACCAGATTAAACAGCAGCGCCCATACGCCCACCACCCGGTGCAGGCCCGAGGCCGCGGTGCGGGCGTTCTTCCAGTTGATGCGCTGCCGAAACAGCAGCACCGGCAGCAGGTGCTTGCGGTACACTACAGTACCCGTGCCCACGCTGAGCAGCAACGTGAGGCCCAGCAAGGCCACTACCAACTCGCCCGCTTTGCCCCCCATCAGGCTGTAGTGCAGCCCCAGGAGCCAGCCAAACAAATGCTCTCGGGCGTTGCGCTGCCCTAGGTAGCGGGCGGTGTATGGGTCGAAGTAAGCCAGCGTCCAGGTATGGTCAGGCTGATCGACGCTGACTTCCACGGCCTGATTGGGCGCTTCGGGCAGCCGACGCAGGCGCAGGTAAGCAGGTTGCGGAAACCGCTGGCGGGCCGCCCGCAGCACCCCGTCGAGCGAGGGTTGCGGCTGAGCGGGTACGGCAACGGTAAGCAAACGCGAGTTCAGGGCGTGGTCCAGCTGGGGCTCGAAAAGCAGAATCACCCCGCTGAGACTCACCACCAGCAGCAGCGCGCCCGTGGCCAGCCCCAGCCAGCTATGCAGTTTGAACAGGCGCCGGGTTACTTGCGAGCGGGACATGCGCCGACCGATTAGAAGGAATAACCTGCCGTAAGGCGGAACGAGCGGCCGTTGCCAACCCACACTACGTCGCGGAAGAACACGCCCGAGTAGTAGCGCTTATCGGCCAGGTTGTACAGGTTAAGCGCCAGCGAAGCGCGCTTAAGCTCGTAGCTAACCACAGCATCGAAAGTTTTGTAGCCCGGTATCGAGAAACCCGAATCGAAGCTGTAACGCTTGCCCACGTAATAGGCGCCGCCCCCTAGGGCCAAGCCCTGCAACGTACCTTGGGGCACGGTGTACACCGCCCACAGGTTGCCCGAGTGGTTGGGCGCATTCTCGAACCACGGCGAGCCGTAAGGCTGATCGGGGTTGCCGTTTTTGCTGATGCGCGCCTCGTTGTAGGCGTAGTTGGCAATCAGGTTGAGGCCCGGCAGCACGCGGCCCGTCAGCGAAGCTTCCACGCCTCGGCTGGTGGCCTCGTTGCCGGCAATCTGCCGCTGCCCGTCGGGGTCGTTCGGGTCGGTGGTAAGAATGTTGACCTTACGAATGCGGTAGAAGGCCAGCGAGCCAACCAAGCGGCGGTTCAGCAGCTCGGTGCGGGCGCCCACTTCCCACTGCTTGCCGGTTTCTGGGTCGAAGGGGCCACCGGCGCGGGGCAGGTTGGAGTACTGCGGCTCGAAGCTCTGGCTGTACGAGCCGTACAGGCTTAGCTGCGGCAGCGGCTGATACACCAACCCGGCGCGGGGCACAAAAGCCGACGCCGACGAAGTATCGCGGGTGGTTACTACGGCCGCGGCGGGGTTGCTAACCTGCTCGGTGCGGTCTAGGTCGAGGCTGGTGCTGCGGTAGGTGTCGTAGCGCAAACCCAGTACGGCCTTCAGCTGCGGCGTAAGCGTGAACTGGTCCTGCACGTAGGCCCCAACAAAGTACACCGGGTTCTGGTAGGTGGCGTTGTAGCCTTCGCCGCGGTAGGCAGCACGGTCGGAGAGGCCGTAGCGCGGATTAAAGATGTTCAGCTGGGGTACGCCGTCGTAGCTCTGCGCGTAGTCGTAGCGGCGCTGGCTGTTGCCGTAGTCTACCCCGGCCAACACGGTGTGCTCAATGGCTCCGGTAGTGGGCTTCCAGGTCAGGTAGGCATTGACGAAGACATCGGAGTTGATGTCGTGAAAGTCGCGGAAGTGCCGGCTGATATTGCCCGTGGCGGGGTTGAAGCTGCGCCGGTTGATGTGGTGGTACTGCTGCAGAAAATCGTAGTGCGTGTAACGCGCTAGCAGGTTCACGGCCAGCTTGTCGGACAGGCGATGCTGGGCCAGCAGCTGCGTATTCCAAATCCGGTCGTGGGCTTTGTCGTCAGGCTCGTGGTGGCTCCAGTCGCGGGGCAGCACGCCTAGGTCGCCTTGCACAGCCATGATGCCGCGGTTGTACCAGGTGCCGCCGTCTTCGTTCTGGTGGAAGTACGAAGAAGTCAGGGTGAGTTGGGTGCGGTCGGTGGGCCGGAACGTGAGCGAGGGATTGATGAACACGTTGCGGGTTTTCCAGTCGCGCATTTGGTGGCCAGTGCGCTCGGCACCTGCCACCACGCGGTACAGCCACTTGCCATCGGCCGTAAGCGAGCCGGTAGCGTCGGCTACGCCCCGCATTTGGTTGAAGCTGCCGTAGGTCAGGCGTATTTCGCGCCGGGCTTCGGCCTGGGGCAGCTTAGTGGTTTGATTGATGATGCCGCCGGGTGCCGCGAAACCGTAGAGTACCGAAGCCGGACCCTTCACGGCCTCCACGCTCTCCAGGTTGTAGGTAGGCTGCGGCGTGTACGAGGAGCCACCTAGGCGCTGCCCGTTCAGGGCGAAGTTGCCGGTGCTCGACCGGAAACCGCGCATGTTGAAGTCGTTGTAGCCGCCGAACTGCGTGATGCCGGCAAAGTTGCGGATGCTTTCCTGCAGCAGTTGCACTTGTTGGTCGCGCAGCACGGCCTCGGGCAACACCTGCACGCTCTGCGGAATATCGCGCAGTGGGGTTTCGGAGCGCGTGGCCAGGTTGGTGGCGTCGCGCTTGTAGGCCGTGTAGCTGCGGCCCGTAATCGTTACTTCGCCCAGTTCCTGATCAGTTCGCGCCAAGCTAAGCGCTGGCACGGTAGCAGTGGCGCTTTCGGTTACTTCTATTTGCTGCTCGGCGGGGGTAAAGCCTACTGCCGACGCAACTACCGTGTACCGGCCTGCTGGTACACCCGCCAACACAAACCGGCCTTGCGCATCGGTGTTGGTGCCAAACGTGGTGCCTTTAAGGGCTACGGCGGCATAGGCGGCTGGCTGGCCATCGGCGGTACGAACTACGCCTTCGAGGGTACCACCCGCAACGGGTGCAACACGGTAGGCTGAAATTTCAGAAGCAGCTGACGACGGGAGCGGCAACTCCGTCGCCAAGAGGGCGAGCAGAAGTGGTGAATACATGAAGTAAGGTAAATGGCAGCCACGCAGGTGTTCATGGTTGCCATTTGGAATGTTTCTAAACAGCAGCAAAAGTATATGCGGTTGTCCAGTGCCGCAACATTATTTAGAATCTTCTAAATAAAGATACCGAGCACTGCGGTGAGGCCGCAGAACCTAGGTGTGCTTGCGAAGTGGCTCGTGCTGCTGAATATGCCTTCGGCGGCTTATCTGCTGGCAACTAGTTGCCCTTCAGCTCATCGTAAATTTGCTGCCGGGCAAAATCGGTTGTCAGGCTGGCCAACCCCTCTACATCGGCCGGGGTATGCAGCGCCGAAAGCACTACGCGCGTAATGCATAGGTCGGTAGGGGCGGGGTAGGGGAAACTCGAGATGAGCACCTCCCGCTGCTGCAGGTAATCGGCTAGGCTGTTGGCAGGGGTGTAGAACACCGGAAACCCTTCGGCACCCTGAAACAGCGCAGCTGGCGCAGCCTCGGCAAAGCGTTGCACATTAGTGGCAAGCTGCTGGCGGGCTTGTTGATACAACGCTTGGGCGTGCACAAAGGCATATAAATAAGCTGGCACCACCGGCGAGCTGGCCGCGAAAAACGCACTTCGGCGCAGGCTGCCTACAAAACTCGCATCGCCGAGTACCACCCCACCGGGTATGCCGCAGGCTTTACCTAGGGAGCTAACCACCACCAGCCGCACCGAAGCGGGCACCTGCACTTCGGTGAAAATGCCTGCTCCCCCGCGGCCGATTAGGCCAAAACCGTGCGAATCGTCGATGAGTAGGGTAACCGGGCGGTCGGTGGGCAGCTCCTGCGCCCAGCCGAAATTGTAGCGCTGCACCCGCAGCGCGTCGAGCGAGTTGCTGACGATGACTACCGGGTGCGGTGCCTCGTGGTGCAGGCGGTGCAGCAAGTGCTGGGCCCACTCGTCAAAAGTTCGCGCAGCGCCAACCAAAGCGGGGTGATCGGCAAGCCAAGCGGCGGGGTGCGTGCCGGGGGCGTACTCGAAACGGCCAGCGCGGGCCAGTGCCTTCACGGCCATTTGCCCCGCCAAGTACCCCGACGACACGGTAAGGGACGCTTCGGCACCGGTGTAACGCGCCAGGTACTGCTCGGCTTCGTCGTAAATGCGCAGCTGCAACGAGCTGTTGCGCGAGCTGCTGTAGTTGGTGCCGTAGCGGGCCAAGCCCTCGGCCAACAGCTCGGCAAAAGCCGGGTTTCGGGCAATGCCTAGGTAGCCTGTGCCGCTGCAGAACAGGTACTGGCGGCCGTCGGCGGCAAGCAGCGTACGGCCCGGCAGCTGGTCGGCGTGCAGCATAGGCTATGGCGTAGGGTAGGAAATGCCTGAACATACGAGCTTTCGGACTTGGCCACAACATCCTGTGCACTCACCTAGTTATCCTACTATATGCGCATGCAGCTCCGCACCCCCGTGGCCCAACCGCCTGCCCAGGTTTGGGCCGGTTTCACCCGCCAACTGTTCCTCGACCTAGCCCCGCCGCTGCCGCAACTGCGCCTGTTGCGCTTCGATGGCTGCGAGCGTGGCAACTTGGTCGAAATCGGAATGTACCTAGGGCCCGTGGGCCTTGCCCGCTGGACCTCGCTCATTACCGAGCACGGCGAGCTGCCCGGCGGCGGCCGCTACTTCGTCGACCTAGGGCAGCAACTACCCGCGCCGCTGCGCTACTGGCAGCACCGCCACCTGATGGAAGCTGCCCCCAACGGCGGCACTGTGATAGTGGAAGACCTGGAGTACCGCACTGCCTCGCGGGTGCTCGATGCTTTGTTGTACCCGCTGGTGTGGGCGCAATTTGCTTGGCGCCGGCCTATTTACCGGCGCTACTTCGGCGGGTGAAAAGCCGCTAACAACTGATAACTGACAACTAACTCAACGCAAGTACCATCCGGATATCGGCCCGCTGGTACTCCGAGGCGGGCAGCGGCGCCTCCGCAAAGCCCAGCTTGCGGTAAAGCTGCAACGCCGGCGCCAGTTTGCGGTTCGAGAGCAGCTCTACCTCGCGGGCACCTATTTCGCGGGCCTTCTCGATGGCGGCCCGCCCCAGTAGCCAACCAATGCCTAGGCCCTGTGCGCTGGGCGTTACGGCCATTTTGGCCAGCTCGTACACGCCCTCGTGCTCGAATATGAGCGCGCAAGTGCCCACCAGCTGCCCTTGGTACCGGGCCATGAAGATGTAGCCGCCCCGGTCGAGAATGTAGCCCTGCGGATCGTCGAGCATGCGGCGGTCGAGGTCTTCGAGCACAAAGTAGCGGGTAATCCACTCGTGGTTCAGGTCGCGGAATGCGGCTTGGTGCTCGGGCGCGTAAGGCAGAATGTCGACGGTAGCAGAGGCGGTGTTCATCGGCGGCAAAGGTCGGAAAGCTTGCGCACATGCCGCTGCTGCCTTCGGGCCAAACCTAGTGCTGGTTGAACCTAGGCGGCGCGGCGGTTGTCCGTATGCCTGGTGCTTACCTCGGCCGCCTGCGCCCAGGTGCGTACCTTTGCCTTTCGTACCTGTTTTGCCGAATGCCCATGTCAGCCGCTACCATCTTTCTCAAACCCGGTAAAGACCAATCCTTGCGCCGCCTGCACCCCTGGGTGTTTTCGGGAGCCATTGCCCGCATGCAGGGCGAAGTGGTAGAGGGCAAGGTGGTGAGCGTGCACGCCCACAACGGCGAGCTGCTGGGCCAGGGGCACTACGCGCCGGGCTCCATTGCCGTGCGCATGCTGGCCTTCGGCGAAACCGCACCCATCGATGCTGATTTTTGGGTTGAGAAGCTGCGCAACGCCTACAAGCTGCGCCACAGCCTAGGGCTTACGGGCGCCGGCAACACCAACGTGTACCGCTTGGTGCACGCCGAAGGCGACGGCCTGCCCGGCCTGATCATCGACGTGTACGGCGACGTGGCCGTGGTGCAGGCCCACAGCGCCGGCATGTACCAGGCCCGCCCCGAAATTGCCGCCGCTCTGCAGCAGGCCGTGCCCAGCCTGCGCGCGATTTACGACAAGAGCAGCGAAACCGTACCCGCCAAAGCTGCGCCCGATGCCCAGAACAGCTACCTGCTGGGCGAAAGCACCGGTGCCGAGCACGTGGTAAACGAAAACGGCCACCGCTTTGCCGTGGACTGGGAAACGGGCCAGAAAACCGGCTTCTTCATCGACCAGCGCGACAACCGCGCTTTGCTGGCCCGTTACGCGCCGGGCCGCCGCGTGCTCAACACGTTCTGCTACACCGGCGGCTTTTCGGTATACGCCCTGCAAGCCGGTGCCGAGTTGGTGGACTCCGTCGATTCGAGCAAAAAAGCCATTGAGCTGACCAACCGCAACGCCGAGCTGTCGGGCCTAGGTGATAAGCACGAAGCCTACGCCCAGGACGTGTTCAGCTTCTTGAAAGACCGCCACAACCAGTACGACCTCATCGTGCTCGACCCGCCGGCTTTCGCCAAGCACCTCTCGGCCCGCCACAACGCCATTATGGGTTATAAGCGCCTGAACGTGGCCGGCATCAAGCAAATTGCGCCCGGTGGGCTGTTGTTCACCTTTAGCTGCTCGCAGGTGGTGAGCATGGAGCTGTTCGAGGGTGCCGTAATGGCCGCCGCCATCGAGGCCGGCCGCCCGGCGCGCATTCTGCACCGCCTCACCCAACCCGCCGACCACCCCGTGAGCCTCTTCCACCCCGAGGGCGAGTACCTGAAGGGCTTGGTGCTGGCCGTGGATTAAACTCGACAACCAGATCAATGCGTAGGCTGCTGAGGTAGGCTTGTTCTCCTATCTCAGCAGCCTACATAGTTTTATACCGCTGAGCAGCTAGTACAACGGTTCAGCTTTGGCTACTTTCCGGCATGATTAGCCGCCGAATAAGTGCTGCGCTAGCGGGGGCGGTGCTATTGGTTGCCTGCGAACCGCAACGCGCGGCGGAGCAAACTACCCCGCCCGTTGCGCGGAATACTGCCGTTGCCGCCGCCGCTCCGACCCCTGTTGTAGCCCTGCCTGATACAGTGGACGCCAGCCGACCCCAGTCCAGCTATCAACCAGGGCGCGATACCACCTTTTACATCGGGCGGCAACGCTACCGGCTGCTGCTGCGGGCCGAAACGGACTCAACCAAGCCGTTAGTAGCCGTGACGGAAGGTATCGTAGGGCCCTATTATGCCGAAGACACCGCCACCTTTCAGGTAACCCACCGGGTGCGCGGCTACGAAGGCGGGCAAACCATCACCCTGTTCGACGCGGCAGGGCGGCAGGTGTTTCGGCGGCGCCTAGGCAAGGCCGACTTCTACAAAGCGGTTGGCCGCGACATAGTGACGGTGAGTGCGCCGGAGCGCCCGCGCTTTATCGGCTACCATGCGCCAAGCCAAGCGTTGGTTTTCACCGTGCCTGTAGGCATTCCGGACAGCGACGTGTCGAGAATTTGCGCGCTCACACTTGGCCTCGACGGACGCGTGCGGCAGCTAACGGCCGGGCGCTGGACGGGCGGCGAGGGCCCCGACTGCGAGGTGAAGCTCTTGGCCGATGGAACAGTGCTGAACTGCGAAGAGCTGCGCCGCCCCGACGGTACCAGCGTGAGGTTGAAGAAGCCCAATGCTACGCTGATAGCCGCGCTGCCGCTTACCGACACCACGCTTTTTACCCTTTACCGGTACGGGTACTACCGTGAGGTCCTAGGTGCCGATAGCCTTAAGGATTACGAGTGGGTAGCGGACAAACATCTGCGCAATTCTCCAAACGCCTTTGTTCTAAACACCAAGGGCCAAATACGTCAGCAGTTCTGCTACGCAGGCTACTACGAGGTGCTGGACTATGAAGTACCCCGGCGCTACGTGTGGCAAACGCACTCTTATTACCTGCTCGACGAAGCGCGTGGCGTGCACGTGCTCGATAAGCACAACCCCGCGCGGGTTACGGAAGTACGCTTTCAGCAGATGCAACGCTTTCGCAAGCCGCAGCGCCCCACCGAAGTACGCTTCGTAATGGGCACCGAAACAGCCCGATTTGCTTTTTACGCCGATCCGGCCCAGCCAACCCGCCTGCGCTACGAGCGTATCGAGGCCCCGGGCAACTAGCCGCAAACGAATCGGCCGCCGTGCGGTTTACTTCTGAATTTCACGCTTAACAAGGTTCATGTCCGTTCTGCCCGCTGCCCGCAAGCTCCGCCAAGCCTCGTCGCTCAAGCAACCGGTTGCCGTAGTTGGCGCCGGCATTGGCGGCATTGCCACGGCCGTGCGGCTGGCGGCCACCGGGCACCGGGTTACCGTGTTCGAGGGGCGCGATTCGTTCGGGGGCAAAATGCATCAGTTCGAGCTGCCGGGCGGTTACCGGTTCGATGCGGGCCCGTCGTTGTTTACGCTGCCGCAGCTGGTGGATGAGCTGTTTCGGCTGGCCGAGCGCGACCCCAAAGACTACTTCCGCTACGAGCGGCTCGACCCCATTACGCAGTATTTCTTCGCCGATGGCACGCGCCTCACGGCCTGGGCCGACGAACACAAGTTTGCCCAGGAAGTAGAACTAAAGCTACAAGTGCCGGCCGCCGAGGTGCGCCGCTTTTTGCAAGGCGCCCGCCGCGCCTACGAGGCCACGGCCAGCACGTTTCTGCACAAGTCGCTGCACCGGCCCCAGAGCTACTTCAGCCGCGACACGCTGCGCGCCATGGCCGAGATGCCGCGCCTAGGTTTGCTGAGCTCCATGCACCGGCGGCACCAGCAAGCCTTTCCGCAGGATGCGCGCCTGGTGCAGCTCTTCGACCGCTACGCCACGTACAACGGCTCCGACCCGTACCAGGCCCCGGCCACGCTGAGCATGATTCCGCACCTCGAGCACGGCATTGGCGCGTTTTACCCCGAGGGCGGCATTTACAGCATTGCCAGCAGCCTCGTGCGGTTGGCCGAAGAGTTGGGTGTGGAGTTCCGCTACAACGAGCCCGTGGAGGAAATCCTGACCGCCGGCGGCCGCGTTACGGGCGTGCGCACCGCCCACGAGGTATACGACTTCGGGCAGGTGGTGAGCAACATGGATGTGGTGCCCACCTACCGCCGCCTGCTGCCCCGGCAGCCCGCCCCCGAGCGCACCTTGGGGCAACCTAGGTCGTCGTCGGCGCTGATCTTCTATTGGGGCATCGGGCGGGCGTTTGCCGACCTAGGCGTGCACAACATTTTCTTCTCGGCCGATTACCGTCGCGAGTTCGAGGCCATTTTTCAGCAAAAAACCGTGGCCGACGACGTGACGGTGTACGTCAACATTACCTCCAAGAAAACGCCCACCGACGCCCCCGCTGGCCACGAGAACTGGTTTGTGATGGTGAACGTGCCCCACGACGAAGGCCAGGACTGGGAGGCGCTTACCCGCCACACCCGCGCCGCCGTGCTGCGCCGCCTCAACCAAGCCCTGGGTATCGACGTTGAGACGCTGATCCGGGCCGAACAGGTATGGACGCCCCCGGGCATCGCCGCCGATACCTCGTCGGCGGGCGGGGCACTCTACGGGAGTTCCTCCAACACCATGATGGCCGCTTTTCTGCGCCATCCGAACTTCTCGCGCAAGCTCGAAGGGCTGTACTTTTGCGGCGGCTCGGTACACCCCGGCGGCGGTATTCCGCTGTGCTTGCTCTCGGCCAAAATCACTGCTGATTTAATTAATAATGCGTAGTTATTAATTAGTAATCTTTCATTCTTAATGCCACAACCCGATCAACTAACCCCGTCTGTGGCTGCTCCGCCTGCGCCTAGTTCATCGCGCCGGCTGCGCATAGCGCAATTCGTGTTGCTGCTGTTTTACGCCACGGGTTTGGTGGGCCTGGGCTATTCCCAAGACCCCTCCTTTTACCTGCAGTTTATGCCCCTCACGCTGCTGCTCACGGCGGCGCTGTTGCTGGGGTTCGATAAGCACAGCCCGGTGCCCATGTTCGGCTGGTTTGCCCTCACAACCATGCTGGTAGGTTACGGCGTGGAGGTAGTAGGCGTGCAAACGGGGGTAATTTTTGGCCGCTACGAGTACGGCACCACCCTCGGGCCCAAGTTCCTGGAAACCCCCATTATCATTGGCCTCAACTGGCTTATTCTGACGTATATAGCCGGCGGTTTGGCGCAACGCCTGCCGCTGCCGGGCTTCGCGCGTGCGCTGCTGGCCGCCGCGCTCATGGTGGGGCTCGATGTGTGCATCGAGCCGGTGGCCGTGCATTTTGGCTGGTGGAAATGGTTTGCCGACCTCATCCCGATGCAAAACTTTAAGGCCTGGTTTGCCGTCTCGTTTATCCTGCAGCTCTACTACAACCGCAGCCGCGTAATGGCCGGGCGCAACCCGCTGGTACCGTTTGTGTACATGCTGCAGCTGCTGTTCTTTTTTGCATTGGGCCTGATAATAGGCTAATTTGCCTGGCTGCCGCGTTTTCGCACCTGCCTTATTCCCCCACCATGAGTCGAACTCTACGCGACACCCTGCTTGAAGAAGCCCACCTGCTGTTCCGGCGCGAAGGCATCGAAAGCCAGTCGCAGGAGCAAATAATCAACGTTCTCGACGTATCGCCGGCCACGTTTCGCGAGATGTTTGCCGACAAGGCCGACTTGGTGCTGCAAACCATGCGCTACGACATCGAGCGCCAAAAGCGCGAGCACGTCGAGTTGTTTGCGCGTGTGCAAAACCCCGTTGGCCAATTGTTGGGCTTGCTCGAACTGGGCATCCGCGACCTGCGCGAGATTTCGCCCTCTTACTTCGCCGACCTCATTCATCATTATCCCGAGGTGTGGGACGTAGGGCAGCAGCACTTGGCCACGTACTCCTACCCCCAGATTTCGGGCATTCTCAACGAGGGCGTGCTGCAAAAAATGCTGCGCGGCGACATCAACATCGGACTGGTTACCAAAATCATCCTCGAGCAGCTCAACATGGTGCTGAACGAGCAAATCTTTCCGCCGGCGCGCTACAACACCGCCGAGGTATTCCGCAGCGTGTACCTGTACTACATCCGCGGCCTTTGCACCGACGAGGGCATTCGGGCCGCTGCCGCGTACTTCGCTCGCATGTAGGTTTTGGGAATTGAGTGATGAGGTGACAGGTAACACGCAACATGTTGGCGCTGCGCTCCTAGGTGCGCTGGCGCTCCTTGCGCAAAAGGCACCTGCCAGCACCTAGGCACCAAAACAGCCGGGCCGCCCCATTTGGGGCGGCCCGGCTGTATTATGGGCTTTGGCGGCACAGGTCTCGTCGTGTTACCTGTCACCTAATGCCCCAATCCCTAAAACCTAATTAATCGACACACGCACCTTTTTGGTGTACTCGCGCAGGGCGGCGGTAAACTCCACGCCGTGGTCTTTCATGTGGTTCAATATCCAGATGGCGGCAAACACGTGCGTGAGTTGCTCGCCTTCGTCTTCGCCTTCCACCTCAAACGAGGGTTGGCGCTCATCTAGCAGGGCCTCTTCGGCCTCTACCAGCGTTTGGAGGGTTTGGCTTTCAACCAAGCGTTTAATGGCCGGGATCTTCATGGCGGGGCGGGGGCTAACGAATTTTTTCGATCAACGAAGCCACGGCGTCTTCCTTGCTGGCGGCTACCGTATCCACCAGCTCGCCGTTGCGGAACACGGCAAAAAAGGGCAAGTTGGTAACGTTGGCCGCTTTGCGCGCCTCGGGGCTGTTCTCGGCGTTTACGTCGAGAAACACCACTTGCTCGTTGCCCTCTTGGTCGGAGAGGCGCTTGAACTTGGGCGAGAACAGGCGGCAGTTGCCGCACCAGTCGGCGTAGTACTTCACAACTACTTTCTCGTTTTCCTGCAGAAGCTGCTGAAATTCAGCGTCGGTGGCTTTGATTACGGCCATGAATAGTATGTGTATGTAAGGAAATGATGCGGGTGCAGATAAGAATCATTCTTACCTGGCTGCAAACCTAAAGCGTTTTGGGCGAAAAATAGTTTAGCCCAGCCAGCGGGGCTGCTGCACTTTCCCAACGCGCCAGCGGCCAGATGGTTTTGAGAAATCAGCTGCCCGGCGCAAGCCGCAAGCCCATGGCCCTAGGTGCTTGGGTGGGTTTTGGGGCGAGGGAGCTGCCTATCCTGCGGAAGCGCTTTGCCGTACAGCAACAACATGCGACGCTTCTTTCCCTGGCTGGTAATGCTGTTTGCAATGCTGCTGGCTTGCTCGCCCGACGAACGGGCCCGGTCGGGAGCGGCGCCGCCCGTGGTACGTATGCGCAACATTGTGTTTTTCGGCAACTCGCTCACGGCTGGCTACGGCTTGCCGCCGCAGCAGGCCTTTCCGGCTCTTATTCAGCAAAAAATCGATTCGGCCGGCATGGCTTGGCAGTGCATCAACGCGGGCGTAAGCGGCGAAACCACGGCCGGCGGCCTGCAGCGCTTGTCCGCGGTGCTGAGCAAGCGCCGGCCCGATGTGTTTGTGCTGGAGCTGGGCGCCAACGACGGCCTGCGCGGCATACCCGTGCGCGAAACCACCCAAAACCTGCAGCGCATCATCGACGAGGTGCACCGCAAATACCCCGAGGCCCAGGTGGTGCTCGTTGGTATGGAGTTTCCTTTCGACCTAGGGCCCTTTGGCAACCACCAGTTTGCGCGCTATGCCCAGGAGTTCAAGGCCTTGTTTAGGCAAGTGGCCGATAAAAACCGCTTGCCCTTCGTGCCTTTTCTGCTGCAGGGCGTGCTGGGGCGCCCCGAGCTGAACCTACCCGACCGCGCCCACCCCAACGCCGCGGGCTACCGCATTGTGGCCGAAAACGTGTGGCAAGTGCTGGAACCAGTGCTGCGCCAAGCCCCGGCGAACGAAGAACGGGCCGGCACCTAGGAGGTACCGGCCCGTTCTTCGTTCGCCGGGGGCAGCTGTTAGTAGTCAGCTTTTAGCTGTTAGTAATCAGTTATTAGTTGGCAGTTATCAGCTGTTAGCGGCCTAGTAGGTGGTTGCGGGTTTTCGGTTGTCGGCTTGCAACCACTCCTGACAACTAACAGCTAATGACTGACAGCTAACACCCTTTACTTAACTACCGGCACGTTGGCATTGTACATCAGCTCGTAGTACTCGGTGGCCATGCGGCCCGATTCGAACTGGGGCTCCACCTCGCGCATGGCGGTTTGCACGGCTTGCCAGTAGGCGGCGGGGTTGCCGTAGTACAGCGGCAGAATTTCCTGCTCCAGCACGTCGAGCGTACCGCTGGCTTCAATGGCGTCTTTCGTGTCGTCGTGCTCGTGCAGGTCGGCCAGCGGAATCAGGAAGCCGTTTTCGCCGTGGCGCACGAACTCCGGAATCCAGCCATCGGGGATGCTCAGGTTGAGGGCGCCGTTCATGGCGGCCGTCATACCCGAGGTGCCCGAGGCCTCGCGCGGGAAGCGCGGCGTGTTCAGCCAAATATCGCAGCCTTTCTTCAGCAAAGCCGAAAGCTGCAGCTCGTAGCCCGTGAGCACGGCGCACTGCTTGAGGTGGCGGGTGCGCTTAATCAGGTCGTTGAACAAGCCAATAGCGCCGTAGTCCTTGGGGTAGGGCTTGCCAGCCCAAATTACCTGCACCGGGCGCTCCGAGCTGCGCACCAGCGCCTCAAAGCGGGCAAAGTCGTGCAGAATAAGGTTGGCGCGCTTGTAGCCGGCAAAGCGGCGGGCCCACACCACCGTCAGGGCGTCGGGGTCGAAGACGTTGCCGGTTTGGTTGGCCACTTCCTTAAATAGCTCTTGTTTTAGCTGGCGCTTGCGAGCCTTTAGCGCGTCGGTATCGTTGGCGGCCAAGGCTTCGTGCAGCTGCTTGTCGCGCCAGTAGGTGCCGTTTTGCGAGTTGGTGATGTGGATGATGGGGCAAATGCCCGCGTTGCCGGCCCACATTTGGTTGGATACGCGCCCGTGCACGGCCGAAACGCCGTTGGCCACGTGCGACATGCGCAAGGCCGTGAGGGTGTAGTTTACGCGTTCGTGCTCCACAAAGCCCAGGCGGCGCACCTCCTCGCCCGATACCCCGGCGAAGAAGCCCATGTCGTCGAGCAGCTTAAAGCCGTGCTCCTCGTTGCCGGCCAGCTCGGGGGTGTGCGTGGTAAACACCAAGCGCTTCTGCACCTCCTCCAACTTATGGCCGTGCTTGTTGTAGAGGTAGAAACCCAGGGGCAGGCCGTGGCCCTCGTTGAGGTGGTACACCTCGGGCGTGCGGCCGATGATATCGAGCAGCTTGCCGCCGCCCACGCCCAGCAGAATGCTCTGGGCCACGCGCGCAGCCAGGTCGGCGTCGTAGAGGTGGTGCGAGATGGTGCGCGAGAGGTAGTCGTTCTCGGGCACGTCGGTGGTCAGGAAGAACATGGGGCACGTGCCAAACACCTCGGGCGCGAGGTAGTAGGCGCGCACCTTCACGGGGGCGTTGTGGATGGTGATTTCGAACATCACGCCCGTATCCTGCAAAAAGCTATAGTGCTTCTGCACGTAGTCCACGCGCAAGGTTTCGTCTTCCTGGCGGCCTTGGTCGTAGTAGCCAAACGACCACAGAATGCCAATGCCAATGAGGTTTTGCTTCAGCTCGTAGGCCGAGCGCATGTGCGAGCCCGCCAAAAAGCCGAGGCCGCCGCTGTACGTTTTCAGGGCTTGGTCGATGGCAAACTCCATGGAGAAGTAAGCTGCCGATTTGCTGAACTCGGGCGCGGGCTGGTACGAGGTAAATGAAAAGGCCATTTCGTGTGAAAATCCGTTAGAAATGAAGCTGGTAAGGCTGATGTGAATGAACAGTGCCGCGCCTTGCGGGCGGCGGGGTAAGCAAAAAAGTGATGCGCAACCCTGTGGGCCGCAACCACCCAGGCGCGGTGGCCTGGGGCGGGCAGCAGCCCTAGGTGCGGGCGAGCCACCGCGGCCCAAGCAGGCCAAAGTGCATGCGAATTAGGGGGTAAGCGCAAGAAAAAGTAAATAAATAACGCAAATTATCTGCAATTGCCGAGCTAGGTTTGAGTGCGCGCCGCGAAGCATGCTACTTTGGCGCGTTTCTGCTAGGTTGCTTTTACCGCTCATTTCTCCCAGTCCTATGTCCCGTAAGTTTTCCTGGGCGCCGCTGCTGCTGATGCTACTCGGCGCGCCCGCGGCCAGCCAAGCGGCCGATCCGGCCCCCGCAGCCGTTGCCAAAAGCGGCATTACCCGCATCGACCCCACGTTTTGGTGGGTGGGCATGAAAAACCCCGAAGTGCAATTGCTCGTGTACGGTCCCGGAATCGGTTCCGGCACGGCCGCAATCGATGGCAGCTACCCCGGCGTAACGCTTACCAGCCAGGAGAAACTCGAAAACCCGAACTACCTGCTCGTAAACCTGCGCATCGAGCCCACGGCCAAGCCGGGCAAGCTGCCGCTCACGTTTACGGGCGGCGCCAAAAAGCAGAAGTTTCAGTACGAGCTGCGCGCCCGCACCACGCCGGGCGACAAATCGAAGGTGCAGGGCATCAACACCGCCGATTTCATTTACCTGCTGATGCCCGACCGGTTTGCCAACGGCAACCCCAAAAACGACATCGTGAAGGGCATGCGGGCCCCGGGCATTGCTCGCGACTCCATGTTCTCGCGCCACGGCGGCGACCTAAAGGGCATCGAAGACCACTTCGGATACCTCAAGGAGCTGGGCGTAACGGCCATTTGGCCCACGCCTATTGTGGAGAACGACGAGCCCAAAGCCAGCTACCACGGCTACGCCGCCACCGACTGGTACCGCGTTGACCCCCGCTACGGTACCAACGACGACTACGTGCGCTTTGTGCAGAACGCCCACAAGCAGGGCCTGAAAGTGGTGCACGACGTGGTGCTGAACCACATGGGCACCTCGGGCTACCTCGTGAAGGATGCGCCCTCCAAGGACTGGTTTCATCAGTGGCCCGCGTTTACGCGCTCCAACTTCCGCGACGCCGCCTTCAACGACCCCTACGTATCAGCTGCCGACCGCAAGCAGTTTGGCGAAGGGTGGTTTGATAAGCACATGGCCGACCTGAACCAGAGCAACCCGCAGGTGTCGCGCTACCTCATCCAGAACTTCCTGTGGTGGGTAGAGTACACCGGCCTCGACGGCTACCGCGTGGATACCTACACGTACTCGGACCGCAAGTTTCTGATGGACTGGGGCAAGGCCATCCTCGACGAGTACCCCAACCTAGGGATGTTTGCCGAAACCTGGGTGCAAGGCACCGGGCAGCAGGCCTACTTCGCGCGCAACATCTTTCCGGAGGTGCAGGGCTTCAAAAGCAACATGCCCGGCGTGCTCGATTTTCAGCTGCAATACGCCATCAACGAAGGCCTGACGCGCGACGCCGGCTGGACGGAAGGCATCAACAAGCTGTACTACACCATGCAAACCGACTGGATGTACGAAGACCCACAGCGCAACGTGGTGTTCCTCGACAACCACGACGTGAGCCGCTTCTTCTCGGTGGTGGGCGAAGACTTCCAGAAGTACAAGATGGGCATTGCCTGGCTGCTCACCACGCGCGGCACGCCGCAGCTGTACTACGGCACCGAGGTGCTGATGAAGAACTACTCCAACCCCGATGGCAAAGTGCGCGAGGATTTCCCCGGCGGCTGGGCCGGCGACAAGAACAATGCCTTTACCAAAGCCGGCCGCAACGAGCAGCAAAACGCCGCTTTCGAGTACGTAAGCCGCTTGGCCAACTACCGCCGCACGCACCCCGTGCTGCACACCGGCAAGTACATGCACTTCATCCCCGACAACGGCGTGTACACTTACTTCCGCTACAACGAGCAGGGCGAAACCGTGATGGTGGTGATGAACGCCAGCAAAGAGGCCAAAACCGTGGAAACCGCCCGCTTTGCCGAGCGCATGCAAGGCTACAAGTCGGCGCAGGAGGTAATTACCGGCACCTCGCTCGATAACCTGGCCTCGCTGAAAGTGCCCGCCTACACGGCCTGGGTGCTGGAGCTGAAGAAGTAATCGTTGACCTAGGATTTTTCTCGCTGAGGTTCGCGGAGGTAAAGCGCAGAGGTTCGCTGAGCTTTTATGCACGAAAACGATATTTCTTTCAACATCCGCAAGGCTGCCTTTAAGGTGCATACGGCCCTATGTCCGAGCTTGCTCGAATCGGTATACGAGGTGGCCTTGGCCTATGAGCTTCGCCTGTTGGGCTACGAGGTGAAAACCCAAGTGCCGTTGCCGATGGTGTACGAAGGACAGCGGATGGACGTAGGTTTTCGACTCGACCTGCTGGTGCATAATCGGGTTATCGTTGAAATCAAATCGGTAGATGCTTTGCTGGATGTGCACCACAAACAATTGCTCACGTACCTGAAACTTTCGGACTGCAAGCTTGGCCTGTTGATGAATTTCAGCGTGGTGCACGTCAAAGAAGGAATCGTGCGTATCGTAAATGGCCTGCAAGATTCTCCGCGAACCTCGGCGTAAACCTCAGCGAACCTCAGCGAGAAATAACACGATGACCGACCTAACCAACCAAGTAGCCATTGTAACCGGGGCCAGCCGCGGCATTGGGCGGGCCATTGCCACGTTGCTGGCCCTGCAGGGCGCCCAGGTAGTGCTGGTAGCCCGCTCCGAAGACGACCTGCTGGAAGTGGCCCACAAAACCAACGGCTTGCCCGTGGTGGCCGACGTAAGCCAAGAGGCCGACGCGCAACTGGTGGTAGCCGAGGCCCTGAACCGCTACGGCCGTCTCGATATGGTGGTGTGCAACGCCGGCGTCGGCTCGTTTAACCTGCTCGAAAACTTTGAGGAAGCCGAGTGGGACCGGATGTTCGATGTGAACGTGAAGGGCACCTTCCTGCTCTGCAAAGCCGCGTTGCCGCACTTTAAGGAGCAGCGCCGCGGCCACATCGTGGGCATTGCCTCCGACGTGAGCAAGCGCACTTTTGCGCACGGCACCGCCTACGGCGCCAGCAAGTACGCCCAACACGCCGTGCTCGATGCGCTGCGCAAGGAGGTGCGCCCGCACGGCATCAAGGTGAGCGTGATTTACCCCGGGCTGGTTGATACGCACTTCAACGACGCGCGCCCCGGAGCCCCCGAAAAGCAGCTGACGCATCTGCAACCCCTCGATGTGGCCCAGGCCGTACGCTACGTGTTGGAGGCGCCGGCCCACGTCGTAATCGACGAGTTGATGCTGCACCCCACCACGCAGGAGTGGTAAACCCGGGTTTGGGAGCTCGGGAAACTTGGAGCGTTTCACTGGCCTCTGGCCCGCACCGGCAAGGCCAGCCGAAAGTATTCAGCAAGAAAAACCCCGCACCCTGAGCCCCCAAGCCCCCGGGTTCCTAACTTTAAGCCTTATGCGAAGCTCTTTACTCTTGTCAGCCACCGCGCTAAGCCTAGGGCTGGCTTCTTTTACCTTGTACCCACACACGCCCCCGGCCCCTTTGCCCGTGGACTCCGTAGCCGACCTAGCCGCCGACCCCAACACCACCGACGAAGTACCGAAGGATAACAAGCTCGTCATTTACCAAATGATGGTGCGCCTGTTCGGGAACCAGAAAACCACCAACAAGCCCTTCGGCTCGGCGGCCGAAAACGGCGTGGGCAAGTTCAACGACATCAACGACAAAGCGCTGCAGGAGCTGAAAAAGCTGGGCGCTTCGCACGTGTGGTACACCGGCGTGCTGGAGCACGCCACCATGGCCGACTACAGCAAGCTGGGCATTGCCCTCGACGACGCCGACGTGGTGAAAGGCCGCGCCGGCTCGCCCTACGCCGTGAAGGACTACTACGACGTAGACCCCGACCTGGCCGTGGACCCCAAAAAGCGCATGCAGGAGTTTGAAGCCCTGGTGCAGCGCACCCACAAAAACGGCCTCAAGCTGCTCATCGACTTCATTCCGAACCACGTAGCCCGCAGCTATAAGTCGGATGCCAAGCCCGCCGGCGTGGTTGACCTAGGCCAGAAGGACGACAAAACCAAGGCCTTTGCCCCCAGCAACAACTTTTACTACCTGCCCGGCAAAAGCCTGGTGGTGCCCAAAGGCAACGACCCCCTAGGTGCCGCCATCAAAGGGCCCAAAGAGGACGGCAAGTACACCGAAACTCCGGCCAAAGCTACTGGCAACGACGTGTTTTCGGAAGCGCCCAAAATCGACGACTGGTTTGAAACCACCAAGCTGAACTACGGCGTGGATTACCAGAACGGCCGCAAAACGTACTTCGAGCCCGTGCCCGATACGTGGCTGAAGATGCGCGACATTCTGGTGTACTGGGCCAAAAAAGACGTCGACGGTTTTCGCTGCGACGTAGCCGAAATGGTGCCCGTGGATTTTTGGGCCTGGGTTATACCGGAGGTGAAAAAGGTGAAGCCCGACATCATCTTCCTGGCCGAAGCCTACAACCCCAAAGAGTACCGCAAGTACCTGGAGCAAGGCAAGTTCGATTTTCTCTACGACAAGGTAGGCCTCTACGACGGCCTGCGCCGCCTGATGCGCGGCGAGGGCAAAACCGAGGACATTACCAAGGTGTGGAGCGAGGAAAGCCGGGGCTTCTCCTCCAACATGCTGCGCTTCCTCGAAAACCACGACGAGCAACGCATTGCCTCCAAGGATTTTGCCGGCGACCCGCTGCGCGCCATTCCGGCCATGACGGTATCGGCCACCCTAGGTTCGGGCCCCGTCATGATTTACTTTGGGCAGGAGGTAGGCGAGCCGGGCCGCGGAGCCGAAGGCTTCTCGGGCGAAGACGGCCGCACCACCATTTTCGATTACTGGGGCGTGCCCGAGCACCAAAAATGGCTGAACGGCGGCAAGTTCGACGGCGGCAAGCTGAGCCTGCAGCAAAAGCAGCTACGCGACTTTTACAGCCGCTTGCTCAACCTGTGCAGCTCGCACGAGGCGCTGCGCCGCGGCCGCTTCTACGAGCTGCAGGACGCCAACAACCTCGCCAAGGAGTACAACGACAAAGACCTGTACGCCTACCTGCGCTACACCGACAACAAGCGCGTGCTGGTGGTCGTCAACTTCAGCGCCACCCAAACCTACGTGCCTACCCTCAAGGTGTCGCCCGCGGCTTGGAAGCTGATGGGCCTCGACCCCTTGCGCAACCAGTTTACGTACACCGATGTGCTGAACGGCCGCGCCGTAAGCAACACCTCGCGCGTTACGCTGCCGCCCCTCTCGGCCGTGGTACTCGAAATCGAACCGCTGAAATAAGTGATGCGCCAACAGGCGCCGCGTAGCATGTTTCTGCGTCGACTGTTGCCCCATCACCCAACCTCCCTTTCCGCATTCCCTGTATGGCAACCGTTTCGGCCCCATCACCCGCCGGTACCCAGAAGAAGCCGCGCCTGAGCTTCTGGCAAATCTGGAACATGAGCTTCGGCTTCCTCGGCATTCAGTTTGGCTTCGAGCTGCAGAACTCCAACGTGAGCCGCATTTTCGAAACCCTAGGTGCCAACAAGGACGAAATTCCGATTCTGTGGATTGCGGCGCCCGTAACCGGCCTGCTGGTGCAGCCCATTATCGGCTACCTCTCCGACCGCACCTGGAGCCCGCGCTTTGGCCGGCGTCGGCCCTTCTTCCTCATCGGGGCGTTGCTGGCCAGCTTGGCGCTTATCCTGATGCCCAACTCGCCCGCGCTCTGGATGGCCGGCGGCCTGCTTTGGATTATGGATGCCTCCATCAACATCTCGATGGAGCCGTTTCGGGCGTTTGTGGGCGATAAGCTGCCTTCGGAGCAGCGCACTACCGGCTTTGCTATGCAGAGTTTCTTTATCGGGGTGGGGTCGGTAATTGCGGCTTTGCTGCCGTGGGTGTTCACCAATTGGTTGGGCATGAGTAATACGGCCCCGGCCGGCGAAATTCCGCCTTCGGTAAAGTGGGCTTTTTACGTAGGAGCAGCGGCTTTCCTGCTGTCGGTGCTCTACACGGTGTTCACCAGCACCGAAACGCCGCCCGAAGACATGGAAGCCTTTAGGGCCGAAAACGCCAAGGTGGGCATGTGGGACGGTTTGCGCGAGTCGTTTGCCGGTATTTTTCAGATGCCGGCGGCCATGAAGCAGCTGGCTGTGGTGCAGTTCTTCACCTGGTTTGCGCTGTTTTCGATGTGGATTTACTCCACCAACGCCGTTACCAGCAACATCTACAACATGCGCGTGGATGCGCCGCTGTACCAAAAGCTGAAAAGCCAGATTGCAGCGCAGGCCAACGGCGGCAGCAAAGAAGTGGCCGGCCTGCAGCAAGACATCCAGGAGATTGAGCGTTTTCAGACGGGCAGCACCGATAAGGTCATCACGCTGAACATGGCTAACTACGCCGCTTCCAAAGGCCAACTCACCCCCGACGAGCTGGCCACCACCAAGCGCGTGCAGCAGCAATACAACGACGGCGCCGACTGGCTGAGCCTGTGCTCCTCGGTGCGCAACGGCGTGGCCGCCGTGTTTGCCTTTATTATTCCGCTGATTGCCGCCCGCACCAGCCGCCGCCGCACCCACATGCTGTGCTTGCTGCTGGGTGGCTTGGGGCTGATTTCGCTTAAGTTTATCACCAACCCCGACTACATCATCGTGTCGATGGGGCTGGTGGGCATTGCCTGGGCCAGCATCCTTTCGATGCCCTACGCCATCTTGGCCGGCTCGCTGCCCGCCAACCGCATGGGCTACTACATGGGCGTGTTCAACTTCTTCATCGTGATTCCGCAGATTGTGGCCGCCACCATCTTGGGCTACTTCACGGTCAACATCTTTCAGGGCAACACCCTGAATACGCTGGCCCTAGGTGGCGCCAGCATGTTGCTGGCCGGGCTACTTACCCTGCGCGTGCGCGACGACGACGACACACACGTGGCCGCTGTAATGGAAAACCCCGGCTACGATACGCCGGTGCTTACCAACCCGCAGGCCTAACCACAACGCTTTTGCTATGTCCCACCGCCCCGGCAGCCGCTGTGCTGCCGGGGCGGTGTGCGTTTGGGGGCACCTAGGCCTACCGCCCCGCTTGCAGCCAATGCTGCGCGGGCAGCTCCTCGGTAAAAGCCTGCACCGCCGCACCTAGGCGCGTGGCTTCGGGTACCTCGGGTTCCAGCTGTCGCAGGCGTTCGTTCATAACCTCGGCTTGGTAGGGCGTAACCAAGTAAGCGATGCGGCGGGGCGCCGGCACTGCCTCGGCCAGCCGCTCGCGAAACGCGCGCAGCACCCAGGCAAAATCCTCGACGGAGGCCAGCCCGCGGGCGCGCAAATCAATCAGCCAGCAGCCGCAAGCTTGCTCGCGGCCCAGCGCCAAGGCCACGTGGTAGCCCTCCCGGTGCTCTTCCGACGATACGGGCCGCACCCAGCGCATGAACAGCAGGCGCAGATCGGGGCGGTACGAGAGGCGCAAGTAATCGTGGTGGTTGATGAGGTGCATAGCAGCGGGGTGCGCAAGGGCCCGAAGGTAGTGCCCAAAAGGCCTCCGGCCGACAACCCGGCAGTATCTCGTCGGTAACTATCCCTAGGTGATTTAACGTAAGGCAGAAGCCGCACAGTTGATATCTGAAAAGCTGCCCTTATGTTTCTTGTCTACGCGTTCTTCGTGGTGTTTTTCGGCGTGTGCCTGTACCTGCTGGTGCGGTTGGCGGGGTTTTGGCAAGTGCCGGCGCCGGCCGTGGCCCGGCCCAAGGTGAGCATCTTGGTGCCGGCGCGCAACGAGGCGGCCAACATCGAGCGGTGCTTGCGCGCCCTGGCGGCGCTTACTTATCCCGCCGATAAGCTGGAAATCCTGATCGGAGACGACCACTCGACCGACGACACGGCCGCAGTGGTGGCGCGCTTCATCCAGGACAAACCGCAGTTTCGGTTGGTGAGCATTGGCGCCCCGGTGGGCAAGGCCAAGGGCAAAAGCAACGCCATTGCCCAGCTGTGCCACCAAGCCTCGGCCGATTATTTTCTGCTCACCGACGCCGACATGGCCATGGCCCCCGACTGGGTGCAGTACATGCTGGGCGCTGCCGAAATCGACAACGGCGGCAAGGTGGGCGTGGTAACGGGTGCCACCACCGCCGAGGGCGGCTTGTTTGGCAAGCTGCAGGGCCTCGACTGGCTGTTTGGCCTGAGCGTAATCCGGATTCTATCGGACGCCAACCTGCCCGTAACCGCTGTGGGCAACAACATGCTGGTAACGCGCGCGGCCTACAACACCATCGGCGGCTACGAAACCCTGGCCTTTCAGATAACCGAAGACTTGCAGCTGTTTGCCTGCATTGTGCAGGCCGGCTGGGGCTACCGCAACTTGTGGCACAGCCGTGTGCTGGGGGTATCGGTGCCGCAGCCCAATGTAAAGTGCCTGCTGGAGCAGCGCAAGCGCTGGATGCGCGGCACCACGCGCCTGCCGTGGTATTTGTCGGGGCTGTTTGGCATGTACGGCCTGTTTTACACGGTGCTGTTTTGCCCGCCGCTCATTTCGTGGCCATTCACGCCGCTGGTGTTTGGCCTGAAAGTGCTGCTGCAAGTGGCGTTTTTGTGGGGCAGCCTGCGGCAAGTGGGCCGCCGCGAAAAGCTGTGGGTGCTGCTGCTCTACGAGTTTTACCTAGCGGGCATGTCGTTGCTGGTAATCGGCTACACGCTGCTGCCCGGCCACATCAACTGGAAAGAGCGCCGCTACGTGTGGGCCGAGGTGTAAGCCTTGTGCGCGCTTAACTTAGCCTGATAAGCGGGGCGGCGGGTTTTTGGCGCATCGGAACCCAAAAACCCGCCGCCCCGCTTAGCTTTGGTAACCTTGCCCGCGGGCCTGCTGCGTTACCAACTACAGCTATGCGTTACTTGCTGCTTCCAATGCTGCTCCTCTCGGCCGCCCCGGCGCTGGCCCAAACGGCCGCTGTGCTGCCGCCCGGCCCGCTAAACAACGCCCGCTACAGCCCCGCCGACACTTTGCGGGCGGTGCGGCATTTGTTTCAGCAGCGCGGCAAGGGCGGCGACGGTTACCTCGATGGCGGTAGTGCGCTGGTTGGCCAAGGTATTGCCGGGCTGCTGCAGCCGCGCGATACAACGCTGGCCGACCGCCGCATAGAAGCGCGTCAGAACGTGCTTTTTGGTGGTTTGATGGCGGGGTACGGCCTGTTCCACACTCAGCGCTTTGGGCCGGGGCGCTACGCGCAAGTGGCCGCGGCCTACGCCCAGGGCGAGCCGCTGCCCGCCTACGTACGCCGCCGCCTCAAGCCCAAGTATTTTCGCTACCGATCTTTCTGAAGGCGGCGCTGTTCGCCCTAGGTGCATTGGCACCGGAGCTGGCCAAGAGGCCTTTTACTACCGGGTCTTGCCCAGCGCCCCCCCCGGGCGTGCCCGGGCCCGGCAGTGCCTAGGGCTTCAAAAAAAATGTATGGTGCAAAGCCCGTGGCAAGCAGCCTTGCGGGCGCGGCCTACGTCATTCGCGCGGAACAGGTTGCGCCAAAGCAGCGCGCTTTGTCATTCTGTCCTTACCTTGGCTTCACTCAAACTCCTCTATTCTCACCGTATGACCCGCAACCAACTGTTGCTGTTGGGCCTAGGTGCTTTCCTGTCGGTAGGTACGCCGCAGCTAGCCCAGGCACAGGCCAAACCCGCCGCCAAAACCACCGCGGCCAAAGCCAGCACGGGCACCACCCGCCTGGTAGAAAAAGTAACGCGCAAGGCCGGCGAGGTAGCCATTCCGTACGAGAAGTACGTATTGCCCAACGGCCTGACGCTGATTGTGTCGGAAGACCACTCCGATCCGATTGCCCACGTCGACGTGACCTACCACGTAGGTTCGGCCCGCGAAACCATCGGCAAATCGGGTTTTGCTCACTTCTTTGAGCACATGATGTTCCAGGGCTCGGATAACGTAGCCGACGAGCAACACTTCAAAACTGTAACGGCCGCCGGCGGTACCCTCAACGGCACCACCAACCGCGACCGTACTAACTACTTCGAAACCGTACCCTCGAACCAGCTCGAAACCGCGCTGTGGCTCGAGGCCGACCGCATGGGCTTCCTGCTCGACGCCGTAACGGAGAAGAAGTTTGAGGTGCAGCGCGCCACCGTGAAAAACGAGCGCGGCCAGAACTACGACAACCGCCCCTACGGCCTGGCTTCGGAGTACGTAGCCAAAACGATGTACCCCTACGGCCACCCGTATTCGTGGCTGACCATTGGCTACCTCGAAGACCTGAACCGCTCCGACCTGCAAGACCTCAAGAACTTCTTCCTGCGCTGGTACGGCCCCAACAACGCTACCGTAACCGTGGGTGGCGACGTGAAAGCCGCCGACGTGGTGAAGCTTGTGGAGAAATACTTCGGCTCGATTCCGCGCGGCCCCGAGGTGCAGAACATGAAGCTGCCCACGCCGCAGCTGACGCAGGACCGCTACACCAGCTACCAGGACAACGTACGTTTCCCGATGCTGCAGATGGTGTTCCCGACGGTGCCCCAAAACCACCCCGACGAGGTACCCCTCGATGCCCTGGCCGAAATCCTGGGCGGTTCGAAAACCTCGCCGCTGTACCAGAACCTAGTGAAGGCCCAAAAGGCCGTACAAGCCCAATCGTACCACCCCACCTCCGAGCTGAGCGGCGAGTTCACGCTCGTGGGCCTGAGCTACCCCGGCAAGCCGCTGGCCGACCTGGAAGCCACCATGCGTGCCTCCATCGACGAGCTGGCCAAGCGCGGCATCACCGACGAGGAAGTAACCCGCTACAAAGCCTCGGCCGAAGCCAGCCTCATCAACCGCCTCAACAGCGTGAGCGGCAAAGTGAGCACCCTGGCCGCCTACCAGTACCTCACCGGCAACCCCAACCTGCTGCCCGTGGAGCTGAAGCGCATTCAGTCGCTCACCAAGGCCGATGTGCAGCGCGTGTTTAAGCAGTACATCCAGGGTAAGCACGCCGTGGTGCTGAGCGTGGTGCCCAAAACCTCGCCCGACCTCGTTGCCAAGGC
This sequence comes from Hymenobacter oligotrophus, assembly GCF_003574965.1. NCBI lineage: Bacteria > Pseudomonadati > Bacteroidota > Cytophagia > Cytophagales > Hymenobacteraceae > Hymenobacter > Hymenobacter oligotrophus. Next base: position 3,092,074 of record NZ_CP032317.1, on the reverse strand, counting down.
CGATAACTACACCGTATCGAAGGACGGCTTCAAAGCCCCCAAAGACGAGTACGCCGGCCTGAAGTACGTGAAGGCCACCGACAACTTCGACCGCACCAAGCAGCCCAAGGCTGGCGCCAGCCCCATGGTGGCCGTGCCCGCCGTGTGGAAAAGCGAGTTGCCCAACAAGCTGAAGGTAATCGGCACCCAAAACGCCGAGATGCCGACGACCACCATGCTGCTCACCATCCGCGGTGGCCACCGCCTCGAGCAGAGTGACCGTAACAAGGCCGGCATCGCCTCGCTCACGGCTTCGTTGCTGAACGAAGGCACCGAGAAGTACACCGCCGAGCAGTTTTCGGCCGAGTTGGAGAAGCTGGGCAGCCAGATTTCGGTAAGCCCCGGCACCGACAACACCACGGTGTACGTGCAGTCGCTGACCAAAAACCTCGACAAGACGCTGGCCCTGCTGGAGCAGCGCCTGCTGCACCCGCGCTTCGACCAAGCCGATTTCGACCGCCTGAAGAAGCAAACGCTGGAAGGCATTGCCAACCAGAACACGCAGCCGGTGATGGTGGCCGACAAAACCTTCTCGCGCCTGCTCTACGGTGCCGGCGACATCATGAGCGTGCCCACCTCGGGTACGGCCGCTACCGTATCGGCCCTCACGCTCGACGACGTGAAGAAGTTTTACCAGGAAAACTACGCGCCCAACATCAGCCACTTGGTGGTGGTGAGCGACGTGCAGCAGAAAGCCATCGAGCCGAAGCTGGCCTTCCTGAACCAGTGGCAGCAGAAAGCCGTGACCCTGCCCGCCGGCAACATGGCTGCCAAAGCCGATAAAACGAAGCTGTACTTCGTGAATAAGGATGGTGCTCCGCAGTCGGAAATCCGCATTGGCTACCTAGGCCTGCCCTACGACGCCACCGGCGAGTACTACCGCGCGTACCTGATGAACTACATCCTGGGTGGTGCCTTCAACTCGCGCATCAACCTGAACCTGCGCGAAGACAAAGGCTACACCTACGGTGCCCGCTCGGGCTTTAGCGGCTCGCGCTACGCGGGTCCCTACACCGCCCAAGCTGGTGTGCGCGCCGATGCCTCGGCTGCCTCGGTTCGCGAGTTCATGAAGGAAATCGAGAACTTCCGCAAGACCGGCATCACCGACGAAGAGCTGGAGTTCCTGAAGGCTTCGATCGGCCAGAGCGACGCCCTGAAGTACGAAACCGGCCAGCAGAAGGCCAGCTTCCTGGCGCGCTTGGTAGAGTACGACCTGCCCACCGATTACGTAGCCAAGCAGACGGAAATCCTGCAGAAGCTGACCAAGGAAGATGTAGCGGCCATGGCGCAGAAGTACCTGCCCGCCGAGAACATGTACATCGTAACCGTGGGCGATAAGAAGTACCTGCCCGAGCTGAAGCAACTCGGCTACGAGGTAATCGAGCTGGATGCCGACGGCAACCCCGTGGCTCCGGCCGTAGCTGCCGAACCCGCTCCGGCCCCGGCCGCTGCTCCGGCTGCCGCCCCCGCTACTTCCGACAAGAAGAGCAAGACCAAAGTGAAAGATGCCGACGGCAACAAGGCCAAGCGCAAGCAGAAGTCTGACGAAGACGGCGGCAAGGAGAAAGTGAAAACCGAAAAGGCTGACTAAGCCCTAGGTCGTAACCAACTCCCGAAGCAAAACGGGGCGTTGCCACATCGGCAACGCCCCGTTTTTGTTTTTCAGTCTAGGTGCTGTGCAGTAATCCTGCTTTGAATAGCAGCGTCATACTTCGGCTGCGCTCAGCATGACGTTCTTTTAATCACCCCCACACCCGCGTACCCTCTGTGCAGTTGCGGCACATTTCTACCTGGTCGCGGCCTTTGAGCAGGGCTTTGCGGAAACCTTGGTACTTGGGCCCGTGCCAGAGCTGCCGGAAGGTTTGGCCCTTCAAATCACCTAGGCGGTATTCGGCGTCTTTGTCGAAGCAGCACGGTACCACCAGCCCGTCCCAGGTAATTACGCAGGAGTGCCACATCTTCCAGCAGTGGTTGAGTAGGCGGTTTTTAATGCTCCAGGTGCCGTCTTGGTTGTTCTGGTAGCGCGAGTAATAGTCGATGGTGGGGATGAGCGGCGAGCCTTGCTGGTAGTCGTAAATCTGGGCGGTTTTAAACCACACGTCGTCCACGCCTAAGTCGCGGGCCAGCTGCCGGGCCTCGTCGATCTGGTGTTCGTTGGGCCGCACCACCAAAAACTGGAAGATGATGCGCGGCGTGGCGCTGCGCAGCTCCTGCTTGTACTTCACCACGCGCTTCACTCCCTCCAGTACTTTATCGAGGCGGCCGCCTACGCGGTACTGCTGGTACACTTCCTGCGTGGTGCCGTCGAGGGATACAATGAGCCGGTCGAGGCCGCTTTCCACGGTTTTGCGGGCGTTGGCCTCGGTGAGGTAGTGGGCGTTGGTGCTGGTGGCGGTGTATATCTTCTTCCGCGAAGCATACTGCACCATGTCGAGGAACTGCGGGTGCAGGTACGGCTCGCCCTGGAAATAGAACGTGAGGTACCACAAGCGCGGCGCTAGCTCATCGATGGTGCGGTAAAATACGTCGCCCTCCAGCATGCCCGTGGGCCGCGTAAAGGAGCGAAGGCCGCTGGGGCACTCGGGGCAGCGCAAGTTGCACGAAGTGGTGGGCTCGAGCGACACGGCCATGGGCAACCCCCACGCCCGCGAGCGGTTGGTGAGCCGGCTGAGCACATAGGAGCCCGTTACCTGCACGGCATTGAGCGCCCGCAGGGGCGTGAGCTTGGAAAAGAAATTAAGCCCGTCGCGGAGGGTAGAGCGCATGGGTGCAAAGGTCGCGAATGGCCGGTTAACTGAAGTGAGTGGCGGATGTTGCGGCGGCGTAGGCTGAAAAGCTGATATGAACTGCTTAGCTGCTGAACTACCGGCGCGAGTCGCCTTGTGCAGGCTAATACTCGTCTAGGTTGTACGCACTAGTGCTCAACTAACCTTAGGCTGCCCGGCCAAAACGTTGGCGGGCATTCAACGCTTTGATGCACCCCAACAAAAAGGCCCCGCCCTAGGTGGGCGGGGCCTTTGTAATGCTAGGCACTTAGGGCAGTTATTTGCCGGTAGGCAGAGCGCTGCTATACGTCGAGGCCTTGCCGAACGATTCTTTGATTTCGTCGACGGCAGCGCGGCTGCTCAGGCGTTTGGGCCTGGTGTTCAGAAAGGTGCCGTCCTCCGCAATCAGGAAGTATGCCGGTACCTCCTGCAGCATGTAGGCGCGGGCCAAGGGGCCGCGTTGGCCGCCGGGGGCGCGCAAGTGCATTCCAGTCAGCTTTTTGCTCGCTACGAGCTGCCGCCAAGCGGGTTCGTTTTCATCAAGGGCAATGTTCACGAACACGATGTTCTGGCCGTTAAACTTCTTGGCCAACTCCTGAGCGTAGGGCAAATCGCGCAGGGCCAAGCCGCTGGTGGTGCGCCAAAAATTTACGTACACCAGCTTGCCGCGCAAATCCTGCAGCGAAACCGAGTCGCCTTTGGCCGAAACAAGCTTGAAGCTGGGCGCCGGCGAGCCGATAGCAAAGTCCTTGTGCTTGTCGAAATCGGCTTTCAGGAAGGGATAGAACTGGTTTTTCTGGTCGACGGAGCCGCGGAAATCCTCCAGCATAGCCGCCGACATTTTCACGTGGCCAAAGCGGAACGACTCCTGCAGCACGCGGCCCATAATCACGGGCTTCATGGGGCCTTGCAGCTTTTCCTTGGCCAGGTTGTAGCACATCTGGTAGAACTCCGGGTCGCCTTTTTTGCGGCCGGCCGTAGCGGCGGCATAGTGCACGTAGTTCAGCAGAAACTCCTGGTAGCTTTCGTTCTGGTACGCATCGGGGTTGTTCAGCAACGCCGCGTCGTTCAGGAAATCATAGTACGTGCCCGACATTTTCAGGCGGCCCTCGGTGGCCACTACCTGCTCGCGCAAGTCCTGAAACGTGAGGCGGTCGTTGGCGTAGCTGTAGTCGATTTCGGCTTTGGTGTAGTTGCGAAACGCGGCCGACACGTTGGGGTCTTCCTGCACGTCCTGCAAGAACTTCATTTCCTCCTTGCGGCGGTAGTCCAGGAACGACAGGAACGGCCCCTCGTAAAGCGAAATATTGTCGGGCAGCACCTGAAAGCCGTCGTTTTCCACGAACCGCTCGTCGAAATCGGCGAGGTAGGTGTTGGCTTCGGCGCCTTTGCCCTTAAACTTCACGGTGGTGGCCAGGTCTTCGCCCTTAAAGCGTACGTCGAGGTTGGTGCCGGGCTCCAGCCACAGGCCGGCCACGTCGTCGCCGTACACCAAGTCGGCTTTGGTGGGGCCGTCCACCTTCACCGCCAACCTGAACTCGCCCTTGCCGTCGACGCGGGCGTAGGTGAGCTGCTCCTTGGGGTCGAGGGGGTGTTCGCGCAACGATACGGCTACCGTATCGGCGGTTTTGCCGTTGATTTTGCCGGTGAGCACCACGGTGCTCTGCGCCTGCGCGGCCGCGGGGGCAGCCAACAACCCCAGTGCAAACAGGGACAGAGCAGTGAGACGTGAGACGAAAGACATCAGGCGGCTAGGTATCGGGGTGTGGCACAAGAACAACAATCAGCATACGCGGCCGGAGCCGCCCCGTTGTGCTTGAGTTTATAATATTTGTGCCTCAAGTAATTCACGGGAAAAGACAATTGCTGGGTCTAAGTTACGGCGAACAGGTATATAAAATCCTATATCAGGCCTCACATTTTTAGGTGATTACCCCCATTTTATGTGATTACCCGAACAGCCCGCTGAGAACTTCGTCGAGACGTGCAACCGGGTGCACCTTTAGTCCAAACCGCCCTAGGTCGAGGCCGCGCCCGTTGAATTGAGAGATGTACATCTCGCGGAAACCTAGCTTCTCGGCCTCCGACAAACGCTGATCCAAGCGCGATACCGCCCTGATTTCGCCGCTCAAGCCCACCTCGGCCGCCAGGCACACGTCGCCGGGCACCGGAATGTCGTTCAGCGACGATACCACGGCCGCGCACACGGCCGCATCGAGGGCAGGATCTTCGAGGCGCAGGCCGCCGGCAATGTTCAAAAACACATCGTGCTGGCCCAGGCGCAAGCCGCTACGCTTCTCCAGCACGGCCAGCAGCATTTGCAGGCGCTTGCTGTCGAAGCCGGTGCTGCTGCGCTGGGGCGTGCCGTAGGTAGCAGGCGTTACCAGGGCCTGCACCTCCACTAGCAGGGGGCGGTTGCCCTCGAGCGTGGCGCCAATGGCAATGCCGCTCAGGGTTTCGGCGCGCTGGCTAAGCAAAATCTCCGACGGGTTCGACACTTGCCGCAAGCCTGCGCCTTGCATTTCGTAAATGCCCAGCTCGGCCGTGGAGCCAAAGCGGTTTTTAATGGTGCGAAGTATGCGGTAGGTGAGGTGCCGGTCGCCCTCAAACTGCAGCACGGTATCCACCATGTGCTCCAAAATTTTGGGGCCGGCGATGGAGCCATCCTTGGTAATATGGCCGATGAGCAGCACCGGCACGCCGGTGTCTTTGGCGTACTTCAGCAGCTCGGTGGTGCACTCGCGCACCTGGCTTACCGAGCCCGCCCCCGACTCGACCAACTGCGAGTGCAAGGTTTGGATGGAGTCGACCACCACCACGTTGGGCTGCAGCGCATCAATCTGCTTGAAGATGTTTTGCGTGCTGGTTTCGGTGAGGATGTAGAGGCCCTGGTGCTGCCGGCCCAGGCGCTCGGCGCGCATTTTTATCTGCTGCTCGCTTTCCTCCCCCGATACGTACAAGATGCGCAAGTTCTTGAGCTGCATGGCAATTTGCAGCATCAGGGTGCTTTTGCCAATGCCCGGCTCGCCGCCGATGAGCACCAACGAGCCCGGCACCAAGCCGCCGCCCAGCACGCGGTTCAGCTCGCCGTCGTGGGTGTCGAGGCGCGATTCCTCTTCGTACAGGATTTCACCTAGGGCCTTGGGCTTGGCCGCTTTGCTGGTGCCGCCCACCGAGGTAGAAGCTTTCCAGGCAGTGGCCGGGGTAATTTCTTCTTTCTGGATAACTTCCTCGACGTAGGTATTCCACTCGCCGCAAGAGGGGCAGCGCCCAATCCACTTAGCCGATTGCGCGCCGCACGTTTGGCAGAAATAAAGGGTCTTGATTTTGGCCATGTAATGCTCAGGGTATTCTGGAATAATGCGCAGCCGGGCAGAAAAGTTTGGCAAGAAACGCTATTTCCGACCTAGTAATGCTACTTTTTGGGCAGCCCGGCGGCGGCGCCTCTGTTTTTTGAAGCGCGGCATAAAGCATACGGCCGGCGGCTGCGTTAGCCTAGGTGGCCAATGGCGCTAAACCTCGCAGGCCCACCCGGGTTGCAAGTACATTAGGCGCCGCCCGGCGCGTGCGCTGTTTCGCGCTGCTGCCGGTTGTTACCCCCTTATTTCTCTCGGTTATGGCTACTTCAACTACCCCGCTGCTCACAACCGACGACCTCGCCATCGTGCCCGCGTTGGCCGGCTTGCCCACTGAGGTGCTGGCGTGGCTGTTGGAGCACGGCGAAGCGCGCTTATTGCCCGCTGGTACCGAGCTGTTCAGGCCCGGCGACCCGGCCGACCACATGTTTGTGTTGTTGCGCGGCGCGTTACAACTGTGGCGCGAGCAGGGCGGGCAGCGCGAGCCTTTTCTGCGCTTCGAGGCCCCGGCCATTTCGGGTGTGCTGCCGTACTCGCGGCTGCGCCAAACCTCGGCCACCGGCGTGGTTACAACCGATGCTACCCTGCTAATGCTGCACCGCAGCCAGTTTCCGGCGCTGGAGCACCAAAGCCCCGAGCTGGTGCAGCGGCTGGTGGGGCTGATGAGCGACCGGGTGCGCGAAGAAACCCGTGGGCAAGAGCGCGACGACAAGTTGCGGGCCCTAGGTAAGCTGGCCGCTGGTTTGGCCCATGAGCTGAACAACCCTGCCGCCGCCATCAGCCGGGCGGCCGCCGACCTCTCGGCCCGCACCGGCGCCGAGCCCATGCTGCTGCAAGAGCTGCTGGCCGCGGGCGTACCGGCCGAGCAATTGCCGCCCTTGCTGGCCTTGGCCAGCCGCTCGGCGCTGGCCAGCACCTCGCTCTCGGTACTGGAGCAAGCCGATTGCGAAGAGGAACTCGAGGATTGGCTGCGGAAACAAGGCATTGCCGACGCCCATGCTTTGGCTGCGGGCCTGCTCAGCGGTGGCCTCGACGAAGATACCTTGGCTCCCGTGCTGACTGCGCTACCTAGGCACGCACGCCAGCCTGCCCTCCGGTGGCTCGAAGGCCAGCTGGCCAGCCGCCAGTTGGTGCGCGATGTGCAGGAGGCGGCCCGGCGCATTTCGGAGCTGGTGCGCAACGTAAAGGATTACACGCACATGGACCGCGGCGCGGGCATGGTGCCCACCGATGTGCACGGCGGCCTCGATAGCACCCTGGCCTTGCTGAGTTACCCATTGCGGCAGCGGCACGTGCAAGTGGTGCGCGAGTACGCCCAGGGCTTGGTGCTGGTAAACGGTTCGCCGGGGGCACTCAACCAAGTCTGGACCAACCTGATCGACAACGCCATCGATGCTTTGCCCCACGACGGAACCCTCACGCTGCGCACCCGCCGCGAGGGCGAATTTATTTGCGTGTGCATCATCGACAGCGGTACGGGCATCGCGCCCGAGGTGCTGCCGCACATCTTCGAGCCCTTTTACACTACCAAGCCCGTAGGCGAAGGCACGGGGCTGGGGCTTGATATTGCCCGGCGCATTGTGCTCAGCCACGGCGGGCGCCTGCAAGCCAACTCTGAGCCCGGCCGCACCGAGTTTTGCGTGTGGCTGCCGCTGGCGGATTGAAGGTGATTGGGGACAGGTGATAAGTGACACGTAACTGACGTGCCTCTAATGTGTTGCCTGTTTCCTGCCGCCCGCTACTCGTCACCTGTCACCAATCACCTGCTACCTGTTCCCAACCACCACATCATGTCCAAAAAGCCAGCTTTGCTCGTGGTCGACGACGACCCGCAGGTACTTGCCGCCATCGACCGCGACTTGCGGCAGGAGTTCCGGCAGGATTACCGCATTCTGCGCGCTGGCTCGGGGGCAGAGGGGCTCGAGGCCATGCGCCAGCTGAAAGCCCGCGCCGAGCCGCTGGCCCTGGTACTCTCCGATCAGCGCATGCCCGATATGGAGGGGGTGCAGCTGCTTGAGCAGGCGCGTACGCTGTTTCCGGAGGCCAAGCGCGTGCTGCTCACGGCCTACGCCGATACCGAAGCGGCCATTCGGGCTATCAACGAGGCGCACCTCGATTACTACTTAATGAAGCCCTGGGACCCACCCCAGCACCTGCTGTACCCCACGCTGCACGATTTGCTGGCCACGTGGCAGGCGCAGTACCAGCCCCGCTTTCAGGGTGTGCGGCTGCTGGGCTTTCAGTGGTCGCCGCAGTCGCACGAGCTGAAGGACTTTCTGGCGGCCTACATGATAGCGTTTCAGTGGCTCGATTTCGAAGCCAACCCCGAGGCCGACGTGCTGCTCAGTTCCCTAGGCCTAACGCCCAGCGACTTGCCCGTGACGGTGTTCGAAGACGGCACCGCACTGGCGCAGCCCACCCGCACCGCCATTGCCGAAAAGCTGGGCTTGGCCCTGAAAGCCTCGCAGCCGCTTTACGATGTAGTGGTGGTGGGCGCCGGGCCCTCGGGCCTAGGTGCCGCGGTGTACGGCGCCTCCGAGGGGCTGAAAACCTTACTGATCGAACGGCAGACGCCCGGCGGACAGGCCGGCACCTCCTCGCGCATCGAAAACTACCTAGGCTTCCCGACGGGCTTAAGCGGGGCCGAACTGGCCCACCGCGCCTGGGCGCAGGCCGTACGCCTGGGAGCCGAGTTTTTGTCGCCGCAGGAGGTAACGCAGCTGTGCGTGCAGGACGAGTACAAGGTGCTTACCCTGGCCGATGGCAGCGAGGTGCGCACCCGCGCCGTGGTGCTAACCACCGGCGTAAGCTACCGCCAACTGGCCGTGCCCGGCATGGAGCGGCTCACCGGCGCGGGCGTGTACTACGGCGCGGCCCGCACCGAGGCGCGCTCGTGCAGCCAGCAAGATGTGTACGTGGTGGGCGGCGGCAACTCGGCGGGCCAAGCAGCTATGTACCTGGCTGCGTTTGCGCGCAAGGTGTACATTGTCATTCGCGGGGCTTCGTTGGCGGCTTCGATGTCGGCGTACCTCATCGAGCAAATCGGCCGCACACCCAACATCGAGCTGCTGCCCTACACCGAAATACGGGAAGTGCGCGGCGACGACCGGCTCGAAACCGTGGTGCTCCGCCACAACCAAACCGGTGCCGAGCAGGAGTGCCCCGCCCGGGCTGTGTTTGTGTTCATCGGGGCCAAGCCCAGCACCGAGTGGCTGTGCAATGCCCTGCTCTGCGACGGCAAAGGTTTTGTAATCACGGGCCGCGACTTACTGGCCGATGCCCGGTTTGCGCCCATCTGGAAAAAGCGCCGCGAGCCGTACGCCCTGGAAACCTCCGTGCCGGGCATTTTCGCGGCCGGCGACAGCCGCGCCGGCGCCATGGCCCGCGTAGCCTCGGCGGTGGGCGAGGGGGCCATGGCCATCAAGTTTGTGCACCAGTACCTCGACGAATAAGCTCAACAGTGTAGCGCTGGTTAAATAAATTTTGTGTCTGTTGCTGAGCTTGTTACATGTTAAAGACGAGTAATGCAGTATTAAATATTGCTTAATCCAAAAAATATATTAACAAAACAGTGTATTCGATGGTATAGAACAACTGCACGCCAAGCCCCACGCCGCATGTGCGGGCACGGTGCAGAACCCATGAAACAGCTCTTCTCTCTCCTTCATACAACTTTATTGCTCCACCGCAGCCTGTTGGCCGGTGCCGTAATGTGCCTGTTGGCCGGCTGCGATTTAATCGAGTTCAGCCCCAACGAAACCCGAACCCCCGAGGCCTTTCGCAACCTCACCCAGAAAAACCTAGAGCGCCTGCAGGCCCAGCCCAACCCCACCGGCGGCGATACGCTACGCTTTGTGTTCACGGGCGATTCGCAGCGCTTTTACTCCGAGGCCGAAGACTTTGTGAAGAGCGTAAACCAGCAGCGCAACATTGCTTTTGTGGTGCTGGCCGGCGACGTATCGGACTTTGGTTTGGTGCGCGAGCTGCGCTGGGTGCACGATAAGCTGCAGCACCTGCGCATGCCTTACCTCACGGTGGTGGGCAACCACGATTTGGTGGCCAACGGCAGCGGGGCGTACCAGCAAGTATACGGCCCGCTCAACTACACCTTTACCTACGCCGGTACCAAGTTTGTGATGGTGGATACCAACGGCCGCGAGTACGGTTTCAACGGTCGCGTGCCCGATGTGGGCTGGGTGCAGCGCGAACTGCGCGAGCCCGCCCCCGACGTAAAGCGCCAAATTGTGATGAGCCACGTGGCGCCCATGAGCGAAGATTTCGACCCGAAGTTGGTTGACTCTTACGTGCAAACCCTAGGTGCCGCGCCGCGCCTGGCCTTCGAGCTGAACGGTCACAACCACGATTTCAGCATCGGCAAGCCCTTCGACAACGACGTGACGTTTATCAACTCGTACAGCTTCGAAAAGCGCCAGTACGTGGTGCTCACGGTGTGGGGCGAGAAGGAGTTCAAGCTCGAAAAGGTACAGTTCTGATGCGTAGCCTGTTCCTGCTTCCGTTGCTGGCGGCGCTGCTGCCGGCTCCTGCACGCGCCGCGCACCTAGGCGCCGCCGTGCCCGATACCACGGCCGCCGCTGCGCCGGCTGCCGACGAGCCCGCCGCGCCGCTGGGCCTTGTTGCCCAACCCTGGTACCGCCCGCACCACGTGCTGGTGCAAGCCGCCGGCGGGCAAGGCATGGTAGCCGCCGGCGTAGGCTACACCACCTTGCGCGGCAAGCTCGAGGTGGACGTGCTGGCGGGCTACGTGCCCAAAAAATACAGCATCACGCCCATGGGCGTGTTCACGGGCAAGGCCACGTTCTCGCCCTTCGCCCTCGACCTAGGCGAAACCAAATGGCAGGTACGGCCGCTGTCGGTGGGCATGTTCGTGACCCACACGGCCAGCAACGGCATGGTCGAGTCGCGCGACGAAAAGTATTACAAAGGGTACTACTGGTGGTCGGCGCGCACGCGCATCGGCGGCTTTGTGGGCGGCAGGGTGGCGCGCGTAATCGGCAGCAACCGCTTTGGGCAGCCGCGCACCGTAGCCGCTTACTACGAGCTGGGCACCAACGACCTGTACCTCACCAGCGCCATGACCAACCTAGGCGGCTTGCCCCTGCACGACATCCTGACCCTAGGTTTCGGGGTGAAGCTGGACTTGTAGCAACCAGCCGCTACGCCGGGTTTTCGGCGGTGCCTTGGCGCTGGGCGGCCGCGTAGGCGTTGCGGGCATTGGCCAGCAGGCGCATAATGGTTGTGCGCTGGCGCAAGATGCCTTCGGCCACCGGGCGCTGCTCCCGAAACAGCCGCAGCAAACGTAGGCGTTGCAGGCGCAGGGTCAGGCGGTTCCAATAGTGCAGGGCGTAAAAACCCGTAACGGGCAAGCTAAGCGCGTACAGCGCCGTCAGCCAATTGTTGTCGGTGAGGCGGTGCACCAGCCAGGTTTGCAGCGGGTACATCAGGCCGAAGGTGAGCATGCCCGTAACCAGCATAATCGGCGCAATAAACTCTACATCCTTGGTAGCGCGACGCGCCACCATCGAGGGAATAATGTAGGGCAGATAATTGTTGAAGGCGCCGTAGGCATACACCGGAAAGCCCAACACCACTTTGAGCGTGGTAAGCACGCCCCGCTCGAGGCGGCCGCGCCCGGCGCCGCTGCGCTGCAGGGCCTCGTCGCTGAGGCGCAGGCGGCGCAGCGCCTGGCTGTAATCGGTTACGCGGCGGTGCAGCTCCTGCAGGCGGTCGGGCGAGTGGTCCTCAAACCAAGCCACGGCCTGCAGCAGCGTGCGCGTCAGCTGAAACTCCTCGTAGGGGCTGCCTTCGTTGTGCGCGGGCACGAGGTAGCGGCCAAAGGTTTCCTCCACCCGGCGCACCAGCGCGTCCTCGGCATCGTCGCGGGTTACCACCAAGTGCTGCTCCAGGCGGCGGCGCAGCTCGTCGGTAAGAGCCTCGGCGGCGGCTTCGGGGTCGTGGTGGTATTGCGCGGCGTAATCGGCAACGGCAATGGGCGCCGCTGGGTTGATGAGCACATCGGAGCGGAAGCGGCTCGACTCGGAGTAGTTGATGCCGATGGGCAGGATGCGCAGCCCCAGCTTGAAGTCGTGGCGCGCCTCGGCACCTAGGGCAATGCGGGCCGCGCCGGTTTTGAGCGGGCGCAGCCGGCGCTCGGCAACGCTGGTGCCCTCCGGAAAAATCATGAGCGTGCCGCCGCGCCCTAGGTGGTCGTAGCTGCGGCCGAAGGCTTTTTCGTTGAGGGCGGCCAGCTGCTCGGGCGTAACGTTGGCGTCGCCGGTTTCCACATCTTGCCGGCGGTACACGGGTATGCAGTTGGAGCGCTCAAAAAACCACCGCGACACCGGGTTATGAAAAAACGTGCTTTTGGCCAGAAAGAAGATTTGCCGGCGCCGGTTGGCGGCCACCACCAAGGGGTCCATGAGGGTGTTGGGGTGGTTGGCGGCGATGAGCAGCGGCCCGGGCTCCTGCAAGCGCTCGGCGTTGCGAATTTCGAGGCGGCGGAAAAACACGCGCAGCGCGAGCTGCACGGGCGGCTTCATCAGGGCGTAAAAAAGCATATTGGGTAGGAGGGCGGCCGGTGGCAAGCGGGGGCGCAATTGCCCATACTGGCCAAAATCAGTCATATTTAACGAATCCATTTGGCTTCCGGCAGCAACCGGGCCAGTAATCGATGTTTATGCGCGTGTTTTTGTTGGCGGCCGCCCTGGTTTTGCTAGGTGCCGGCTCGCTCCGGGCCCAAACCGAGGCCGCCGTGCTGGCCAAAGCCGAGCAGCTCATCGGCCAGAAAAAGTACGAATCGGCCTACCGCGCCCTCGAGGAGTTCGACCCCAAAAACACCCACGTGGCCGTGGTGCTGAAGAAGGAGGACATAGCCCTGAACTACTACCTGCTCAGCGTGAACCTGGAGGTATTCGGGCTGCGCGACCTGAAAGCCAACGAGCAGGTAGCGCAGCTGCGCGGCAAGCCCGGCAAGTACGGTAGTTACCAACTGCCGGTAGCCCAGGTGCTGGCGGCCCTTAAGCGCCGCCACCCTTCCGATTACCGCCTCGACCTAGGGCTGGGCCATTATTACTACACCTTGCAGCAGTGCGGCTGCGGCAAACAGCGCTTCAGCGACGAAGAATTGTTGCAAAAGGCCCAACAGTACTACACCGCGGCCCACAGCCACGACCAGGAGGATTATGAGTCGCGGTTTGCCACGGGCTTTATGCTGATGCGCAAGCAACAACTGGCCGCCGCCGTGCCCGAGCTGGAGCGCTCCGTGGCCCTGAACGCGGAGTACCCCAACGCACACTACAACCTGGCCTACGCCTATGCGGCCCTCGAGCGGCCCGCCGAGGCCTTGCCGCACGCCAAGCAAGCCGCCGCGCTCTACGCGTTGCAGCCCTACAAAGGCGAGGCGCAAAGCATGGTGGAGGCCCTGGAGAAGCACCTACAAGGCGGCCCGGCCCTAAACCTGCTCGGCACCCGCAACGCTGACGGTAGCCAACCTGCCGGTGCCTACGCAGCCCTGCGCGAGCAAGTAGCTGCCGCCGTAGCCCGCAAAGCCAGCAATGCCAAAGAGCTAACCCTGAAGTTGTTTCAGCTCGACCCCGAAAACGACGGCATGTACGCCGACCTGATGGACATTTACCAGGCCAACAACCAGTTTCCGGCCATGGAGGTGTTTTTTCGGGAGCAATTGCCCACCGCGCCGCAAACCCCCACGGCGCAGGGCATGCTGCACTTTTACGTAGCCGTCCTGAACATGCAGCTGGGCCGCCCGGCCGCCGCGTACCCGCACTTTCAGCAAGCCGATGCGCAGCTGCGCAAGGTGGCCAAGTCCGATAATCCGTTGTTCGATACCATCCGGCGCGGTTTGGCCGAGAGCAAGCCCCGCCGGTAGCGCTTACCACATGCCCTGGCTCAGCAAATCAACCGCAAAAAAGAAGCGGCCCGCCAAGGGCGGGCCGTTTGCATAGGTGAGTGAATGGTTAGAGGTGTGTCGAAGGAAAATTTGGTGGCGCGAAATTGCGCATTCATTTGATTATTTAAGGCAGTGCGTCCTAGGTGTCAGCCATTAGCGCCAGATGTTGGCCACACGGCGCGGCACCGAGCGCAGCACGTTCAGCCAAGTGCGCGGTGCGTACCAGGGCTGGCGCACGTACACCAGCCCCCCAAGTACATCGGCACTCATCTTCAACTCGATGGGGGCGGCTTCCGACACATCTGCTATGGTTACCTCGCGGCGCACGTAGCCTACTGCCGAAATTTGCAGCACGCGGGCACCGGCGGGTACATTCAGCCGAAACCTTCCCTCCATATCCGTCGAAACTCCTACCAGCGTGCCCTTAACCAACACGGTTACGCCGGGCATAGGTTCACCGGTTGCAGCGTCGAGTATTTGGCCGGTAACTGAAGTGCTGATAACCGCGCCGGGGCTTACCATACCTAGGGCAATTACCTGTGGAACCGGCACGGGCGCCGGTAGCTGGCCAGGCCTGGGGAGGTGCGTTGGCGCGGTTTGTCCCTGCGCCGCCGGGGCACCTAGGGCGCGTAGCCCAAGCAAGGCCCCGGCCGCCAGCAGCCACGTGTGCCAGCGCGCGGCCGTCTTAGGTACCAGCAACGGCCGCTGCAGCTGATCGGCCCGAAAGCGGCCGCACACGCGCCGGCCGGCAGCCTGGCGCAGCAGGGCCAGCACTTCGGCGTCGGTTTTGTGGGTGAAATCGGTGACGGTGTGTTGGCAGGCGGCGCAATGGCGGCCGTGCGCGGTGGGCGTCATGGCTTCCCACGCCTCGGCGCACGGGCGCGGCACCTCCACTTGTGTAGTTGTACGGGGCATAAAATCAGGGAGTAGGGGTTAGCGGCTGCCGTACACTTCTTTGGTGGGCGCAAGGCCAGCGGCGGCCTCCATCATCCGGATGCACTCGGCACGGTAACCGTCATCGTCGCGGCCGCGGGCCGGGCGGGCCAGCTGCAGAGTGTTTTCCCAGGTGGCGTTGCCGCGCCGCTCGCTTTGGCGCAGCAGCAGGCTCATTTGGGCCACGGCTGCCGCCCAACGCAGGTTTTCGGAGCCTTCGGTTATGCTCTTGGCATCGGCTGCACCTAGGGCCTGGCTTACCAAGCGGCTCTGCTGGCCCTGGGGCTCTTTGTAGCGCATCTTCACGGTGAGCAGCTCGGTAGCAGCCGCGCCGGTGGGGGCTTGGGCTACGGGCTGGTACTTCAGGCCATCTACCACGGGCGGCGCGCCTACGGGTACTACCTCGTACAAGGCCGTTACCTGTTGGCCAGCACCCAGTTCGCCGGCGTCCTTTTTGTCGTTGTTAAAGTCCTCGTCGGCTAGCAGGCGGTTTTCGTAGCCGATGAGGCGGTAGGACTGCACGCGGGCGGGGTTGAACTCGACCTGCAGCTTCACGTCTTTGGCCAGCGTAAACAAGGTGCCGCCAAACTGCTGCACCAGCACGCGGCGGCCCTCGGCCAGATTATCGATGTAGGCGTAGTTGCCGTTGCCTTTGTCGGCGAGCCGCTCCATTTTGCTGTCTTGCAAATTGCCGGTGCCAAAGCCCAGCACCGACAAGAACACACCCGATTCGCGCTCTTGCTTTATGAGGTGCTCCATCGCATCGTCCGACGATTCGCCCACGTTGAAGTCGCCGTCGGTGGCCAAAATCACGCGGTTGTTGCCTTCTTTCAGGTAGTGCTGCCGGGCCGTGGCGTAGGCCAGGCGCAATCCTTCGCCGCCGGCCGTGGAGCCGCCTGCTTCGAGGTTATCCAGCGCTGCCACAATATCAGCCCGCTTGGTGCCGGGCGTGGGTGGTAGCACCAAACCCGCCGCGCCGGCATACACCACCATCGATACCTTGTCTTGCGGCCGCAGCTCGCGCACCAATTGCTTCAGCGAGGCCTTCACGAGCGGCAGCTTATCAGGCGACGACATCGAGCCCGACACATCAATCAGGAACACCAGATTGGCGGGCGGCAGCTTATCGGTGGGCACGGTGCGCGCCTGCATGCCCACGAGCACCAGCTGGTGTTGCGGGGCCCACGGGCAGCGGGCTTGCTCCAGCGTTAGGGCGCAG
Organism: Hymenobacter oligotrophus; assembly: GCF_003574965.1. Classification (NCBI taxonomy): domain Bacteria; kingdom Pseudomonadati; phylum Bacteroidota; class Cytophagia; order Cytophagales; family Hymenobacteraceae; genus Hymenobacter; species Hymenobacter oligotrophus. The sequence continues at coordinate 3,075,838 of NZ_CP032317.1, read as the reverse complement.
GGGGCGCTGGCATCGGTAGGCTGCGGGTAGTTGTAACGGAAATAGTTTACCAGTTCCTCGGTGCGCACGGCATCGGGCGGAGGCAGCTGGCCATCTTGCAGCAAAAAGCGGCGCACGTTGCTGTACGAGGCCGCGTCCACATCGATGCTGAACGTGCTCAGCGGCGCTTTGCGTACTTGCTGGAAGCCGTTTTCGGTGGTGTGCTCGTTCGATTCGCGGTTTTCGCGCGGGCGTCGGGCTTGGTCGTACGGGTAGTAGCTAGGAGTTGAGGCATGTGAACGCCTGGCTTTGCCGACAGCTCCCCGTATCTGAACTCCGGCAACTCGCCCCGAAAGGGCGCCCGTTACTACCACTTCGTTCAACGCTTTGGTGTCGGCCGAAAGGCCCACAGCTACCGTTTGCCCCGGCCGCACCGGCATTTCTTGGGTAACATAGCCTACGCTGCTGATCTGCAGTATGTGCTTGCCCTTGGCCGTGGGCAGTACGAGCCGAAAGGCCCCTTTGGCATCGGTACTGACGCCGGTGGTAGTGCCCTTCAGGAGCACGGTAGCTCCCGGTATGCCCACACCCGTGCTAACGTCGGTTACGAGCCCTCTGATGGCAAGCGAATCGGAAATGGGGTTGATGGGCTCGGCTTTGAGTTTTACCTGAGCCGTGGTCGGGTTGGCAGCGCCTAGGTATAGGGCGGCACCTAGGAGGCCGCAGAATAGAACGGTGCGCATGGCGGTGAGTGGTTAGCGGTGGCGTTTGTTGGGTTGATGTAGCCTCGCCAGAAATTCCACACGACGCCCGCAACTTTTTTTGCCGCCGCCCAAAGCCGCTACCTTTAGCAACAGTCGTCCGCTTAGCCTTGCCGCATGTTTTTGTTTCGCCGCACCAAACCCCAGGAGCAGCCGCCTACCGAGGCCGAGCTGCTGGCGCGTTACCGCGCCCACGGCGATGTGCAAGACCTAGGCCGCCTCTACGAGCCCTACTTTCACTTGGTGTACGGCGTGTGCCTGCGCTACCTGCGCGACGAGGCCGACAGCAAGGACGCCGTGATGCAGATCTTCGAGAAGCTCGTGGTGGATTTGCGCCGCCACGAGGTGCAAAACCTCAGCAGCTGGCTGCACACCACCGCCCGCAACCATTGCCTGATGGAGCTGCGCCGGCGCAAAGCCACGCCCGAAGCCGTCGAAATTTCGTTGCCCGGTGTGGAATCCGACGGGGCGGCGCATCTGCTTGATGCCGACGATGATTTCCCGACCGAAGAGCACCTGCAGCAGCTCGCGGTGGCCATGGCGCGGCTGCCCCCGGAGCAGCAACGCTGCCTCGATTTGTTTTACCGCCAGCAGCAGTCGTACCAAGAAATAGCCGACCTCACGGGCTTCGACCTCAAGCAAGTAAAAAGCCACCTGCAAAACGGCAAGCGCAACCTCAAACTCTACCTCGCCAGCCATGTCGCCCGCTAACCAGCAGCACCCAAACGCCCCCGCCGCCGCGCACGTGCCGGCTGCGGTGCTGCGCCAGTATGCGGCCGGCACCCTAGCGGCCGCCGAGCGCCGGCAGGTAGAGCAGCATACCCTGGCTTGCCCCCTGTGCGCCGATGCCCTCGAGGGCTACTTAGGCGCTGCGCCCCAGGCCATAGCCCCGGCTGCCTTGGCCGATTTGCAGCAGCGCCTGCACGCCCGCGTGGCTGCCGAAACCGCCGAGCCGCAACGCCATGGTGCCTGGTGGCTCAGCGTAGCCGCGGCCGTGTTGGCGCTGCTCGTAGCCCTAGGTGTGTGGCAGTGGCCCAACCTGCGGCAGCCGCCAATAGCCGGCACCCAAGCCCGGCAATCGGCCCCCGAAGCCGTGGCGCCGCCCGCGCCTGCTGCCGAAGCGGAAATGTTAGCCGCCACGCCAGCCGCACCCGAGCCGACCGATGCCGCCGCTGCGGCAAGCACCAAGCCTGCCACCGCCAAGCGCTCCGAGCCGGCCTACGCCGCTGCGCCTGCTAAACCGCGCCGGGCTACGCGCCTAGGTGTCGCCTCGCCGCCGCAGGTTGAGGCAGCCACTCCGCCTCCGGCCGCTATAGTTGCCGCCGAGCCGCAGGCCGACGCCCCCACCGTTGCTGCTGCGCCACTCGCCACGGTAGCCGATTCGGGTGATGCAGCCTTCGCCTTGCGCAGCCGGGCCGCCGCTGCCCCCGACAGCAAAATGATGCTGACCGAACAAAGCAAAGCCGCCGTAGCGTACGAGGGCGCCGTCCGCCGCAAAGCCACCATGCCCGCGGTACCGCCCGTAGCGCCGCTGCCCACGGGTGGTTACCCAGCCCTTACGCGCTACCTGCGGCAAGAGCAGCAGCTACCACCCGAAGCGCCCAAGGTGCGCGGCAGCGTAAAGCTGAAGTTCACCGTGGAGGCCGATGGCTCGCTGCAGAACATTCAGGTGGTGAAAGGGCTGAGCCCCGAAGCCGATGCGGAAGCCATTCGGTTGGTGTGCGAAGGCCCTGGCTGGCACCCCGGCATCGTAAATGGGCGCCGCACCAGCATGCCGGTGTTGCTGGAGGTGCCCTTTCGCGAGTAACCGCAGTTGTAGCGCGGAAATCCGTTGGCTACGCCGACCTTCGGTTCCGCGCTACATACCCACTCCCCACAAACAACCCGTGGGCCCTAGGTGCAGCTATGCACCTAGGGCCCACGGGCCTCTATAAGTTAAGCTGTTCTAGCCACTGTAACCGCCGCCGCTTTCGGGGGCGGTGGCGCTGCCGCCCGGTACCACAGGGCGGGGCAGCTGCGGTTCGGCGTTAATGTCGACGCCGGAATAATCGGGCACGCCGCCCCCGTCGATGGTTTCGGTAGCGGCAGCCGAGCCGTGTTGGTTGGGCTGCCAGCGGTGCATCACCTCGAACGTGATTTTGGCCGTGATGCGGTACTCCACGATCTTGTTGTCCTGTACTTTGCAGCTCTGGTCTTTGATGTAAATTGATTTGATGCCCTTTACGGTGGTGCTGGCCTCGGTAAGGGCGCGCTGCAGGGCATCCTCGAAGCTTTTGTCGGACGACGCCAGCACTTCGATAACTTTTTTGATGGTGCTCATAACCGATGAGAATTTAGGTGAACGGCAAGCGGCGCCCAGCCGCACGGCCAGGCACGAGGTACTACGCAGCCACTGCTCAAAAAGCTGCTATCCCAAGCGCACGCACCGCTCAACCCCCGGTTTAGCACCGGTAGTAAACCAGTTTACAACTATATAACGCCGAGCTAATTGTTAAGCTGATCGTAAACCTGTTTACTGCCGATAATTATCTGACGAACATGTGTTTAAATCAAGTATGGATACTATATATAGCTTGATACAGATAATCATTGGGTACTTATGAGAAGCTGTAACTGCGGCGCTGACGACCCTTAAAACACAAACCCCGCCTGCCGCCACTGCCTGAAGGGCAGCAGTCGGCAAGCGGGGCAGTACAACCAACTCTAGGTGCTAGCCGTGGCTTACTTCAGCGTGATGTTGCCGCGGATTTCGCCGTTGGGGTAGGTGCTCGAGTGCAGGTTTACGTAGGTGTTGCCGGCCATCAGGCTGGCCGCATCGGCCTCCGTTAGGGTAGCAGTGCCTCTGATGGGCGAGGTAGCTACGCTCGAGAAAGGCACGATTACGCCCCCGTTTTGGCCGGGAGGCGCTTGGTGAATGTGGCCGGCGGCCGGCGTGAAGCCTTGGTACGTAACGGTGTAGGTGAGCGTACGGGTGCTCTTGTCGTAGGTGCCCGTCATGGTGCCGGTAGCGGCCGAGTTGTTGGCCGGTACCTCTTGGCTGCCGTTTAGGGTAGCCGAGGCCTGCATGGTGGTGGGGGTGTTGTCGTCGTCGTTGGAGTCGTTGCAGGCAGCGGTAGCCATCAGGCCGGCCAGCAGGAGCATTGTAGAGAAACGCTTCATAGTTGGAGGTGTGAAGAGGGAAAAAACGAGAACGTGTTAAGCCAGATCGGTTTATTTGCGGAAGCCTTCTTTGGCACGTACCGTAAAGTTGCGGGCCATGTTGAAGCCGAAAAACAGGTCGCCTTTGAAAAAGTTGCCGCGCGTTTCGGTGATAAACTGCTTCTCAATCATGCCTTGCGAGTTGGTAACGTGCAGCTGAAACACGTGCCCGCCCGTCTCGATGTCGAAGCCCACGGCCAGCGAGTTGCGCAAATCGTAGGGCTTGGTGCTGGGCACCAGGTAGTAGTACTCCAGGTTCAGCGAGGTGCGCTTGGTCAGCTTCTGGCGGCCGCCCACACCTAGGGCGTACACGTCGTTGGGCTCGGTAGCCCGGGCCACCAGGTTGCGGTGCACCAGCGTGGGCATCACCTGAATCGACAAATCGGGGCTGAACTTGCGCGCAATCATCGCCTGGTAGGTGTAGGTGAGGCGGCGGGGCAGCGTGCGCTCCAGGTTGTCGGTAAAGCGCAGCGTGTTCAGGGCCGAGGTGGCCAGCAGAGTAACGGTTACGGGCATGGCGCGCGGACCGGTGCTCTGGCGCAGGGCCTTGTACTTCAAAAAGCCGTCGAAGGCCTTTTCCATCGAGCTGCGGCCGATGCCCACCGTCAAGCGGTCCGTCACGCCGTACTCAAAGCCCAGGCGCAGCGTGGCCTGGTCGAGCCCGAAGAAGTTGTAAGCGCCGCTGTTGAGAGCCCCAAAGCGGTGGCTGATGAGGAAGGCCAGCGTGCCCTGCCCGGGCGTTTGCACAGTGTGGCCGTTTATCAGGCGCAAGCCTTTAAATGTGGCCTCCACCAGCTCGGGCGCGGCGGGCTGGGGCGTTTGCTCCAGTTGGTTCAGGAGGTCGTCTTGGGCCAGGGCGGCGGTGGAGGCAGCAGCCCCCACCAGCAGCGTCGCGGCTACCCGACGACCTAGGCGAGTAAAAGGTAAATGCATAGGAGTGTGCGTTGACGTGGGGTGGGGGTTAGGGTTTGGCAGCCGATATCTGCGACACCGACTCGCAGGAGGCCACCAGCTTGATGCTCACGATGCGGGCAATGTTTTCGCGCACGAGCAAGGGTATCTCGATGCCGTAATCGGCCGGGGCTACGCTAAAAAAGGCGTGCACCAGCAGGTTGCCTTTTTGCAGCTCGAGCGCGCCTTGCACCTGCACGCGCTTGGTTACGCCGTGGATAAACAAGTCGCCTTCTACCTGCACTTGCTGCGACTGGCCTTTGGCCAGGGCGTCGCGGTCGAGGTTGTGGAGCTGGCCTTTGAACGTGGCTTTCGGGTACTTCTCCGATTCCATGTAGTTCTCGTTGAAGTGCTCCTGCATGAGGGTGCGCTTAAACTGAAACGACTTGATCGGGATGACGAAAGCCACCTGCCCGCTTTGCAAATCGATAAGCGCCGCGGATTGCTCCGAGCGGGCCTCAATGTCTTCCAGAATACTCGTGGAGAAGAAAGACACTGTGCCGGTGCGGGTTTGGTATTTGCCTTGGGCGCCTGCCTCGGGCGCGCACCAGAGCAGGGTTATCAGCAGCCAGCCACCGTACCGCCGCCAAAATGCGGTTGTTGGGAGGGCCGCCATCTAGTTATTCGGAGCGCCGGCGTTAACCCACTTCTGCAGCAAGGCCAAGTCGCACTCGGAGAGCTTGGCACCGCCCTGCGGCATTTGCGGATAGCCCGGGTCGTGGTTTACCACGTGCATCAGCAGGCCGCTGCGCGCGCGGGTTTGCAGCTCGTTGAAATCGTCCATGTTGAAGTTGCCCGAGCGCAGCGCCGACGCGTGGCACGAGCGGCAGTTGCGGTCGAGCAGCGGCGACACGTTGAGCGAATACGAAACTTGCTCGGGCGTGGTGCAGGGCACCTTGGGGCCGGCAAGTTCCTCCACGTTGTCGTAGGCGCAGCCCGTTAGGGCCATCATCAGGAGTAAAGCGTATCGGCGCATAAGCAACAGGAAAACCGCTGAGCGGCAGTGGTATGTAGAAAGGGGCAATGAGGCAGGGTAGTAAAAGCGCGCAGGCAGCTGGCAGGCGCTTGGGCAAGGCAGCCCGACAGCTGCGGGGTGGTAAGGCGCCACCTAGGGCCGCCCGCCAACGTGTGGGGGCTGGCCCTAGGTGGCAAAGCGCCCGGCGCTACACCTCCACGAAAAAGCGGCGGAAGTTGAGCGCAAAGCGCAGCCGCTCCAGCGCCAGCAGGTACGAGGGCGGCACCGGGCATTGCGGCCCGGTAAGCACCATGGCGGGCGGGCGCGGCAGGGCCGTAGCCCGCACGCCGGCACGCTGCAGGGCCGCCGCCAGTTGCTGCGGCGACACCTGCTCGGGCTGGTGCATTACCACCGCAATGCCTGCGGCTGGGTTGGCAGCGCAGCTCGTTACGCCGGGCACCTGCTCCAGCACGGCGGCCGGCTCGGCCGGGCCCGGCTGGTACTGCAGGCGCGTCACCGTTACGGGCGGCACGTAGTCGTGTAGGTTCGGGGTTTGCCAGTTGGCCCAGGCCAGCAACGCCAGCACGGGTGCCAGCGCTAGTGCCCAAACCAACAGGCGTTTGGATGCGGAATGACGCATGTACGGAAGCTCGGCAGTAGTCGGATTTAGCGGGGGCTTATTTTCCTACCACATCGCCGCGCATGGCGCCCAGCAGGCCCAGCAGCTGCTCCTGGTCGGCGGGCTTAATCTGCTGCGTGTTCATGGCTTTGGTAAGCTCAGCAGCCACGGCATCGAATTCGGCGTTCGTAATCTTCATGCCGATGTGCGCGGCCACCATGTTTTTGCCGCGGTACACCAACGGCCCGCCCGAAATTTGGCCCAGCTGGTCGATCAGGTTGTTGCGGAAAGCCAGGCGGCGGGCGTCGTTGCCGGCGCTAACATCGGCCAGAAAAGCGGTGTGGCTGCGCAGCAGCACCGAGTTGGGCGAGGCGCACTCGGCCACCACATTGGCCATAAAGTTGTCGACGAGCTTGCTGATGCCGTCGACCTTGCCCATGCGTTCGTACAGAGTGGGCTCGGGCGCTTTTTCCTGCTCGCCACACGCGGTAAGGCTGGTGCTTAGGGTAGCACCAAGCAGCAGCATGGCAACCAAACGGCAGGAAGAATAGTACTTTTTCAGCATAGAAAATTATTGTGTTTGTAGTATTTCAACAGCGCAACCTAAACGGCCGACGAGCCCAGGAGTTGGCCCAATTCGATGAAGCTCGGCTATTGCTCGATGAACATGACCTAGGATTAGTTAAACCCGAAATATCATAGCGTCTGAAAATCGTCAAATTTTGGTTTGAAATAACGTATATACCTAGGCCTGCGCGCAGCCGTAGCGGCGGCCCGGCGGCGGTCTGTAAATTGCACCCTACCCCGGCCCTAGGTGGCTACGCAAAGCCCCGGCTCAACAGTAGGCCGAGCGGCACCTTTGCCTACCTTTGCCGGGCTTATTCCCATCGTTTCACCGAGTCGTCTGCTGCTGATGCAATTCCGCACCGAAAAAGACACCATGGGCACCGTACAGGTACCCGCCGACGCCTACTGGGGCGCCCAAACCCAACGCTCCATCGAGAACTTCCCGATTGCGCAGGACATCAACCGCATGCCCAAGGAGATAATCCGCGCCTTCGCCTACCTCAAGAAAGCCGCCGCCCTCACCAACCGCGACGCCGGCATCCTGCCCGCCGACAAAGCCGAGCTCATCGGCCGCGTGTGCGACGAAATCCTTGCCGGCCAGCTCGACGAGCAGTTTCCGCTGGTGGTGTGGCAAACCGGTTCGGGCACGCAGTCGAACATGAACGTGAACGAGGTAATTGCTTACCGCGGCCATGTGCTGCAGGGCGGCAACCTGCTCGACGAGAAGAAGGCCCTGGCCCCGAACGACGACGTAAACAAGTCGCAGTCGTCGAACGACACCTTCCCGACGGCCATGCACATTGCGGCCTACAAAACGCTGATCGAGGTTACCATCCCGGGCATCGAGCGGCTGCGCAACACACTGGCCAGCAAGTCAAAGGAGTTCATGAACATCGTGAAGATTGGCCGTACGCACTTTATGGATGCTACGCCGCTTACGCTGGGGCAGGAGTTTTCGGGCTACGTATCGCAGCTCGACCACGGCCTGCGTGCCATTAAGAATACCCTGGCGCACCTCTCCGAGCTGGCCCTAGGTGGCACGGCCGTGGGCACGGGCATCAACACCCCCGAGGGCTACTCCGAAACCGTGGCCCGGTACATTGCCGAGCTTACGGGGCTGCCCTTCATCACGGCCGAAAACAAGTTTGAGGCCCTGGCCGCGCACGACGCCATCGTGGAAGCCCACGGCGCCCTGAAGACGGTGGCCGTGAGCCTGATGAAAATTGCCAACGACATCCGCATGCTCTCGTCGGGCCCGCGCGCTGGCATCGGCGAAATCTTCATCCCCGACAACGAGCCCGGCTCCAGCATCATGCCCGGCAAGGTAAACCCCACCCAGGCCGAAGCCATGACCATGGTAGCCGCCCAGGTGCTTGGCAACGACGTGGCCATCAACGTAGGCGGCTCGATGGGCCACTTCGAGCTGAACGTGTTCAAGCCGGTGATGATTTACAACTTCCTGCATTCGGCCCGCCTGATCGGCGACGTGTGCGTGGCCTTCAACGACAAGTGCGCCGAGGGCATCCGCCCGCTCGAAGACAACATCAAGCGCAACGTCGACTCGTCGTTGATGCTCGTAACGGCCCTGAACCCGCACATCGGGTACTACAAAGCCGCCGAAATTGCCCAAAAAGCCCACCGCGACGGCACCACCCTCAAGGAGTCGGCGCTGGCACTGGGCTACGTAAACGAGCAGCAGTTTAACGAGTGGCTAAAGCCCGAAGACATGGTGGGCGAGTTGCCCCGCTAAGCCCGGGCAGCCAATAACCCAGCCCAACTGACGTTGTAACGCCGCAGCCCCGCCGGGTTGCGGCGTTATTGCATTGTGGGCAATCAAACTATCGGGGCGCTCTGCGGTTACACGAGGCGACCTTCTGCCCGCCGTTCATCGCTTGTGCTTATGATTGAACTTTACGATAAGCCGTTTTTGCGCATGCACTACGACCCGCACCTGCGGCTGCTGGAGAGCGAATGGCTCAACCAGCACGTGGCGATGGGGGAGCTGCGCGAGGGGCTGTGGCAAAGCCTGCTGATGGTGGAGCGCTACCAAGTGGTGTCGTGGCTGAGCGATTTGCGCCTGCTACCGGCCTTGCTGCCCACCGAGTACCTGTGGCTGCAGCAGCAGTACTTTCCGCGCTACCAAGATTTGCCGCTGCACAAAGTGGCCGTGGTAAACCCCACCGATGCGATACGCCACGACCACCTAAAAGCGGCTTTGCTGGCGGCCCGCAGCAACGGCATGGCTTTGCAGCCCCACGTGCGGTACTTCGAGTCGGCGGAGGAGGCCCGGCGCTGGGTGCGGCAGCCGCTGGTATCGATGCAGTTGCCCCCGCGCCACTAGCTGCCCGGCACCTAGGGCTGCCTTCGGTTGTTAAGCCGCCGAGGCGTAGGTTTGTGTATTGGGTGGCTGCGGCAGGCGCAAGCAGCCGCGTGCCTAAGCCACTGCCCGCCTAAGACACCGTTTTTCACCTTAGCTTTCTGCCGTGCGCTTTCTGTTGCCCGTTTTGTTTTTGCTGGCCGTGTTGACTGCCGCGGTGCTGCCCGGCTGCGAACCCAAGGAGGAGCTAATCACCACCGACGGCAGCGTGCGGCTGGCTTTTTCGGTTGATACCGTCGCCTTCGACACGGTATTTGTGCAAACGCGCACCGTGGCCAAGCGCCTGTGGGTGTACAACCGCAACAAGCGGGCGGTGCAGGTAGCCGAAATCCGGCTGGCTGGTACCTACGGCAACCCGTACAAGCTCGTCATCAACGGCGACTCGGGCGCGGTGGCCCAAAACGTTACCATCCGGGGCCAAGACAGCCTTCTGATTCTGGTGAAAGCTACGCTGGGAGCTAACGCCCAGCCGCAAAACCGGCCTTTTCTGCAGGAAGACCGCATCGAATTCAGCACCAACGGCAACCAACAGCGGGTGCAGCTGGTGGCCTACGGGCAAAATGCCTATTTCCACGTCAACGAAACGCTGGCCTGCAACGCCGTGTGGCGCAACGACAAGCCCCATGTAATTTACGGCGGGGTGGTGGTGCCAGCCGGTTGCTCGCTGCGCCTCGAGGAGGGCACCCGCGTGTACTGCCATGCGCGTACGGGCATCATTGTGCGTGGCACCTTGCTGGTAAACCCCACGCTGCAGCCCTCGGGCGAAGTGCGCCCCGACGACCGCCGCATTGTGCGGTTTCAGGGCGACCGGCTTGAGGCGTTTTACAACGACATTCCGGGTCAATGGGCCGGTATTCAGTTTGAGGCTGGCAGCAGCCGCAACAGCGTGGTGCGCTACTGCGAAATCAAGAATGCCTCGTTTGGCTTATTGGTGTACAACCCCGAGGCCCAGCAGCCCTTCCCAAAGGTTACCGTCGAGCATACCGCAATCCGCAACATTTCGGGGGCGGGGCTTACGTTTGCCAGCGGCGGGCAACGCTTCAACGGCGGCGGCATTCTCAGCTTTTCCGGCGATTTCGACGTGCGCAACACCCTGCTCACCAACTGCGGCGAGTATGCCCTAGGTGGTTTTCAGGGCGGCACCTACAACCTGCAATACTGCACCATTGCCAACTACACGCCGCAGTTCCGCCGCGAAACCGCTTCCATCACCCTCGCCGATGTGCTGCCCGTGCGCCAGCCTACGCTTAGCGTACTGCCCGTGCTCAGCATGCAAAACACCATTGTGTGGGGCTCGAGCGAAGAGGAGCTGTTGTTCGTGAACAGCCAGAAGTACCTAGGGCAAATCAGCGTGCAGCACAGCGTGCTGCGCACCCAAGCCTACGCCGCCGCGGCCGATGCCAACGGCCGCCCCGGTCTGGCGCGCAACGGCAACCTCCTCAACGTGAACCCCAAATTTCGGCGCACGCCGGAGCGCTTTACCGAGCGTTTCGACTACCGCCTCGATACCCTGTCGCCGGCCAGCAACCGCGCCGTACCGCTGCCCCAACTCACCACCGACCTGCGCAACCTAGGGCGCAGCGCCACCAGCCCCGACCCCGGCGCCTATGAGCGCGTCAATCCGTGATGTTAGTATTGGGTATTGAGTACAGGGTAGCGAGTATTTAGTACTGGGAAACGAAAACTGAGACCACGTGCAGGATTGTCTGAACAAAGTCTCACTACTCGGTACTTAATACCCAATACTCACTACCCAGTACTCGATACTCAATACCAACCCATGATCAGCGTTCAGAAGCGGATGCGCTTACCGGCCGTTCGGCGCGGTTTTCACCTCATCACCGATTTGATTACGGCCGAGTTGCCCGAACTGGAGCAGGTTCGGGTGGGCACGCTGCACGTGTTTATTCAGCACACCTCGGCCAGCCTCTGCATCAACGAAAACGCCGACCCCACCGTGCGTCACGATTTCGAGCAGTTCTTCAACCGCACGGCCCCCGAAAACGCCCCGTACTTCCGGCACACCCTCGAAGGCCCCGACGACATGCCCGCGCACCTGAAAGCCGCCCTGCTGGGCAGCAGCGTAAGCCTACCGGTAACCAACGGCGAGCTGGCCCTGGGCACTTGGCAAGGCGTGTACCTAGGCGAGCACCGCAACGACGGCGGCCGCCGCTGGCTGGTGCTCACGCTGTTGGGTGTGGCCTAGGTAGTTATTTTATGCCGAGTTGCGTATAGGGCTGTAAATAGCCCCAGCGCATGAATATTATGGTGCCCGGTACGCTTCTGACAGGCCTGATGATCCTGGTTGCTTGCCGCGACGATCCGCAGACGGCCAACGCCGAGCCGCCCCGCCGGCCGGTAACCAAACCGCGCGCCCAGCCCGCGCCGGCCAAGCCTGCCGTGGCCCGGGCCAAGCGCGTGTGCTCCATTACCGACGCCGACGCCGCCAACGACCCCTTCGGCACCGAGCTTACCGCCGCCGACATTGTGCGCAGCGGCGGGCGCATTACCAGCCGCAAAGCCGTGAAAAATGCCCACACCCCCAAGCAAACCGATACGCTCGTAACCGTGCAGCAAGGCGGCAACCGCTGGGTGTTTTACCGCACCCCCGAGAAAGATTTGCTGAGCAGCGCCACCTTGGTAACGTTTACTACGCCCTACGGCCAGGCCCTGCGCAGCCGCGTAGGCGCCAGCTACCGCCGCCAAGGCAGCGGCTGCGACAGCCTGCTCATCTCCGACGACATGCAGATGAACCGCGTGGTGGCCTCCATGAGCAGCGGGCAAGTGCGCAAAGTGCGCATCGAGCCGTATTTGGATTAGCCAACGGCAACTCTAAATTACTGCACAACCTGGCCACTAGCTATGTAGCGCGTGGTATCGAAGGCTATGAGCTTTTGCTGCCCGCGCACCTCGTAGCTGCTCAGGGTGCCATCGGCCCCGAAGCGCATGCGGAACTGCTTGCCCGAGAAAAACAGCGGGTTGTCCTGGCTTACGGTGGCGGTAAGCTCGCGTACCACCGGCCCGGCTTGCAGCACCGTGAGCTCGCGCACGGGGTGGTCTACCTCGGGCCCGCGGCGGAAGGTGCGGCGCGTTAGGCCCGCCGAGTCGGTGGCCGATGCTTGGTAGGCACCGCGCAGGGCTGGCTTGTTGATATCGGCTTGGTAAAACAGCTGCAGCTCGTTGGCCCAGTTGGGCGCAGCCAAGCGCGTTGTTTCGGGTTGGCCGTTGCGCAGTACCACGCGCTTTTGCAGGGCTGTGCCTTGCTGCTGCAACTGCTTTACTTGCGCATCGAGCAGGCCAGGCACATCGAAGTAGCCGGCGGGTTGCCGGGCCGGCCGCTCCGAGGGGTCCGAAGAGCAGGCGGCGCTGCACCCAAGCAGGAGCAGCGCCGCCGTTTTTATCAACCATGAGCCCTTACGCATGGGCTTGGGGGCGCAACAGGGATTCGCCGGTCATTTCGGCGGGCTGCGGCAGGCCCAGTATCTGCAGTACGGTAGGCGCAATGTCGCCCAGCTTGCCATCGGCCAGGGTGCCTAGGAAGTCGGGATCGGCCAGGATGCACGGCACCAGGTTGGTGGTGTGGGCCGTGTTGGGCGTGCCGTCGGGGTTAATCATCATGTCGGCGTTGCCGTGGTCGGCAATGATGATGCTGGCGTAACCGCTCTCGATGGCGGCCGTTACCACGTCGCGGGTGCATTCATCCACGGTTTCGCAGGCGCGCACGGCCGCTTCAAACACGCCGGTGTGGCCCACCATGTCGGGGTTGGCGAAGTTGAGCACCACAAAATCGGCGGTGCGGGCGCGTAGCTCCGGCACCAGCGCGTTGCGCAGCTCGTAGGCGCTCATCTCGGGCTGCAGGTCGTAGGTGGCTACCTTGGGCGAAGCGCGCAGCAGGCGCTTTTCGCCGGCAAACTCGGCCTCGCGGCCCCCCGAGAAGAAAAACGTAACGTGCGGGTACTTCTCGGTTTCGGCAATCCGAATTTGGGTGCGGCCGTGGGCGGCCAACACTTCACCTAGGGTTTGATCGAGGTTGTCCTTGTCGAAAATGGGCTGTACCCCTACGAACGTGGCGTCGTAGTTCGTCATGGTGAGGTAGTGCAGGTTCAGCCGGTGCATGTTGAAGGCATGGAAATCCTGCTGCGTGAGGGCCTGCGTGATTTCGCGGCCGCGGTCGGTCCGGAAGTTAAAGCAGATCACCACATCGCCCTGCTGCATGGTGGCCAATGGCTGGTCGTCGGCCCCAATTTTCACCAGCGGCTTCAGAAACTCGTCGGTAACGCCGGCCCGGTAAGAGTCGAGCATGGCCCCGATGAGGTTGTTGCAGCGCTGGCCTTTGCCGTTCACGAGCAAATCGTAGGCTACTTGTACCCGCTCCCAGCGGTTGTCGCGGTCCATGGCGTAGTAGCGGCCCACAATCGAGGCAATTTTGCCGCTGGCGCCGTGCTGCAGGTGTTCCTCTAGGTCGTTTACGTAGCGCACGCCGCTTTTGGGGTCGGTGTCGCGCCCGTCGGTGAAGGCATGAATAAACACGCGGTGCACGTCCTCGTCGTGGGCGAGGGTGCACAGAGCCTTCAGGTGCTCGATGTGGGAGTGCACGCCACCATCGGAGAGCAGGCCCATCAGGTGCAGGTTTTTATCGGGGTGCTGGCGCAGGTACTCAAAGGCCTGCTGCAGGGCCGGCATGCTGCCCAGCTTCCGCTCCCGAATGGCCTTGTTGATGCGCACCAGATCCTGGTACACCACACGGCCGGCGCCTAGGTTCATGTGGCCTACCTCGGAGTTGCCCATCTGTCCTTCGGGCAAGCCCACTGCCTCGCCCGAGGCTTGCAAACGGCTGTGCGGGAAGCGCTGAAAAAGCGAATCCACGAAGGGCGTGTTGGCCGCGGCAATAGCCGACACGGCCGGATTGGTGCCTAAACCCCACCCATCAAGGATTACCAACAGTACCGGTTTATTCATGAGGCAAAGATAACGGGAAGGCAGGTGGCAAAACGTAACCATTCACTATTTTGGAGTAGCAGCCGCCCATTTGTCGCATCTTACGTACCTGCCTACCTTGGCACAGTTTTAGCACATCCGCCGCTGCAACCCAGCTTAACACATGAAACGATTGTTTTTCCGAGTTCTGACTGTGCTGTGCTTGGCTTTGGCCGCGCCCGTAGTCAACGCCCAGGGCGATACGTTCGGGGCGGTGCGCTCGGCCATTCGCAACGGCTCTTCGCGCGCCATATCCCAGTACTTTGGGGGTACGGTGGAGTTGGGCTTCGATGGCGACAAGCAGAGCTACAGTGCTACGCAAGCCGAGTTTGTGCTGAAGGACTTCTTCGCCAAAAACTCGCCCGCCACGTTTGAGTTAGTGCACCAAGGCGCCTCAAACGAAGGCATTCAATACGCAATCGGCAAATACGCCGGCAAAAGCGGCAGCTACCGGGTTTTCATCAAGATGAAACCGGCGCAGGGCAGTCAGCAGATCGACACCATCGATTTTACGCACGAATAGATGGCCTAGACCGCTACTTTCTCCCTCTTCTTTTGCGGTCTGGTTACAACGGCAGGTCCCGGCTTTAAGTCGGGGCCTTTTGCTATTTTTGCGCCGTGCAAAACGCTCCTTACCTCACGCCCGAAGCCCTGCGCTTGTTTATTCAGTCGGCCCTGGCCGAAGATGTCGGCGACGGCGACCATTCCTCGCTGGCCGGGGTACCCGCAGAGGCCCGCAAGCAAGCGCGTTTGCTGGTAAAGGACGAGGGCGTACTGGCCGGCGTGGCGCTGGCCCAAGTAATCTTCGGGCAGGTAGACGCCGCCCTTACGGTACAGGTGCAGCTGCCCGATGGCTCCCGCGTGAAGCACGGCGACGTGGCCCTGACGGTGGAAGGCCCGGCGCGCAGCATCCTCACGGCCGAGCGACTGGTGCTCAACTGCATGCAGCGCATGAGTGGCATTGCTACCCACACGGCCTACCTCACGAGCTTGCTGGCTGGCACCAAAGCCCGCCTGCTCGATACCCGCAAAACCACGCCTAACTTCCGCATTTGCGAAAAGTGGGCCGTGCTGATCGGGGGCGGCGTAAACCACCGCTACGGCTTGTTCGACATGATTATCCTGAAGGACAACCACGTGGACTACGCCGGCGGCATCCGGCAGGCTATTGAGGCCACCCACGCCTACCTGAAAACCCTAGGTCGGGAGCTGCCCATTGTGGTGGAGACCCGCACGCTGGAGGAGGTGCAGCAGGTGCTGGCGGTGGGCGGCATCGAGCGCATCATGCTCGATAACATGAAGCCCGACACACTGCGCGAAGCCGTGGGGCTGGTGGGCGGACGTTTCCCTACCGAGGCCTCGGGCGGCATCACGGAGCACACCATCCGAGCCGTGGCCGAAACCGGCGTCGATTTTATTTCAGTCGGGGCGCTTACGCATTCCGTAAAAAGCCTGGACCTGAGCCTGAAAGCGTTTTGATTCAGTTGTCAGTTGCGAGTTGTTAGTTGTCAGTGGGCTAAGTCCACGCTTCGGCTAACAACGGGGCCTGCTGACAACTAACAACTGATAACCGACAACTTAGATAATGCAACCTCCCATTCCGCGTGGTGGCGGCCGGCAATTCGTTCAGCAGCAACAAGCGCCCTCGCCGCTCGCCATACGCACCAAGAAACATCAACTCGATAAGAACACCTTCACCCGCATGGCGCTTACCCAGGTATGGAAGCGCGACTGGTGGCAGGCTGTTATTCCGCTGGTAGTGCTGCTGCTGCCGGCCGCGTTCAGCTTTTCGTGGTGGTGGGTAGCCGCAGCCGTGCTGGTAGCGGTGCTCTACGTGCTGGTGCGCTCGGCCCAGGTTACGGGCGTAACCCAAATGGAGCAGAGCAAGGTGCTGTTCGACCGGGTGAGCTATGAGTTCGACCCGCGCTACATTGCCATGCGCAGCAACGAGAAAGACCCGCCGCGCGGCATGAACTGGGATACCATCGAATCGGTGCGCCGCGACAAAGACGCGTACGTGCTGAACCTGAAGCAGCCCGACGTAGCCGACCAGATTTCGGGCTGGAGGCTGTGGTTGGCTAAGCTGATGTGGGTGCCGGTGTTTTTGCACATTCCCACGCGCATCTTCAACTCGGCCAAGGATCAGCAGATGTTCGAGAACCTGCTGCGCCGCAAAAACCTGCTGCCGACCGAGGCGGGCGCAACTCCCAACGCTCCGAAGGCGGCCTAATGGTCGAATTCTCCGTATTTCGCATTTGATTTTCTTCCGCATTCTCTCTTATGACCTCCAACAAACGCATTTTGGGCCTGGCCGCCGTAGCTCTGCTGGGCCTGGCCTCGTGCAGCAGCGAACCTTCGGACTGGCGCGCCGACAAAAAAGTGTCGGTTGATATGGTGCCCCCCGGCACCCGCGAGTCGTATGACTTCGACCAAGCCACCGACGCGCCCAGCCAGCACAAAGGCGGCGCTATCGAGAAACCGGCCAGCTCGCAGATGGAAGTAGAGCAAACGCTCGACCCGGCCCGTGGCTTGCCCGATAAGCCGCAAGCCCAGCGTGCCTCCACGCCCGATGCAGCCGGCGGCGCTGGCAACAAAGTAGGCGAGGCCCACACCCCGGCCCCGACCGAAACGCAGCACGATTTGAACAACAAGGAAGGCGAGCAGAAGCAGAACTAAGCTGCGGTTTGTGGCCCTTCTTGTTGGCCCCCGAGCGCCCCGGCACAGCGCTGGCATGCCCGCCAGTGGCTGCGCCGGGGCGCCGGTGCATGCTGGCTAGCCCTACGCATGCGCGCCGGGCTGTTCTTTCCGCTTATTGCAATTTGCCCCATGGCGCGATCCTACGCCGAGTCGGCCGAGTGGTTTAGCACCTGGTTCGACTCGCCCTACTACCACCTGCTGTACCAGCACCGCAACCACGACGAGGCCCGCGCGTTTTTGGATAAGCTGCTGGTACACCTGCACCCCAAGCCCAAACAGCGCTTGCTCGATTTGGCCTGCGGCAAAGGCCGGCACGCGATATATCTCAACGAACAAGGCTACGACGTAACCGGCATCGACCTTTCGCCGCAGAGCATCGACCACGCCCGGCAGTTCGAAAACGAGCGGCTGCACTTCTTCGTGCACGACATGCGGGCGCCCTTGCCCGAAGGCCCCTTCGATTTCATCCTGAACCTGTTCACCAGCTTTGGGTATTTTGACGAGGAGGCCGAGAACGTGGTAGCCCTGCGCAACGCGGCCGATGCGCTGCAGTTCGGCGGCAAACTCGTTATCGATTTCATGAACACCGAGCGCACTGTGCGCGAGCTGGTGGCGCACGAGCAGAAGGAGGTTGAGGGCACGCTGTTCAGCATCGACCGCCACCTCGACCGTGATTTTATCGTTAAGGACATCCGGTTTACTGATGCTAGGGGCCGGGAGCAGCACTTTCAGGAGCGCGTGCGGGCCCTTACCATCGAGCGGTTTCGGGAGTACTTCTACCTCGCGGGCCTGCGCCTGGGCGAGGTGCTGGGCGACTACGACCTGAACCCTTACATCGAGGCCGAAAGCCCTCGCATGATCTTCATTCTTAAAAAGTAGCCGCGCTTTGTGCGCGCTGCCGCAGCTTTTTGCCATGCTCGTAGCTCTTTTGCTGCTGTTCGGAACGGTGCTTGGCGCCGGCTGGCTTACGCGCTTTGTGCCCACCAGCCACACCACCTGGCTTCGTCCGTTGCTGGCGTTCAGCGGGGCTTACCTGGTTACGCTCACGCTCACGCACTTGCTGCCCGAGGCCATTGCCCTCGATGGCTCGGCGCACCGCGTGGGGTATTTTTTGCTAGCCGGGTTTTTCGGCCAACTGGTACTTGAGTTGTTTTCGCAGGGCGTAGAGCATGGCCACCAGCACGTGCACGCCGAGCACGCGCATGCGGGCGTGCCCTTTCTGCTGCTTGGCTCGCTTACGCTACACGGATTTTTGGAAGGCAGCATTTTGGTGCGCCAGCCCCAGAGCGAGGTGCCGGGCGGGTTTTATGCCGTGTTGGCCGGCGTGGCGCTGCACCACATTCCGGCGGCATTTGCCCTGATGGCCGTGTTGGTAACCCGCCTGGGCAGCTTTGGGCGCGCCTTGCCTTGGCTGATGCTGTTTGCGGCCGCCGCGCCCCTGGGTGTACTCTGGAGCCACTACAGCGGCCTGAACCCCGCCGAGCAAGGCGGCTGGTACCCGGCACTGCTGGGCCTGGTAAGCGGCAACTTTTTGCACGTGTCCACCACCATTCTGTTTGAAGTAAGCCCCGAGCACAAGATTAACGTGCGCAAGCTGCTGGCGACGCTCCTAGGTGCCGCGCTGGCGCTGGTGGTGAATGGGCATTGAGGATTAGTTAATGAGTTAACGAGGGTAAGAGTTTGTGAGTTATTGTCTTGGTAACGAAGTCGTTTTGAAAGTCTCCCGGAAGAACAAGAACGGTCATGCTTCGACAAGCGTACGCCAGATGAGCATGACCACTCCTGACTTTCTAAACAAATTCAACTTAAAGCACTTGCCCGCAACGACGCGTTAATTGTTAAGCTGAACACTTGCCGGCCAACCGGCGTTCGTGGCGCGCCAGGCCTCGGGCTGTAGGCACGGCTTCAGGCGGGCCCTAGGTCGCGGCGCAGGCGCGCAAGGAAAGGGCGAGATGTAGCGCTTGGTCATGGCTGATGCGTTGGGTCAGGAAGGTTGGTCCACGGCCTCGCCACGCAGCTGGGCCAGCTGCCGAAACAACTCCTGCTCTTGCGTCGAGAGCTGCTGCGGCAGCTGCACTTGCAGGCGCAGGTACAAGTCGCCGTGTTGGCCGACGTGGCCGTACACCGGAAAACCTTTGCCCCGCAAACGCAGGCGGGTGCCGTTGGCCGTTTCGGGCTTGATCTTCACTTTCACGGGGCCGCCTAGGGTCTCTACCACTTGCTCGCCGCCGAGTAGGGCTTTGTACAGGCTCACGGGCACGTCAAGGGTTAGGTCGGGGCCGGTGCGTACGTAGCGCGCATCGGGCTGAATGCGGAAGGTGATGAGCAAGGAGCCGTTGGGCCCGCCGTGGCGGCCGGGCGCGCCCTGGTCGCGCAGCCGAATGGTTTGGCCGTCCTCCACGCCGGGCTTGATGTTGATGCGCAGCTTTCGCTCGCCCAGCACCACGGTGCGCGGGCCGCCGTGGTAGGCTTCTTCGAGCGTCAGCTCCATTTCGGCTTGCAAATCGTGGCCGGCTGCGGGGCGCGCGGAATGGGTGCGTCCGTGGCCGCCGCCCATCCCCCCGAAAAAAGAACTGAAGAAGTCGGAAAAGTCGCCGGCATCGGCAAAGTCGTGGGCGCCGCCAAAGCCCCCAAACCCGCCGCCCTGGCTGGCGTACTGCGACCAATCGAAGCCGCCTTGCCCACCAAAGCCGCCGCGGCCGCCCGCTTGCTGGTAGCGCTGCCAATCGGCGCCCAGTTGGTCGTACTTCCGGCGCTTTTCGTCGTCGCTGAGTACTTCATTGGCTTCATTCACCTCCTTGAACTTTCGCTCGGCTTCGGCGTTGTTGGGGTTCACATCGGGGTGGTACTGGCGCGCCAGCTTGCGGTACGCCTTCTTGATCTGGTCTTTGGTCGCGTTCTTCTCAACGCCCAAAATCTGGTAGTAGTCTTTGTATTCCATGGCCAGCAGGGCTGCGCTTGGGTCTAGGTGCTTGTGGGCTGCCAAAGTCGCCGGCAGCCGCTAGCGTTCCTAATTCGAACGCAGTCCGGTTTGGGTTGCTTTTTCGTAAGGTCAGATGCAGCCAAGCTGGCGCGTTTCTTGCCTCTGTTTATCAGCACACTCCGGGCGCGTGTTGCGTAAGCAGCATTAGCACCAAAACGTGCCAATGGCTAATTTCAACCACCTTTCTGCATTCCTACCCACGCGCATGAAAATCATTTCCTCGCTCCTAGTCCTAGGTGCCTTGGCCCTCACGCTGTCGGCCCAGGCCCAAACGCGTCCGGCGCCCCGCAAAGCCGCCACGCCGCCCCCGCGCCCTGTACTGAAGAACGCCGGCGTGAAAGACGGTGTGCTGATGAAGCAGGGCAAAGTAATGATAACCGAAAACGGCTTCACCTCGGAGCTGACGGCGCCCAACATCAAGAGCTTCCCGAACGGCACCAAAGTGCAAGCCGATGGCGTGGTGGTGCTGGCCGATGGCAACACCTCGCAATTGCAGGAAGGCGACTACATGTCGTTGAGCGGCCGCCTGACTACCGCCCGCATGAAAGCCGAGCAAGACAGCTTGATGCAAGCCGTGAAGGGCGGCCAATCGGGCAAAGCCAAGATGAAATCGAAGCGCAAGGGCTAAGCTTCATTAATTATTGCTTGCAACGCACACGGGCCCGCAGCTGCTGCTGCGGGCCCGTGTGCGTTGGGGCACCTAGGCAACGGGGGTTAGGCAAAAGTGTAATCGGCTAAAATGTCGCGGGCTTCGGCATCGTCGCGCGCTTCCACCACCTCGTCAATCACAAATTGCACCTCCTGCTCCGACCAGCCCTGTTGCTCGGCGGCCTTGATGAACTGGCTGAGCACCACAAACCGCGCGGTGGCGACCGGCGGCGCGGTCCATTTTACTTTTTTACGAATGCGCATGGGGCTGAAGATAAACGCTAGCGGGCGGCGCTGGCTTGGCGCACCACGCGCACCTGCACGGGCGCCACGCCGGCTTTGTCGACGCCAATTTTGCGAGCGGCTTTTTTTGAAAGGTCGATGACGCGGCCCTTTACGTGCGGGCCCCGGTCGTTGATGGTGACCTTTACGGAGCGGCCGTTTTGCTGGTTGGTAACGCGCACCACCGTGCCAAAAGGCAAGGTTTTGTGCGCAGCCGTGCGTTTGCCGGGGCGGTACGGCACCCCACTGGCGGTTTTGCGCCCGTTAAACTTATCGGCGTAGTACGAGGCTTTGCCGGTTTCGGTGTAGGCCTTGCTGCCGGCGCAGCTGGTAAGCAGGCTGGCACCTAGGGCCAAAAGAAAAAACGAACGCGAAATTGCAGATACCATAAGCAACAAACACCAGCTCAACCGGAGCCTAAATTAGCCTTGTTTGGCGAATCGCAGCTCGGTTTCGCGGCAAAAAACCGGGCTGCCCGGCAGCCGGGCCCAGGCGGGCACCTTGGGCCGGGCAGGCGCTAATTGGCTCGGGCAGCTGCATTTGGGGGTATGCGCAGCAATAGTAATTGCTCGTAGCTGCCTTGGTACACGTTGAAATCGACGGCGCCGCGGATGCCTGGCACGTACGCCTCGTCGGAGTGCTGCCAGATAATCCATTTATCGCGCGGCAGCGAGGGGCGCTCCACCTCGTAGTGCGCCAGCCACAGCGGGTACTTATCGAAGTGGCCGGCTAAGTAGCGCTTGTAAAAACTGTAGTTGGAGTACAAAATGGGGCGCACGCCGTAGTGCCGCTCCACCAGGCGCAGCCACGTAGCCACGTTGCGGCGCATCACGGCCACGTCGTGAAACTCGGGGTGCTCCACGTCGAGCACGGGCGGCAGGTCGCCGGTACCTAGGGGCACGGTGCGCACAAACAGGTTGGCTTGGTCGGTGCCGTCGTAGTTGGGCTGAAAGTAGTGGTAGGCGCCGCGCACAATGCCCGCCCGCTTGGCACCGCCCCAGTTTTTTTGGAAGCGCCGGTCGCGCAGGCTTACGCCTTCGGTGGCTTTGATGAACGCAAACCGCACGTTGTGGCGCGAAACTTCTTCCCAATCAACGCGCCCCTGGTACGACGACACATCGATGCCGTGCACCGAGTAGCCCGAGAGCAAGGGAGTTTTTTCGCGGCCCGTTAGCTGCTCGGCCGTGAAAGAAGCCCAAGCCCGGCGGGCGTAGCGGTGTATCTGGCGGCGGTAGTGCCAGTAAAACGCGCCCGAGCCCAGCAGCACCAGCAACAGCGCAAGCAGCACGGCCGGCAGCCACGCGCGGCGCTTCGGAGCCGGGCGGCGCCGGGGCGAAACAGGCACAGGACGTCGGGTACGGGGCATAAGCAAAGCGGAGCTAAGAGCGAAGATAACGCCAACCGGTGCGTAACTCGTGCCCCGGGGCAGCGGCAATTGCCCTAGGTGCGCATTGGCCCGCGGCTGCTATCTTGGCGCTATGGCTACCGACGTACAACCCGAATCTGCTGGCTCCAAGGCCTTTCTTATTGGTTTAGCGGGCTTTGTGGCCTTCGAGGCGGTGTCGTATTTCCTCATCAGCTGGGTAGTATCGGGCCTGGGCGAGAGCAACCAGCTTCAGCCCGAAAACACCATTGTGCGCAACTGGGTTAAAACCACGGCGTTTTTGCTGCTGCACCTCGCCCTTATGGTTGCGGCTCTGCTGATGCTCAGCAACATGCTGCCGCGCCAGCACCGCGGCCAAATTATGCGCTGGTTTCTGCTCTCGCTGGTAACCATGTTCTTCTTGCTCTGGCCGTTGTTTGGGTAGCAGGAGGTTGTTCGTGGGTAATTGTTGGCTTCGCCGAATCGTGCTGTCAAGCTTGCCGGAACATCTGGCGTGAAACTATCGACATCCTGAGCCGAAGGACCTTCTCTCATCAGGACCTCACCCCCCCCCGGTCCCCTATCCAAAAGAGAGGGGGAGTGTAAGCTATCCGATGTCAGTACGCGTGAGAAGGTCCTTCGGCTCACGCCTCAGGATGACAGGTGTAAACCAGCGTGAGCAAAAACGCTGACCGCCGAACCCCAACAACGAAAAAGCCACTGCGGCTGGCAGTGGCTGTGAAACCATGGGTGTCGGTCGGTCCCGACGTTATAGAAAGCAATGAAGAGCCAAGCCTGGCTTAGCGGCGCTTGATGTTGATTTCGCGGTAGCGGTTGGCGGGGTCCTGGTACGGGATGCGCACGCGCAACTCGCCGTTGTGGTGCACCGCGTCGATGCGGGCAACATCGAGGGTATCGGGCAAATCGAACACCTGCACGAACAGCGGCGCGGCCAGCTTGTCGTCGGGGTGGTGGCGGTACTCGGCAAATACGCTCAGGGTATTGTCGTTGAGCACCAGGCGGAACGTATCGGGTTGTACGCTCGGAGCCGACACCCGAATAACCACGCCCTGCTCGCGCTTGTGCATGCTTACCTGCGCCTGCGCTACCCCACCGCCCAGGGTATTAAGCAGGTCGAGCTGGGGGGCTATGTTGTGCAGAAATTGTTGGCTTATGAGCTTCATGGTATCAGTCGTCCTTCTGTTTGTCAGAGGGTTATAGGCAAAACATGTACCAACCCTAAATGTATGCGTGCCGAGTAATTGGCTTGCCACATTGGCCGAGTTTGGCAGGCTGGTGCTGCCGCCTTTGCGCCAGCTTGGCAGCCAAAACCCCGGGCATGCGTATAGGCTTAGGCCCACCCAATCCGTGTCCGTTATGCTGCCTCTCCACGATTTTGCCACCACCCGCACGGCTCGCTACGCCCTGTCGGGCGAGCCGGGGCCGGGCATCCGAAGCGTATGGTTTTGCCTGCACGATGCCGACCAATCGGTAACCGACCTGGCGGCCCAGCTGGCCCCCATCGAAGCGCCCGAACGGCTGCTGGTATTGCCCGAAGGCCTCTCGCGCTACACCGTGCCCGGCAACAGCCTGGCCGAAGTACCGCACCTGGCCGCGGCGTGGCTGGCGCCGGGCAGTGGCGACCTGCTGCCGGACCTGACCGACCTTACGGCTTACCTCGATGCGTTGGCCGAGCACATTTTGGCCCAATGTCCGCCCGATGTTAGCTGCACGGTGCTGGGCTACGGGCAAGGCGCCGCCGCGGCTTGTCGCTGGCTAAGCGGCAACCGCTTCAACTACGAGCGGCTGATTTTGTACGCCGGCGTGTTTCCGCCCGATTTCGACCGCCGCGCTACGCTGGTGAGCTTGCCCGAGCGGCCCGTAACCGTGGTGGCCACCACCGTTGATACCTACACCCCCGAAGCCGCCGGCGAGGGCCTGGTGCAAGACCTGCTCGACGTGGGGCTGCCCGCCGCCCTGCGGCTGGTTACGCCGGGCCCCATTACCCTGGCGGCCCTAGGTCCGGCGGCCGATGGGCAGTCGGTAGAGCACAGCCCCACGCCCGACCCCACTACCTAACAAACACGGGGGCTTGCTTCGGCCGAAGCAAGCCCCCGTGTTTGTTGGCTTCGGTACCACATCAAGAGCCCACGCCCGAGCCGCGCATCGAGCCGGCGCCGTCGTCGGGGTGGCCGTCGCCGTAGCTATCCGCGGCCGAGCTGGCGTTGGTCCAGGAGCCAGAGTTGCTGCCCTGGCTGCTCATGCTGGGGGTTTGCGGCGCGCTGCCGCTGGGGCTTGTGCCCGCAGCGGCCGTAGCACCTTCGTACGCGCGGCTGGGTTGCGCTTGCTGCGCGCCTTGGCCTTGGCTGTGGCCTTCTTCCACCCGAATATCGGCGGCTTGCTGGCCCATGCGGCCCGACACCTGGCCGGTTTGCAGGTTGTTTTGCTGCTGCTGGCCCCCGCGAATTTCGACCCGGTGGCGCATGGTTTTCTGCTGGTCCTTGGGCACGCTGATGCGCAGCACACCGTCTTCAAAAGTTGCTTCGATGCCTTGGCCATTGGCTACATCGGGCAGCTGAAACGTGCGCTGAAACGAGCCGTATTGGCTTTCCATCAGGTGGTAGCGGCGGTCGTTGCGCTCGTTTTGCATGCGCCGCTCGCCCGAAATCGACAACCGGCCCTGCTGAAACTCAACCCTGATGTCTTCGCGCTTCATGCCCGGCAGCGAGGCCTCGATTTCGTAGCCACGCTCAGTTTCGTACGCATCCACGTGCGGCACAAACGCGCTGAGGCGGCCGCGCGTGTTCAGCGAGTCGCTGAAGAAACGATCCAGCATCGACGAGAAGCTCTGCGGCGTCATGTCGCCGAACGAGTCGGAATAACGTTGTATAGCCATGGTACTTAGCGTTTTGGGTTGAAAAGAAGACAACATTGGAACTTCGGACCGGAGGCTTGAGTACCGCCGAAGCAGTTGTTTTGTTCTGAACAAAGTGCTTTCCAAACAAAAAATAATGCCACGATGTCAGCCCGCAGGTACAAGTCGACGGAAGCCATGCTGCCGGCGCGTCAGCAACGCCTAAGCCGGAAGACTAAAGTGCGGGTTCTCAATGATTCCGAACAAGTTGCCGAATGGGTCTTGCACGGTGCCCACCCAAACGCCGCTGCCGACGTCGCGCACGGGCTCGTGCGCATGGGCACCTAGGTCGAGCAGGCGTTGGTAGGCCGCGGCAGCATCGGCCACGCCCCAGTAAGCCACGGGCCCCGATTGGCCGGCCACGGGGCCGTCGGGGTCGAGACCCAGCTCGTAGCCGCCCACGTTGTATCCCACATAAAACGGCTCGTCGAAATAAGGCGGTTGGCCCAGCGCTTGGCTGTACCATTCTTTGGCCCGGGCCAGGTTGCCCACGGGGTACACCACCGTGCGTAGTCCTTGAAACATAGAGGAGTGAGTTGGTTAAGCCGCCAAGCACAGCGGTTGCGCCAAAGTAATAACGCAGGCTGATGCTTGGCGCTTGGCAGCGGCTTACTTTTACGGCCCGCTGCCTTGCTGCCAGCCCCGTGGCCGCCAACCACCTAGGGCTCAGCCAAACCAGCGCACCCCAACCTAGTTGTACTTCCCTGTTATGGCCGACAAACGCAAAGCCGCGCTGGGCTTCATCTTCGTTACGCTGCTCATCGATGTCATCGGGTTTGGCATCATCATTCCGGTGCTGCCCGATCTGATTCGGCAGCTCACGGGCGGCAGCATCAGCGAGGCCGCGCAGTACGGCGGCTGGCTGGTGTTTGCGTTTGCCATCATGCAGTTTCTGTTTTCGCCGGTACTGGGCAACCTCTCCGATCGGTACGGCCGGCGGCCGGTGCTGCTGTTTTCGCTGTTCGGCTTCGGGCTCGATTACCTACTGCTGGTGTTTGCGCCCACCATTGCGTGGTTGTTTGCGGGTCGCCTTATCGCAGGGATTACCGGCGCCAGCATGACGACTGCCACCGCCTACATCGCCGACGTGAGCCCGCCCGAGGAGCGGGCGCAAAATTTTGGCATGGTGGGCGCTGCGTTCGGGCTGGGGTTTATCATCGGGCCCGTGCTAGGCGGGGTGCTGGGCGAGCTGGGCCCGCGCGTGCCCTTTATGGCGGCGGCCGGGCTGGCTTTCCTCAACTGGCTCTACGGCTACTTGGTGCTGCCCGAGTCGCTGGCTCCCGAAAACCGCCGGCCCTTTGAGCTGCGGCGGGCCAACCCCGTGGGCTCGTTGCGGCAGCTGCAGCGCTACCCGGTGGTGCTGGGGCTGGTTGGCTCGCTGGTGTTCATCTACATCGCGGCCCACGCCACGCAAAGCACGTGGTCGTACTACACCATGGAGAAATTCGGCTGGAACAAGGCGTGGGTGGGCTACTCCCTAGGTGCCGTGGGGCTGATGGTGGCCTTGGTGCAGGGCGTGCTCATTCGGTACATCAATCCGCGCCTGGGGGCCGCACGCGCCATTTACCTGGGCATGACCTTGTACGCGGTGGGTTTTGCCCTATTTGCGTTTGCCACCCAAGGCTGGATGATGTTCGTGTTTTTGGTGCCGTATTGCCTAGGTGGTATTGCCGGCCCGGCGCTGCAAGGGCTGATTTCGTCGCAGGTACCCGCCAACGAACAGGGCGAGCTGCAAGGCGGCCTCACCAGTTTGGTAAGCGTTACCTCGGTGATAGGCCCGCCCCTGATGACCAACTTGTTTGCATATTTCACGGGGCCCAAAGCACCGATGTACTTCCCGGGTGCGCCCTTCCTGGCCGGGGCGGTGCTCACGGCCATTAGCGTATGGCTGGCCAGGCGCTCATTGCGCAAAAACCTACCGCAAACCGCAGTCGCGGAGCCCGTGCTGGTTGAGTAGCTTCGCGCCCGTTTTCTTAAGCCAACCCACCCAAAGCCTTTATGCTGTACCTGCGCCGCGCCACCACTGCCGATTTGCCTGCCATCCTGCGCATTGTGCGCCGTGTGGTACCGCTGATGCAGGCGGCCGGTAACTTTCAGTGGGAAGCCGATTACCCCAACGAAGCCGTGTTTCGGGTCGATATCGAACGGGAACAATTGTGGGTGGCCGAGCTCGAAGGACAAGTAGCCGGCGTGGCGGCCCTCACCACCGACCAAGACCCCGAATACGCCCAAGCCGATTGGGACGCGGCCGAGCCGGCCGTGGTTACGCACCGCCTGGCCGTCGACCCGGAGGTGCAAGGTAGGGGCGTGGCGGCGGCTTTGTTGCAGCAAGCCGAGCAATTGGCCGCTGAGTGGGGGCTACGCAGCCTGCGCGTCAATACCAACTCGGAAAATAAGGCCACGCAACAGCTTTTCCCGAAGCTGGGTTACCGGTTTGCCGGCGAAATCACGCTGGCTTTCCGGCCGGGCCTGCGCTTCTACTGCTACGAAAAGCGCCTTGACGCCGCAGGGCGCTAAACCACTTCGAAGGCCAAATCGAGGCAAATCGTTTCGATGGCCTCTTCGCCGCTGTGGGCAATTAGGTACAGGCAGTCGTCGCAGCCGCCGCCGTACACGCGGCCTTCGCCGTCCATCAGCAGCACCAGGTCTTCGGCGTAAGCCTGCCCAATCACCGTGAGGCCCTCCGAACCTAGGCGCGCCATGCAATCGGTGAACACCTGCGAGCTGTTGTGGGTGGCCAACGCCTGCGACACGTTGAAGTGCAAGGTGGTAACGCTGCCGTCGCGGCGCAAAAAACGCAGCAGCAAGCCTCCAAACTCAGCCAAAAAACGCTGCGCTGGCTCTTGCCAAGCGCAATTGTTGGCCCGGGTGGCAGCCGCATAACGGTTCGTATCCACGCTTCTGCCTTTGTACCATCCTGCTTCTTGCAGCAGTTGCAGAACCTCGTCCGAAAAGCTAATCATTCTGTTTGCGCGTCTGCTTGAGGTATAGGTAGATAGCTAAGTTAGCAGAAGAATTTATTACGCAACTAATGAAGCTGCACAATAAAGCGGTTGTTGCACGAATTAGTGGTTTGTTAGCTCGAGGTGCCCAACCATTTCAGCAAACCGCGGCTCATTTCGCGCAAACGAATCCAGTAAGAAGCTGACTGGGGCTCGGTGGCCGGCGAAACGGGCATCGGCTGGCCCGGTTGGGCGCTTTCGGCATCGGCCGTGGGCAGGAAGTTGGGCGCAGCGAGGCGCACAGCTTGGGGTGCGCGCTTGGCGCGCGCCTTGCCGGCGCGGGCCAGTGCGGCTTTGCCGGCCTTGCTGCTCTTGGCCACCACCGGCGCGGCCGGCATGGTAAACTCCAGCACGGGGTTGCCCTCGAGGGCGTACACGGGGTGTTGGCCGGTGGCCGCGGTTTGGTGGTACTCCACCAGGCGGGCGTAGTAGGTTTTGCCGGGCTGCAGGGCGCGCACCGTTACGGTGCTATCGGGGCCGGCGGCCACCACCGAGCCGTGGCCCAAAATGGCGCCGCGGCCAAACGAGGCATCGGCTACGTAGTTGGTGCCGTCCTGCGGCAAGTCGCGCACGGGGCTTTTTTCTTGCAGCACCAGCAGGCGGGCGCTGCCGTTGCCGTTGTGCCAGGCCAAGCGGGCTGTGCCGACACATAGGCTAGCCACGCGCAGGTTGCGCGCGTTCCGCTCCGGCGGAAACAAATCGTGGATCGGCCAAGTGGCGGTGCCGTTGATGCACTCCCAACCCAGCTCTTCCAGGTCGTTCCAGAAGCGGTTGGTGGTGGAGCGGCCGTTAAGCAAAATGGCCCAGGTGTAGCCCGAGGCCGTGCGCACTACGCAGCTGGCCGTGCCATCGAGCGAGCCGGTGTGCCACCACGTAGTGCGGTCCTTGTTCACGAGCCAGCCTTTGGCGTAGCGCCGGTTGGGCTCGTGCGAGGTCGTCATGGTATCGAGGGTGGCGGGCAGCAGCAAATCGGGGCGGGTAGGCAAGCCGTCGATGGCCAGCACCAGCCGCACCAGGTCGCGGGCCGAAAACAGCCAGCCGCCGTGGGCGTTCATGGCCTCGAGGTTCCAGCCGCCGTAGGGGTAGGGCACGCGTTTGCCCGTGCCATAGCACGATTCTTTGAGGTCTTTGCTGAAGTACTCGGCCTCGCGCTCCAGCTTGTCGGCCAGCAGGTTGTGGCCCAGGTGGGCTTCGCTCACGCCGGTGGGCTCGAGCACGTGGCGGCGCACCCACGCCTCGTAGGGCTGGCCCGTAACGCGCTCGATGATTTTGCCCAACACAATGTAGCCGATGTTGGAGTAGGCAAAGCGGCTGCCGGGCGTAAAGTTGAGGCCCTTGCTTAGCAGGTAGCGCACCAGCGTGGAGTCGGGCACGGGGTTGGGCACCTGCATGGCGGCGGCCACGTGCAGCGGAAAATCAATGGGGTCGGAGCTGCTGAAGCCGTCGACGCCGGCGTTGCGGTTCCAGCCGGCGGTGTGCTCGAGCAGTTGCTGCACCGTAATGTCGTAAATGCGCTTATCCTCGATTACGCCGGTGTAGTAGGGCATGTTGAGGTAGCCCTCGGGGCCAAAGGCCTTGCGCGTGAGCTGCACTTGGCCGTCTTCCACCAGCTTCATGATGGCTACGGCCGTTACCGGTTTCGACACGCTGGCCACCCGCAGCAAGTGCGAGGGTTGCATTAATTCGGTGCGCTCTAGGTTGGCGTGGCCGAAACCGCGCGAGTACACCAGCTTGCCTTGGCGGCTGATGGCCACCGTGGCGCCTGGTATTTTCCAACGTTGCAAAAACCGTTGCACGGCCGCATCGCACTGCGCCAACTCCGGCTCCGAAACCCCTGTTTGCGCCACCGCCGCCAGCGACCAAAGCCCCAGCAGCACCGTAAGCCACTTCTTCACCAACCCCGCTAAAAGTATACGTTGTACAAACTTGTGGGCGGCCTCTGCTGCAAGCACCAAGCCGTTTGACAAGTTTATTATATAATTCCGGGATTGTGGTAATAGCTTTGGAGGATAAAATTGTAAGTTTTAAAGCTTCTGATCAGCCGTATATAATATTGAATTACATATAGTTGAGCTTAAGATTGGCTACTGATGGGCTTGCAGCCATAGCCTTGCGTGAGGTAGGCTTATGGCTAGGTGCTGCCAAGGCCGGATAACCCCGGCAGCACCTAGGAACTAGCCACGCCAGTGTCCAAATTTACCGGCCTGGTAATCGTGGTAAGCTTGCTCAATTTCCTCCGGCGTATTCATCACAAATGGCCCGTAGGCCACAATAGGCTCGCGGAAAGGCTGGGCGTGCCCCAACAGCACCACGGCATCGGTAAGCGCCTCCAGCTGCAGCTTGTCGCCGTCGTGGTTGAACTCCACGAGGCGCAGGGCTTCGGTTTCGTGCCCGTTCACGCGCAGCTTGCCGCGCACGGTGTAAAAGAAAATGGTGTGCTCGGCCGTAATGGGCAAGTTTAGCTGACCGCCGGTGCGCAGCTCGGCCCAGGCCAAGGCAATGGGCGCCAGCGGCTGCACAGCGCCAGCGGTGCCGGCCCACTCGCCCGAAACGGCGTGCAGCCTCACGCGGCCTTCGTCGAGCCTGGCCTGCGGAATGTCGGGGGCTTGCAGGCCGATGTAGCGCGGCGCCGTCATTTTGTGCTTGGCCGGCAGGTTTACCCACAGCTGCAGAATTTCGAGCGGGCCGCCCTGTCGTTTGAACTCCTCCGACGAAACCTCGGCGTGAATCAGCCCCGAGCCCGCTGTCATCCACTGAATGCCGCCCGCGTTAATCACGCTTTCGTGCCCGCCGGTATCCTTGTGCATGATGTCGCCTTCCAGAATAAACGTCACCGTTTCGAAGCCACGGTGGGGGTGCGGCCCAAACGGCAAGCCGCGGTTGTGGGGCGCGTAGGTTTGCGGCCCGTGGTGGTTCAGAAACAGAAACGGATCGAGGTGCTCGACCGACTGCGTGGGCAAGGCCCGGTAGGTAATCAGGTCGTTGATGGGGGCGCTCAGGGCGCGGTGCTGCTGCTTAATGGTGCGCATGGCCAGGTAAAGTAGAGGAGGGAAGGGCAACCTAGGTAGGCTGCCGCCGATAACCAACAAAGGGGTAGTACAGCCGGCGGCCGGCTCGGGTTTTGGCGGCGCGGGGCATCGGGGGGCGCTGCCTACCTTTGCCGCCCACCTGCCGCCTTCTTTTGCCATGATTTCGCCCACAACGCGCAGTTTTCTGGACCTTGCCTACCGCCCCGATCTGCACTTGGTGGTGGGCCGGTGGCTGCGCCAGGCCAGCCTGCCCGAGCTTCAGCAAGGCTACCTCGATATGCTTGAGCTGGCCGCGGCCCACCAGTGCCCGTATTGGCTGCTCGATGCCCGCCGGCGCATCGATACCGACAAGGAGGTGATGCACTGGATGCTCGACCGGTTTACCCCGCAGTTGCCGCTGCGCCTAAGCGGGCAACGCTCGTACCTGGCCTACCTGGTGGCGCCGCTGCACCTGCGCGATGCTGCCTCGGGCGAAAACTTTCCGCCCGCCCATTTTTTCGAGGACAAACCCTTTATGGCCGAACGCTTTACCGACGAGGCCGATGCCGTGGCGTGGCTGCTCGGCTGCCAGCCTGCCCCACGCACCTAGGGCCCCGCGCCGCAACCAACCCGGGCAGCGGGTGGTTTATGCAGCCTGTACCCGCTTTCACCATGGTTGATTAGTATGACGGTAGCCCTGTTTTCGCCGCTTACGTTGCGCGGCCTCACCCTGAAAAACCGCATTGCGGTGTCGCCGATGTGCCAGTACAGCAGCACCAACGGCTTCAGCAACGATTGGCACCTGGTGCACCTGGGCAGCCGGGCGGTGGGCGGCGCCGGCCTCATTATTATAGAAGCGACGGCCGTATCGCCGGAGGGCCGCATCACCCCCGACGACTTGGGCATTTGGCACGACGAGCACGTGCCCGGCTTGCAGCGCCTCACGGCATTCATGGAGGCCCACGGCGCCGTGCCCGGCATTCAGCTGGCCCACGCCGGGCGCAAAGCCAGCCACAGCAGCCCCTGGAAAGGCGGCACGGTGGTGGCCGAAAGCCAGGGCGGCTGGCCTGCGGTAGCGCCCAGCCCGGTGCCCTTTGGCGCCGAAGAGCCTGCGCCCCTCGAACTCGACCTAGGCGGCATCGAGAAAGTGAAAGCCGATTTTCGGGCTGCCACGCTGCGGGCCCTGGAGGCTGGCTTTCGGGTAATTGAGTTGCACGCCGCCCACGGGTACTTGTTCCACGAGTTTTTGTCGCCGCTCAGCAACCAGCGCACCGATGCTTACGGCGGCTCGTTCGAGAACCGGATTCGGCTGCTGGTAGAAGTGGTGGAAAGCACACGCCAGCTGTTGCCCGCCGATTACCCGTTGCTGGTGCGCATTTCTGCTACCGACTGGACCGAGGGCGGCTGGACCGCCGACGACTCGGTGGCCCTGGCTCAGGTGCTCAAAACCAAAGGCGTGGATTTGGTTGACTGCTCCACGGGCGGCAACGTGCCTGCCGCCTCTATTCCGGTGGGCCCCAACTACCAAGTGCCGTTTGCCGAGCGCATTCGGCGCGAGGCCAGCATTGCTACCGGAGCCGTGGGCCTCATTACCTCCGCCGCCGACGCCGAGCAAATTGTAGCCACCGGCCAAGCCGATTTGGTGCTGCTGGGCCGCGAGCTGCTGCGCGACCCGTACTTCCCGCTGCACGCCGCCGAGGAGCTAGGTGCCGAGGTGGAATGGCCCAACCAGTACGTGCGCGCCAAGCCCCGCCGGCGGTAGAGCTTTTGATAAGGCAATGGCTGCAAAGGCGTCGTTGTTTATCCTATCATCCTGAGGCGCTGGCCGAAGGACCTTATCGAGACCTCACCCCCCGGCCCCCTCTCCCGAAGAGAGGGGGAGCCTGACGACCTAGGGAACACCGGTCCTACCCAGCCCCAGAACGGTCATGTCGAGCTTGTCGAGACATCTTCCGTGCTGATGCCCGAAGGTTTTGTCATCCTGAGCTTAAGCGAAGGACCTTATCCCGCGTGCTGACGCCGGATACGAACCGCTCCCCCTCTCTTCCGGAGAGGGGGGCGGGGGGTGAGGTTACAACAAGGTCCTTCGGCTGGCGCCTCAGGATGACGCGGAAGTGGTTTCGGGGCTGTTGTTCTGGCAAACGCGGACTGAACTCCGCGCTACAGCGCGCTAATACCGCTCGATATCAAATGCGTTCAAAATTTGCAGCATCATGTCGGCGGCTACGGGGCTGCGTTTGTAGCGGGCCTCAAACTCGGGCGCGGTTTGCAGCTTGCCTAGGTACTGCACAAAGGCACTGGCCTGCAGGTGCTGCACGGCGGTGCGCAGTTCTTCCTTGCGTAGGCTGCGCAGCCACTGGGTGTAGGCGGGCGTAATGCGCTGGGCTTTGGCGCGTTGGCAAAGGGCGGTGCATTCGCGCTGCAACGGAGCCTCGACCGCCGCGGTGGCGGGCTGGGCCATGAGGCGCTTCATCAGGCCGGCTGCTGCATCGGCTGCGGTCAGAAACTCCTGTTCGGGGCCGTTGGCGGTGGCCGGGGCAGCAGGCGCCGGGGCTTGGGCCTGGGCGGCCGGGGCAGCACCTAGGGCAATAACAAAAGCGAAGCAGAGAAACCGGAGCGTGCGCACAACGTCAACAGATAAGCAGATGAAGGCCGCAAGTTACGCACTCGCCGCGCGGCCCTAGGTGGCGTGGGCGCAAGTAGGGCCAACCAGCGCTGGTTGGGTAACCGCGTGCAGCCTAAATTGGGCAACGCAAGTCTTTGCCCCACCCTTTGGGGCGCCTTCCTTTTTGCACTGCTACTCATGAAACATTTGCCTACCCTAACGCGCGCCGCGGCCGTTGCCTCGGTGCTGGCTTTGGCGGGCTGCGCCGCCAGCAACACGGCCGGCACCGCCTCGGCTTCGGCCCCGGCCGCTCCCAACGCCGCCACGGCCTCCGCCAGCACCGAGCCCGAAATCAAAGGGCGCAGCATCAACCCCGCCGATATCGACAACTCGGTGTCGCCGTGCGAAGACTTCTTTCAGTACTCGGGCGGCGTGTGGCTGAAGAACAACCCCATCCCGTCGTACGCCTCGAGCTGGGGCCCGCGCAACCTGCTGCAAGACCGCAACCAGGCCCTGATGCGGCAAATTTTGGAGGAAGCAGCGGGCAACAAGAGCGCTGCAAAGGGCACGAACCTGCAGAAGGTGGGCGACTTCTACGCCTCGGCCATGGACACCGCGGCCATCGAAGCGGCCGGCCTGAAGTACCTGCAGCCCGAACTCGCCCGCATTGGCAGCATCAAAGACCTGAAAGGCCTGCAATCGGCCATGGCCCGGCAGAAGATGTTGCAGGTGGGCAGCTACTTCCGCGCCGGCGTCGAAATCGACGACAAGAACTCGACGCAGTACATCGTGGGCATGAACCAGGGCGGCCTCACGCTGCCCGACCGCGACTACTACCTCAAAGACGATGCGCGCTCCAAGAACATCCGGGAGGCGTACCGCACCTACTTGCGCAACATGTTTAAGCTGCTCGGCGACAACGAAGCCACGGCCGCCCAGAACGCCACCGCGGTAGAGCGCATCGAAACGCGCCTGGCCAAAGCCTCGCGTACCCGCGTGGAGCTGCGCAACCCCGAGGCCAATTACAACAAAATGACGGTGGCCGCCGCGGCCAAGCGCTACCCCAACCTCGATTTACCGCGCCTGCTCTCGGAGTTGCAGCTCAGCGCCGCCAAAGAGGTAAACGTAGGCCAGCCGGCTTTCTTCGACGAGCTAAACGCCACGCTCAAGGCCGAGCCCCTAGGTGATCAGAAGACTTACTTGCGCTGGCACCTGGTGCGCTCGGTGGCCGGCGCGCTGCCCAAAGCCTACACCGACGAGACGTTCCGCTTTTCGCAGGTGCTGGGCGGGGCCAAAACCCAAACGGTGCGCTGGAAGCGCATGCTGGCCTCGACGGATGCCACCCTGGGCGAGGCTTTTGGCGAGCTGTACGTAGCCAAGGCTTTCTCGCCGCAGGCCAAAGCCAAAGCGCTGGAGATGGTAAACAACATCAAAGCGTCGATGGCCGACCACATTCGCTCGAACACTTGGATGAGCGAACCAACCAAGCAGGAAGCCCTGAAAAAGCTGAACGCGCTGCGCGTGAAAATTGGCTACCCCGACGTGTGGAAGGACTACTCGGCCCTTACCATCTCGCGCGAGTCGTACCTGAAGAACGTGCTGGCCGCCCGCGAGTGGGAATACAAAGACAATGCACAGAAGCTCGGCAAGCCCATCGACCGCAACGAGTGGGGCATGACGCCGCCCACCGTAAACGCCTACTACAATCCGCCCATGAACGAGATTGTGTTTCCGGCTGGGTACCTGCAACCGCCCTTCTTCGACCCCGAAGCCGATGACGCCGTGAATTACGGCGCCATTGGGGGCGTAATCGGCCACGAAATCACCCACGGCTTCGACGACCAAGGCCGCCAGTACGACTCGCAAGGCAACCTGCGCGACTGGTGGACCAAGGAAGACGCCGACGAGTTTACCAAGCGCGCCGCTGTGGTAGGCCGCCAGTACGACGCCTTCTCGCCGCTCGACTCGGTGCACGTAAACGGCAAGCTGACGATGGGCGAAAACCTCGCCGACTTTGCCGGCCTAACCGTAGTGTACGGGGCCCTGCAGAAGCAATTGCAGCAGAAATACGGCAGCAACCCGCGCCCCAAAATCGACGGCTTTACGCCCGAGCAGCGTTTCTTCCTGGCCTGGGCGCAGCTGCGCCGCACCAACATTCGGGCCGAAGCCCTGCGTCAGCAAATCCTCACCGATCCGCACTCGCCGGGCCAATACCGCACCATCGGGCCGCTGATGAACATGCCGCAGTTCTACGAGGCTTTTGGCTGCCAAGAAGGCCAAAAGATGGTACGCGCCCAAGCCGACCGGGCCAAAATCTGGTAAGCCGCTTGCTTGTTGATAAATACGCAAAAAAAGCAGCTTGGTAATGCCAAGCTGCTTTTTTAGTGCCGCGCTTGTTGCCAAGCTGTGCTACAAAACCCGGCATTAATACCGAACTTAGAAGCGCGGGACTTTACCCCATCGGAAGCTCCGCGCTTTTCCCCGTTCGTTCACTGTTGTCATTACCATCCCACGCATGACACACAACAAGTACCTGCTGCTGGCTGCCGGCGCGCTGGCCAGCTTCCTAGGTGGTTGCGCCTCCTCGAGCAGCACCACGCAAACGGCGGCTACCGCTGCCCCCACTGCGGCTACTGCCACCGCTACTACCACCGAGCAGCCCAGCGTACCCGGCGTAGGCCTCGATGTTGCCACCATCGACAAATCAGTATCGCCTTGCGACAACTTCTTCCAGTACGCCTCGGGCACTTGGCTGAAGAACACGCCCATTCCGGCCGCCGAAACCTCGTGGGGCTCCTGGAATACGCTCATCGATAAGAACCAGGCCCTGATGCGGCAGATCTTGGAAGAAGCAGCGGCCAACAAGGGGGCGCAGAAGGGCACGAACCTGCAGAAGGTGGGCGACTTCTACGCCTCGGCCATGGACACCGCGGCCATCGAGGCGGCCGGCCTGAAGTACCTGCAGCCCGAACTCGCCCGCATTGGCAGCATCAAAGACCTGAAGGGCCTGCAAACCTCGTTGGCGCGTCAGCAAATGCTGCAAACGCGCTCGGTATTTGGCCTAGGCGTAAACCAAGACCGCAAGAACAGCACCCAGTACGCGGTGTACCTCTCGCAAGGCGGCCTCACGTTGCCCGACCGCGACTACTACCTCAAAGACGATGCGCGCTCCAAGGGCATTCGCTCGGCGTACACTACCTATTTGGTAAACACCTTTAAGCTGCTCGGCGACAACGAGGCCACGGCCAAGAAGAACGCCGAAACGGTGATGCGCCTTGAGACGCGCCTGGCCAAGGCTTCGAAGGACCGCGTAGCCCTGCGCGACCCGTACGCCAACTACAACAAAATGACGGTGGCCGAAGCCGATAAGCAGTTCGGCAACCTGGCTATTCCGGCGGTGCTGCAGCAAGTGGGCCTAGGTGCGGCTAAGGAAGTAATCGTGGGTCAGCCCGACTTCTTTAAGGACGCCAGCGCCGCCATGAAAGCCGAACCGCTCAGCGACTGGAAAACCTACCTGCGCTGGCACCTCACTTCGAGCATGGCTTCGGCGCTGCCCAAAGCGTATGTGGATGAGTCGTTCCGCTTCCAGCAGGTGCTCACGGGTGCCAAGCAGCAGCAACCCCGCTGGAAGCGCATGCTGCGCTCCACGGATGCTTCGCTGGGCGAGGCGTTCGGCCAGCTGTACGTCGACCGCGCTTTCACGCCCGAAACCAAGCAGAAGGCCTTGGAGATGGTGGGCCACATTAAGGAGGCCATGGCCGAGCACATTCAGCAGCTCGAGTGGATGAGCCCCGCTACCAAGCAGGAAGCCCAAAAGAAGTTGAACTCCTTCACGGTGAAAATCGGCTACCCCGACAAATGGAAGGACTACTCGGCCCTCACGATTTCGCGCGAGTCGTACCTGAAAAACGTAATGGCCGCCCGCGAGTGGGAGTACAAGGATAACGTGCAGCGCTACGGCAAACCCATCGACCGCTCGGTGTGGGGCATGACGCCGCCCACGGTAAACGCCTACTACAACTCCTCGCTCAACGAGATTGTGTTCCCGGCTGGCATTATGCAGCCGCCGTTCTTCGATCCGAAAGCCGACGACGCCGTGAACTACGGCGGCATGGGCGCGGTAATCGGCCACGAAATCACGCACGGCTTCGACGACCGCGGCCGCCAATCGGATGCTGAGGGCAACCTGCGCGACTGGTGGACCAAGGAAGACGCGGCCGAATTTCAGAAGCGCGCCGATTTGGTAGGGGCACAGTACTCGGCTTTCCAGCCGCTCGATTCGGTGTTCGTGAACGGCAAGCTGACGATGGGCGAAAACCTGGCCGACTTCGGCGGCACGGCTCTGGCTTACTCGGCGCTGCAAAAGCAGCTGAAGGCGAAATACCCCAACGGCAACGCGCCCCGCTACGATGGCTTCACGCCGGAGCAGCGCTTCTTCCTGGCGTGGGCGCAGGTGTGGCGCACCAGCATGCGCCCCGAGGCCCTGCGCCAGCAAGTACTCACCGACCCGCACTCGCCGGCCCAGTTCCGCGTGAACGGCCCCCTCATGAACATGCCGGAGTTCTTCCAGGCGTTCGGCTGCAAGGAAGGCGACAAAATGGTGCGCCCGCAAGTAAGCCGCGCTAAGGTGTGGTAAGCCGCCATTAACCTTATGTGCCATAAGCAAAACGGCCGGTCTGCAGGGTGCAGGCCGGCCGTTTTGTGTTACAGGCGCTTCGGCACCTAGGGAACCACCGAGAGTTTTACGTTCTCGAATGTGCCCGACAACGATAAGTTGCAACGGCGCAGCTGCGTGTGGTTGGTGGAGGTGGAAGTAGGGTCATACACGCCGGTAAACTGCGCCGTGTAGGAGCCGCTGATGAGCTTCCGCTCGGCATCGTAGTGGCTGATGGTGAGCGTGCCGGTGGTGGGGTGGGCGTCGCTGCTGAGAATGGAGGCGCTGTAGCCGCTCGGGGTGATGCGGCGGTACAGGTAGCGCGAGTACACGGCGCCGGTGTTCGAGTCCAGCGAGTAGGTGCCCACGAAGTTGCTGGGCATCTGGCGCGGATCAAGCTTCAGGTTGATGTAATCGGCGCCCGCAGCGGGCCCGAAGCACAAGTACATTTCTTGTGAAGTGCGCGCGGCCAAGCTCTCCATGGCACCCGATGCGAAGGTGGTGTCGCGGTGGGTGTTGTCGGCCGTGAAGTGAAAGCTGCG
The DNA here is from genome assembly GCF_003574965.1 of Hymenobacter oligotrophus. Taxonomy (NCBI): domain Bacteria; kingdom Pseudomonadati; phylum Bacteroidota; class Cytophagia; order Cytophagales; family Hymenobacteraceae; genus Hymenobacter; species Hymenobacter oligotrophus. The sequence goes on along the minus strand of NZ_CP032317.1, from coordinate 3,036,756 downwards.
CTGCATGCCCAACTCAACGGCCGGGTCGGGCTTGGGCTTTACGGAGTCTTTGGAGCAGGAGGTAGCCGTGAGCAGGGCAGCGGCTGGCAGCAGGAGTAGAGCTAGTGTTTTCATGCGCGGAAAAGTGTTGAGAGCAGACGCTGCCGAAAGCTCGACAGCTGCTGAGTCAAGTCTCGAAAACAATGCCAGAAACCCGCGCAGCGCCTCACATGATGATGTGAGTACCGTTTCGGACGGGTTGCCCTAGGTGCCACCAGCTGCCGCGCAGCGCCCACCCAACCGCACCGCTGCGCGTATACCGGCCTTGGTACAACTGCCCTTCAGCCATGCCTCTGCACCGCCAGCTCGCCGAAAAACTCAGCAAAACCTACGAGCCCTCCAGCACCATCGACGACCGTTTTCGCGGCCTCGACATCACCTTCGTAACCAACGACCTAGGCGAGCCGGTTACGCTGTTTATCGGCCAGCGCCGGCCCGATGGCGCCATTGTCGGCGAGCGGTACGTGCGCACCATTAAGCGCGTGCCCGGCAGCCAGCAAGTACAGGCCAGCCATTGGGATTTGAAAGGCAAAGTCACGCGCGCCTAGGTGCCGCGGCGGCGTTCGACCCGCCGCACCAAGCGGGCTTGGCAGCAGCCAGCCAAAAACGGCGCGGTGCTGCGCAATGTGCAGCCAGGCAAGGCGTTAGGCCGGTGTAATTGTTTATCATTCGTCACCATTACACCTCTATCGCCATGATGAAACCATTGTTGGGCCGCGCGCTACGCATGGCGCTTGTTGCATTGCCGATGCTGTTAGGCGCGGCCTCAAGTTCGGCGCAGCAGAACCCGTCGCCTGGCGGCGGATTTATGGCGCTGTTTCGGCCCAGGCACGAGCCCGCCACGTTGCCCCGCAAGGCCGTGTATTTTATCGACGGCAAGCTGGCCGAGCGCACCGCCGCTACCCAACTTGCTCCCGACTCCATTGACGAAATCAGCGCATTGCGCGACGCGGAGGCAGCTGCCCTTTTGCAGCGCGAGGGGCTAAGCAGCAGCTTACTATGGCCCATGTCGCCGGTGGTGGTGCTTATCACTACCAGGCAAAATGCCGAGCAGCCGGCCGTGCGCGCTTTCCTGGCACGGCATCGGCCGGCTACCCACCCGGGGCTGGATGCGCAGCTGTATGCCTCCACCAAACAGCTTTACGAGAAATTCATAACCGGACAGCCCCTCACCGAGCAGGAGCTGGCCGGCCGCCTGCTTTACATCGATCAGCAGGCGGCCACACCGGCCCAGCTGCGCGCCCTAACCGCCGCGCGTTTCAAGGGTGTGTCCGTAATCACCGGCCACCCCGAGCTGTTGCAAACCTACGGTGAGCAAGGCCGCAACGGCATCATTCGGGTGTACACGAAGTAGCCCGTTGTTAGCCGGAGCCACCTAGGCGAGTTGGCCTTGCGCGTGCAGCCAATCCATAATAATCTGGTCGACGGGCGACACGCGGGGGCGGTCGTGGTAACGGAGCCACACCACTTCTTCGATTTCGGCGGCGTGCTGCAAGGTACCGTGGTAGCGGGCGGCGTAGCACGTCATCTGTACCCGAATGCCGGTGGCGTGGCCGTGGGCTTGCGCCGTAAAAGTGCCTAGGTGCTGCAGGCTGTCGGGGTCCAGGTCAACGGTCAGCTCCTCCTTTATTTCGCGCAGCAGCGTTTGGGCATCGGTTTCGCCGGGTTCGCGCTTGCCCCCGGGGAAGTAGTAGCAGTCTTTGCCGCGGCTGCGGGTGCTCAGCACGCGCCCCTGGCCATCGAGCAGCAGCCAGGCAATTTTGTCGATGATCTTCATGCAGGCAAAAGCGGGTAGAGGCGCAAAGGTACCTAGGGCGCGGCGGCTGCGGCGCCAGCCGCTGCGGTGGGCCCCAACCACCGGGCGCGGCCGGCGTACAGTGGAGTAGCCAGTGGCGCAGGGCCGCGGCTCCCGAGCTTTTATTTCGATCATACCCATGAGCACCGAACAAAACCAACCCAACAGCATCCCCAACGAAGCCGACGAGCAGAACAGCCGCCAGGAAAATCCGCAACAAAACCATACGCCCGGTGCGGCCTCGCAGGGCGCCGGCGGCGCCACCGAGGTAACCCAAGGCAACATGGGCGACGGCAGCGGCCAACGCGGCGGCTACGGCGACAGCGACCAAACCAACGGCATGGAAGGTCAGAACAGCAACCCCAGCACCCTCGGCTCGGACGAAGAAGCCAACAAGCGCAGCTAAGCGCCTAGGTGCTTAGCACCCCAACCCGGCCCGGTTGCCTTGGGCAGCCGGGCTGCGGTTTTTGGCCGAGGCCCTGCGGTTTGTTGGGTACCTTGCGGCGTCTGTTCCGGCTTGTTCAGCCCCAACCCCAATTCCCGCATCCGTCGTGAAAGCCCGGCGCTCAGCCCCCGTCCTGCGCAAACCCTCCGTATTTCCGGTCGAAAACGTGTTTGAGCGTTGGGATGCCGCCCACCTCGCCGCTTACCCGCACGAGCTGGAGCAATGCCGCTTTGTGAGCTGCGACTTTTCGGGGGCCAACCTGAACAATTTGCTGTTCATCGATTGCTTGTTTGAGCGCTGCAACCTGGCCTCGGCGAGCCTGGCCAACACGGGGCTACAAAACGTGGCGTTCAGCGAGTGCAAGCTGTCGGGGGTGCAGTTTGCGGTATGCCGCGAAATGCTGTTTGGGGTGCACTTCGAGCGGTGCCAGCTGCACTACGCCTCGTTTGCGGGCAAGCGGATGCCACGCACCCGCTTCGAGCACTGCACCCTGCACGACGCCGATTTCACGAACACCGACCTCACGGAAGCCGTGTTTCAGGAATGCTCGTTGGCCGGTACCGTGTTCGAGCATACGCAGCTGGCCGGCGCCGATTTCACCACGGCCGCCAACTTCATCATCGACCCCACCCTGAACTACCTGCGCAAGGCCCGCTTTAGCACGGCCGGGCTGCCGGGCCTGGTAAGCCAGCTGGGCATCGTGATTGAGGACTAAACCGAGCGGCGCCAAACATTCGGCCTAGGTGCGGAGTTGTTGGCCATTGTTTGGCAACGCCGGCTCGCCGGGCCGCGCTGCCCAAAGCACCGCACACGCTGTTATGAACCTGCTAGAAGCACTGAACTGGCGCTACGCCGCCAAACGCATGAACGGCCAAGCCATTGAGGCCGAGAAATTAACCACCATTCTGGAAGCTACCCGCCTGTCGGCTTCGTCGATGGGCCTGCAACCTTACACGGTGCTGGTGGTAGAGAACCCCGCCGTGCGCCGGCAAATTTTTGAGCAAGCCTGCAAGCAGCCCCAAATTGTGGAGGGCTCGCACGTGCTGGTGTTTGCCGCCTGGGCCGATGTAACCGAGCAGCAAATAGACGAGTACCTGCGCCGCATACAGGAGGTGCGGGGCGTGTCGGCTGAGTCGCTGGCCGATTTCCGCAAGGCCATGCTGGGCGGCGTGGTGGCCGGCAAGTCGCCCGACGAGCGTTTTCAGTGGGCGGCCCGCCAGGCCTACATTGCCCTGGGTACCGCCCTCACTGCCGCCGCCGTGGAGCAGGTAGACGCCACGCCCATAGAAGGCTTTAACCCTGCCGCCCTCGACGCGCTGCTGAACCTGCCCGCGCAGGGCCTGCGCAGCGTATCGTTGCTGGCCTTGGGCTACCGCGATGCCGCTAATGACTACCTGGCCAGCGCCCAAAAAGTGCGCCGCACCAAGGAGAAGTTTTTCGTGGAGATATAAGTCTGGTTCTGAGGTATCAAGGCTTAGGGATAAGTACTTCATACCCGCGCAACGGCCCGGCTGCTACTGGCAGCCGGGCCGTTGTTTTTGGTGCAGCAGATTAGGCCACCTAGGGCCTGGCCGGCCGCAACCCGGTAGTTATCAGCCTCCATATGAAAAGTCTATATTGAGCTCCATTATCATTCATCAATCCATCCAATCATGAAGTATGCTTACCTGAAGTCGGCTCTGACGAGCCGACTATTCGCCGTAATTCTATTGGCGCTATTCGCGGCGCAGCCCTTGGTAGCCCAGCGCAAAGCCGCGGCAACGCTGGCTAACGGCACGCCCATTATCACTACCTCCGATGGCGTAAAGCTTTACACCCACGTGGCCGGCAAGGGCTTGCCGTGCGTGTTTGTGCACGGCGGGCCGGGTGCCGGCAGCTACGGCTTCGAGGCCCTAGGTGGCCGCTCGCTCGAGAGCACCTTCCAGATGATTTACCTCGACCAGCGGGGCAGCGGCCGCTCGGCCAGCGACCCAAGCGGCAATTACAAGCTGGAGCGCCTGGTGCAAGACCTCGAAGACCTGCGCCAGCAGCTGGGCCTGGAGAAATGGGTGCTGATGTCGCACTCGTTTGGCGGCACCATTGCCACGGCCTACGCCAGCAAATACCCCGAGCGCGTGCAGGCCATGGTGCTGGTAAACAGCATCCTCAACCTGCCCGCTACCATGGAAACCACCGCCACCTACGGCTACGACCTGCTGCCCGAAGCCGGTCGCCCGCCCCTCGACCCCGCCATGCCGCTGCCGCAGCGCTGGGGTATGGTAATGGGCATGCTGGGCCAGCAAAAGCTCATGGGCAAGCTGATGTACGTAACCGATACGGCCGCCGTACGCGCGAGCAAAGTGGTGCGCAGCATGCCCCTGAACCAGGATTTTGCCGCCGCCGTGTACAAGCTGCCCGATTACGTGCAGGATTTCACGCCCGCCTCGGCCAAGCTGCAGGCGCCCGTGCTGGTGCTCACCGGCAAAGACGACTACGTAACCGGCCCCGAGCACTACAAGTCGTTTAAGTTTCCGCAGCAGCAAGTGGTGGTGCTGCCCGGCAAGCATTATCCCTTCCTCGAAAACAACAAAGAGTTTCAGGCAGCCGTAATGGCCTTCGCGCGCAAGTTGCCGCGCAAAGCCTAAGTGCCGCTGCTGCCTGGGGTTGTGGCTGATGCTCAGGAGTATAAGCGAACCGCGGTGTTGCTGCATAATTCGGTGATAAGCAGGCAGTAACCGCATTGGTCCGTAATTTGCGCCGCGAAACAGCACGGCTTAGGCTGTTGCGCCTCCACTTGGTTTTTCTGCTTTCTATGAACAAACTCCTTCTCCTGCTGCTCTGCCTCATCTTTGCCTTCGCCGATCCGGCTTTGGCGCTGGCCGAGCCCTCCGCACCGGCCGCCACCGAGGCCGTGCTCGGCCCCGAAACCGTAGCTACCCCGCCGCGCGTGCCGCGCCCCAGCTACAAGCGCTACAAAGGCAACAGCCGCCGCAAGTACCGCCGCAACATCTTCCGCCGGTGGTCGGCCAAGCGCCGTGCCAAGCAAAAAGCCAAAACCGCCCCGCGCCGCGGCGTAATTACCGTAGAGCCACCCGTGCGTAACTAAGCGCGCCGAGGTTCGCCCGCATATGGCCGCCTGCTCCGCCCGGAGCAGGCGGCTTTTTTTCTTTTGTGGCCAGAGCTAAAAACGTTGCAGCAAAGGGTTAAGTAGGATTTTGACGCGCTCGACAGTAAAAATTATAATAAAAGCGCTGGCGGTAGCGTACAATTTTTACTGATGAGCAACTTTTTGCATTGTTCTGCCGAATACTGGCTATATTAGTGTTAACACGCGCCACCTATTGCACATTTCGAATCGAAAACTGCTTACGCAACTTGTTTTAACTTTTAAAACTTACATTCGACATGCGCAAACTTCTACTGCTGTTCCTTTGCACCATAATGGTGCTCATCGAGCCGGCCGAAGCCTTAGCGGAGGTGGCAATGGCCTCAGTGGCCACCACCGAGGCTCTAGCCGAGGCTGCCGTGGCCACGCCCGTGCCCAGCCCCAACTACAAGCGTTACAAAGGCAACAGCCGCCGCAAGCGCGGCCCCATTGCCGCCATGAAGCGCTGGGCCAAGCGCCGCAAAACCCGCCGCAAAATCCGCGCAGCGCACAAAGCCAACCCCAGCAAAGCGGGCTCGCGCAAAGGCGTAATCACCGTCGACAAGCCCGTGCGCAGCAAGTAAGCCGCGCCCGGCCCTAGGTATCGGCCGCTCTTGCCTTTGGCAGGAGCGGCCGATTGTTTTTGCCGCTTAGCGGGTGTAGCTTCTGGTGCGAACGAGGTAGCGGGTGGTGTTGATATCCTGCCGAACGCGCAACACTAGCTTGGTTTTGGTGTGCTCTTCGATAACGAACTCGCCGCCACCTTGCAGCTGCAACCGGTTGTCGGTAATCCAGTAGCTGAACCGGCCTACTACCGCGCCGTTGTTGTACACGGTGTACAAGCGGTCCACTTCGTCGAAGTTGATGGCGTGCAAACCCGTGCGGTAGGGCATTAGGTAAGTGCTCAGCAGCTGGTTGTTTTCGTCGAACATGTCCTGGCGCTCGTCAAGCCCTTGCCAGTTGCCCTCGAGGGTGGGCGCAGGCTCGGCGGGGGTGGGTTTTTTGTGGCAGCTGCTTAGGGCAATGCCCGCCGCCACGGCTAGGTAGGCGAGGTATTTCATGTGCAACACAAGGTAGTAGGCGAGGACAAGAGGCTATTTAAAGCCCACGGGTTGCATGCCGAAGCGCCGGCCGCCAAGCCCGGCTGCGGCCGATTGCCTACACTTGGTTTTGGGTTTGCCCCGGCAGCCCCAACTTTGCGTAGAAGTATCCCACCACACCCGACCAGCTCAGCCCAATGCCAACATCCCGGATCGAACACGATTTTCTTGGGGAACGCACCCTTCCCAACGACGTTTACTACGGTATTCAAACCCTGCGCGCCCTCGAGAACTTCGACATCACGGGTATTCCGCTGCGCGCCGAGCCGCTGTTTGTGCAGTCGTTGGGCTACGTGAAGAAAGCCGCTGCCTTGGCCAACCGCGACCTAGGCGTGCTCGACCCCGCTATTGCCCGCTGCATTGCCGACGCCTGCGACCAGGTAATTGCCGGCCAGCACGACGATCAGTTTCTGACGGACATGATCCAGGGCGGGGCCGGCACCTCCGTGAACATGAACGCCAACGAGGTAATTGCCAACGTGGCGCTGGAGCTGATGGGCAAAAAGAAGGGCCAGTACGAGTTTTGCCACCCCAACAACCACGTAAACTGCTCGCAGTCGACAAACGACGCGTACCCCACGGCGTTCCGCATTGCCCTCAACAACAAGCTGGCGGGCTACCGCGACGAGCTTTCCATGCTGGCCGATGCCTTTGCCGCCAAGGGCGAGGAGTTTCGGAACGTGCTGAAAATGGGCCGCACCCAACTGCAAGACGCCGTGCCCATGAGCATGGGCGACGAGTTTAAGGCCTTTGCCACCAACCTGCGCGAGGAGCTGCTGCGCATCGACGACTCGCGTCACCTCATCAGCGAAATCAACATGGGCGCTACGGCCATCGGCACGCGCGTAAACGCCCCCAACGGCTACGCGGAGCTGGTAACCCAATACCTGCGCGACCTCACCGGCCTCGACTTGGTGCTGGCCGGCGACTTGATTGAGGCCACTTACGACACCGGTGCCTACGTGCAGCTCTCGGGCGTGCTGAAGCGCACAGCCGTAAAGCTTTCTAAGATTTGCAACGATTTGCGCCTGCTCTCCTCGGGCCCGCGGGCTGGCTTGTTCGAGATTAACCTGCCGCCGCTGCAGCCGGGCTCCAGCATCATGCCCGGCAAAGTGAACCCCGTAGTGCCCGAAGTGGTAAACCAAACGGCCTTCTACGTAATCGGCGCCGACCTAACGGTAACCATGGCGGCCGAAGCCGGCCAGTTGCAGCTGAACGTGATGGAGCCGGTAATATCGTTTTCGCTGTTCACGAGCATCTCGTACATGAGCCGCGCCTGCCGCACCCTGCGCGAAAAGTGCGTGGTGGGCATCACGGCCAACGCCAAACACGCCGAAGATATGGTGCGCAACAGCGTGGGCATCGTAACTCAGCTCAACCCCGTATTGGGCTACGAAACCTCGGCCGAAATAGCCAAAGAAGCCCTGCGCACCGGCAAATCGGTGTACCAAATTGCCGTAACCGAGCGCCAGCTGCTTTCGCAGGCCAAGTGGGATGAAATTTTCACGTTCGAAAACCTTATCCGCCCGCACTTTATTCAGTAGCCCACCCCATTGCCTAGTGAACCGAAGCCAAGCCGGCCGGTAGCCACGTGCTGCCGGCCGGCTTGTTGCTTGCGCCGTGCCCGCGCTGGCCCTAGGCCAAATCTGCCCACGGCAGCATAAGCATGTGATGCGCAGTGCCGATATTTTCTTAACTACTGCTTGAACGACAGCTGGTTGTAGCACGATCATGTCGGGTTGAAATAGCCGACCGGGTACCCGAAGCGAGTAGCATTGCATTCGGAACACGCACTAAACCCTACCGCTATGAAAACCAACCCAATGCCTGCCCCCCAAACCGCTGCGCTTGCCCTGCCCGTTTCGTTTGCCACGAGCACCCGCTTGCCGCATGCCTTGCTGGGCCTGCTGGCCCTAGGTGCCGCTTTTGTTACGCAGCCCGCCAAGGCCCAGGAAGCGACCCAGCCCGTAACCGTGCAAAAAGTCGACGACGTGAGCTTTCGGGTGCGCGTGCACAACCCTGGCCTGCACCCGGGCCGCGTGGAGGTACAAAACCTCGCAACCGGCCAGTTGCTTTTCAGCCAGGATTACGCCGACAAGGCCTATGGGCACCGCTTTGGCTTCGGTAACCTGGCCGAGGGGCGCTACGCCATTGTAGTGAAGACCGATAAACTGCAGTACCGCTACACCGTGCGCTTGCAGCGTAGCGGCGCGCAACGGGCCGTAGCTGTGCGCGGCATACGCGTGCGCCTGGCTAAGCAGAGCCCGGGCTCGTTGGCTGCTGCTCCAGCAACTCGGTCGGCAGCCGGCGGCCTGTAGCCACGGCGGCCCAAGGCCCCAACCCGCCCCGCAGCGGCTTGCTTGTGGCTTTTGCCCTGTAGCAAGCCGCTGCGGGGCTTTTTGCGGCCGTGCAAAACCGAACACGGTGCCCGCAAGTGGACACATTTGGAAAGGTATAGCAACGATAATTTGTGGTTAAAATGCTGATAATAACCGATTTATAAATTTGGCATCGGTATTGAAAATATAAGCTGGCTCCTATGCTGAGGCTGTCCGGAACTGCACACCGCTCGGGTGGCAACCGGCTCCCGGCAAAGCAGGACACTAATTCTTCATCATCGCATACCCCAACCTTTTTCCCATACCGCTATGAAAACCTTCTTCGCTTCTGCCCTCCGCGCCCAATTGCCAACTGCCTCGGTTGCCGCGCCTGCTCAGGCCGGCGGCTCCTACGCTTCGCGGGTGCTGCTGGGTCTCCTGGCCCTAGGTGGCGCGCTGGCCGCATCGCCCGTGCAGGCCTTGCCGGGCCAACCCGTTTCGGTAGAGCGCGTCGACGAGGTGAGCTTTCGGGTGCGCATCAGCAACCCTGGCCTGCAACCGGGTCAAGTGCAGGTGGTAAGCCTGAGCAGCGGCAAAACGCTCTTCAGCGAAACCTACGCCGATGCCACTTACGGCCACCGCTTCAACTTTGGCGTGCTGCCGGCAGGCCGCTACGCCCTGGTGGTGAAAGCAGGCGCGCAGCAGTACCGCTACACGCTGCAGGCCGCGGGCAAGCAGCGCGCCGTGGCCATGCGCAGCATTAAGGTGCGCATGGGCAAAACCACGCCGGCCACGCTGGCGGCTACGCCGGTCGTTCGTCCGGTGGCTCAGTTGTAAGGGCCACTGGCCCGCTTGCTAGTGGCCCGCCCCGGCCTGCTACTTTATGCAGGCCGGGGCGGGCTTGCGCGTAGTTAGGGGGCTGCCGGGGTCGGGGTAGCGGGCAGCAACGTATTGGCCATGGCTTTCAGGTCGAGGTCGTCGACGAATACATCGGCTACCGTCAACACCGAAAACAGGTAGCGTTTCAACTCGGCGGGGTTGGGCTGCTCGTGGCGCAGCGCCGCCTGCACCAAGTGCAGCGCCAAGTCGGCCAGCACCAGCTTCTTGCGCTCCAGCAAATTAGTTTCGGCTACGGCGGTGCTTTCGGTAAGGGCGTGCGCCTGGTGCACAAGCGCCAAAATTTGGTCCTGCATAGGGGTTGAGCTCGGGGGTGCAGTAAGGTAGCGGAAATATGCCCTAGGTGGCGCGGGCTGCGGATTAGCCAAGCAGCTTGTAGTACACCATGGTGCTTTGCAGCGTGCCGGCCTCGTTGCGCACGTAGGCGGGTATTTCGCCGGCCAACGTGTAGCCCATTTGCTGGTACAGCAGCTCGGCGGCGTCGCCGCGGCGGGTATCGAGCACGAGGGTGCTGCGTTGGTGCTGGCGGGCGTAGCCCTCGAGGGCTTGCAGCAGGGCCCGGGCCAGGCCTTGGCGGCGGTAGGCTGAGTGCACCAGCAGCTTGCTTACCTCGGCGCGGTGCGGGGCGTTGGGTTTGGTAGCCAGCACCAGTTGCACGGTGCCGCACACGCGGCCGTAGGGGGCTTCGGCGGTTAGCAGCACGGTTTCGCCGGCGTTTACCGCGGCCCGTACGCCGGCCCAGTACTGCGCCGCTGCAGCGGCGGTTAGCGGGTGCAAGTAGCCTACCGAGGCGCCGTTGGCTACGGCATCAATCAGCAATTCGCCAAGAGCCGCCAACCTAGGAGGTACTTCGGCGGGGGTAAGGGCCCGAATGTTCATGGCGCAAACAACGGCCCTGCACCGGTAGCGAGCAAGCGCGGCCCGGCTTGGTGTCCTAGGTACTGGCCCGCAGCAAGCAACAAGGGGGACAGCTCGGCGAAGCCATAATTGACTGCTTTGCTTTACATTAGGTAGCTGCTGCGCTCATCAACTTAGCCTTGCCATGCTACCTTACGCTACTGTTTTACTGCACATCCCGTTTGGTCAAGTGTTTCGCTCGACGCTGGTAACAGTGCCTTTTGTGTTGGTGTGCTTGTTTGTGCTGCTGTTGCTGCGCAACGCGGCCGCCGACCCGCCCCGGGGGCGCTACCGGCTTATCCACGGACTCAACTTCTTTGCCTTGCTCTTCGCAGGCTATTGGTACTCCAACCGCGACGAGGTGTGGCTGCCGGGCGTTTTGCTTTGCGTGCCGGTTATTTTTCTGGTGTTGGCCGTGCTGCTCAACCGCAAGCCCGGGGGCGCTGCTACGCCCGCGCCCCCGGCTGCCAACCCGCCGGCTGCTACGGATGGCCCCAGCGGTACCCATTTGACCTGAAGCCCAAGAGCCAAATACCACGGCAACGCCAGCGCCCTGGGGGCGCTGGCGTTGCCGTGGTAGTGCGGTAAAGCGGCGGGGTTAGCGCATGGCCGTGGCGCCGGAGCTCAGGGCCACGCTGCGCGTGGTGTGCAAGTCGAGGCTGTAGCGGTGGGTTTGGTTGCCAATGCGAACCACAAACGCATATTGGCCGTCGGGCAGGCTGCCTACGTTTATCTTCTCGCCGAAGGTAGGACGCGAGCTGTTGCCCTGATACAATACGTTGCCGTCGCGCAAGCGCACAAGCTGCACTTTGGCCGCTTGTTGGGTGGGGTTGCTCACGCGCACCAGGTATGTAAAGTCGGCCACTTTATCTACGTGCACGGGTTGTCCGTTGGGCGACTGCGCCAGGGTAGGTTGCGCGAAACCCAGGCCGGCGAAGGCGGCCATCATCAGTACTCGGGGGGCGGTTTGCAGAAGCGTTTTCATAGTAGGGTAAGGTTGGGAGTGGGTTGGCTTGTAACCAGTGCCGGGCACCTGCCTGGCGTTCGGGTTAGTAGGCACTAAATTACGCCCTACCGTTGCCTGCTTCGTTTCACATATTCATGTGATGCTTGCTGAAAACCAGTTTTTTAGTGCGGTTTCGGGGGTGAAATAACCCATATATGTGGTACGGGGCCTGGCCAACCGCTGCCCCGCAGCAACGCCACGGCCCGGCTGCGCGGCGCAACCGGGCCGTGGCGTTGCTGCGGGGCCTAGACCCCAGCACTTACCACGAGCCGCTGTTATCGTTGGTATCGTCGAAGCCGCCCCCGCCGGTATCCTCCGACGAAGGATCGTCGTAGGCCGCGGCATCGTCGTTGGAAAAGTAGTCGGCCGAGTTGTCCTGCAAGGCTTCTTCGCTGAAGAAGTCGGGGGCGGGCTCGGCGCCTAGGTCGTTGGTGCCGCTGTCGCCTAGAGCCGCAAAGCCGCCCGCAGCGCCAGCAGCCGGCGCGGTGGGCAGCGGCGGGGTGCCGCCGGCACCTAGGTCTTTGCCCGTAAAGTTGGGATGGTTGTCGGAAGCCGAGGCCATGCGGTTGCCCAAGTAGGCGCCGGCTGCGGCGGCCGCGCCGGTAAGCAGCGCGCCGCCCATGCCGCTGCTTAGGCCGCCTCCGCCGCGGTTGGGGTAAAAGTCGGGAGCGGGTTGCTGCATGGGTGCGCGGCCGTAGCTGCCCGCTTGGTTGTGGCCGCCCGTGGCACCGTAGCCGCCGCCGGTGCCGTAGCCGCCGCTTGGGCCGGCGGGCCGGTTGGGGTAAAAGTCGGGTACCGGGCCGCTGGGTGCCGCCGGGGTTTGCTTGCGCCGAAACAGCCGCATGAGTAACCACACGCCGCCTCCGAGCACCAGCGCCCCCAGCACCATGCTGCCGATACCTAGGCCGGGGCCAGCCGGCGCGGCAGCGGGTTGCGAGTTGGGCGAAAAAGGTTCGTCGCCGTAGCTCGGCGGGGGAGCTTGCACGCTGCTGCTACTGGGGCTGCCGGCGCCCAGGCTTGAATTGCTGCCGCCCGCGGGAGCGGTGCTGCTTGCCGCGGCGGCGGGCTCGCGCCGCGGTGCCGACTCGGGGTTGGCCGCCAGCATTAGCTCGTTCAGCCCCGTGCGCAGCCCGGCAAAGTAGCGGCCTTGCTTGAACTCGGGAGTCATTTGCTGGCCAATTATGCGCTGCGTTAGCGCGGGCGTAATCTGCTGGCGCAGCCCCGCCCCGGCTTGGATGCTTACCTGCCGCTCTTGCCCGGCTAGCAGCACCACCACGCCGTTGTTTTGGGCGCGTTGGCCCACGCCCCAGGCCTCGCCTAGGTCGCGGGCGTAGTCGGCTACGGGGCGGCCGCCCAGCGTGGGCACGGTTACCACCACTATTTGGGTGCCGGTGTTGTCGGCGTAGCGGCGCAGGCCGCGCTCCAAGGTGTTGGCATCGGCGGGGCTTAGCAGCTGCGCCGCGTCGGTTACAAACTTAAACGGGTTGGGTCGCGGCGGCAGTTCACCGGCCGGCGCGGCTAGCAGGGGTTGGCCCCATCCGGCCACCACCAGCAAGCAAACAATCAGAAAGCGGTACATGAGGTATCGGGGGTAAAGCCGCGGAGCACGCCCGCGCTGCCCCTGTTGTACGCCTACGCAACCAGCAGGGCTACATGCTTAGGCGGGCGGCCAACGCCGGATAAGGCAAATCAGCAAACCGAGTTACGGCGCAGCTCGGAGCAGCGGTTATTTCTGCTTGAGGTACGCCGATGCTGGTACCAGCTCAAAAGCCGGATCGGTGCCAAAAATGCCTTGCAACGAAACCGTATGACGCGCGCCGAAAATGGCCAGAATGCGCTTGCTGCCCGTGGCCAGCTGGGTGGTGGCCACGTTGGAGTAAATCTTCAGGTCGCGGTTGTAGATTACCGAAATGAACTCGGCACCCACGTAGCGCGGGTTGATAAAGCCGGCATCCACCATGGCATCGGGCTTTAGGGTGCCGTGGGTTACCCGCGCGGGCGTGCGGTACACCAGCGTGTGTAGCTCTTGCACCAGGGCGGGGCTGTTCAGGTATGTCAGGTACTGGCCCATTGTAAGCGAGCCGCTTTGCATTTGCTGGCCCACGGCCTTGGTTTTCTCGCGCAGCCGGGCAGTGGCTTGCTGGTACAGCTCGATGTTGGTGCCCTCGTGCAAAATGCTTTGCGAAGTACCGCCGGGCGCGTTTACGCAGTAAATGCGCTCGTGACCCAGGCGCTTGCCCAGCACAAATGCCACCTGAAACACCTCGGAGCGGCCATCGGGCAAGGTCGCCAGCTCGAGTTGGCCCTGGCGGTACAACCGGTACAAGCTATCGATGCGGCCTTGCTGCTCGGGCAGCTGCTCCACCATAATCGCATCGGGCCGAAAACGCTCGAGTTGGTGGTTGAAGGCGGTTAGCTCGGCCTGCCGCTGCGGCATGAGCACATCGGTGTGGGGCTTGTCGGGTTTGTACAGCTGGGCCAGGTGGTCGCAGCCAAGCACCCAAATGGCCGTGCGCGGGCCCGCGTTGGTTGCCGAAGCAGTGGTTGATTTTTGCGCAGTGGCGCACCCAAACAGGCTGGCAAGGGCCAGCAAACCCGGCAGTAACAATCGGTTCATGCAGATACGTCGTGCTAATAAATGCGGGCTAAAGTACTGCTTTGCTCCTTGTGGCTACGCGCCTAGCTGAACCTAGGATAGGTGCTCTGCGCGGCGCCGCACGCCGGGTTTCTTGTGCAGCTCCTGCGGTGCCTCGGCCGGGCTGGCCACCGGTGCCTGAGGCCGGCGCCGCGTTGCCGACCTAGTGCCAATGCGGGTGCTTGCCAAGGGTTTCGGGCCGTTGTACCTGCTCCGATTACGCTCGAGCTGGTGCCTTTAAAAGCACGATCAAACAAAATAATGATAGTAATACTTTAAAACATGAGTGCGCCGCTCTATTTTGGCTCAACAAAACCCTGTACCTATCATGAACTGGTTGAAGAAAACTCTACTGACGACCTTGTTGCTGCTGACTGTGGTCGGCTTGGCGTGCGCCAACAACCCCGATGCCGTGTTGGGCGTCTGGAAAAACGGCGAAGGCACCGGCATGGTGCAGATCTACAAGAAAGGCGACAAATACTACGGCCGCGTGGTGTGGCTGAAAGTGCCCAACAACCCCGACGGCACGCCCCGCACCGACATCAACAACCCCGACGAAAAGCTGCGCAAACGCCCGCTCAAAGGCCTCGAAAACATGCGCGAGTTCGTGTACGTGGGCGAGAACGAGTGGGAATCGGGCCAGATTTACGACCCCAAAACCGGCAACGACTACTCCTGCGAGATGAAGCTCGTGGACGCCAACACGCTGGAGGTGCGCGGCTACATCGGCGTGTCGCTTTTTGGCCGCACCGATGTGTGGAAGCGCCAGGTTAAGAAGGCTTAAGCCGCGCGCCTCATGCAACTACGCTCCTGCCTCCTGGCCGGGTTACTGCTGGCGGCCGCCCCGGCGCTGGCCCAAACCACGCCCACCCCGCCGCCCGCCGCCCCCGCCGATTCGCTCGACTTCGGCGAGTTCGGCGATGCCGACGCCCAGGCCTCGCGCGCCTATGCCACGCAAAAGGTGCTGTACCTGAGCCCCACCAAGCTTATCTCGGTGGGCTACGAAACCCAAACCGGCTTCGACCTCACGGCCCGCGGGCCGCAGGCGGCCTCGGGCACCGCGCCCGAGGTTACCACGCCCGTCAACCGCTTCGGGGGGCTGCGCCTGGGTTTCAACGCGCCCGTTATTTCGCGCTCCAGCTTCATCCTGAACCTGGGCCTCACGTACTGGAACACCGGCGTCGGCCTCGACAACGCCGAGCAGCGCCCCTTGTTTACGGCCCTGCGCCGCGGCTTGCGCTCTACGGGCGTCAACGCCACCGTGTTCAAGCCCTTCGACAACAAGCACTTTCTGCTGCTGCAAGCCAACGCCGACCTCAACGGCAACTACCGCGGCTTCGACGACCTCAGCGGCGAGGCGCTTACCTACAGCGGCACGGCCATTTACGGCTGGAAACCCAACGACAACTTTATGTGGGGCTTGGGTCTTACGCGCACCTACCGCGCCGGCCAGCTGCTGCACATCCCGGTGGTGTTTTACAACCGCACGTTTAGCCCGCGTTGGGGCGTAGAGGCCGTGTTTCCGGCCCGCGTCAACCTGCGCCGCAGTTTCGGTACCAGCTCGCTGCTCATGTTTGGCTACGAGCTCGAGGGCAACACCTACTACCTAGGGCCCGTGGGCGGGCAGGAGCTGTTTTTGCGCCGCGGCGAAATGAAGCCCCGTATCACCTACGAGCGGCAGCTGGCGGGCTTCGTGTGGCTCTCGGCGCAGGTGGGCTACCGCTACAACTGGCGCTTCGATGTGTACGACTCGCAAAACCCCGGTGGCTCCAACCGCGAGGTGTACACCAACACGCTCGGCAACCCGCTTTATTTCAACCTCAGCGTAAACCTCGTGAGCCCCTAGGTGGGTTGGCCCTTGTACTAGGCAAGGCACCCGCCCGGCTGTTGCAAAGCGGCCGAGCGGGTTTGTTGTACAAGGGTGTATTGGATGATGCAGCTGGCAGCGTTTCGCGGCACTGGCTGCGTGCCGGGCGAGGAGGGGTTGGCTTAATCTTTGTCGGTGGGTGAGCTGCCCTTTACTGTTCAGCTTAACCTCCACCGCATGCGTCCATCTCTCCTCTTCTCCGCTTTGCTCGTCGGCGCCGCCTTGGCTTTTAGCGCTGCTCCGGCCCGTGCCCAAGTCACCATCAACATCGGCCGCCCCGCGCCGGTAGTGGTGCGCGAAGTAGACCCAGTTAAATACAAGTACAAGAAACACCGCTACTACTCGCGGCCGCGGCCCGTAATGTTGGTGCCCGCTCAGCCGGTGTATTACGGCCCCAAGGGCGGCCACCGCAGCCGGGGCCACGGGCACGGTCGTCACTAAATCACGCTACTAGAAACACAGCCGGCTCTTGCTTCGTGCAAGAGCCGGCTGTGTTTTAGGAAAAAGACTATCTGACTTAATGCACGACATTAAGCAGCTTTATCGATGCACTGTCAAGGCAAAGCGCGTTAGTTCCAAATAACTATGATGCGCGAGAGCCTGAGCCAAAACTCCTAAGTGCTGGCGAAACAGGTCAAGCAGTTCATTGGTGCGAATGTTGCCCGTCGACACCAACAGCAGCTTGTGGGGTCGTTGGTGCAGCAGAAAGGTATTGACGAAGTCGGCGTCTTTGGTAATTACCCAGCGTCGCTCGCGCACCGATAATTCACTAATAGCTCCATCGGATGTATGGTTGGCTTCGGGTAGATCGAGCGTGTGCAAAGCATCGAGCCCGGCTTCGCTGGCCAAAAGCTGCGCCAGCCGCCGCGGCAGTTGCGCATCTACCAGCACCTTGGGCACCGCCCCGCTCACGAAGCCAGCCGGTAAATGGTTTTGGTGCGCAGCAACTCTGCCGCGTAGGCTTGGCAGGCGCGTAAATCATCGGCCTCCAAGTCGGGGTAATCTTCCAGAATTTCAGCGTCAGTCATGCCAGAAGCGAGAAGTTCTAGCACGTTCTGCACCGGGTAGCGCAGCCCGCGCACGGTCGGTTGCCCGTGGCAAATGTTCGGGTCGACGGTGATGCGTGCCAGTAGAGAGGCGTCAGCGGAAGTAGTCATTGTACTGACAAAGTACACAAAATGTCTCCTTGGTACCTAGGGGGCGTTGGTTTGATAACTCAGACTCACTTAGAAGCATCTATATATCAACATAACTAAGGCAGCCGACTTGCCGCTGCGCGGTATAGGAAACACAATCTCCAGATCATGCGCTAGGCACGAGCTGCAAGCTCGTGCCAGTTACGAAATAGTGTACCAGTTCAGAAAAAGTAGAAATACTCATCCCAAACTTCGCCTTCGGGTGAAAACTCCAACTCTTACACGAACAGCGGGAACATCGGACCATTCTTTGGCTCAGGTCCTATGTTGTGCACAACCCGGTAGTAATGCGTAGGGCGGTGGGCATCCAGTCGAATCGATAACCCGCTAAACTCAATGACTAAATCTTCCAGCTTATGATTTCCCAGGCTCTGCTCGTTGATGTCCAACTCAGCCGGGTTCGGATGTGCTAGAACTTTAACTGTTGCTGTATAGGCTCTTGCCCAAAGCTCTTCCAACAAATCTGGAAAAGGCCAATCTATTGTGTGGGGCCAATGCACAGAAGTATGAGGCATAGCGTTTGTTCAGGGCTAGTGAGGCAATCCGTAAATAATAACTTCATCGGCGGCTTAGATAATCACGCAACAAAAAAGCCCGGCACTTGTGCCAGGCTTTTTTGTTGCGTGGTGACAACTTATGCGCTGCAAGCTTCGCAGGCATCGGGATTATCCAGTGAGCAGGCCATGTCGTTACGGTTCTGCTCGGCGTACACGGGCTCCAGCGTTTCGGCGGCTTGCTTCTGCACCGTGAACTTGATGGCGTCGACGGCGGCTTTGGTGCGCAGGTAGTACATGCCGGTCTTCAGGCCGCGCTTCCAGGCGTGGAAGTGCATGGAGGTGAGCTTGCCGAAGTTCGGGTTCTGTACGTGCAGGTTCAGGCTCTGGCTTTGGCAGATGTACGCCCCGCGGTCGGCAGCCATATCGATAATGGTGCGCTGCGAGATTTCCCAAACCGTTTTGTACAGGTCCTTGATGTGCTGCGGAATGCTCGGGATGTTCTGCACCGAGCCGTTGGCGGCGATGATGTCGTTCTTCATCTGCTCGTTCCAGAGGCCCAGCTTCACCAGGTCTTTGAGCAGGTGCTTGTTCACCACCATAAACTCGCCGCTCAGCACGCGGCGCACGTAAATGTTGGAGGTGTAAGGCTCGAACGACTCGTTGTTGCCCAGGATTTGGGCCGTAGAGGCCGTAGGCATGGGGGCTACCAGCAGCGAGTTGCGCACGCCGTACTCCTGTACCTCCGCACGCAGCGCTTCCCAATCCCAGCGGCCCGACTCGGGCGCAACGCCCCACATATCGAACTGGAACTGGCCTTTGCTGATGGGCGAGCCGGGGTAGGTTTCGTAGTGGCCGTCGCGCTTGGCCAGGTCCTTCGAGGCCGTAACGGCCGCGAAGTAGATGGTCTCGAAGATATCCTTGTTTAAGCCGATTGCCTCGTCGCTTTCGAAAGGCATGCGCAGCGCGATAAAGGTATCGGCCAGGCCCTGCACACCCAGGCCAATGGGGCGGTGGCGCTTGTTGCTGCGCTCGGCCTCGGGCACGGGGTAGTAGTTAATGTCGATTACCTTGTTCAGGTTCTTGGTGGCGTGGTACGTCACCTCAAACAGGCGCTGGTGGTCGAAGAACGTGCGGCCGTTTTCCTCGCGTACGTAGCGGGGCAGGGCCAGCGAGGCCAGGTTACACACGGCAATTTCGTCGGCGTCGGTGTACTCGATAATCTCGGTGCACAGGTTGCTCGACTTAATCGTGCCTAGGTTCTGCTGGTTGCTCTTGCGGTTGGCAGCGTCCTTGAACAGCATGTAGGGCGTGCCAGTCTCGGTCTGGCTTTCCAGAATGGCAAACCACAGGTCTTGCGCCTTGATGGTTTTGCGGCCGCGGCCTTCGCGCTCGTACTTCTGGTACAGCCGCTCAAAGTCGTCGCCCCAGCTCGTATCGAGGCCCGGGCACTCGTGGGGGCACATCAGCGTCCAGAGGTCGTTGCCCTCCACACGCTTCATGAACAAGTCGTTGATCCAGAGGGCGTAGAACAGGTCGCGGGCGCGCATCTCTTCCTTGCCGTGGTTCTTCTTCAGCTCCAGGAAGTCGAAGATATCGGCGTGCCAGGGCTCGAGGTACACCGCAAAAGCGCCCTTGCGCTTGCCGCCGCCCTGGTCAACGTAGCGGGCCGTGTCGTTGAACACCTTCAGCATGGGCGTGAGGCCGTTGGAGGTGCCGTTGGTGCCCTTGATGTAGCTGCCCGTGGCGCGCACGTTGTGCACGGCCAGGCCAATGCCGCCGGCGCTCTGCGAAATGAGCGCGCAGTTTTTCAGCGTGTCGTAGATACCCTCAATGGAGTCGTCCTTCATCGTGAGCAAGAAGCACGAGCTGAGTTGCGGCTTGGGCGTGCCCGCGTTGAAGAGGGTAGGCGTAGCGTGCGTAAACCACCGTTCCGACATCAGGTTGTACGTCTCGATGGCCTGCTCGATGTCGTCGCGGTGAATGCCCACGGCCACGCGCATCAGCATGTGCTGCGGGCGCTCCACCACCTTGCCGTCGAGGCGCAGCAGGTAGGAGCGCTCCAGCGTTTTGAAGCCGAAGTAGTCGTAGTTGTAGTCGCGGTCGTAGATGATGGCCGAGTCGAGCTGGGCGGCGTGCTTGTGCACCACCTCCCACACGTCGCGGGCAATCAGCGAAGCGTTTTCGCCGGTTTTGGGGTCCTCGTAGGTGTACAGCCGCTTCATGGTGCTGCTGAACGACTTGGAGGTAACCTTATGCAGGTTGCTCACCGCGATGCGCGCCGCCAGAATGGCGTAATCGGGGTGCTTGGTGGTAAGCGAAGCGGCGGTTTCGGCCGCCAGGTTGTCCAGCTCTACCGTCGTTACGCCGTCGTAAATCCCGTCGATGACCTTTTTGGCCACCTCAATGGGCGAGACGTAAATCATGTTCAGCCCGTAGCAGAGCTTCTCGATGCGAGCCGTAACCTTATCGAACTTGACGGACTCGCGCCGACCGTCGCGTTTAATTACCAGCATAGGCGGAAAGTTGTGGGGGTGAAGATTATACAGCGGCGCGGGCCTGTGAGAGGAGGAACTAGTTGATACCTGTTAATCTCTCCCAAGCCCGCGCCGATCATGACCGGAATATACTCGGCCCTGCTGCTCTCCTCAAGAGCAAACTCAGCAGAAAGTTTTCCACAATGGCCTGGCGCCCGTGCGCGGCCCGATTTTCTGAAGTTATCCACAAGCGCCGAGCGGCTGCCAATGTTGGCCAAATCGGGTTGCGGGTTTCCGCCGGATTTGGTAAGCTCCCTAGGTACTCGGGGTAGCCTGGCAGATCAGGACCCCCGTCCCCTGCGCCCGGCCAAAGCATACGGCCCGCCGCTGCCGGGCTGCCCACCCCTGCACACAAAAACGGCCCGCCACCTAGGGCGGGCCGTTGGGCAACGGCGGCGGGCCACGCAGGCCTGCCCTAGGTGCTTAGTTAAGCACCAGCTTTTGGGTGCGTACCTCGGCTGCGTTTTGTAGGGTAACCACGTACACGCCTTTCTGCAGGTGCGCAACGGAGAGCTTGTGCTGCTTGCCGTGCAGGGCGGAGCGCAGCACCTCGCGGCCACTCAAGTCGCGGATGCTCAGCTCGTACGAGGCGGCAGCGTCGGTGTCAATGTTCAGCACATTGGCGGCGGGGTTGGGGTACAACTGCAGCGCTTGGCTTTGGCGCGTGGGCTTGGCGGCCAGCGTGAGGCAACTGCGGCTGAACTCAGTATCGAGAAACGCCAAACGCGCCTTTAGCCAGGTGTTGATGTAGGTGAATTGCTCCGGCGTTTGCTCAAAGCCCGGCCAGGCGCGCTTCTCACGCTCGAAGGCGTTGTTGGCCAGCAGGTAGTCGTGGTTGGCCCGGAACTTGGCCATGATGTTCGGCTCGGTAAGCACAGTGGTGCGCAGCTCGGCCCAGCGGGTACGCAGCGCATCGCGGAAGCCCGTGGAGGAGCAGTCCTGCAGCAGCCGGTCGTAAAAACCGTTGGAAAGCACATCGTTGGTGGTCGGCTGATCGATGCCCATCCAGTCGGTGCCGAACACGCCGTCCAAATCCCAGGGCACGTAGTAGTACGGCTCGCCCTGCTTGTACTTGGCGATGTAAATGTTCTTGCCCGTGTTGTCGCCGGCGCGGGAGAGGTTCAGGAAAATGAAATAATCGACCGCGTTGCCTAGGTGAAATTTTTGCCGGTAGGTGCTGTTGAACTCCTGCTTGGGGCTGTTCTTCACGAAATTGACGAAGTCGTAGAGGTTCTTCCAATCGACTTTCTCCTCCGGGTGCTTGTACTCGAAGCCGCCCCAGGTTTCGCTGGCATTGTCATAAGGCGGCAGCAGCGTAAACGTCACGGCGCCGTCCCACGATTCGCCTTTGTACAGCTCGCCCGTAATGGCATTGCTGTACTTCTTAAGCTTTAGCTGCTTGCGGTCGACCCGCTCGCTCAGTGCGTAAATACCCTGGTATTCCTCGTTCAGGAACACCTCCACGTACTCCATGTCGATGCCGTTTTTGGCCTCGGGCTCCAAGTTTTTGTAGTAAATCTGGTGCACTTGCTGCCACAGCTCGTTGCTGGTTTTGCTACGAATGCGCAACGGCTCGTTGTACATGGCCTGCAGGTTGTACTTGTTGTCGGTGCGCAGGCCCAGCAGGCCCACATCGCGCGAGGCTCCGGCCAGGGTATCGTTCACGAAACCCAGTTCGTACGATTTCTTGGGAAACGTTTGGGAGAAGTTGCCCCGGATTTCAATCTTCAGAAACGAATCGGTGGTTTTGCCGTCGGCCTCGTCGAGCGCAAACCGCGCGTACACGCTGGGGCTGTCCACGATCTTGTTTTTGGAGCTGATGTGCACCACCGGCAACTGCGTGAAATACAGTTGGTACAGGTTGTTTTCGTGCTTTACCTCGTAGGAGGTATTGCTTTCTACTTGCGGCACGCTTTGCGTAAACTCATATACCCCGTCGAGCGAGAGGTGGCTTTTTACATCCGCGTAGGCCCGGTTAATTACCTCTGGCTTTTGATTGATCAGAATCAGGTGATTTTTACGATCGACGTGGTAGTAATTACGAGCAATTACAAGCGTGTCGCCGGCCGTAGCGCCGAGCTGGGTAATAAGCGTAAGGAAAAAGGCGAGTGGTAGCAGTTTGTTGGTAAATATTTTGGGCATGAGTAATGGCAGTAAGCGTTATTGCTTTTGAAAATATTTATTCCGGAAGTGGCGGCACAAGCGAGTTAGCACCCCGCAATGCAGGCAGGGATTCGGGGCTAGTGAGCTGCAACGGTCGACGATGGTTGCATGGCCCATCAAAATCAGTTGCGGGTCCCTAGGTGCGCACTTGGCCGGCAGCCCAAAGGAGGCGGTACTAAGTTTGGGGTAGTAAACGGTAAGGCCGCGGAGCGGGTAATTCGGTTATTTTACAATTAGCTATTGCACCAAACGGAAATAATTAAAACAGGCAAATAGCAGCGTTGCGGTTGAAAATAGGCGGAGTAAGCAGTAACCGAGCGCAGCATAATATGGCCAATGCCAACAATCGATTTTCGACAAGCGGGGTGCGATTTACAAACAAATAGCCAAGCAGGAAGCTTTAGGTTGGTTATTTGTAGATAATTTATACAGTGTCATCGATGGTTGATATTATTTGCTTTGTCTGAAATAACACTCTTGCACTAACGGGCCAAAAGAAAAGCCCGCGGTTATGCCGTGGGCTTTGAGCGCAGGGTTGCAAAACGTGCCTAGCGTTTGGGAGCTGTTACTGGAGGCGTGTAAGTCAAGCCGAAATGTTTGACGTACTCGCGTAGCGGCCCGAGGCCCACGGCGGCGCGGCGCTCGTCCACGCGGGCTTCGTCTTCAATGGGTTCCAGCTCGTATTTGCCGGTGGCGGCGTTGCTGCGCAGCTGGCTGCCGTAAAGCTGCGGCTTGCCTTGCTCCACCAATATGCGGTCTTCGAGCAGCGCCAAGCTCGATTTGGCAAGCTCGCCTTTGGCCGCGGCCTCGCGCATGATGGGTAGGTATTTGCGCTGCACCGAAGGCCGCGCGTGTTGAATCACCAAAAAAGCAGCGGTGCTACCTAGGCGGCCCACCATGCTTTGCCCAGGCCAGCCGTACTGATCGATGATGGCCGTTACGCGGGCGGTGTTGCGCTCGTCCACGGCGTCCATTTCATCGAGTAGCGCCTGGCTTTGAGCGGCCTGCATGCCCAGCTTTTTCTCCACCGAATCGATTTTAAGCCGGATGGCCTGATCGGTAGCGTAAATGGCTTCCAGCTCTTGCTTAAGTGGCAAGTTGTATTTGGCTTCGGCTTGCGCCCGGGTGGCTTCCAGCTTAGCTACCATAGGTTGCCAACGCTTGTCGGTGCGCAAAGCACCTAGGTCGGCATCTTGCTTTAGGTGCGGCACATTGTCCCAGCCGGCGGCGGTGGCTTGGTCGAGGTATCGAAAGGCTTTGTCTTTGTTGCCGGCTAACGCCCAACTGCAAGCCGCGTTGTAGTAGTGCGTGGCCGTAGGCAGGCCTTTGCGGTCGGCAAACGCCTGGTCGTAGAGCTTGCCCGATTCGGCGTAGTGCTTGCGTTGGTAAGCATCGGTGGCCTGCTGGTTATAGGCCGCGAAGGCGGTTTGGGCTTGGGCCAAATGGCTTGTCATAAGCAGTACCGCGCTAAATAATACAGACTTAAGCATATGCAAAACGGTAACCGGTGAATACGTGGCTAAGAATACAACACTACCTCACAATATCACAAGCCGCGCAGTAAAAAGCCGATAGACGAATTGCCAGTACGCACAACGGGCAATAAAAAAGCCCGGAGCGGTTGCTCCGGGCTTGGGGTAATCGGCAAGTGACCGATTAAAAATCCTCGTCGAGGGAGAAAACGTTTTGCTCCCGGTCGGTCATCACGCCGGCCTTTTGGTACTCGCCCACACGCTTCTCGAAGAAGTTGGTTTTGCCCTGTAGCGAAATCATTTCCATGAAGTCGAAGGGGTTGGTGGCGTTGTAAATCTTGCGGTAACCTAGGGCCACCAGCAGGCGGTCGGCTACAAACTCGATGTACTGCGACATCAGCTGCGCGTTCATGCCGATCAGGTTTACGGGCAGCGCGTCGGTTACAAACTCCTGCTCGATGCTTACCGCGTCGCGGATGATTTCGTGCACGCGGGCCTCGGGCAGCTTGTTTATCAGGTACTTCTCGTAGAGCAGGCAGGCAAAGTCGCAGTGCAAGCCTTCGTCGCGCGAGATGAGCTCGTTCGAGAAGGTAAGGCCCGGCATCAGACCGCGCTTTTTCAGCCAGAAAATGGAGCAGAACGAGCCCGAGAAGAAAATGCCTTCCACAGCGGCAAAGGCAATCAGGCGCTCGGTGAAGTTCTCAGAGTTAATCCACTTGATGGCCCACTGGCCCTTCTTGGTCACGGCCGGTACGGTTTCCAGCGCGTTGAAGAGGTAATCCTTCTGCTTGGGGTCTTTGATGTATGTGTCGATCAGCAGCGAGTACGTTTCCGAGTGGATGTTTTCCATCATCACCTGAAAACCGTAGAAGCAGCGCGCCTCGGGCATCTGCACCTCTTGCATGAAGTTCACGGCGAGGTTTTCGTTCACGATGCCGTCGGAGGCTGCGAAGAAGGCCAGCACGTGCGAAATGAAGTGCCGCTCGCCGTCGTTCAGGTTTTCCCAATCTTTCTGATCCTGCGACAAGTCGATTTCCTCGGCCGTCCAGAACGAGGCCTCGGCTTTCTTGTACATCTGCCACACAGCGTCGTTCTGAATGGGAAAGAGGACGAAGCGGTTGGGGTTTTCAACGAGTAGCGGTTCCATGAGCTAGGGCAACAGTTGAGCAAACGACAAGGGAAAAGCCGGCCCGGTGCCGGGCCAATGGTTGAACTGCCAACCTCGACGGGCAAGCAATTGTTCGACCTAGGCGAAGACCAAAGATAGTCCCGCTAAACCGACCGACGAGGTACGGTTTGGCTTTTTTGTCTGTTAATTTTTTGCTAAGCAGTGTAGGGCGCGATACATCCTGCTTTCCTGTAAAAACCCAAAGCAATAGAGAGAATCCTATGCTTTGGGCAATAGTTATCCACATTTCGTGTGTGGACAAAAGAAGTTATCCACTTATTTTGTATCGCGTGCTCGCGGTGCGCGGAAGTGTTGAGCTGGTGCGAAGGAATGATTTTAGGGCGAGTGAAAGAGGATTAGTGAGTTAGGCTTGCTTATGTGAAACGTTACTCGTACTTTTGCCTTCCATTTTCAGAAAACCTGCGGAAAACCGATGTACGCAATCGTAGACATAGCCGGCAAGCAGACCAAGGTCGAAGCCAATAAATTTGTGTACGCCCACAAACTGGCCGGCAACGTCGGCGACGAAGTAGAACTGGGCAATGTACTGCTGACCGACAATAACGGCACGCTGAGTGTAGGCGCCCCCTTCCTGTCGGACGTTAAAGTAAAAGGCACCATCCTCGCACACGTTCGCGGCGATAAGCAAATCGTGTTCAAGAAGAAGCGTCGTAAGGGCTACAAGAAGCTCAATACGCACCGCCAGGACTACACGAAAGTAATGATCAACAGCATCGGCTAAGAAAGCTGTTGGCTAATGGCTTTTAGCTGTTGGCTTGCTTTCCCAACCGGGCTTTTTCTCTGAACCTCAGCTAATAGCCGATAGCTAATAGCTAACAGCTCAAATAAAATGGCTCACAAGAAAGGCGTAGGTAGCTCCAACAACGGCCGCGAATCGCATTCGAAGCGTCTCGGCGTTAAAATTTACGGCGGCCAGCTGGCCATTGCCGGCAACGTAATCGTGCGTCAGCGCGGTACCAAGCACCACCCCGGTCAGAACGTAGGTATTGGCAAAGACCACACCTTGTTCGCTCTGATTGACGGTACGGTTCAGTTCCGCAAAGGCCGCAAAGACCGTTCGTTCGTAACGGTTGTGCCGGCTGCCGAAGAGGTAGCTGCTTAAGTAGCTGCTGCAATCAGCATCAAAAAAGCCCGCCGCACAGGTGGGCTTTTTATGCTTGTGGCGATGCCATTGGGGTGCCGAAGTGGAAACTTGCGCGCCCCAATGGCATCGCCACAAAACATTTCGTTGCTGTTTAGGTAGTTAATGTCCTGCCTTACGATAAACTGTGTGGTATGACTACGTTAGCAAGTCCTGCGGCGGCAGATTATTTGGTAGTTGATGCCGATGCGCAGGTAAACGGGGCCACGTTAAGCGTGGTGCTTAAGGCGTTTCGCATTCCGCAACAGGCCCAAAACCTGCTCAAAAAGCACGGGTTGCCGGCCAACCCCGATGCAAACGCGTGGTACTCGCTTCGGGCTTGGCTGAACGTGCTGGCGGATTTGGGCAAGGAGTACGGTAGCTCAACGCAGTACGCGGCCGGGTTGCACATAGTGGAGCAATGCATTTGGCCCGCGGGCCTGCGTACTTTGCCCCAGGCCATTGAGTCCATGAATACCGCACTGCGGTGTAACATTCAGGGCGGAAATATCGGTTACTACCGCAGCCATCCCATCGGCCCGAACGAGATACAAGTAGAGTGCTTTACCCCAGCCCCGCCCGACTACGAATCGGGCATTATAATGGGGCTGGCCCGAAAGTTTAAGCCCGCCGGTGCCCTGCGGGTACAGGTTACGCCCGAAAAATTGCCTGCAAATAGCTCAGCTGGCTTGAAGCGGTTCAGGGTAAGCTGGCGCTAAGCCTCGGGCGGGCGTCTAACCTGTGGCCTCGGTAAGGGCATAAAGCACCGGATTACTAGGGCTGGCATCAAGCTCGAGGGCAGTTACCTGCAGGTTGAGTAAGTATAAGCCATCGAGCACGGCATTGGGCACGAAGATGAGCTCGGTGATAGTGGCTTGGCGGCGGGTGTTGGCGGGGTACTGCCAGAAAATGTGGTGCGCGGCCAGCACGCCGTTGTCCAGCTCTCGGTCGACGCTGGGCAGGTCGAGCAGCAGGTGGTCAATGCCTTGGCCGACTAAATACTGCGCCAGCTCGGCCGATAGGTACGGTGGGTTCTGGCCCGAGTACTGGCGAGTGCGCTTGGCTTCGTCGTTGGGCAGGGTGCGAATAACCAGAGCTTGAGGCGGCACCGGGGCAGCTTGCAGCAGCGGCTGCACATCGAAGAGTTCTACCACGTAGTCGCCATCAAGTTGGTGGCGCGGTTCCACCGAAATCAGCCAAGCAACAAACAGGTACTGCTGCAGGCAACTCGGCAGCGTAGCCGCGTCGGGGCTGATGTGGCCGAAGCACTCGGTATGCGTGCCGTTGCCGTGGGGCGTTACGTGCACCCGCTTGTAGTTGGTGCTGCCCCCTTCGGCTACGCTGCCCACAAAGCTGCCCACTCGAATAACGTCGATTTGTACGGGCTCAGCCCAAAAACAATTGACCTGCTCGGACCCAGGCGCCAAGGGTAGCGCAACGCTGATGGGGGCGGCCGGATTGTAGTTGAAGGCGCGGCCGCCGTACTGAATGGAAGCGGAGAGCATGTAATTACGCGCTAGGTGTTCACGACGGGTGGCTCAGCGGTGAACTCCGCCGTCAGTTCGTTTAGAATACGCGCCACCTCATCGGCGCGGCTGTAAACCATGAAGTGCGTGCCGCCTTCGATCAGGTATTCGACTTTGGCGGGGCCGGCCGGAAAGACCCGGTCGCGGGTGCCGCGAATTTGCACGCACGGGCCGATGTCGCGGCTATCCCAGCGCAGTAGGCTGCGGATGGCCCAACGGGTGTAGCGCGGCTCTTGGTCGCGCAAGACTTCTTTGAACAGCTGGTACTCGGAGCCACCGCCAATGCCAAAGTACCATTTGCCGGCTCGCGGAAACAGTTTGAGAAGCTGCGGCGGCACCCAGTGCTGTACGCCCGTGGCCCTAATAACGCGCAGCAGCGGCGGAAGCTGATCGGCGCCGGGGATGCTCGAAATCAGGGCAACCAAGGCCAACGGACGCAACCGGGCAATTTCCAGCGCTACGGTGCCGCCAAACGACACGCCCACCAACCAGCAGCGCTGATCGAGCGGAATTCCCTCGGCCATGCGCTCGGCATAGGCGGACAAGGGCTCATCGGGATGGGTGGGCGGTATCCAGTTCAATACCTTTGCGTGCCCACGCAACTGCGGAAGCAGCCGCTGAAAAATGCGTTCGTCGGCACCTAGGCCGGGAATAAGGTACAAAGCTGGTTGCTGCGACGCGGCGAAATCAGACATCCAAGCGGCGGTAAATGCCCTCTAGGTAAAACACGTTGTCGGCGGCCGAGCGTTCTTCGCTTTCTTCGTCTTCGTCGTCCTCAAACTCTTCCTCGTCGGCGGGGTACGTGAAGGAGAGTTTTAAGGCAATTTCGGGCAGCACAAAGGGCTCGTGGCCTTCGGCGGTGTACTCGAGCAGGCAGGGCCGCGGCGCCGTGGCCAAGGCATCGGCTACTTCTTCTTGCAGCTCGCCGGAGCGCACGCCGGCTTGGCGCAGCAGCAAATCGAGCTGCGCAAACGGCAGCCCTAGGTGAAAAAAGTACGTTTGGCCATCGAACACGGTGGTAGCCCACAGCGTCACGTCGTCGGAGTTGTCGAAAACAATGGCGCGCACTTGTACTTCCTCCACAAAGAAATCAGCACCGTATTCAACGGCGTCAATGAGGCGTTGCATGCGGGGAAGCGGGTACGGAGTTGATGGGTATACGACAAATTACCCTTGGATTTACGCAAAAGCTGGCTTTTTGCCGAATCGACAACCGGAAATTTTGCAGCGCACAGCGGCTTATTGCTGAGCTTCAAGTAGTAGCAGTGGATAGCTCAGCCCAGCGGTTGAGGCCGGACCACATAACGCTACACTTCTTCGGGCGCCTCCAAGAACAGCTCGAGGGTAATCTGGTCGGCGAGCAGCTTGCCGCGGTCGGTAAGGCGCAGCGTGTCGTTGTCGATGGTAGCCCAACCATCGTGCTGCAGCTGCTGCAAGTACGCCGCTCGTTCGGTAGCCAAGTCAACGCCTAGGTGCTTGCGCAGGTGAGCCAGGTTGCAGCCTTGGGCGGTGCGCAGGCTCGTCATGAGGTACTCGTTGGCGCGGTCGGTGGCCGACAGCTGCTCGATGGTGGCGGGTACGGTGTGATGCTCCAACACTTGCTGCACGTACTGCGTGTTGCTGGGCACTGTGTACTGCCGGCTACGCCCATCGAAAGAGTGCGCGCTCGGGCCCAGGCCTAGGTAGGGCACACCCTGCCAGTAGCTGGAGTTGTGGCGCGAGTGGCCGCCGGGCTTAGCAAAGTTGCTGATTTCGTACTGCTCGTAGCCGGCCTCGCGGGCGGCGGTCAGCAGCATCTCAAACTCCTGCGCCACAAATTCCTCGGGGGCGCCGCGAAAGGTGCCCTTTTTCAGCCGGCGGCCAAATACGGTTTGCGGCTCGATGGTGAGGGCGTAGCAGGAGAGGTGAGGCACGCCCAAGGCCACGGCCTGCTGCAAATCGTGCTGCCAAATGCTGTGGTCGGCGGCGGGTACGCCGTAGATGAGGTCGATGCTGATGTTGCTGAGGCCGGCATCTTGGGCAAGCTGCACCGAGCGGCGCGACTCCTCGGCCGAATGGGCGCGGTTCATGAGGCGTAGGTGCGGCTCGTGAAAGCTCTGCAGCCCGATGCTGAGCCGGTTGACGGGCGACGCCGCAAGCTCGCGCAGCTTGGCGGTGCCGAGGTCGTCGGGGTTGGCCTCGAGGGTTATTTCGGCGTCGGCGGCTACGTCGAAGTGTTTATAAATGGCTTCGAAGAGCGTGAGCAGCTCGGCTTCGGTAAGCAGCGACGGCGTGCCTCCGCCAAAGTAAATAGTGCTCAGGGCGGCACCGCCTAGGTAATCGCGGCGCAGCTCCAGCTCATGCAGCAAAGCCTGCACCACTTGCGCTTTCCGACCTAGGGAGGTGCTGAAATGGAAATCGCAGTAGTGGCAAGCCTGCTTGCAGAACGGGATATGAAGGTAGAGTCCGGCCACGAAAGAAGGATGTGCTAAGATTGTGCAACAGTAGCGCGTACTTTGGAGTTCGCGCTTTGCCGAGTGCCTAAGGCGGTGCCAAAGTGGCTGCTGGAAACACCCACCTAGGTAAATGGCGAACCAAAAGTTGCGGCAGGAAATGAAAACAGCCGCTGCTGCGTTTGAGCCTGCAAATGTATACCAGCTTCGTGCGCTTCTTGCGGTTGGCTAGCCTGCTCCTGCTCGGAGTGGCAGAAGGCGCATGGGCTCAAACCACCTCGCCGGTAACAGCGCCTAACTTGCCCGCTACCCAAGCGCCGCCCTTGCCGCCGCGCCCCAACCAACCCGATTCGGTCGGGCAAGCCAAGCGGCGTGTAGCGCCTGCCCGGCCCAAACACCTGCGCATCGAAACCGAAGCAGCCGACCAAATCGTACTGCGCCGGTACCGCGTACGTGCCACAGCCGCCGATACCTTGGAGGCAATGCGGAGCGTGCGCGAGTTGCTGCTGGCTATGCAAGCCGATG
The DNA here is from genome assembly GCF_003574965.1 of Hymenobacter oligotrophus. NCBI lineage: Bacteria > Pseudomonadati > Bacteroidota > Cytophagia > Cytophagales > Hymenobacteraceae > Hymenobacter > Hymenobacter oligotrophus. Next base: position 3,005,979 of record NZ_CP032317.1, on the reverse strand, counting down.
CCTACCTTACCGCCTCGGCCGACACCATGCAGTGGCGCGGCGATACGCTGGCCGTGCGCCTGTACGTGGGCGAGCAGTTTCGATGGGCGCGGCTGCAGCGGGGCAACCTCACGGAGGATGTGCTAACGCACACCGGCTTTCGGGAGCGGCTGTACCTAGGCCAACCGCTGGTGCCCACCGAGCTGGCGCGCTTGCAGCAGCGCGTGCTCGAAAACGCCGAAAACGAAGGCTTCCCGTTTGCGCAAATTCGCCTCGACTCGGTACAGCTCGAAGGCTCCGACATTACGGCGCGGCTTACCCTCGACCGCGGCCCAGTGGTGGAGTTCGATTCGTTGCAGATCATCGGCAACACCAAAACGCGCAAGCGCTTCCTGAGCAAATACCTGCAGATTTTGCCCGGGCAACCTTATAGCCAGCAACGAGTAGATGCGGCCGTGCGCCTGCTGCGGCAGTTGCCCTATGTGCAGCTGAAAGCCGAGCCCGAGGTGCGCTTCGCTCGCGGCCGGGCCCGTGTGTACCTACTGCTCGACGACCGCAACGCCAACCAGTTCGATGCCATTGTGGGTGTGCTGCCCAATCCCAACCCTACGGCTGAGCAGCGGCGCGTGCAGCTCACCGGCGACGTTACCCTGAACCTGCGCAACCTAGGCGGCGGCGGCAAGCAGTTGGGCTTGCAGTGGCGCAAAATCGGGACGGCCTCCCAGCTGCTCGATGTCGGGTACCAGCACCCCAGCTTCTTCGGCTCGCCCTTGGATGTGGCCGCCAGCTTCAACCTGTTCAAGCAAGACAGCACTTTCCTGACGCTGCGGCCGCGCTTGCAAATAGGCTACCCGGCGGCCAAAGCCGGGCGCTTTAGCGTGTTTGTGGAGCAGCGCAGCTCGCGCCTTTACCCGCGGCGCAACTTGCCCACGCTGCAGGCCTTGCCCGAAAACATTGATTCGCGCTACACGGCCTACGGCGTCGATTTTAGCCGCTCCACGCTCGATGATCTGCTGTTTCCGCGGCAGGGCCTGCTCCTGACAGGGCAGGCGGCAGTGGGCAATAAAATCATCAGCCGCAACGCCTACGTCAACCCCGAGTTGTACGAGGGCTTGCCGTTGCGCACCACCCAAGTAAGCCTGAGCGGCCGGGCCGAATACTACTTGCGCATAGGCCAGCAGGGCGTGTTGCTGGGGCGCGTGCGCGGCGAGGCGCTGCTCAACCGGCGCTTGTTCCTCAACGATCTGTTCCGCCTAGGTGGCTTGGCCACGCTGCGCGGTTTCAGCGAGCTGCAGTTTTATGCCGCGCAGTACGGCATAGGCACCGTGGAGCTGCGGCAATTTACCGGGCCCGATGCCTACGTGTTTCTGTTTGCCGACCAGGCCTACCTGCGCCGCGCGTTGCCCGGCGACCTAGGCGAGGACGCGCCCACCGGCCTAGGTGCCGGCCTCAGCTTCCGAACGGGCGCCGGCCTGTTTCAGTTTGTGTACTCGGTGGGGCGCAGCAACAGCCAGCGCTTTTCCTTGGGTGCTTCCAAAATCCATTTTGGTATCACCAGCCGCTTCTAAAGCCGTACGGTGGCGGTGTCTTCGGGTGCTACGCTGGTATCGGAGTCAGCCTCGGGATTGGTGCTGTTGGTGGTAGTAGGCGATTCGGTGGATATTTGGTCCATGTCGCGTTGCTGACTGTCGCAGGCCAGCAAGGAGAGGGCAAGCAGCAGGCCGGCCGAGGTGTAGGCAACAAAACGTTTCATGCGCAGGTGCTTAGCGTGTGCTTAGCCTTACGCAGAAATCGGTTGCTTGGCTACCCGCGCCGGGTCGTTATCGGGTGTTCAACCGAAAAGCCCATTGCCTTATCGAGAACCACGGATAATAATTTGGTAAAATATTTGTGTCTGATTGTCAGGGCTAAACGGATTGTAAACCGCAAATCGTAACGCAGCATGCTGCAAATCCGAAAAACGCTACTACTTTTGCATCACCAAACAGTGCGGGGTGGAGCAGTTGGTAGCTCGTTGGGCTCATAACCCAAAGGTCACAGGTTCGAGTCCTGTCCCCGCTACCTAAAAGAGCCGTTTTCAATGCGAAAACGGCTCTTTTTCCTTTTGAGGGTACGCGTAGGGGTACACGCTTTGAACAAAGGGTCATCCCAAACGGCGTTTATTATAACTTGAACTGTTGCGATAGAACCTCCTCAGCATACCTTCTGAGGAATTTTTGCATTTGTATTTGGAGTATTATATGTCTAGTCCAGCTCGGCGGGTGATTTTACTAGATTCGCAGCCAGAAGATTTGTAACAGACTTTCCTATTGCTCAATGAATCAAGATTTACTTGACGCGCTGCAAAGAATTGCTGACCGAGTCCCCGAGATTGACGCTGAGCGCCAATACTGGTTTATCAGAACTAACCGCGGGAAATTTTACGATGACTTTCACTACAGCAACAGCGTAGGGATTGGTTATAATCTTGTGAGTTGGCCTCAAATCAAAAAAGCATTAGACCACGAGCCGAACCCCTACAATGAATTGGTAAAAGCGATTATTGCCAAGTACCCAGAGGAGTTCGATAACAAAACCATAGGTAAGCCTGCTGGCTTATTCTTCCGGTTTTTTGAGGAAATGAAGGCTGGTGACGTTGTTGTCATGCCCACTAGCGGGTCATCCAAGTACGCTTTTGGTGTTGTTACTGATGGTGCGCCGTTTGAGGTTGACTCCGCATCTTTTGATGACGAAGAAATTTACAGGAAACGTCGGCCCGTGAGATGGATTGTCGAAAAGGACTTTTACGACTTGGACTCCAACTTGTATCAGGCTTTCCGTGCGCCACAAGCTCTCTCTAAGCTAAACCAATACGCGAGTTTCATTGACAGAGAAATGCACGCCCTTTACACGAAGAACGGCAAAACGCATTTCAGATTGAATATTGATTCAGAGGGAGCCATCAATGGCAACGACTACTTCCCAATGGGAAGCATCCTTCTTCAACTTGCGGAAGAATTCCGCTTGAGCGCTGGCATTGACGAAGCCTTTCGCGAGATTGATGTTAGACAAAACGTTCAATCTAAGGGCGTACTTGAATTTATCAGCAAGAATAAGATGCTGACCGTGTTCTTGGTTTGCGCTTCCTACTTCGCACTTGACAAGGGTGATCTAGAGATAACGGAGACTGGGGTTAAGGTGCACATGGAATCTGGACAACTGACTCACGAATTACTGGGCTTCTACAAAGAGTATCACAAGCAGGAAAACATCAACACTATTTTGTCAGGGAAGATGAGTAAAGTTGACGCCAAACTCACCTTAGATGCCCTGCGTATAGTGGAAGGAAAGGAGCCTGCCTCTCAAGCTAGTGATTCTGCTTCGGCAGGGAAGGCAGACACTACCAAAACTGCTTCTTTGACAAGCGGTAAAACTTCTGCTACTTTAGCATCCAGCTCTAAACCTGCGTCCCCAGCCGACGAAAAGCAGGAGAAGCAATAAGACGCACTTGAGAACTAATTAACTGATTTCAAGCGTTGTTAAGCCATGAATACTATGCATCATCTGCTGTCTTATTTGGCTTCATTTGGGATGGTGTTCAGTGCTATCTACCTGGTCATGGAGTATACAATCGGTTTTATTCCAGTGTTGAGACGCTGGACATTGCCCGGTGACATTCCAGGACGAAGACTAGTCTTCAGTGCTGTTGCCCTTATGCTCATTCTGAAGTTTGTCTCATTCCAAATAGGCTAAGTATTCTAAAGCCCCGCTCAACACAGCAGCGGGGCTTTTTCATGCCCACTTGGCTGCTATGAGGCCTGATAACTATCCACATATTCATCCTGCTTTCCGGCGAAGTGTAAGTGTCCCATGTCCTTTCAATAGGTATCCATATGGCCCAGTTTTAAAGTGAGCGAGGTAAAAATCGCTTTTTATATATATTCGTTTTCACAAAATTATATGCAATGAAAATTTCTACATTCTGCCTTTGGCTTGTTATAGTGATTGAGTGTATTGCTTACGGGAGCTTTGCTCAAGTTTATGTTAAAGGCTATACACGTAGGGATGGAACCTATGTACAGCCTCATTATAGAACATCACCTAATCACACAGTTACAGATAACTATAGCTATCCCGGTAACTATAACCCGAATACTGGGCTAGTCACTGGAGGCAGGCGGCGCACGAGTCCTCCCACCTATGTACCCGCTTCAACAGGGACATCTAGATCATCTGCCAGTCGTAGTTCAACGACCGCTACAGTCCGTAGAATTTCCAGCGGTACTTATCGAATCCAGTCTCCTATGGATGTACCGTTAAGGGCAGCACCAGCAGTATCATCCGCAGAAATTTATACGTGCCTCAGAAATTCAACCGTATATGTTATTGAGGACGTGAATGACATTTATTGTAAAGTGCAAGCGCATGGGTATACAGGTTATATCTCCAAAGGATTTTTAATAGAAAGCCAAGTAGGAAATACTACCAGCCCATATACATATCGCCAACCTACTAATAGCACATCCACCACAAATAAATCCGCCCTCACTCAGGTTACATCTCTCTACGGGTCATTTGGTAGAGAGACTACTGTTGTGGAAAAGAGCAATGTGAAATACAAGTACCGAACACACTTCGATTCCCCTATAGGAGTGCCGCTTAGGTCTGCGCCCCACATTGATGCAGACCAAGTCTATCTATGCCCGTTGACATCCATCGTTAACGTGATTGAGGATAATAATCCACGTTATTATAAGGTTAGTGTAGATGGGCGAATAGGCTATGTGGCGAAAACGCTGTGTAAATAGCAGTTTGTCGCCTATTAAGTTCACACTGGTCCCGGTTATGTCTAACACAAACTAGGTAATTAATGGGGCTCATCCGGGAAAGGAACACTCTTGTTCGCCTGCATGCAGCAAACCTCCGCCTAGATTCTTATGGGGTAGTTCGCGCATTCAACTTCTAGGTTAGGGGGATTTGCAGATATTCCACGGGCAGGTTGAATTCCGCCCGCAACTTATTTAAGTAGCGCGTGGATTCGGCGGTGGCGGGGTGGTAAGAAACCACGACCCACTCGCGCGACAACACCTGGTCGGGCCAGCACGCGTATTCCAGCAGCTGCCCCAGCGCTTCCCGGATGCAGGCCTTGAGCGTAGGCAGCACCTTCACTTCGTAGAACACATCGCGGCCGCTGGCCGGCCGGCGGACCGCGTCGATGTAGCTGTTAAACGGCTTAATTAAGGCTTCCTTGACCACTTCCTCCCCCGGAAACTGCTGCCGCAGGTGCTTGATTAACCGCGACTGCACCTGCTCGTGCAGGGCGCGCAGTTCGATGCTGCGGGCTTGGACGTGGCGGGCGCGGGCGGTGGCGCCGCGTTTGGTGCGAGGGTTGAGAACGACCTGGGGCGCCACCGGCGGGGCGTTCCGCTGCCAGGATGGAGTGTAGGTCTCGTCCGGCGACACGTCGTCGAACAACACGTACCGCTGGCTGTCCGTCCACGTGCTGATGTCCTCGATGCGTACCAGCCCGTCGGGGGTGGCCGGGCGCTCGACCTGCTCGGGCTTGAAGCGGAGGTTGAACGGGCCCCGGCCGAACATTTTCGGATCGAAGGTGCCGGCGCTGCCGGCGGCTCTTAACTCGTGGCGCATGCCGTCCAGCCATCCCTGGGCATCCGCGTGGGCCCGCGATTGGGTTACTTGCTGGTCGGTCAGGATTTCGGCTTGCCGGATGCGGCCCACGTAAAAGTACTCGCCCGTGTCCGCGTTGCGGGTAAACAAGCGGATGTTCATCACCCGCCCGCCGTACACGTCGGAGTCGGTGTTGAGCGGCTGCAGGAACGCGTAGTGGTAACCCTTCCACAGACGGCTGAAGTCGAAAAGCCATTCCTCGCCGCCGAAGCCGCCGAACGCGTCGCTTTCGTGCGAGCCGGCCGCCTGGCTTTTCCCTTCCGGACCGGAGGGGGTTTGCCAGTCGTGGGTGTTCCAGCAGATGCGCGCCAGCTTGTCTTCCTCGGGCCGGCG